>NZ_NMQT01000108.1 GCF_002234405.1 Amycolatopsis thailandensis | reverse complement strand
GACGTGGGCGGCGGTGACATGCGTTTCGGCTGGGGCAGCGGAGGCGGCGCCTGCGACTCGCGGGGCCAGGCGGGAGTGATCATCGCCTGCGCCCCGACCCGGCGGACGGGCAGCCCGTGCGCCTCCCGCGCGGGCAGGCCGGGCCAGATCTCGCTCGCCTCCTTGGCGGCGTCGCGGATCGCGGTGCCGTCGAGCGAGGTGTGCGTCTCCTCGATGTCGCGGTCGAGCCACTGGACGATGAACTCCAGCGGGCCGTCGGGCGGCAGCGGCCACAGGAAGATCTCGTGGTCGACATGGAACGCCGAACCGCCCAGCCCCTGCGCGCGCAGCACCGGCTGATCCGGTTGGGCGGCCGACGGTACGGAGATGGTCTCCGAACTGGCCCGCCGTCCGTCGGGGAAGAGCACGCCGACCAGCAGCGCGTTGTAGTCCGGGACCCGGCGGTGATCGATCAGGCCTTCGTCGGGATCGCCGGACAGGAGATCCCGCGAGTACACCGACAGCTGGAACGACACCGATTCCGGCCACACCTCGATACCGCGCAGCGCCACGATGGTCCGTTCGGCGCGGCCCAGCGGCATCGACCAGGGCAGGATCGCCGGGACGATGTACTCGTGCGGTGACTCCACCCAGGGGCGGCCGTTGTAGCCGAACAGCTCCTGTTCCGGCACCGGGAAGAGGGGACGGCTGCGCGGGCCGTCCGTGAAGAAGCTCATCGTGGCCCGGGCGCGACCGAACGCGAGGTGAACCTGTCCGACCTGCCGCTCACGCCGTCAACGACCACCATGCGGTTCACGGTATCCGATGACCAGGCCGGTACTGAACGGTTTCACCACACCTTTCGCGTCACCCGAAGCCCTTGAGCTTCACTTTCGTGCCCTTCGGCACCTTCGTGCCCGGCTGCGGATCCTGCTGCAGGACGAAGTCGAAACCACCGTTTCCGCCGCCGTGGCCGTTGCCGTTTCCGCGACCCTCACGGTCGGCGTCCAAGCCCGCCTGGCGCAGGATCTGGATGGCCTCTTCCATCCGTTTGAAGGTCACGTTCGGTACTTCGACGGCGTTCGAAACGAACACCCCGATCCGGCGGTTGCTCGCCTTGCCGCCGCCCTTCGGGTCGGTGCGGATCACCTGGCCGGCGGCGAACTGGTCCGAGAACTCCTCGCCCGCCTGGAACGGCTGGAAGCCCGCCTGCTGCAGGATCTGGAACGCGGCGTCCTTGCTCTGTCCGGTGACGTCCGGGACCGGCGGCAGCGGTTCGGGACCCTTGGACAGGATGACCGTGACCTGCCCGCCGATGTTCAGCTGCGAACCGGGGCTCGGGTCGGTGCGGATCACCTTGCCCTTGGCGACGTCGCTGTACTCCTGCTCGCCCTGGACCGGCGTCAGCTGCGCGGCCTTGATCGCGGTCTCCGCGTCCTGCTGGCTCGTGCCCGCCTGGATGTCCGGCACGATCGGGCGGCCCTTCGACAGCACGACATTGACCGTTGCGCCCGGCGCGAGCGACGCGCCCGCCGCCGGGTCCGACCGGATCACCGTGTGCTGCGCGGCGGTGTCGCTGTACTCCTCGGTGTAGGCCGGGGTCAGCTTCGCCGTCCGGAGCGCGTTGCCGGCGGCGGCCTGGTTCATCCCGGCCAGTTTCGGCACCGACGCCGAGGTGGGGCCGGTGTCGTTGAGGATGAACGCGAACGCGCCGATCAGACCGCCGAGGACCAGCACCGCCGCCGCGATCATGATGTAGAGGCGTTTGCGCGACTGCGGCTGGTCGTCGTCGTCCGCGGGGCGCTTGGGACGTGGGGGAGGCGTCCGCGGCGGCTGGGCGGCGGGGAACTGCTGCTCCCGCCGCATCGCCTGGGTGCCGCGCGGCCCGGAGACCGGCATGGTCGCTTCGGCGACCGGGTTCAGCACCGTCGTCGCCGCGGACGGGCCCGCCGGGATCGCGGGGATGCCGGGGGTGGTGCGCTCGGCATCGGTCTCCCGGTCGGCGTCCGCGGGCAGCGGCACGGGCACCGGGACCGCGGGGATGCCGAGTGCGGTGCGCAGGTGGTTCAGTTCGGCGAGGAACGCCGTGGCGTCGGCCGGGCGCCGTTCGGGATCACGCCGGGTGGCGCGCAGGATCAGCTCGTCCAGCATCGGCGGGATGTCCGGGCGCAGTTCGCTCGGGCGAGGGACGTCGTCGTTGACGTGCCGGTACGCCACCGAGAGGGCGGTGTCGCCGGTGTAGGGCGCGCGCCCGGTGAGCATTTCGTACAGCAGGATCCCGGCCGAGTAGACGTCGCCGCTCGACGTGGTCGCGCCGGTGGCGACCTGTTCGGGCGAGACGTAGGCGACGGTGCCGAGGATGACGCTCGAACTCGTGGTGCCCGCGCTGGCGATCGCGCGGACCAGGCCGAAGTCGCCCACCTTGACCACGCCGCCCGAAAGGGCCGTGCCGCCGCGCCCGATGAGCACGTTCTCCGGTTTGACGTCGCGGTGCACCAGCCCGGCGGCGTGCGCCGCGGCCAGCGCGGACAGCACCGGCTCGGCGATGCTCAGCGCGAGCGCGATGTCCAGCGGGCCGCGTTCGGCGAGCAGTTCGCGCAGGGTCCCGCCGTCGACGAGTTCCATGACCAGGAACGCGCGGCCGGACTCTTCACCGCCGGGGGTGTCGAAGCCCTGGTCGTGCACCGCCACCACGTGCGGATGGTGCAGCCGGGCCGCCGACCTGGCCTCCCGTTCGAAGCGTTCGACGAACGACCTGTCGTCGGCGAACCGCGGGTCCATGATCTTGATGGCGACCTGGCGGTCCAAGCGGGTGTCGACGCCGCGATACACCGACGACATCCCACCGCGTGCGAGCAGCTTGTCCACCCGGTAGCGGCCCTCGAGCAGAGTGCCCACCAGCGTGGGGTCCGTGCGTGTCACGGCTATGGATCGTACGGAAGTGCCCATGTTCTGGTGTACGGGACCTGGCTCCCCGGGGATCACGATTCGCAGCATTTCGTCGAATCGGCGGTATACGTGACCAACCGGGCACTCTCCGTCATGGCCGAGTCGTCACCCATGCGTACTAACGGAGCGGGAGACGGAATGTGGCACAGTGTCACCTGTGAGTGGTATTCCCGTCGCCGACGACGTTCTCGATGCAGATGTGGCCGTTCTCCCGCTTCCCGAGGTCGCGACCGCGCTGAACGTTTCGGCCAACAAGGTCCGCCAGATGCTGCGCGACGGCCACCTGATCGCGGTCCGGCGCAAGGGCGAGCTGTACGTCCCGGCCGGATTCCTGGTGAAGGACGGCGTGGTCAAGGGCCTGGCGGGCACCATCACCGTGCTCGCGGACTCGGGCTTCAGCCGGACGGAGATGCTGCGCTGGCTCTTCGCCGAGGACGAGACCCTGCCGGGGACCACCCCGGTCAACGCGCTCCGCACCAGCCACGGCACCGAGGTCAAACGGCGCGCGCAGGCGATGGCGTTCTAGTCCGCCTGGACGTTCTGACCAGTACATACGTCGCAGCCGCGAGCAGCTGGCAGCCCGCCGCGGCGCCCAGTGCGGCGGTTACTGAGAGTGCGCTCAACGGGCCCGCGGCCGCCGCTCCCGCCGCGAGGCCGGTGATCTTCACGCTCGCCGCCGTCGTGAAAACCTGAGCCCGCACGTCCGCGGGCGCCTCGCGATGCCGGATGGCGAAAAGAGCCGAAAGTTGTGGTCCTTCGGCGAAACCGGTGAGTACGGCGGCGGCCAGGAGGGTCACCACGTCATGGCCTGCCGCCGCGAGCAGGAAGCTCGCGCCCAGCAGGACGGTGGTGGCGAGCACGGTGCGATCCGGCGGTGGCGGCTTGCGGGCCAGCGCGGCGTTCGCGACCAGTGACGCGGCGGCCAGGACGGCGAGCAGGAGCGCGCCGAAGCCCGGGTTCCCGAGTCGCTGGGCGCCGAGCAGCGGATAGCAGACCACGGCGATCCCGATGCCGACGAAGGACACCGTGGACGTCGCGGTGGCCCGCAGCAGCGAACGGTTGCGGAAAAGGACCGAGAACCCGTCGGCGAGCCGGCGCAGGATCGGTTTCGCGGGCTTCGCTTCGACGGCGGGCAGCGACCAGGCCGCGGGGAAGGCGGCCACGACCAGTGTGATCGCGACGGCCACCGCGGCCGGGGCCCCGGCGTACGCGGCCACGAGCCCGGCGAGTCCCGGTCCGGCGAGGCTCGCGGCGGTGAACGTCATCGCGTCCAGCGCGCTCGCCCTCGCCAGCGGTGTGCCGCCCCGCGCGTTGGGCAGCTGAGCCGTCCAGCCACCCGCCAAGGCGGGGTTGAGCAACCCGGCCGCGACGGCCACCGCGATCGCCGCGGGGGCTTCGACGGGCGCGAGCACCGCGCCGAGCCCGGCCGCGTAGGCGAGCAGTGCCCACGCCAGCAGCCGTCCCGGGCGGGGACTGCGGTCGAGCAGCGCGCCGAGCAGC
>NZ_NMQT01000107.1 GCF_002234405.1 Amycolatopsis thailandensis | reverse complement strand
ACGAGCACCCCGCCGACGGCGAGCGCCGCGCCGACCCCGATCGCGAGTACCGCCCTCGGCATCCGGATGTCCAGGACGACCGCCCGGTCACTCGGATTCCCGTCGCCCAGCAGGGCGCGCACGACCTCGCCGGGGGCGATGGCGTGCGCGCCGATGCCGACGCTCAGCACGGCGACCACGACGAGCCCGAGCAGTGCGGCGCCGAGCAGCGCGGCCCGCCCGGTGGTGGTCACTTCTTCAGCAGCGGCGCGAACGCCTGGTCGACGGCGTCCAAAGTGGACGTCGCGGCCCGGTAGGTGGCGGCCTCGGTGTAGCGGAACGGGTAGACCTTGCCCGCCTTCACCGCGGGGAGTTCCTTCCACAGCGGCGAGTCGAGGACGTACTTGACCGGCGCGGGCACGGAACCGTCGGCGCTGACCGAGTAGGTGATCGCGTCGGCCTCGGCGAACGCGGTCGACAGCTCTTCGATCGACGGGTACTCGCTGACGTCCTTCGAGCCGCCGCCCTTGACCTTGACCTGGCCGTAGTAGGTGGCGCCGACGTCCTGGGCGATGTTGGTGCCCCAGGAACCGTTGAACTCGCGCTGGAAGTTGCCCTTGGCGACCTCGCCGTAGGCACCGACGTGACCCAGCTTCAGCTGCGGCACCACGGCCTTGTACTTCTCGGCCAGCCCCTTGGCCTTGGTGTCGTACGCGGTCTTGAGCGCGTCGAACCCGGAGGCCGCGCCGGCGGCGTCGGCCTGCTTGCGGGACAGATCACGCCACATCGACGGCACGGACGGGCCGATCGCCACGACCGGAGCGATCGCTTCGAGCCGCTTGATGTCGATGTCGGCCAGCACCGGCTTCGGCACGCCGATGACGATGAGATCCGGATCCGCCTGGGCGATCGCCTCGTAGTTCGTCTCCGAAGCCGCCTCGCCCGCGACCTTCGCCAGCTCGTCGTACTTCTTGCGCTCCTGCTCGTTGAACAGCGGGATGCCGCGCTTCCAGCTGGACACCCCCACCAGCGGCGCGCCGGCTTCGAGCAGCGCGGGCACGGCGTAGCCGGTGGCGATGACCCGCTTCGGCGAGACCGGGATGGTGATCTGGCCGTTGTCGGCCGCGAACACCCGGGTCTGACCGCCCTCGGCCGCCTTGCCGTCTTCGCCGGAGCCACAGGCGGTGGCCGCGGTCGCGACCGTCAACGCGAGCGCGAGCGCTCCGGTGAGCCGGCGAGTTCTTGTGGTGCGCATGGGTTTTCCTCGTTTTTTCTTCTGGGTGGGGATCAGTGGTCGTGCTCGTCGTCGAAGTCGGCGACCCCGCGTTTCCAGTACCCGGTCACGTCGTGGTCGTCCTTGCCGAGCCCGAGGTCGTTCTTGAGCCAGCGGCGCAGCGGTTTGATCTGTCCCGCTTCCCCGGCGACCCAGGCGTAGAGCCGTTCCCCGGCCGGGACCTCGATCGTCCGGACCGCGCGCGCCAGTACGTCGGAGGCGCCCGCCGCGACGTCTCCCCGGTGCAGCCAGTGCACCTCGACGTCCTCGGGCGCGGACAGCTCGATCTCCTCGCTCGCGTCGGTGACCTCGATGAACGCCCATCCCGCGGCGGTGCGCGGCAGTTCTTCGAGCCAGCGCGCGATCGCGGGCAGCGCGGTGAGATCACCGGCGAGCAGGTAGCGGTCGTAGGTGTGCGGCACGATCAGCCCGCCGGGCGGCCCGGCGACGTGCACCGGCGTGCCGGGGGTGACCTTCTCCGCCCAGCCGGAACCGAGACCGCCCTCGTGCAGCGCCACGTCGAGATCGAGTTCGCCGGAAGCCGGGTCGTACCGGCGGACCGTGTACTCGCGCGACGTCGGCGACGGCTTCGGCCAGCGCAGCATGTCGCCGTCCTGCACCGGCAGTTTCGGCTCGGCGTCCAGCTCGGGGAACAGGAGCTTGACGTGCTCGTCGGGCGAATGCGCCTCGAATCCCGCCGTCCCGGGCCCGCCGAGGGTGACGCGGAGCAGCCCGGAACCGATCATCTCGGTGCGGACGACTTCGGCCTGGCGGACGCGGATCGGGTACGGCACCTTCTCCGCGTGCGCGCCCTCGCGCACCTCGGCGATGCGTTCGAGGTGCCGGTGGCGATGGTCGGCGCGGCTCACGCGGCGCTCCCGGTGAGGACCCGCGTCCAGTGGCCGAGGGTCGGCTGCTCGGCGAGATCGGCGAACTCCAGGGTGTCCGCGCCTTCGGTGCGCCACTGCTCGACCAGGCCCATGATCCGCATCGAGTCGAGGCCGAGATCGGTGAGATCGGTCTCCGGCGTCAGCTCGGCCGGGTCGCAGCCGAGCAGTTCGGCGACGTCGGCGTTGATCTTCGCTGGGGTGAGACTCATTTACCTGCTCCGGCGTGGATCGGGGCCAGCGCGGCGATCGCGGCGGCCGTGGTGGTCAGGGCGCCGCAGCGCTGGGCGACGTACTCGCAGGCCTGGTCGTGGCGTTCGCGGGAGAAGTCCGCGACCGCGTCGCCGACCAGGAACGGCTGGACGTCGCGCATGAACGCCTCGACAGCGGTGGCCTGGCAGCCGATGTGCGCGTAGACGCCGGTGATCAGCAGCTGGTCCCGGCCCGCTTCGGCGAGCTGTTCGGTGAACGTGCTGCGCTGGAACGCGCTGTAGCGCCACTTCGTCAGCACGATGTCGCCCGGTTTCGGCGCGAGCTCGTCCACGACGTCCGCGGCCGAGGGGTCGTCCTCGATGACCGCGCCGATGCCGTCGCCCCAGAACTCGGTGAGCAGGCCCCGGTCTTCGGCGGCCTGGCGCCCGGGCTGCGCCGTGTAGAACACCGGGACGCCCGCGGCACGGGCGGCGTCGGCCAGCGCGGCGATGTTCGCGACCATCTCCGGGATCGGGGATCCCTCGTACGGCGCGAGAAAGTACCGCTGCGCGTCGTGCACCAGCAGCGCGGCGCGGTCGGGGTCGGGTTTCCAGCCGACCCGCCCGGCGGGCAGCTCGGCCTCCGTCGGCAGGGCGTACGACTGGATCTTGGGCAGTGACACGTTCACTTCTCCTTCGCCAGAGCGGCCAGCGCCACCCGCAGCTCGCGTTTGCTGGTCTTGCCGACCCCGGTCACCGGGAACTCCGGCACCACCTGGACCAGATCGGGCACCTTGAACGCCGCTACCCCGCGCTCGCGGACGAACCGGCGCAGCTCCGCCGGGGCGGGCTCGGCAACATCCGGATCGGGCACTGCGACGACGTAGGCGCAGGTGCGCTCGCCCAGATACGGGTCCGGCACCGCGACGACGGCGGCGTCGAGCACGCCGGGGTGGGCCATCAGGTGGTTCTCGACCTCTTCCGCGGCCACCTTTTCGCCACCGCGGTTGATCTGTTCCTTGGCCCGGCCGACCACTTCCAGATGTCCCGACGGATGCTGCCGCACGAGGTCTCCCGTGCGGTAGAAGCCGTCTTCGGTGAACGCGGTCTTGTTGTGCTCGGCGGCGCGGTAGTAGCCGCGGATCGTGTACGGCCCGCGGGTCAGCAGCGCGCCGATCTCACCCGGCGCGACGACGTCGTCCGAAGTGGACAGTGGATCGTCCGGGTTCACGACGCGGATCTCGTCGTCCGGCGAGATCGGACGTCCCTGTGTGGCGAGGACGTACTCGTCGGGGTCGTCGAGCCGCGTGTAGCAGACCAGACCCTCGGCCATGCCGAACACCTGCTGCAGGCGGCAGCCCAGCGCGGGCCCGATCTTCTCGGCCAGCTCACGGGCGCATTTGGCGCCACCGACCAGCAGGACGTCCAAAGTGGACAGATCGCGGGTGGTCCTCGCGGCCGCCTGCGCCCACGCCGCGGCCAGCGGCGGCACGAGCCCGGTGATCGTCACACCTTCGGCCTCGATCAGCCGGAACGCGGTGTCGGCGTCCGGTCGCGGCGCGAACACCGTGCCCGCGCCCGCGTGCAGGGCGCCGAGGAGGCCGGGCGAGCTGAGCGGGAAGTTGTGCGCGGCGGGCAGCGCCGCCAGGTACACGCTTTCCGGGCGCAGGCCGCAGATCCGGGCGCTTTCCCGGACGCTGTAAAGGTAGTCGTCGTGCGTGCGCGGGATCAGCTTGGGCAAGCCCGTACTGCCACCGGACAACTGGAGGAACGCGACACCGGCGGGGTCCGGGTCGGGCAGGGCGCGCGGAGTCGCCGCTTCGAGCACGGCGAATTCCTCCGTGCCGACGACGAAGACGTTCCGCACCGACGGGATTTCGGCCGCGACGGAACGCGCCATCCCCGCGTGGTCGAACCGTTCGTGCTCGCCGACGGTGAGGATCGCCGCGGCCTCGCTCTGTTCGGCGAAGTGCCGCAATTCGCTGGCCCGGTGCGCGGGCAGCGCGAACACCGGCAGCGCACCGGCCCGCCACAGTCCGAAGACGACGGACGCGAACTCGGGCACGTTCGGCAGTTGCACGACGACCCGGTCACCGGCCTGGATCCCGGCTCCGGCGAACCCGGCGGCGAGCCGGTGCGCGCGCTCGTCGAGTTCGGCGAAGGTCCAGCGCGCGGTCTCGCCGATCACGGCGAGGCGTTCGGCGTAGGCCTCGGCGAGGCTGGTCAGCAACTTGCCGAAGGTCTGGCCGCGCCAGTGGCCCGAGGCCCGGTAACGCGCGGCGGTTTCCGGTGGCCAGGGCACGTGATCCGGGTTCACGCCACTCCCTCCAAACCGAGCGCCCGCAGCATGGTGCCGAACTTCGCGCCGGTCTCGGCGAGTTCGGCCGCCGGGTCGGAACCCGCGACGACTCCGGCGCCGGCGAACAGGCGCACCGTCCGGTCGCGGACCTCGGCACAGCGGATGGTGACGACCCACTCGCCATCGCCGTCCTGGTCGGTCCAGCCGACGAGACCCGCGTAGTAGCCGCGATCTTCGGGTTCGAGCGCGGCGATGGTGTCGCGGGCGAGTCCCGTCGGGACGCCGCAGACGGCGGGTGTCGGATGCAGCGCTTCGGCCAGCCCGAGCGCGGACGAACCGGCGTCGCCCGCGTCGGCGAGCCGCCCGCTGATCCTGGTCGAGAGATGCCACATCGTGGGCGTGCCGATCACCTCGGGTTCGGCGGGAACGTCGAGGTCGAGGCAGAACCGGCCCAGCACCTCGGCCACCTGCGCGGCGACGTGGGCGTGTTCGTGACGGTCCTTTTCGGACGCCAGCAGATCGCTGATCCGGCGGGCGTTCTCGGCGTCGTCGGCGACCCGCGGCCGCGAACCGGCCAGCGGATTGGCCAAGACGATCCGGCCGCGGCGGGAGACCAGCAGTTCCGGACTCGCGCCGATCAGGGTGCGCGGCGCGGGATCCCCGGGCGCGCTGACGTCGACGGCGAAGGCGTGGGCCGCCGGATCGGCGTGGACGAGACGGGCCAGCAAACGCGGCACGGCGACGGGGTCGCCGCCGGTGACGTCGAGACAGCGGGCCAGCACGATCTTGCGCAGGTCGCCGTCGCGGATCTCGTCCAGCGCCTTGGCGACGGCAGTGGTGTAGACCTCCGGAGCCGGCCGCGGCGAGACCGACCAGGTCCCGCCCCCGAGCGGCGCCACCGGTCCCCCGGCGCGCGGCGGGCCGGCCCGGCGCACCACGGCGGGTACCACCAGGCTGCTCGGAGCGTCGGGCCGGAACCCGATCGCCCCGGCCACCACGGGTTCGGGCACTCCGGCGACCAGCGCGGCGTCGAGGACTTCGGCGGCGGCACGGGCACGCTCGCCCGGCGCCGCGTGGACCGGGGAGTACACCCCGTCGGCGAGCAGCGATCCTCGAGCGGACGAGTAGTAGAACGATCCGGGCAGGTACGCCGCCAGCAGATCGGCCGCCTGATGGACCGGCCTTGGTCGGGCCGGTGCAGGTGAGGACACGACAGGATTCCCTTTCGCAAATACTACTGACCAGGTAGGCACTCTTGGTACCTCGCAGTGCCTTTCGCCGGCGCGGAACGCGACCCCCCGGACGCGCCGGACACACCTTTTCGGTTAGCCTAACCTAATCATACGGACCCGAAAAGTCTTCGTTGCGTCATCGAGATCACCCGCGAAGCGTGGCACCGCCGTCGACGTAGAGGTTCTGCATCGTGATGTGCCGCGCGCGCTCGGAGGCGAGAAACAGGACGGCGTCGGCGATGTCGGCCGGTTCGGCCATCCGGCCCAGTGGTATGCCGACGCGGTATTGCTCCTGATTTCCCGCGATGACACGATCCGCGCCGTTCTCGTCCGTCCACAGTAGACGTTGCATGTCGGTGTCGGTCGAGCCGGGCGAGACGATGTTGCAGCGGATTCCGGAGCCGGCGAGTTCGAGGCCGAGGCAGCGGGTCAGCATCGTCGCCGCGGCCTTCGAGGCGGCGTAAGCGGCCATCCCGGTGCGTGGGACACCCGCGGCGTTCGACCCGACCGTCACCAGCACGCCGCTCCGGCGGGGCAGCATCCGGCGGGAGATCTCGCGGAGCACGGTGAAGACACCGGTGGAGTTGACCGCGAAAGTCGCCGCCCAGTCCTCGTCGCTCGTCTCGCAGACGGACCCCGGTTTCAGCACGCCCGCGACGGATACCCCGACACCGATCGGCCCCAGTTCCCGTTCGACCCGCTCGACCACCCGCGCCACCGCCGCGGGATCCCCGACGTCCGCGACGAACGAGGTCACCCCGTCCCGCGAAGGCCCTTCCGTCAGGTCCACCGCCGCCACGATCGCGCCGGCCCGCGCCAGTCCGTCCACGACGGCCGCGCCGATCCCGCGCGCGCCTCCGGTTACGAGCGCGACCTTGCCCTCGATCCCTTCCACGCCACAACCACCCCACGTCCCATTTGCTTAGCCTTGCCTAAGCTAGCGGGCTAATCCGGACAAAGCGAGGGACCGACACCGGTGATTCGGGCCACTCCTAACCGGGCAGGGGGCACGACAGCGGGCCGCGGTCGGTTCCTCCGCCCCGCAAAGTGATCCGCGGGATCCCGCCGACCGAGTCCCTTACCGTGCAAACGATCTGGTCGACGGCCCGGGCGGACAGCCCGGCGACGGCGATCGACAGGGTGACCGCGACACCGTTCGGCGCCGGTGTCTGGTCGAGAACCGCGGTGCCGGACGGGACTTCGCTGGTATAGCGCCGTTCACGCTCGCTCTCGTCCGGTCCGGCGGCGAGCAGGTCGAGGGGGTTCGCCGGAGCCAGTTCGCCGGCGAGCGGGCGCAGCACCCGGACCGGCTGACCGTTGAACAGGAAGTAGAGCACCGCGCCGTTGGCCGGGCCCACCGGCGCGGGCGCACCGGGGATCACCGCACTGGGCCGGACGCCGCACCCGGCGACCACCGAAACCGTCAGGAGCAGCGCGAGCCAGACCTTCCTCATGCCGACACCTCCTGACGAGGCAGCCGCAGTGTGAACACCGCGCCGCCGTCCACACCGTTCCCGGCGATCAGGCTGCCGCCGTGCAGAAGGGCGTTCTCCCGGGCGATCGCGAGCCCGAGCCCGCTGCCACCGGAACGCGCTCTGGCCGAATCCGCCTTGTAGAACCGGTCGAACACGTGCGGCAGCACCTCGGGCGCCAGCCCGGGACCGTGATCGGCGACCTCCAGTGTGATCCGCTCCCCCGTTTCGAAAAGCCGGAGCGAGACCGGCTTTTCCCCGTGCCGCAACGCGTTCCCGACCAGATTCGCCACGATGACGTCCAGCCGCCGCGGATCCAGCACGGCGAAGATCCCGGCGGGGAGTTCTCCCTCCACCTCGCCCGCCCAGCCGCGGATGCGCAGGCTCGCCGTGACCACCTCGGCGACGTCGACTTCTTCCGGGGCGAGGGCGGCGGCCCCGGCGTCGAACCGGGACACCTCGATGAGGTCGTTCACCAGCCGGGTCAGATGATGCGTCTCTTCGATGGTCATCCGCGCCGCGCGACCGGCGTCCCCCGAGAGCCGCGGCGCCTCCTGTTCGAGCACGTCCGCGACCGCCGTCATCGCGGCCAGCGGGGTACGCAGTTCGTGCGAGACGTCGGCGACGAACCGCCGCGCGTCGGCTTCCATCCGTTTCAGCTCGCCGACATGACGTTCCAGCGCTTCCGCCGTCTCGTTGAACGTCCGCGCCACTCCGGCCAGTTCGTCCGTCCCGCGGACCTCGACCCGGGCCCGCAGATCACCCGCCCCCAGCCGCTGCGCCGCGTCGCCCAGTTCCCGGACCGGCCGCAGGACACCGCGCGCGGCCAGGAGTGCCAGTCCGATGGCGAAGACGAGCGCCAGCCCGCCGAGCAGCCAGGCCCGGGTGGCGAGTTCGTCGATGCTGCGCGCCTCCGGGGTCATGTCGCGGGCGATGTAGGCCTCGATACCCGAAGCCCGCTGCTGCCCACCCGGAAGCTGCACGGTGAACCTGGTGCCCACCACCAGCATCGGTGTGCCATCGGAGTCGACCCGTTGCCAGGCCACGGTTCCCGACCGCACCCGCTCGCGGAGTTCGGGCGAGATCAGCGATCGGAGCTGCGTGTTCCCGCTCGTCTGGTCCTCGTACAGGACCAGGGAACTCAAGTCGCGATCGGACAGTTCGCCGCTGATCCGATCCAGTGTCCCGTCGCCCGGCGGCAGCGGGCCGAGCGGGTACAGCGCGGTGGCCTTGTCGACCAGGACCCGGGCGGTGGCGTCCTGCGCCTGCTGCAGGATCACGGTGCGGGACTGGGCGTAGTTGACGCCGGCGACCGTCGCCGCGGTGATCACCACCAGCAGGCTGAACGCCAGCAGCAGCCGGTTGCGCAGGCCACCGAGCTTCACAGCGGCCCGAAACGGTAGCCGAACCCGCGGACCGTCTGGACGTACACCGGCGCGGACGAGTCGTCCTCGATCTTCGCGCGCAGCCGCTGCACACAGGCGTCGACGACCCGGGAGTCACCGAAATAGCCGTGCTCCCAGACACTTTCCAGCAGGTACTGGCGACTGAGCACCCGCCCCGGGACCTGCGTGAGTTCCAGCAGCAGCCGCAGTTCGGTCGGAGCGAGGGCGAGCGGCCTGTCCGCCTTGGTCACCGTCAGCCCGGCACGGTCGATGCCGAGATCGCCGTGACGCTCGATCCCGGCGGGCGCGGGTGCCGCGGGCGCCGGCTGCCCGGTGCGGCGCAGCACCGCGCGGATCCGTGCCTCCAGCACCTGGGCCCTGGCGGGCTTGACCACGTAGTCGTCGGCGCCCGCGGCGAGGCCCGCCACGACGTCGATGTCCTCGTTGCGCGCGGTGAGCATGATGATCGGCAGATCGCCCGCGGCCCGGATCCGGCGGCAGACCTCGAACCCGTCCAGCCCTGGCAGCATCAAATCCAGCACGACGATGTCCGGCGGCCGCGACGCGAGCCTGGCCAGTCCTTCCTCTCCGGTGGCCACCGCGTCGACCGCGTGGCCGCGTCCGCCCAGCGCCATGCTCAGCCCGTCACGCACGGCCTGGTCGTCCTCGATGAGCAGCACTCTGGGCATGCCGACGACTATCGCAGCGCCGGACGGGATCCGCTCGTCCATGACACGCCATCGTGCCCATCCCGTTTCCGCGGAACGTCCACGGAATGTCATGGTCGTGTCACGGCGTGATCCGTGCGGAACGGTGACATTTTCGTCGGCGTCCGCGCACGTCGTCACGATCGGCCTCGGACAAGCGGCGTCGAGTGTGGACGGCATGAAGGAACCCGTTTTCGCGATGGTCACCCGAGTCCTCGCGGTGCTGCTGCTGATCCCGGCGTGGCTCAAGTCTCCCGGCAACGCCCGGCGGCTGGCCTGCGGCTGGGCGCTGTCGCTGCGATTCCCGGCCGAGGACCTCGCCGGGCTCACCGGCGGGACGCTGGCCGCGTTCACCGCCGCCAGGACCGAGGCGTTCTGGCGGCACCGCACGCTGCTCGGCGTCACCTCGGGGCATCGTGACGCCGCCGATCAGCTCCGCCTTTTCCTCGACGAGACCGAGCGGGGAGAAAAGCGCGTCCTGCCACCGAAGGATTCCGCGCACGTCCGGGGCACCGCGCTGGACGTCCGGCCGCGCGAAGGCGCGCAGTGGCTGGAGGATCACGGCGCCCGCTTCGCGCTCTACCGGATCTACGACAACGAATGGTGGCACTTCGAGTACCGGCCCGGCGCGGCGCCGCCCGCACGGCTGCCGCACCCCGGCTGGCAGGCGGAGGTCACCCGGTGACGGTCACCCGCGGGGCCAGCGCCGCCAGGAAGTCGGCCGCGTCGAAGACCTCCCCCGCCGAGACGACCCCGGTCGCCTTGGTCCGCCCGTCGAGCACCCGCTGGACCGCCTCCACCACCAGCGGCGCCGTGATCGCGTAGATGTCCTGCCCCTGTGCGACGATCCGCCGTTCCTCGCCACCGGACCGCACGACGACGTCGACCACGAACGTCTGCGCGGACGGCCCGTCGGCGGGCGGCGCCGGTGTCTCGGGTGTCACCACCTCGCGGGCCGCGTTCGTGGTCATGTAGGTGACCACTTCGGGAATGGCGAGGTGACTCGGGACGGTGACGACGTCGGCCATCGAGAACTCGCCGAGCACCGCGCGGGTCCCCAGCGGCGCCGGGAAGTCCCAGTCCGACTCCGGCAGCGCGTCGTCGCGGTGCTCGATCCGGCCACCGGAGAAGCGGATCCTCTTCCCGTTCCGCCGCTCCCGCGAGACCTTGCCCGCCGCGCGGGTCCCTTCCGTCGGATGCCAGCCGCTCAGCCCGTAGGCGATGTGCGCTTCGTCGGCGGACGTCCAGTCACCCAGGGCGGCGGTGACCATCAGGTCGCCCAGACCGCCGAAGAACGCCATCGCCGGGATCACTGTCGCGCCCGCCGCCTTGTCGCCGAACCGCGCGAAGGTGTCCATGTTCGCTTCGAGTTCCGCGGCCACGTCGAGATACGGGACGCCCGCCCGCAGCGCCGCTTCGATCACCGGCGCGGCTGTGTCGGCGAACGGACCGGCGGCGTTGATCACCGCGTGCGCGCCCTCGAAGGCGCGATCGAGCGAGGCCGGGTCGTCGACCGACGCCTGCCGGATCTCCAGGTCCGTCCAGGGCAGGGCGCGGAGTTTGCCCTCGTCGCGGCCCACGGCCAGCACGCCGAAGCCCCGCTCGCGCAACTCCTCCACCACGAACCGCCCGGTGTGCCCGTAGGCCCCGAACACCGCGACGTCGTACGTACCCATGGGGTTCTCCCTGTCCTCGACCGATCCACTGTGGACCATCCTGGCGACGGGATCGCTCCTCTGACAGTGTCCGGAACGCCATCATGCGTACACTTTCGGACATGAGTACGGTCGCGCTCGCCGCCACGGACGGAATGCTCCAGTTCGAACTGGCCATCGCCCAGGAGGTCTTCGGCACTCCCTTGCCGGGCTTCGGTCCCTGGTACGAACTCAGCGTCTGCGGTCCGGCCCCGGTGAAGGTCGGCCGGTTCCTCCTCGAACCGGATCACGGGCTCGGCGGGCTCGCCCGCGCCGACACGGTCATCGTCCCCGGCTGGGCCGACATCGACGTCGCCCCGCCCACCGACCTCGTCGACGCCGTCCGCACCGCCCACGAGGCGGGCGCGCGGGTCGCGTCGCTGTGCACGGGCGCGTTCGTGCTGGCGGCCGCCGGTCTGCTCGACGGCCGCCGCGCGACGACGCATTGGGCGCACACCGACGTACTCGCCGCCCGTCACCCCCTGGTGGAGGTCGATCCGGACGTCCTCTACGTCGACAACGGCAGCGTGCTCACCTCGGCGGGCAAGGCGGCCGCGATGGATTTGTGCCTGCACCTGGTCCGCTCGGACCACGGGTCCGCGGTCGCGAACACCGTCGCCCGCCGTCTGGTCGTCCCGCCGCATCGCGCGGGCGGGCAGGCCCAGTTCGTCACCGCCCCGGTGCCCGAGCGGGACGACCATCCGCTCGGCGGGCTGCTCCCCTGGATCACCGAGCGGCTGGACCGGCCGCTGACCGTCGAGGACCTCGCCCGTCACGCCAACATGAGTTCCCGCAACCTGGCCCGGCACTTCCGGTCGGCGACCGGGACCACCCCGCTGCGCTGGCTGCTCGATCAGCGCATCCGCCGCGCGCAGGAACTCCTGGAGCGCACGGACGACAGCGTGGACCTCGTCGCGGAGGCCACCGGGATGGGCACGGCCGCCACCTTGCGGCGGCATTTCAACCGGACCGTCGGGGTGCCGCCGGACAGCTACCGCCGCACCTTCCGCGCGGCCGAAGGGTCCCCGCGACGCCCGCAGGCGGACTAGATCGCCGCGGGCAGGGCCTTGCCCAGCCGCCGCAGCCCCTCCGCGATCGTGTCCGGCGCGTGCGTGGCGAACGACAGCCGCAACGCCGAACGGTCCGGCTCCCCCACCAGGAACGCCGAGCCGGGCACGAAGGCGACGTCATGGCGCAACGCCTCGGGAAGCAGCAGATCCGTGTCCGCGCCGCCGGGAAGGGTGACCCAGACGAACATCCCGCCGTCCGGGTCGGTCCACGTCGTCCCGGGTGGTGTGATCGCGGGCAACTCGGCCAGCATCGCGTCCCGGCGCGCGCTGTAGGTCGCGCGCAGTGTCCGCACGTGCGCGTCGAGATCCGCGGCGGCCAGGTACTCGGCCGCGGCCGCCTGGTCGACCGTCGAGGTGTGCAGATCGGTCGCCTGCTTGAGGATCGCGACGCGGCGCAGGAGTTCGTCCGGCGCGCGGAGCCAGCCCAGCCGCATCCCCGGGGCGATCACCTTCGAGAAGCTGCCGAGATAGACGGCGCGGCCGGCGAGTTCCGGACGGGCCGACATCGGCTCTTCGGGCTCGCCGCGATACCGCAGCTCGTGGTACGGATCGTCCTCGACGAGCCAGAACCCGTGGCGCGCGATCACTTCCGCGAGCGCGCGGCGCCGATCGGGGCCGATCGTGCGGCCGGACGGATTCGAGAACGTCGGGACGAGGTACAGCAGGGCGGGTCGTTCCCTGGCCGCGATCTCGTCCAGCGCCGCCGGGTCGATCCCTTCCGAGTCACCGGGGACGGGCACGATCCGCGCCTCGGCTAGCTGGAAGCACTGCAACGCGGACAGGTACACCGGTTCCTCCACCAGCACGGTGGCACCGGGGTCGAGCAACGCGGTGCTCAGCAACTGCAAGCCCTGCTGCGACCCCGTGGTGACCAGCAGATCGTCCACAGTGGTCGGGAGCCCGCGATCGGACAGTCGTTCGGCGAGCAGCTCACGCAGCCGCGGATTCCCTTCGGTGGGCGAATATTGGAGTGCGCGGCGGCCGGGCTCGCCGTCGAGCGCGCGATCGAAAGCGGCGCGGAGGCCGTCCACATCGAACAGTTCCGGCGCGGGCATGCCACCGGCGAAGGAGATCACGCCCGGGCGGGCGGTGAGCGCGAGCAGGTCGCGCACGGGAGAACTGGTGACGCCGTCCATACGACGGGCAAGGGGAAGAGACATGGAAGCTCCTCGGGAGAAACGTGCGGCCCCAGTGCAGCAGCCGGGGATCTTCCCGTGCGAGCAAGCAACTACCGCCACGATAGCAGTTCGCGCCTGCCCTAGGCTGGTGTCGTGCCTCTCGTGGAAATCACCTACTCCCCCGAACTTTCCGAAGCCAAGCTGCGCGAGCTGGGTTCGGTGCTGCCGCATCTCGTGTCCGTCGCGGTGGAATGCCCCGAGGAGCCCTACGACGGAGACCTTCAGCCGGGCGACGTCGAACTGCGTTTCCGGCAGCCGGGACCGTTCGACCGGTTCGGACTGGACCTGCTGGTCGAGGTCCGGTCGAAGTGGTTCCCCAGCCGGGCGGACAACCGCCAGGAACGGGTGGACCTGCTGCGCACGAGCATCGAATCGGCGACGGGGATCGACGACGTCGGCGTGTATCTCTCACTGCCTGTCGCCGCCTGGTCGCAGTCGGACTAGCGCTCCCCGAAGACGTGCCGCCGCACGAACGGGCTCCGGAACTTGCCGTGCGGGTCCAGTTCGCCTGCCAGCGCCCGGAAATCGGCCAGTCTCGGATAGTCCCCGGCGTGGTGGAAGAGCTTCCCCCAATGAGGGCGGACCCCGAAG
The DNA here is from genome assembly GCF_002234405.1 of Amycolatopsis thailandensis. Classification (GTDB taxonomy): domain Bacteria; phylum Actinomycetota; class Actinomycetes; order Mycobacteriales; family Pseudonocardiaceae; genus Amycolatopsis; species Amycolatopsis thailandensis. The sequence continues at coordinate 22,864 of NZ_NMQT01000107.1, read as the reverse complement.
GGCGCCAAGCGTTCCTCCATGACCGGCAGCAGCGCGCGGACCGCGTCCTCCTCGGGCCGCCAGGTGAAGTGGAGCGCCAGCCGGTCGCCGCCGTGGAAGGGGCTCAGCCACAGGCCGTCCCCCGCGACCGTGCGAATCTCCGAGACGAGCAGGACGGGCGCGAGCCGGTGCCCGATGCCACGGAGGGCCTCCATAGCCTCGACGGCGTGTTTCATGGGCACGAAGTACTCGGTCTGGAGTTCGTTCCCGACGCTGGGGGTGAAGTCCAGGCGGAAATGCGGGATCCGTTCGTGCCACGGCCCCGGGACCCCGAGCTGGCGGGTGCAGTTGTCCGCCCGGATCCCCGCCGCGTGCGCCGGATGCCGCGGCCCGTCGGCAGCCCGCGCGCCGAAGAAGTCCGCGCCCGGCTGTCCTGAACCCTTGACCCAGACCTGGTCGATCGTGTCGCGGGCCCAGTTCGTGAACATGCTGACGCTGTAGCCGGCGTCCTGGATCTCCTCGAAACGCTCGTACGCCGACTCCCAGGACAGGCCGTCGAAGACGTCCTGGCGGAGTTCGAAGGACGGCACCAGGTCGAGGGTCAGCCGGGTCACCACGCCCAAGGCGCCGAGACCGACGACCACGCCGTCGTGCCTGTCATAGGTCCGCAGATCGCCGTCCGCGGTGACCAGTTCCAAACCGGACACGGCCGACGCCAGGCTCTGGTTCCGTCGCCCGGAGCCGTGCGTCGCCGTCGCGACGGTGCCCGCCACCGTGCAATGAGGCAGCGACGCGAGGTTGGCCAGCGCGAACCCGGCCTCGTGCACCTGGACGGCGACGTCGCCGTACCGCGCGGACGCCGGCACCGTGACCGTCGCGGCGTCGACGTCGAGTTCGGCCTCGACGTCCAGCGCGGACAGGTCGAGCTGGACACCGCCGGGACAGTCCGCGATGTCGTTGAAGCAATGCCTGCTGCCGAGCGCCTTGACCGCGGTCGCTCCGGCGACGGCTTCCCGCACCTGTTCGATCGTGCGCGGCCGCAGGATCCGCTCCGCGGTGAAGGTCCGATTGCCCGCCCAGTTCGTCTCACGCACCAGACCCAGCTTAGATTGCCGAAGTCGGCTTCACACGGAGGAGGATTCCCCTGACGGGCATTCCCGGCGAGATGGTGTCCATCGCGCTCTTGCTGATCGTCCTGGCCTTCGCGGTGATCCGGCCACGCGGTCTGCCGGAAGCGGTCGCCGCCGTCCCCGCCGCCGGGATCGTGCTGGCGGCCGGGGCGATCTCGTTCTCCGATGCCCTCGACGAAGTGGCCAGGCTCGCCCCGGTCGTCGGCTTCCTCGCCGCGGTGCTCGTGCTGGCCAAGCTGTGCGACGACGAGGGGCTGTTCCAGGCGGCCGGGACGCTCATGGCCCGGTTCAGCCGGGGCAAGCCGCGACGGCTGCTGCCGGCGGTGTTCGCCGTCGCCGCGGCGGTCACCGTGGTGCTCAGCCTGGACGCCACCGTCGTCCTGCTCACCCCGGTCGTGTTCGCCACCGCCGCACGGATGGGCGCGCGGGCCAAACCGCACGCCTACGCCTGCACACATCTGGCGAACTCGGCGTCGTTGCTCCTGCCGGTGTCCAATCTGACCAACCTGCTCGCCGTGGCCGCGACCGGGATCTCGTTCCTCCGGTTCACCGCGCTGATGACCTTGCCGTGGCTGGCGGCGGTGCTCACCGAGTACCTGGTGTTCCGCCGGTTCTTCGCCGCCGACTTGGCGGCCCGGCCCCGCGGCGGGAAGGCGGTCCCGGCCGGGAAGGTCCCGGCGTTCGTCCTGGTCGTGCTCGGCCTGACGCTGGCCGGGTTCGTGGTCACGTCGCTGCTGGACGTCAGTCCCGCGTGGGCCGCGTTCGCCGGTGCCGCCGTCCTGGCCTGCCGTGCCCTCGCGCAGCGCCGGACCTCCCCCGCCGCGATCGTCAAGTCGGCGAGCATCCCGTTCCTCGCCTTCGTCCTCGCGCTGGCGATCGTGGTCCGCGCCGTCGTCGACAACGGCCTGGACGAGGCGCTCAGCCACCTGGTGCCGACGTCCAGCTCGTTCCTCGCCCTGCTCGGCGCCGCCGCGGTGGCGGCCGTGCTCGCCAATCTGATCAACAACCTGCCCGCGGTGCTCGTCCTGCTGCCGCTGGCCACCGCGGGCGGGACACCCGTGGTGCTGGCCGTGCTCATCGGGGTCAACCTCGGGCCGAACCTCACCTACGTCGGGTCGCTGGCCACGCTGCTGTGGCGGCGGATCCTGCACCGGCACGACACCCGGCCCGACCTGGGCGAGTTCACCCGGCTCGGGCTGCTCACCGTGCCGGCGTCCATCGTGTTCGCCGTCGCCGGCCTGTGGCTCGGACTCGCCCTGACTTCCACTCAGTGAGAAGCTGGGCGCATGCCCGGCAACCTGTCCACTCCCGGCGCCGGCGTGGTGTCACGGGCGTTCGCGCTGCTCGGCGCCTTCGACGTCGACCACCGCGAACTGTCGCTGACCGAACTGGCGAGCCGGGCCGATCTGCCGCTGCCCACCGCGCACCGGCTCGCGCGCGAACTCGTGGGCCTGGGCGCGCTGGAGCGACGCGAGGACCGCTACGCCATCGGCAGGCGGCTCTGGGATCTCGGCCTGCTCGCCCCCGTCCAGTTCGAACTGCGGCAGGTCGCCGCTCCCTTCCTTCAGGATCTCTACGGCGCGACCGGTGCCACCGTGCATCTCGGCGAGCGGGACGGCGGCCAGGTGCTCTACCTGGACCGGCTCTCCGGGAACGCGTCCGTGCCGGTGGTCAGCCGGATCGGCGGGCGGCTTCCGCTGCACGCCACCGGCGTCGGGAAGGTTCTGCTGGCCTGGGCTCCGGAGGACGTCCAGCGGCAGGTGCTGGCCTCGCTGACCCGCGTCACGCCGTACACCGTCACGCAGCCCGGGCGGCTGCGCGAGCAGTTGAAACGGGTCCGGCGGGAGGGTTACGCGCAGACCGTCGAGGAAATGAGCCAAGGCGCCTGTTCGGTCGCCGTCCCGATCCGGGCGTCCCCCGACGGTGACGTCGTCGCGGCGCTCGGGCTGGTCGTTCCGGATCTGAGCCGTGGCCGGGCGCGGCTGGTCTCCGCGCTCCAGGTGGCCGCCGCCGGGATCAGCCGGAGCCTGCGAGTTTCACTGAGCGGAAGCGAGCGCTAGGAGTTCGCCCGAGGCGCGACCAGACTCCGGTCATGCGCACCCCAGTCGCCATCGTCGGCGCCGGCCCGGCCGGACTCCTCCTGTCGCATCTGCTCGATCTGGCAGGGGTCGAATCGGTGATCGTGGAAGCCCGCTCCCGCGAGTACGTCGAGGCGCGGATCCGGGCAGGCATCCTCGAACAGTCCACAGTGGACCTTCTGCGTGCGGCGGGACTCGCCGACCGGCTCGACCGCGAAGGCGACGAGCACCGCGGCATCCATCTGCAATGGCCAGAGGAACGGCACCATCTCGACTTCGTGGACCTGGTCGGGCGGAGTGTCACCGTGTACGGCCAGACCGAGGTGACCAAGGATCTCGGCAAGGCGCGAGCGGCGGCCGGGCAGCAGATCCACTACGAGGTCACCGACACCGCCGTGCACGACCTCGAGACCGACAAGCCCTACGTCACTTTCACCAGCCCGGACGGCATGCCGCAACGGCTGGACGCCGACATCGTCGTCGGCTGCGATGGCTCCTTCGGGCCTTGCCGCACCGCGATTCCCGACGCCGCGAAGCAGACTTGGGAACGCACTTACCCCTATTCGTGGCTCGGCGTTCTCGCCGACGTCGCCCCTTCGACCGACGAGCTCATCTACGCCTGGCATCCCGACGGCTTCGCCATGCACTCGATGCGCTCGGCCACCGTCAGCAGGCTGTATCTGCAGGTGCCCAACGGCACCGACATCGGCACGTGGTCCGACGAACGGATCTGGGAAGCCCTCGCGACCAGGCTCGGCCACGGCCAGGACGGCTGGACGCTCACGCCCGGGCCGATCACTGAGAAGAGCGTGCTGCCCATGCGCAGTTTCGTGCAGCAACCCATGCGGCACGGGCGCCTGTTCCTCGCCGGTGACGCCGCCCATATCGTGCCGCCCACCGGCGCCAAGGGCCTCAACCTCGCCGTGGCCGACGTCGCCCTCCTCGCTCCCGCGCTGGCCGCTTTGCTGCGGGACAAGGACTCCACGCTCGCCGACGCCTACTCCGACACCGCGCTGCGCCGGGTTTGGCGGTGCACGCACTTCTCGTGGTGGATGACGACGATGCTGCACCAGTCGGGCGATCCGTTCGACCGGCAGTTGCAGCTTTCGCAGTTGCGCTGGCTGGCGCGTAGTGAGGCGGGCCGGGCGGGGCTGGCGGAGAACTACGCGGGGCTGCCGATCGGGTTCTGATCCGGCCGGCGTGGATTCAGCGAAGTGGATCGGCCAACAGCACCACTCGATCAACCGTTGGATCGAACCCGAGGTTCGGATGGGCTGGGCTTCCGCCTTCCGGCAGCATCAGAACCGGCTTGCCCAGCGTTCGCCCGATCTCGGCGAAGAAGCCGCAGAGGTTGTCGACGCCGGCTTGGCCCTGCAACTCTCGCAAGTCGACGTCGAAGTCGATCTCCTCGGCAGACATGAGACGGAAGATCACGAGCATCTCCGGAACCGGGAAGACATGGAACTCCCCTACTTCGCCCTCCTCCAGGCGAGCGAGTGCTTCAGCCGCCGGAGGCAAAGGCAGGCTCTCGTCGGCCTGACGGAACTCCCACTGCCAGCCACGCGCCTCGACCAGATCGAATACCGCCTGCCAGTCCTCTGTCGACGCGTTCGGAACGAGCACGTCGGGAAGCGTGCCCATGAAATCAGGGTCGAAGAAGCACTTGACCTCGTCCCACTGAAGATCCGGCATGTGGCCATGGTGCCTGGCCGCTGAGGCGGCCGCAGCCGATTTGTCAGGACTTAGAAGCCGCCGACGTGGCGCCCTCCGATCGTGGTCGACAAGAATCCGCGCTCATCGCCGTATTTCGGCAACGGCTCAGGACGGCAGCACCTCTGGGCTGCTCGGATTACGCAGGTACCGGCCGTGCCAGAGAGCGATGCCTCGGCCCGCAGCGCCTCGCGAGGCGCTGCGCTGGTTCAGATGGGAGCTTTGTCGCCGCGGAGCCGACCAACGCCGCCGCGCTCACCTCGGCATCATCACGCCCGCGCGGAAGCCCGTCGCCGGATTCCGGCAACCGCTCAGAACGGCAGCACCTCCGGCCTGGGTTCGCGCAGTGGTGGCGGCGTGCTGGTGTGGGTCTGTCCGGTCGGGGTGGTGACAGTGAGGCTTCCGTCGGGGTCGAGGCGGTAGATCCAGCCGGGTTCGTCCTTCAGCCGGTGGTCACGAGCGCAGTAGGTGACGAGGTCGTCCACGTTCGTTTCGCCTTGGAACTGCCATGGGATCGAATGGTCGAGTTCGCAGGTGTGGGCGGCACGGGTGCAGCCGGGTCTTCGGCACTCGCGGTCTCGTACCCGGACGAACTCGGCCGTTGCCGCGTCGGGGCGATAGCGCGTTCTGCCCAGGTCTCGGACTTGACCGCTGAGCGGGTCGGTGATGATGCGCCGGAGGACGGTGCCGGCCCCGGAGGCGATCTGGCGGCCCAGCCCGGCCGGGAGGTAGCCGTGCCCGGCCATCTTCACCGGATCGTCGTTCAACCCCAGATAGGTGGTGAGATCCATGTACAGGAACACCTCGGTGCGTTCGGAGACACCACCCTGCCCGCCGAGGAGAAGGTCCAGCGCGATGTCCGCGCGGAGCTGGTCCATCGTGCGCGTGTCCCCCTGCTTCCGCAGTGCCCGGGCTTCCCGGTGGATTCGCTGATAGGCGGCGGTCACCTTCTCGACGGGACCGTCCACCACCTCGATCGAAGCAACACCGGTCTCGCCCTGAGCCATCGACAGGCGGCGGCCTTCCCTGCTCTCGGTCGCGCGTCTCTCGGCACCGGATGGATCGGCCTTCGTGGCCGCGTAACTCGCCGCCTTGCGGACCTGGTCGCTGTTCTTTCCCGGCAACCGTGACTCCAGTACCGCGTCCGCCGTCAAGGAGTCCTCATCGGACAGCCACGCTGTCGCCTCGGCCACCTTCTGCGCGGCGAACCCGCTCACCTCACCGCGGTCCATCACCGACAACGTTCGCGGCAACCTCGACGTCAGCGCCACTCCGGTCGCCACGAGTGAACCGGCGAAATTGTCCACAAGGGACAGTTCCAGTGCGACCTCCTGCACCACGCCGCGCGCACCGCCACGCACTTCGCTCAACCGCGACAGTGCCCGGTACCGCACCGCCTCAAGGCGAGCGAGCGCGACACCGACCTGCTTCGCGACGAGCAAGGAATCCTTGTCATCCAAGGAACCCGCCAAAGCATTGATCTCCTCCATCCGATCCGGATCGGTCAATTCCTCGAGAACGGCCGAGAGTTCGGCCCCAGAAGTAGCCATGCGACGAAGCTACAGCCGACCACCGACAAAAACAGGGCAACCCTTGGGGCTCAACAGAATCATCCGCATTCAAGGTCGACGATATTCTGCCGCGGCCCGTCAGCGGGCCAGACTGAGCCGCCGATCCGTTGCACCACCTCGAAAACACCCGAGACCCGACCAGATCGATACAGAAATGCAGGAACTCACCGGACGAGTCCCGTTCGTACAGCACCGAGTTCTCCCGCAGCTCCGCGGCGAAGGGCAGATCGAACCGGGCTTCGAGACCGTCGTAATAATTCCCCGGAATCTCCAGCAAAGGCGCGCCACTTTCGCGCAGGTTACGCGCGACGGCGAGATTGCGGGCGAAGCCGGTCGCGTCCGTGTTGTGCCCGGTCGTCAGCCCTTCGTGGAACACCACCGTGTTCACCGCGCCGAGCGCCGCGGCGTCGGGCGCGAGCTCGTCGAGGTCGAGCCGACGGTAGAGATAGCGCAGCCCGAGTTCGTCGGCCTCCCGTTCGTGCAGCGCCGCGCTCAGCGACGGCCCGATGCCGCTGCCGACCAGGCCGATGAGGTAACTGGTCACCAAGCCTACCGAGTTAATATACGAACCAGTGAGTCCACTGGAGCGCGAGCGGGCCGGGACGAGAAGGGCTGCGCTAGAATGAGGCCCCCACCGGCGGTTCGAAGGGAGTCAGGTGGCCGCACCGTCGTCCGAGGTCGAGCGCCAGCGCGACAAGGAACGCACCCGCGCCGAAATCCTCGCGGTGGCCACCAGGGAGTTCGCCGACAAGGGGTACGCCGGCGCGAGGGTGGACGAGATCGCCGCTCGCACGAGCACCACCAAGCGGATGATCTACTACTACTTCGGCGGCAAGGAGCAGCTCTACATTGCCGCGCTGGAGCGGGCGTACGCCACCATCCGCGCCCTCGAACAGGATCTCGACGTCGACCACCTCGAACCCGAGGACGCGATCCGCCAGCTGGCCGAACTCACCTTCGATCACCACGAGGCGAACCCGGACTTCATCCGCCTAGTGAGCATCGAGAACATCCATCACGGCGAGCACATCGCGCGATCCGAAGCCTTGTCCGGCATGGCGAACCCCGCCCTCGACGTGCTCACCCGCATCCTCGACCGCGGCCGCGAGGCCGGCCGGTTCCGCGACGACGTCGACGCGCTCGACGTGCACATGGTGATCAGCTCGTTCTGCGTGTTCCGCCTCGCGAACCGGCACACCTTCTCCGCCATCTTCGGTCGCGACATGCTCGACCCCGCGCGCCGCGCCCACTACCGCCTGATGCTGGGCGACCTGGTGATCGAGTACCTGACGGCCTGAAATCCCGGCTCTTGACAACAGGCCTCCTCCTCCGCCCCGAAGCTGCCCGTCGCCGCGCTGCTCGCGATCCCCTTCCCGGCCGAACTTTCCGACCGGATCAGCCGCAAACCGGTGTTCATCGCGGGCTGCCTCGCCTGCGGCGTACTGATCTTCCCGTACCCGTGGTCCATTTCGGACGGTTCCTATCCGCTGATCTTCACCGTCGGCGTCCTGCTGTATGGCGATCGGACCGGGTCAGAACCCCGGCCAGCCTCGCCGCAGGAACGCGAACGCGGCGTCCAGCGCGGCCGCCGGATCCGGCTCGACACCCGCCAAGTCCGGGATCTCCAGGACGTAGCGAGCCAGCAACCGCACGGAGAAGCCGTCCTGCCCGCTCTGTTCGGCGATGACCTCCGTGAGCGCGTCTTCGCAGCCCGTCCACAGTGTCCTGGCGTAGGCGCGCAGCGCCGGGGTGGCGACCACCAGCTCAGCGACGCGGCGTGACAGCGGATCGGGATCCGGGTCGAACGGGCCGCGCGTCGCGAGAAAGTCCCGCAGCGCCCGCAAGATCGAAACACCCTCGGCCCGGGTTCGGACAGCGGCGGCCAAGGCCGCTTCGCGTTCGTGCCCGTGGCCGAGGATCAGCGCTTCCTTGCCGCCTGGGAAGTGTGCGAACAGCGTCGACACCGCCGTGTCCGCGGCGTCAGCGATCTCCGCGACGGTGACGTTGTCGAAACCCCGTTCCAGGAACAGCTTCCGCGCCGCTCCCGACAGGGCCTGGCGGGTCGCCGCCTTCTTGCGTTCACGCCTGCCCTGCTCCATGAGAACCAGCTTACATCGGAATCACTCCGAAAGTGAAGCAGGTGTATCTTCGAAGTGACTTCGACTTCGAGGAGTACGACATGACCCACTGGGACGTCCACCACCTGCCGCGCGCCGACGGCAAGACCTTCCTGGTCACCGGCGGCAACGCGGGGATCGGCTACTTCGCCGCCGAACAGCTCACCGGGACCGGCGCCACCGTGCTCCTCGGCAGCCGGGACGCCACCAAGGCCGACGCCGCGATGGCGTCGATCCGAAGCCGGGTCCCCGACGCGAAACTCGGGCACCTGCGACTCGACCTTTCCGGTCTCTCGTCCATCAAGTCCTCTGTGGACAGCCTGGAGATCGGGCGGCTCGACGCCGTCGTCTGCAACGCGGGCGTGCTCCTGGAAGACCAGCCGAGGCGTGAGACCACCGAGGGTCACGAACTGACGTTCGCCACCAACCATCTCGGCCATTTCGTCCTGGTGCACCACCTGATGCCCCTGCTCGCGGCGGCGGACGCCGGACGCGTCGTCACCACCGGCAGCTTCGTGGGCAAGTCCGCGGAACTCGACCTGGACGACCTCCAAAGCAAGCGCGACTACCAGCCCAAACGCACCTACGCGCGCTCGAAGCTGGCGCAGATGCTGTTCGCCTTCGAGCTCGACAGGCGGCTGCGCGCGGCCGGGAGCAGCGTGCTCAGCGTCGTGGATCATCCCGGTGGCGCGCTCGACTCCCTGACCCCGTCGCGGCCGGTGCACCCGGCACCGGGCGGACGGAAGTTCCCTGCCGGGCTTCTGTTGCAGGGCAAGGAAGCCGGAGCCTGGCCCGCCGTCCGGGCCGCGCTCGACCCCGCCGTGCGCGGCGGTGAGATGTACGGCCCCCGGGTGTTCGGGCTGCGCGGTGAACCCCGTCGCGAACCGGTTCGCGGAAAACTCGCCGACACCGAGCTCGCCGCCCGGGTGTGGGCGGCGAGCGTCGGCCTCACCGGCGTCGAGGTCACCCGGTGACGTCGGTGGATTCCGCTTTGGACCCGCGCCCGGACCGCAGGCCCAGCAGCAGGTCGATCACCAGGAACGCCAGCAGGCTGATGCCGAACAGCGGCACGAACCAGCCGATCGCGGCGGCGAGGACGACGAGCCCCGCCACCAGGGCGGGCGGCGCCTTCCGCCATTGACCGCGCGGGATCGGCCGCCCGAAGGTCAGCCCGGTGGCCCGGGTCGGCCTGCGCCGCCACCACATCCGGTAGCCGAGCACGACCAGCGTGACCAGGCCGCCACCGAGCAGGAGCAGCGCGATCTGGTTGGGCCAGCCGAAGAGCACGCCCATGTGCGCGTCGATCCCCCAGCGGGCGAGCTTCGCCATCAGCGGGTAGTCGGCGAACCGCACCTCGCCCAGGATCTGTCCGGTGGTCCCGTCGACCGCGACGGCGTCGACCTGCGTCGGCCAGCCGCGCTCGACCTCCGCCACCTGCCAAGGAGCGCCGGGTTTGGTGGGCAGCCCGATCTCCACCGAGGGCGCGTCGATCCCGGCGGCCCGGGCCGACGCCAGCATCGCGTCCACGCTCTCGGGCCGCGCGGGCCCCGGGGCGGGCGCTTCCCCGTGCCCCGCGTGCCCGGCGTGTTCGTCCCCGCCGGTCACCTTCAACGCCGGGGTGGCCCAGCCGAGCGATTCGCGCAGCGCGGAGACGTTCTCGCCCGCGTACGCCGACCACGTCAGCCCGGTCGCGGAGAGGAACAGCGCGCCGAGCAGCACCCAGAGGCCGACGGATCCGTGACGGCGCACGGACTTCCCGCGAGCGGATTCGGTCTTCGCCGCCTCGTTCCGGCGGGCGCGACGGCGGCTCACCCACAGCACGAGACCGCCCAGCGCGACCACCCACAGCCACGACGCGGCGAGTTCGCTGTAGAGCCGTCCGGGTTCACCGAGCAGCAGGTTGCGGTGCAGCTGATCGAGGGTGGTCCGCAACGGCAAGGCGCCGCTCGAGCCGTACGCGACGAGATCGCCGCGCACCTGCGCGGTGGCCGGGTCGACGAAGACCGCGCGCCGCTCGGACTCGCCGAGTCCGTCCTCGGAGAACAGCACGCGGGTCGTGTCGCCCGGTTCGGGAGCGGGACGGACGGCGACCAGGTCACCGCCGGGGTTGGCCGCTTGCGCCGCCTTGACCTGGTCGGCGAGCGAGACCTGGTTCAGCCCGACGGGTGCCCGTAGCTGATCGGCGTAGATCCAGGACTCCATCTGCGGTGTCGCCGCGTACAGGACACCGGTGAGGGCCGCGATGAGGACGAACGGTCCGACGAGAACGCCGGCGTAGAAGTGGAGCCGGAGGAACAGCCCGCGCCAGCCGGACGCGCGCGGCGGGCTGGAGGTCGGTTCGGTTTGCGTTGCCATGAGGGAACTCCTGAGGCGTCGGTGGGGAGGCGTGCGCCTGCGCCGCGCGCCGGAAACGGTCACGGCGCGCGTGCTGGGCCCTGCCGCGACACGGGTCTCGGCAGGGTTTCGGGGATCAGGCGAACGACACCGGCGAGCCGCGCCGCGAAAGCACGTTCCGCAGGAGTGCCTCGGTCGCGGGGAACTTCACCGCGAGCGGGACACGGATCCGCAGCGGGGCCGTCGCGGGCCGGGGCGTGAGGCGGCGCGGGAGGACCGAGGCGATCAGCGTCATGAGGGCGAACAGGACGCGCTCGGCGCCGGCCAGCGCCGTGACCACCACCAGGGTCGCGACGGCGTGCCCGGCCGCCATGGGCAGGCCGTTGCCCGGGGGTTCCGCGTGATGGGAGTGCGACTCCCAGGTCAGGAAGGTGAGCGAGGCGTGCATCGCCGCTTGTCCGCCCGCCACCAGGCAGAAGATGGCGAGCGGGCCGCGACGGCGTCCCGCGAACGCGTAGGCGACCCAACTCAGCAGGGCGACGAGCAGGACGACCACGCCGAGATCGGGGACGCGCCCGCTGGTGCTGGCGTGGGCGCCGGTCGCCAGAATGCCGGTCAGCACCCCCACGACCCCGCCACGGAGGCGCCTGGCGGGGCCTCGGGTCGGGGTCGTCGTGCGCACGGGAGGCAGAGTAGAGCGCGACCGGGCGTTCTGTCGCGGGTCAGAAGAAGGGATTCGGCTTGAAGTACCACAACAGCCTGCCGTTCGTCCGGCTCTGGACCGGCAACACCGCGTCCGGGCTGGCGACCTGGGCGCTGCCGTTCATCCTCGGCCTGGCGGTGCTCGAACGGTCGCTTTCCGCCGTGGACCTCGGGATCGTCCTGGCCGCGCGGACGGCGGGATTCCTCGTGGCAGTCCCGGTGGCCGGGGTCATCGCCGACCGGCACTCCCGTCGCCGGGTCGTGCTCTGGGCCGGCCTCATCGCAGGTCTCGCGACACCCTTGATCGCGGCCGGCATGGGCCGGTCCGTGCTGCTGACGGCCGCGGCGGCCGCCGTCGTCGGAGTCGGGCAGGGCGCGTGCCGCCCGGCCTTCCAGGCGCTGACCGCCGAGGTCATCGCCGAGGACCGGCGACAGCAGGCCAACGCGGCGATGACGCTGGCCGTGCGGGTCACGACACTGGTCGCGCCCGGACTCACCGCGTTGCTCTCGCAGGTCGCTTCGACGCCGGCCCTGGTGATCGGCACCGGGGTGCTCTGGCTGGGGACGGCGCTGATCCCGCCGAGAGGTACTTTCGCCCCGGCTCCGACCGGCACGAGGACCCGTTTCTTCGGCGAGTTCGCCGATGGTCTCCGTGAAGCCCGCCGTCACCCGTGGTTCCTGGCCGGGCTCGGCGCGCTGACCGCCGTGATCGCGACCGGCTACTCCGCCACCGGCGTCGTGCTGCCGCTGGTCAGCCGCGACCGCTACGACACCGAAGCCGTCCTGGCCGGCGGGCTCACCGCGTACACGCTCGGCGCGCTCGCGGGCGCCGTCGTCATCGCGCGCTGGCGTCCGAAGCGGCAGGGCTGGGCGGCGCTGATCGGACTCGGCTTTTACGGCTTCGCGCCGCTGAGCCTGCTGTTCCCGGTGCACCCGGCCCTGGTCATCGCCGCCTACGCCGTCGCGGGGCTGGGCATCGAACTGTTCAACGTCCCGTGGTTCACCGCGACCCAGCGGGAGGTCCAACCGGGCAAGCTCGCCCGGGTGTCCTCTTTGGACTTCTTGTTCTCCTACGGCCTGGCACCCGCCGGGCTGGCGTTCATCGCGCCCGCGATCGACGCGTTCGGGGCGGCACCGGTCCTGGCGGTGTGCGCCATCGTCTGCTTCGCCGCACCGGCGGCCGCCGCCCTCGTTCCGTCTTCTCGCGACTTTCGCGCCACCGCACCGATCAAGAGTGTCTAGTTCTTGCGCTCACTTGCGGTAAAGTTTCAGCCATGACGCGTCGTCTTGCCGAAGTCGCCCGCAAGGTCGGGGTCAGTGAAGCCACGGTCAGCCGGGTGCTCAACGGCCGGTCCGGGGTTTCCGCCAGCACCCGGGCCGCCGTCCTCACCGCGCTGGACGTGATGGGCTACGAACGGCCGACCCAGCTGCGCGGCGACCGTGCCCGCCTGGTCGGCCTGGTCCTCCCCGAACTCCAGAACCCCATCTTCCCCGCACTGGCCGAGATCATGGGCAACGCTCTCGCCCAGCAGGGCTTCACCCCGGTGCTGTGCACGCGGACCGCGGGCGGTGTCTCCGAGGCCGAGTACGTCGAACTGCTTCTCCAGCAACAGGTTTCCGGTGTCGTGTTCGCCGGCGGGCTCTACGCCCAGGCCGACGCGGTGCACTCCCACTACCACCATCTCGCCGAGCGCAACCTGCCGACGGTGCTGATCAACGCCGCCGTCGACCACCTCGGGCTGCCGCAGATCTCGTGCGACGACGCGGTCGCCGTCGAGCAGGTCGTCGGGCACCTGAGCTCGCTCGGGCACGAGAAGATCGGCCTCGTCCTCGGCCCGACCGACCATGTGCCGTCCCAGCGCAAACTCGAGGCGTTCCGGGCCTACGCGGGGAAACTCGGGCTCCCCGTCATGGACGAACTCGTCGAGCACGGCATGTTCTCCATCGAAGGTGGTCACGCGGCCGCCGCCCGGCTGTACCCGCGCGGCGCGACAGCCGTCCTGTGCGCGAGCGACCTCCTGGCATTGGGCGCGATCCGCGCGGCCCGGCGGCAGGGACTGTCGGTGCCCGAGGACGTCTCGGTGGTCGGCTACGACGACTCGGCCTTGATGAACTGCACCGACCCGCCGCTCACCACGACCCGCCAGCCGATCGAGGCGATGGGCCGAGCCGTGGTGGAACTGCTGGTCAAGCGCATAAACGGTGGCGAAGTGGCGGCCGAGGAGCTGCTGTTCGCGCCCGAACTCGTCGTCCGGGGCTCCACCGCCCGCCACATTTAGCCGCCTACTGGCGGAAGTACGTGAAGGCCCCCTTCATTGCGTCTAGCGCAGCGAAGGGGGCCTTCACGTACTTCGAGACGGGCGAGCTCTGTCGCAAAGTTGCAAGTTCTCATCGAGTTATTGCGTTAATCCGGGCTTTCACTTTAGAGTGACCGCAATCACGTGACAGCCGTCGCGATCCCGAGATGAGGCTTGAAGATGAGCAGCACTTGGTCCCCCACCGTGCGCCGCCGGATGTTCTGCCTGCTCGCCGCGGGCGGGCTCGTCCTGGGCGCGGCCGCCTGCGGTTCCGGCTCCGGTGAAAGCACCGGGGGCAAGGTCAAGATCACCGTCACCGGCCAGCCCCCGACCAGCCAGCCGTTCGAGCGCGGCGTGTTCGACGCCGACGTCAAGGAGTTCGAGGAGAGCCACCCGGACATCGACATCGAGCCGCACGAAGGGTTCATGGACCCGAAGACGTTCTCCGCCAAGCTCGCGGGTGGGCAGCTCGAAGACGTCTACTACGTCTACTTCACCGACCCGGCGCAGATCATCACGCGCCGTCAGGCCGCCGACATCACCGAAGCGGCGAAGAGCCTGAAGAATTTCAACGACATCAAGCCGGAACTTCTGGACAACTTCCGGGGGTCCGATGGCAAGCTTTACGGCCTGCCGACGATGAACTACAGCATGGGCCTGCTCTACAGCCGCCCGCTGTTCCAGAAGGCCGGGCTAGACCCGAACAAACCGCCGCAGACCTGGGACGAGGTCCGCGAAGCCGCGAAGAAGATCGCCGCGCTGGGCAACGGCATCGTCGGGTACGCCGACTACAGCAAGAACAACCAGGGCGGCTGGCATCTGACCGGCTGGCTCTACTCCATGGGCAGCGAGGTCGCGCGCAAGGACGGCGAAAAGTGGGTCGCCGCGTTCAACAACGACAAGGCCAAGGCCGCCCTGAACCAGCTTCGCGCCATGCGCTGGGACGACGACACCATGGGCAGCAAGCAGTTGCTCGAAGCCCAGGACGTCCAGCGGATGATGGGCGCGGGCCAACTCGGCATGTACATGGCCGCCCCGGACAACGTCCCGGTGCTGGTCAAGCAGTTCAACGGCAAGTACGAGGACTACGGCGTCGCCGGGATGCCGGGTGGCCAGGGCACGCTGCTGGGCGGCGAGGGATACATGCTCAACCCCAAGGCCTCGCCGGAGAAGATCAAGGCGGGCCTGGAATGGGTCCGCTGGAAGTACCTCAACCCGGAGCGCTTCGAGAAGCACGTCCAGCAGTACGTCGACGGCAAGCAGCCGGTCGGGCTGCCGGCCGAGCCGACGCCGGACATCTGGCAGGGCGCTGTCCGCGATCAGCAGCTCGCGGTCAAGACCAAGCACGCCAACGTTCCCGCCGAGAACTTCGCGTCCTATGTGGACGCTGGTTCGCGCATCAAGGGCAGCATCGAACCACCGAACGCGCAGCAGGTGTACGCCGTCCTCGACAGCGTGATGCAAGCGGTGCTCACCGATCGGAACGTGAACGTCGATCAGCAGCTGTCGTCGGCCGAGTCGAAGGTCAACAGTGTCCTCGCCCAGGTCAAGTAGCGTCCTCGACTGGCCCGCGACAGCGTCGTCGCGGGCCCGTCGCCCGGTCGCTTCCGCGGCCGAACGCCGCCGGACCCGCCTTCGCCGCAAGATCAAGGAAAACCTCACCGCGTACGGGCTGCTGTGCGCCGCGCTCGTGGTGTTCGCGCTGTTCTCCTGGTACCCGATCGTGCGCGGGGTGCTGCTGAGTTTCCAGCAGGTCGACTTCGTCAACCCGCCGGCGTGGGTCGGTTTCGACAACTTCACCCGCCTGTTCGAAGACCCGCTGTTCGGCGTCGCCTGGCGCAACACCCTGCTGTTCACCGGGCTCGCGCTGGTCTTCGGGTTCGTGGTGCCGTTCCTGACCGCGGTGCTGCTCAACGAACTACGGCACGCCAAGGCGTTCTTCCGGCTGGCTGTCTACCTGCCGGTGATGCTACCGCCGGTGGTCACCGCCCTGATGTGGAAGTGGTTCTACGACCCGGGTTCCGGGCTGTTCAACTCCGCGCTCGGCGCCGTCGGCCTGCCCGGCGGCCAGTGGCTCGACTCGAGCGAAACGTCGATGCTGTCGCTGGTGTTCGTCTCCACCTGGGCGAACATGGGCAGCACCACGCTGATCTACCTCGCCGCGCTCGGCACGATCCCCGGCGAGCTCTACGAAGCCGCGGAACTCGACGGCGCCGGGCTGTGGAAGCGGCTGATCCACGTCACGCTGCCGCAGACTCGGTTCGTGCTGCTGGTGCTTCTGCTGTTGCAGGTCGTCGCGACGATGCAGGTGTTCACCGAGCCGTACGTGATGACCGGCGGCGGGCCGGACGACTCGACCGTCACCGTGCTCCTCCTGCTGTACCGCTACGCCTTCGTCTACAACGACTTCGGTTCGGCCAGCGCGTTGAGCCTGCTGTTGTTCGTCGCGCTCGGGGTGTTCTCCGCGCTGTACGTGCGCCTGACCAGGAAAGCGGATCAGTCATGAGGACGCTCGTCTCCCCCAGCACGCTGCGCAGCCCGGGCGGCAAGATCGGGTACGCCGTCATCTTCGGCTGCACCCTGCTCCTGTTCGTCATCGCGTTCCTGTTCCCGCTGTACTGGGCGGTGACCGGCGCGATGAAGTCGCCGCAGGAACTGGCGCAGACGCCGGCGACGCTCGTCCCGAACGAGTGGCATCCGGAGACCTTCGCCGACGCGTGGGATCAGCTCAGTCTCGGCAAGTACTTCCTCAACACGGTCGTCGTCGCCGGTGGCGCGTGGCTGGCGCAGCTGGCGATCGACGTCCCCGCGGCGTTCGCGTTGTCGAAACTGCGGCCGAAATTCGGCAACGTCGTGCTAGGCCTCATGCTGGCGACGCTCATGCTCCCCGCCGCGGCGCTGCTGGTGCCGACCTACGTGACGATCACCGATCTGCCGCTGCTGCACGTCAACCTGATCAACTCACCGGCGGCGGTCTGGCTGCCCGCCGCCGCGAACGCGTTCAACATCTATCTGCTGAAAAGGTTCTTCGACCAGATCCCGGACGAGCTGATCGAAGCCGCGCGGCTCGACGGCGCCGGGCCGGTGCGCACGCTGTGGCGCGTCATCCTGCCGATCTCGCGGCCGATCCTGGCCGTGGTCTCGATCCTCGCGGTGGTGGCCGCGTGGAAGGACTTCATCTGGCCGCTGCTGGTGTTCCCGGACACCGAAAAACAGACGCTGTCGGTGATGCTGCAACGCGTCGCCATCGACATGCCGCTGAACGTGCTGGTCGCCGGCATGGTGCTGGCCAGCCTGCCGATGGTGGCGCTGTTCCTGGCGTTCCAGCGGCACATCCTGGCAGGGCTCACCGCCGGCAGCCTCAAAGGCTGACTCTCGGGGTTTCCACACAACGATTGGGAGGACATTTCCGTGACCGCAGTGGGGCAGTCCGCCGGATGGTGGCGGAGCGCGGCGATCTACCAGGTCTATCTCCGCAGTTTCGCGGACGGGAACGGGGACGGCGTCGGCGATCTCGCCGGGGTCCGCGCGCGGCTGGACTACCTGGCCGAACTGGGGATCGACGCGATCTGGTTCACCCCGTGGTACCCGTCGCCGATGGACGACGGCGGCTACGACGTCGCCGACTTCCGGGAGATCGACCCGCTCTTCGGCACGCTCGCCGAGGCGGAGGACCTGATCGCCGCGGCCCACGCGAAGGGCATCCGCGTGATCATCGACATCGTGCCGAACCACTGTTCCGACGAGCACCAGTGGTTCGCCGACGCGCTCGCGTCGGAACCGGGATCGCCCGAGCGGCAACGGTTCTGGTTCCGGCCGGGCAGGGGGCCGGACGGCTCCGAACCGCCGAACAACTGGAAGTCGCGCTTCGGCGGCTCCGCGTGGACCCGGGTCCCGGACGGCGAGTGGTACTTGCACCTCTACAGCTCGCGTCAGCCGGACTTCAACTGGGACAACCAGGACATCCGCGCGGATTTCGAGGACGTGCTGCGGTTCTGGTTCGATCGCGGGGTCGACGGCTTCCGCATCGACGTCGCCGACGGGCTGGTGAAGGATCCGCGGCTGCCCGACGTCGATCCGGGTGACGAGACACCGTTCTCCGATCAAGAGGGGCTGCACGAGATCTACCGGTCGTGGCGCAAGATCGCCGACAGCTACCCGGGAGATCGGGTGCTGGTGGGCGAAATGTGGCTGCCGGACATGTCACGGGCCGCGCGTTATCTCCGCCGGGACGAGCTGCACGCGGCGTTCAACTTCGACTTCCTGGTGTGCCCTTGGGATTCCGCGCGGTTCCGGGACGTCATCGAGCGGACACTGGTGGCCCACGACGAGGTCGACGCGCCCGCTGCCTGGGTCCTGTCGAACCACGACGTCACCCGGCACGTGACCCGGTACGGACGCGAGGGTGACACCGGCTTCGCGTTCGCCGACCGGCTGCACGGCACCCCGGTCGACCGGGAGCTGGGTACCCGCCGGGCACGGGCGGCGGCGCTGCTGACCATGGCGCTGCCCGGCGGCCTGTATGTCTATCAAGGGGAAGAGCTCGGCCTGTGGGAGGTCGAGGACATCCCCGGCGAACTCCGTCAGGATCCGGTGTGGGCCCGGACGAACGGCGCCGATCCCGGTCGTGACGGCTGCCGGGTCCCGCTCCCCTGGTCCGGCGAAGCCACTCCGTTCGGCTTCGGCACCGGGGGAACGTGGCTGCCCCAGCCCGCGGAATGGCGATCGAGCACGGCGGAGGCGCAGTCCGCCGAACCGGCGTCGATGCTCCGGCTCTACCGCGCCGGTCTGCGCCTGCGGGACGAGCTTCCCGCGCTCGGCCCCGGCGAGCTGGAATGGCTGGCACTGGGCGAGGGCGTGCTCGCGTTCACGCGGGATCCGGGGTTCACCTTCGTGCTGAACTTCTCGGACGCGCCGGTGCCTCTGCCACCGCATCGCGAGGTGCTCATGGCCAGTGCCCCCGTCGAGGACGAACTCCCGACGGACACGGCGGTGTGGCTGCGCACCTGATCAGCGGCCGGTCGTGACCCGGCTGATCCGGCCGCGCATCCGCGCGCGGCCCGCCGGGTCACGCCACCGGAGGTGCCTGTCGAGCACCTCGCGAAGCACGCCGCCGAGGACAAGGCCGTCCGTGGCGGTGTCGACGCAGGGATGGTCGCGGAGCCAGTCGAACAGCTCCGAAGACCGCCCGCCCGGCAGCACGGACCGGAGGAGGTCTTCGGTGGTGTGGTCCGCTTGCGCGCACACGTACAACGCCCACCGATGCGCTTCCGACGGCGGTTTCCCGGCCAGGTGCGTGTACACGGTGTCGACCACGTAGCGCGCCGAGTCCTCGCGCGGTGATCTGCTGACCTCGGCGGCCAGGGACAGCGCGAACGGATTGCCCGCCGCGAAGTCCACAATGGACTCACGAAGTCCAGGATCGACGTCGCGCGCTTCGAGCAAGGCAGCGGATTCGATTTCGCTCAAGGCTTCGAGCTTCCTGAGCCTGATCCGTCCCGCCCAAGCCGGATCCACCAGCAGCGTGGCGTCCGGGCCGTTCCGGTCCGCGATCACGACGGTGGCGTTCGGGGGCAGCTGACGGAGGACCGCGGCCACGTCGCCGGGTTCGTCGAACAGCCGGACGGGTTTGCCCAGCGCGGCCGCGTCGTCGGCGAACTTCCGCAGCAAGGTCGACTTCCCGATCCCGGGGGCGCCGGTGAAGAACAGCACCTCGACGCCCTTGGCCGGCTCCCTCGCGAGCGTCCGCCGGAACTCGGCGCGTTCGCGCTCGCGTCCGACGAACAGGGAGTCCGGCGCGCGAAGCACCGGTGCGCGCTCGTCCTCGGCGCGAAGCACTTTTTCATGCAGTGCCCGCAGTTTCGCCCCGGGCCGGACCCCGAGTTCCGCGTCGAACAGCTCGTGGATCGCCCGGTAGAGTTCGAGCGCCTCGGCCCGGCGGCCGCCGCGATGGAGGGCGAGCAGATAGATCTCGTACAGCGGTTCTTCGAGGCGGTTCCGCTCGATCAACGCCGGTACCTCGGCCATCACCTCGTCGTGCTCCCCGAGCTCCAGGCGCAGCCGGAGCAGCTCCTGGGTGGCGGTCAGCTTCAGCCGTTCCAGCCGCGAGCGCTCGTGTTCGGCCGCTTCGCCCGGGACGCCGGCCAGCGCCGTCCCCGTCCAGAGACCGAGCGCCCGCTCCAGCAGCTGCGCCGCCGTTTCCACCGTGTGCGCCTGACGGGCACTCTCGATCAACCTGACGAATTCGACCGCGTCGACCTCGAAGGAGTCCGGGTCCAGCTGATAGCCACCAGACCGCGAGATGATCGCCGATCCCAGTCCCTGCAAGGAGAGCAGCCGCCGGAGGCGGGAGATGTAGGTGCGGATGACGGCCTCGCCGGTCACCGGCGCCCGTTCGCCCCAGAGTCCGTCGATCAGCTCGCCGGTCCGGACGAAACTGCCGGCGTTGGCGAGCAGCAGCATCAAGACGGCCTGCTGCTGCGGCGAGCCGAGGTCCAGCCGGGTGCCGCCGCTGGTGAAACCGGGCGGGCCGAGCACGGTGAAGCGGTACCGGACTTCCTGCGGCAGGGGCGACATGACCGAAAAGTTAGGCGCGCGACGGCACCCGCGGCGACCGTCGGACGACGTCGTCGGCGTACGTCGTCCGCCCATGACGTACAGGAATGACGTCGTCCGACAGGCGCCGAGGTCAGGGCCGGATTCCTACGGTTGTGGCATGTCTGAAACCACGTACACCGCCGTCGCCACTTCGACCGCGGAAGGCCGCAACGGCGGCCGGGCGACCTCCGACGACGGCGCGCTCGACGTCGGCCTCGCCGTGCCGAAGGCCTTCGGCGGCGCCGGCGACGGCACGAACCCCGAGCAGCTGTTCGCCGCGGGCTGGGCGTCCTGCTTCGTCGGCGCCGTCCGCCGCGTCGCGGGCGTCAAGAAGGTGCCGCTGAACGACCTCGCGGTCGTCGCCGAGGTGACGCTGCACCACGACACCGACGCGGGCGAGTTCCACCTGAGCGCCGCGCTGCACCTGGAGGCGACCGGTATCGACCAGGCCACCGCCGACGAACTGATGCGGGGCGCGCACCAGGTGTGCCCGTACTCGAAGGCGACGCGGGGGAACGTGGAGGTCACGCTGGACGCGACCGTCGCCTGAGCTCTGAGCTCTGAGCTCTGAGCCGGGCCGGAGACCTGACTCGCGTGATCAGACCCGGATCTCGCGTGCTCAAGGGCGGAACTCATGTGCTTGAAGCCGGAACTCGCGTGATGGAAGGCGGAACTCGGTATGCGGCGTCTGATCACGCGAGATCCGCCTCCAAGCACGCGAGTTCCGCCCTTGAGCACGCGAGATCCGGCTTCAAGCACGCGAGGTCCGTGTCACCGGGTCACGAACCGTCCCTGCCACTCACGGGGCCCAACGCTCCCTTGAGTTCCGCCCGCGAACTCACCCCGAGCTTCGGGAAAATCCGGTGCAGATGCGTCCCCACTGTCCGGTGCGAGAGATAGAGCCGCTGCCCGATCTCCCGGTTCGTCAGCCCCTCCGCGGCCAGCTGCACGATGCTCAGCTCGTGCGGGGTCAGCTTCTCGCGCGCGTCCGGGCCGCGGTTGGGGCTGGACTCCCCCGCGCTCCGCAGTTCACGGCGCGCGCGTTCGGCCCACGCGGTCATGCCCAGCGCGTCGAACGTCTCCCGCGCGGTGCGCAGATGCGCCCGTGAGTCGACGGCGCGCCGCTGCCGTCGCAGCCATTCGCCGTAGGCCAGGTGCAGCCGCCCTCGTTCGGCGGGCCAGCCGTCCAGCTCGGCTCCCAAAGCGGTCTCGAACAGTTCGTCGCTCGGGTCGAGCACCGCGCGGGCGTAGCGCAATCCGATGTGCAGAGCGGGCGCCGGGGTCGACAGGGCCAGCCGCTCCATCTCCGCGACGATCTCCCGCAGCGCCTCGACCTGGCCCGCCCGGATCGCGACCTCGGCGAGCTCCGCGACGAAGTAGACGCGCAGCGCCAGTTGGAAAGCGGGATCGGCGGGGTCGAACAGTCGCCGCAGATCGGCGAAAGCGTCGTCGAAACGGCCTTCGCTCGACGCCGTGATGCCCCTGGCGAGCTGCACCGTCGCCAGCACTGGCCGGGCTCCGGCGGCGAGCCCGGTCCGTTCGGCCTCCTCGGCCAGCGCCTTGGCCTGTTTGTGCTCACCCCGCAGCGCGGCGATCTCGGCCTGGACGGCGGTGGCGAGCCCGTACATGAACGGCTGCCCGGTCTCCTTGGCGAATTTGGCCGCCTCCGCCGCGACCGGCACGGCCGCGGCGAGGTCGCCGAGCCGGACCCGGCTCCACGCCTGGACGGCCAGCGCCCGCGGCAGCAAGCCGAGCCTGCCTTGCGCCCGCAGCCCCGGCGCCGCGGCCGCGGAGAACCGGGCGGCCAGGTCGACCGCGCCGACCTGCAACGAGGCACTGCCGAGAAAGCGGTCGACCTCGGGATCGGTTCCGGTGGTGGCGGCGAGTCCGCGCAACTCGCCGAGCACGGACTCCGCCCGGTCGAACGGCGCCACGTACGCGGCGACGGCGACCAGGCGCGGGTCCGAGTTCTCGACCGGGAGGCCGTCCGCGACGGCCAGCAGCGTCCGTCGCGCCTCCTCACCGGGTTCGGCCCAGAAGCAGCGCATGGCGGCACCCCACAGAACGCGCATCGCCGGATCCGGGTGCCCGTCCTCCGCGACCGACTCGGCCAGCCGCGCCAGTTCGCCGACCCGGGAGAGATCCTCGCGGACGCCGTCTTCGAACCCGCTGAGCAGCCAGCTCGCCGTCGACCGTTGCCGCGGCGTGAGCTCTCCCCCGCGCGCGTCCCGGACGAGGCGTTCCGCCGTCTCGCGACCGCCGGATTCGACGGCCAGCTCGGCCGCGCGCAGCAACCGGTCCGCCCGGCGTTCCGGATCGGCGCTCAGCCGGGCGGCCTGCTCCAGTGCG
>NZ_NMQT01000106.1 GCF_002234405.1 Amycolatopsis thailandensis | reverse complement strand
GGGGGCGGTGAACGAGGCGGCGGGGCGGACGTGGGGCAGCGGCCAGGCGGCGGGATGCGGGCCGGACGCGGCGAGCGCGACCCCGAGGTGCAACGGCTGGGCGGAAGCCATGCCCGGGGAACCCGCGGGTCCGGCCCTCGATTCCCCCTCCCACGAGGTGAGATACCCCTGCATTTAGTCCTCTGGATGCGGTCCTTGCGCGCGCAAGGACCGCATCCAGAGGACTAAATGCGGGGGTGGCGGGCCATTTCTTCCAGGCGCCGGATGCGTTCGGCCATGGGCGGGTGGGTCGAGAAGAGCTTGGTGAGGCCTTCGCCCGGACGGAATGGGTTCGCGATCATCAGGTGCGACTGCGAGACGAGCTTCGGCTCAGGGACGAGCGGGGCCGCGCGCGTCCCCTGGTCGAGCTTCCGCAGCGCCGACGCCAGGCCGAGCGGGTCGCCGGTGAGTTCCGCGCCCGACGCGTCCGCCTGGTACTCCCGCGACCGGCTCACCCCGAGCTTCACGACGGCGGCCGCGATCGGCCCGATCAGCACCAGGAGCAGCGCGACCAGCGGGCTGTCGCCGTCCTCGCGGTCGTTGCCGCCGAAGACGCTCGCGAACATCGCGATGTTGGCGATCACGCTGATCACGCTCGCCAGCGCGCCCGCGACGCACGAGATGAGGATGTCGCGGTTGTAGACATGGGACAGTTCGTGCCCGAGCACCGCCCGCAGCTCGCGCTCGTCGAGCAGGTCGAGGATGCCGGTGGTGCAGCACACCGCCGCGTGCCGGGGGCTGCGGCCGGTGGCGAAGGCGTTCGGGGCCTGCGTGGGGCTGATGTAGAGCCTCGGCATCGGCTGACGTGCCGTTGTCGCCAGTTCGCGCACGATCCGGTACATCGCCGGCTGCTCGGCCTCGGAAACCGGCCGGGCGCGCATGGCCCGCAGCGCCAGCTTGTCGGAGTTGAAATAGGCGTACGCGTTGACGCCGAGCGCCACCACCAGGCCGATGACCAGCGCGCCCCGCCCGAAGAACCCGCTGATCCCGACGATGAGCGCGGACAGCACGCCGAGCAGGACGACGGTCTTCAGCCCGTTCTGGTGTTTGTGCACGGCGGCCTGCTCCTTTCTTTCTCCGGGTTGGGGTTACTCATCGGAAACAACGCGATCGGGGGACGCGAAGTTCCTTCGCCTGCCCGGATCACGAGTTATCGTCGAACCCCGGAACGATCATGGGGAGGCGCCCGTGCGAGGACCCGAACTGAGCCGCCGAGCCCTGCTCACGCTGGCCGCGGCCGGTGCTTCCGCGGTCGCCTTCGCGCCGGCGGCCAGAGCCGAGAAGGTGCTCGTCGTCGAGGTCGGGGGCGCCCCGGAGGCGGTCGCGGTGAATTCCGTCACCGGTTTCGCCTACGTCTCGGATCCCGCCACCGGCACGGTCGTCGTCATCGACTCGCGGAGCGGCACGGTCGGTGACGTGATCCCGGTCGGCGGTGAGCCCGCCGGGCTGGCCGTGGACACCGTGACCAACCGGGTCTACGTCACCAACCCGCCGGGCGGGACCGTCCTCGTCATCGACGGGCTGGTCAACGAGGTCGTCAGCGTGGTGCCCGCCGGTCCGGGCGCGTCCGATGTCGACGTCGACGAGCAGGCGAACCGCGCCTACGCGGTCAGCGATCTCACCGGGACACTCGCCGTCGTCGACGGCGTCGGCTGCCGCCTGCTGAACCTGCTCCCCGGCCCCACGCGATCGCTGGCGTCGACGGCCGTCGACAGCGGGCGCAAGCTGGCGTACTGCACCAGCCCGGACACGGACTCACTGGAGGTCTACGACATCGGCGCCGGGAAGTTCGCCGCCGGTATCCCGGTCGGCCGGTCACCGACCGGGGTCGCCGTGCACCGTCCGTCCGGGACGGTGTTCGTCGCGAATTCGGCGATCCATCATCTGTCCGTTGTGGACGGAGGCGCGCGCAGGGAAAAGGCGACCGTGCTGCTGCGGTCGGAATCGTCGGCGGTCGCGGTCCACGAAGGATCGAACACCGTCTACGCCAACGGAGGTCCCAACGGGGTCGCCAGGATCGACGGTGTCACGAGCCTGCTCACCGGCGACCTGTCACTCGGCGTGAACCCCGGCGCGGTCGCGATCGACCAGCGCACCAGAACGGTGTACGTGACGGATCCCTTGCGCGGCAGGGTTTCCTTGATCAGAGATTTCTGAGTTCTCACGTGGAGTAACTCCGGGTATACCGTCGATGGCATGAAACTCGGTTTGCAGATCCCGGACCTCACGTGGCCGAAGGGTGCGAGCGCGCTGGGCGCCGATCTGGCGGCCGTCGCCAGGAAGGCCGACGAAGCAGGCTTCGACTCCGTCGCCCTGATGGACCACTTCTTCCAGATCTCGGTCGTCGGCCCGCCCGAGAACGACATGATCGAGGCCTACACGGCACTCGGTTTCCTCGCCGCGCACACCGAACGCGCGAAACTGCTCACCGTCGTCACCGGTGTCCACTATCGCGAGCCCGGCCTGCTGGCGAAGGCCGTCACGACGCTCGACGTCCTTTCCGGCGGCCGCGCCATTCTCGGTATCGGCGCGGGCTGGAACGAAGAGGAATCGCGCGGGCTCGGCTTCCCGTTCCCGTCCACCGCCGAGCGCTTCGAGCGGCTGGAAGAAACGCTGCGCTACCTCAGGCAGATGTGGAGTGACGACGACGGCCCCTTCCAGGGCAAGCACTATCAGGCCGAAAGGCTGATGAACGTGCCGCAGGCACTGTCGAAGCCGCATCCGCCGATCATGATCGGGGGCAGCGGTGAAAAGAAGACGCTGCGGTTCGTCGCGAAATACGGCGACATGTGCAATCTCTTCAACGGACCGGACCTCGAGCGCAAACTCGACGTGCTCAAGCAGCACTGCGAGAACGAGGGTCGCGACTACGCCGAGATCACCAAGACTGTCTATCACACCTTCGACATCGGGCCGAAGGGCGAGAAGACCGGCGAACTGAACGACGCGCTCGGCAAGCTCGCCGAACTCGGTGTCGATGTGGCGATCGGGTCCATTCCCGGGCTCCCCGATCTCGACCTCGTCGAGAAGATCGGCGAGAAAGTCATCCCGGTCGCGGAAAAGCTCTGACGGGCGCTCGCCCACCTCGCCGTCCGCGGGCATGATGGCGGGGTGAGCGAGTACGTATTGCGCGGCGGACTGCAACCGGACACCTCGGCCGTGGCCGCCGTACTGGCGTACCACGGTGTCGAGGGACCGGACGGGAAGGCGCCGAGTGAGGCGCTGGTGTTCGCCGTGTCCGGCGGCATCGGGGCGGGCTACATCCTGTGGGACTTCGCGCACGAGTCGACGTCGACGATCGTGTTCGGTTTCCGCGCGCGCTGGCAGTATCCGCGGGAATGGCTGAAGTCCACAGTGGACCGACTCGGGCTCGGCGCCGACATCCACACCACCGGCGGCAAACGCGCCGCCGCGAAACGGCTCACCACCGGCCTCGAAGCGGGGCGGCCGGTGCTCGTCCTGCCCGACCGCGAGTCCCTCGGCTACTGGCACCTGCCGCCGGAGATGTCCGGCGGTGGTGGCCACTTCGTCGTCGCGTACGGCGAAGAGGACGGCCGCGTGCTCGTCGACGACCGGAACCTCGCGCCCCTGACGGTCGACCGGAAGACGTTCGACGCCGCCCGCGGCCGGGTCGGCTCGTACAAGAACCTGCTCGCGACGATCACGCCCGGTGAGGTCCCGGACTGGAAGGCGGCCGTGCGCGCCGGGCTGACGGACTGCGCGCGGAACCTCTCGGCGCCGTCGAAGTCGTTCTCGCTGCCCGCCTGGGGACGCTGGGCGAAGGCGATGACCGACGACCGCGACCCGAAGGGCTGGCCGCGCGCGTTCGCCGAACGGCGCGGGCTCGTCGGGGCGCTGTTCAACGTCTGGGAGAACGTCACCCCGGCCGGGATGGAGGGCGGGCACCTGCGCGGGCTGTTCGCCGACGCGCTCACCGAGGCCTCCGCCCTGCTCGACGTCCCGGAACTGGCCGAGCAGGCCTCGACGTGGCGTGGGATCGCCGAACGCTGGGCCGAACTGGCCGAGGCCGCCGTTCCGCCCTCGGTCGCGGAGTTCGGCTGGGTGCGCGGGCTGGTCAGCGCGGTTTCGGCGGGCGTCCGCGAGGGCGACGCGGGGCAGGACGCGGCCGCGGAGGCCGGTGCGGAGATGTGGAAACTGCGCGCGCACTACGACGACGAAACGCCGTTCACCGACGTCGAGGCCCGCGATCTGTTCGCCTCGATGGGCACGATGATCCGGGACATCCACATCGCCGAGACGGCCGCGATCCGGGAGCTCTCCGAAACCCTGATGGAGTGAACCGGGCCGGTGTCCGTTGCGCCGCGCGGCCGGAACACCGCGTGATCGTTGAAGATCCACTTCGTGCACGCCCATCCGCTGGGGACGACCAGTGCGAGTCCCGCTTCCGAGATCCACCTCTACCGTCATCGCCTGCGTGTCACCGACCTGGACTATCTCGGTCACGTCGGGAACGTGCGGCTGCTGGACTACTTCCAGGAAGCCCAGGTCGCGATGCTCGACCCTCGGCGTGAACGCGTCTTCCAGGCGAAGGGGCCGACCTATCTGATCGCGAAGCACAACGTCAGCTACGTGCGGCGGCTGACCTTCCGCGACAACCCCGTCGAGGTGGAGACCGTGGTCGGCCGGATCGGGACCTGCGACGTCGTGGTGAACAGCAGGCTGCGCGACGAAAAGGCCGTCTACGCGCGCTGCCGCACCATCTGGGTCGCGTGCACCTTGCCCGACGGCGGCACGCGACGCCTCGACGAAGAGGAACGCGAGCGGCTGACCCGGTTCACCGGGACGGTCGACGAAATCTCCTGAACCGAGTTTTTAACCGTTTATGCTCCATTTCCCGCATCACCGGAAAACCGCTGGGCCGTTCAGCGGCTGATCATCACGCTTTTCGGCCGGTACCTTCGTGAGAGCTCTCTTCCCCTGCTGAGCTCCCCGGAGGTATTTCATGCCACGGCCGAAGTCTGTCCGCTTTCTCGCGCCCTTGGTCGGCGCGCTACTCCTGACCAGCGGGGTGGCCGCCGCCGCTCCCGCCCCCGAAGACCCTCAGTTCATCCGCCTGGCCAGCAGAACCTTCGATCCGCTCACCCAGCGGACCGCCGCGAGCCAGGACTGGAAGGGCTCGTACCTGCTCCAGGTCCGGGGCACGCTGACCGACGCGCAGCGCGGGCGATTGCGCGCGCTCGGCGTGCGAATCGGCACCTACATTCCCGATTTCGCCTACGTGGTCCGCCTTCAGCCGGAAAACCGCGAATCGATCGCGAAATTGAATTTCGTCCGCTGGCTCGGCGAATACCGCCCGGACGACAAGACGGAAATCTCGGTGGCCGGGACGGGCAGTTATCTGGTGACACTGATCGAGCCGGACGCGAGGGACCAGCGCGCGGTGGCCGAGCGGATCCTGCGGCTCGGCGGCGGCATCGAGGCGATTTCGCAGAGCGGTCAGCACATCGTCGCCACCCTCGGCGCCGGCCAGGTCGCGACCGTGGCCCAGGGCGCCGAGGTGCTCGCGGTCGGCGCGATCACCGCGCCCGGGACCGACATGGCCAACGCCAGGGAGAGCGGGGGCGCGAACTACATCGAGAGCGCCGGCGGCTATCGCGGCCAGGGCGTGCGCGGCGAGGTGATGGACGGCGGCCTGCGCGCCACGCACCAGGAGTTCAAGGCGCGGCCGACCGTGCTGCACGGCTCGAACTCGACCGACACCAGTCACGGCACCTCGACGTACGGGCAGATCTTCGCTTCCGGGGTGAGCTCGCCGCAGCGCGGCCTGCTGCCCGAGGGCCAGGGCATCTTCGCGACCTACAACAAACCGGACCGCTACGCGCACACCAAGGAATTGGTCGACGCGAACGGCAAGTACCGCGCGGTCTTCCAGAGCAACAGCTGGGGCGGCGGGCTGACGACGGCGTACAACTCCGTCTCGGCCGAGCTCGACAAGATCGTCTTCGACCTCGACCTGCTGATCTGCCAGTCGCAGAGCAACGCGGGGACCCAGCAGTCGCGGCCGCAGGCGTGGTCGAAGAACGTGCTCTCGGTCGGCGGGCAGTACCACTACAACACGCTGAACCGCACCGACGACAAGTGGAACCGCGGCGCCAGCATCGGCCCGGCCGCCGACGGCCGGATCAAACCGGAGCTGTCGAACTACTACGACAAGATCGACACCACGTCGTCCGGCAGTGACACCTCGTACACGACGTCGTTCGGCGGCACGAGTGGCGCGACCCCCATCACCTGCGGAAACGCCGGTCTGCTGTTCCAGATGTGGGCCGACGGCGTGTTCGACGGCGGTCCCGGCAAGGGGCGTGACGTCTTCACGAGCCGCCCGCACGCCGCGACCGCGAAGGCGCTGCTGGTCAACGGGGCCGACCAGTTCGCGTTCAGCGGCACCTCGCACGACATGACCCGCACGCATCAGGGCTGGGGCACCGCGAACGTGCGCTACCTGCACGAACAGGCCAAAGCGAACGGGTGGAAGCTGCCGGTGCTGGTCAACGAGACCGACCTGCTGGGCACCGGGCAGTCCAAGAAGTACACGGTCGCGGTGAACGGGACCAAGCAGTTCAAGGCGACGCTGGCCTACACCGATCCGGCCGGTTCGCCGAGCGCGTCGGTCGCCAGGGTCAACGACCTGACACTGAAGGTGACCGCTCCGAACGGGACCGTCTACTACGGCAACAACGGGCTGAACGCGGGCAACTTCTCGACCGCGGGCGGCTCGCCGAACACCATCGACACGGTGGAGAACGTCATCCTCGAAAAGCCCGCCGCCGGGACTTGGACGGTGGAGGTCGTGGCGACGCAGGTCAACGCCGACGGACATCCGGAAACGTCGGCGACCGACGCGGACTACGCCCTGGTGGTTTCTTGACGATGTGAGGGGCGCCACGCGGCCGGATCGCGTTTAGCGGGCTAAACGCGATCCGGCCGGGTTCCGACATTGCCCGCGCCCGGATGGCGGAGACATCTGCGCCGATGGCCGAGACGTCAGGTTTCGGTTGTGAGACGGAAGCGTGAGACCTCCGAAAGGCATGTAACGAGGCGACCCGGGGTGCCGACGTCTGGGATACGTGACGCGAGCCAAGGAGCCTCTCGATGACCACCTGCCGACTCTGCGGATCGGCCCATCTCGCCAGCGTCGTCGACCTCGGGGCGACGCCGCCGTGCGAACGATTCCTGACCGCGGCCGGGCTGGCGGAACCGGAGCCGACCTATCCTCTGCACCTGCAAGTCTGCACCGAATGCTGGCTCGCCCAGATCCCGCCGCTGATCACCCCGGAAGAGACTTTCACCGAATACGCGTATTTCTCGTCGTATTCCGCCTCTTGGGTCGACCACGCCAAAACGTTCGTGGACGGCGCCGTCGAACGACTCGGGCTCGACGAGTCCTCGTTCGTCGTCGAGGTCGCCAGCAACGACGGCTATCTGCTCAAACACGTTGTCGCGCAGCAGATCCGCTGTCTCGGCGTGGAACCTTCGGTGAACGTGGGCCAAGCCGCGCGTGACGCCGGGGTGCCGACGAAGACCGCCTTCCTGGGCCCCGAAAGCGGGCGCGACGTCCGCGAGGAGCACGGTCCCGCCGATCTCGTCGTGGCGAACAACGTTTACGCACACATTCCGGACATCATCGGTTTCACGCACGGGCTCCGCGCCCTGGTCGCCGATGACGGCTGGGTCAGCATCGAGGTCCAGCACCTGCTGACGCTGATCCAGGAGAACCAGTACGACACGATCTATCACGAGCACTTCCAGTACTACACGGTGGAATCCGCGCGCCGGGCCCTTTCGCGCGGCGGATTGTCCGTTGTGGACGTCGAACTGCTGCCCACCCACGGCGGGTCCATCCGGCTGTGGGCGCGCCCGGACGCCGTCGCCGGCGAGCCGAGCGAGCGGATGACGCAGGTCCTCGACGCCGAGAAGGCGGCCGGACTGCACGAAATGTCCGGCTACACCGAGTTCTCCGAGCGGGTCACCAAGGTCCGGCTCGAGCTGAACAAGTTCCTCACCGACGCGGCGCTCGAAGGCAAGACCGTCGTCGGCTACGGCGCCCCGGGCAAGGGCAACACGCTGCTGAACCACTGCGGTATCCGCCCGGACGTGCTGCGCTACACCGTCGACCGCAACCCGTACAAGCACGGCCGGTTCACCCCCGGCACCCGGATCCCGATCCTCCCGCCGGAGCGCATCGAAGCGGACCGGCCCGATTACGTGCTCGTCCTTCCGTGGAACCTCCGGAAGGAACTGACCGCCCAGTTGTCCTTTGTGGACGAATGGGGCGGGAAACTGGTCTTCCCCATCCCGCACCTGGAAATCGTCGAGGTGAAGTCGTGAAGGTAGTCCTCTTCTGCGGCGGCTACGGCATGCGGATGCGCAACGGTGACGCGTCCGACGTGCCGAAGCCGATGGCCATGGTCGGCCCCAGACCCCTGATCTGGCACGTGATGCGGTACTACGCGCATTTCGGCCACACCGAGTTCATTCTCTGCCTCGGTTACGGCGCGCACCACATCAAGGAGTTCTTCCTCAATTACCAGGAGACCGTCTCCAACGATTTCGTCCTGCGGAACGGCAAGGCGGAACTGCTGTCGACCGACATCGCGGACTGGTCGATCTCCTTCGTGCAGACCGGCCTCGAATCGGCCATCGGCGAGCGGCTGCGCCGGGTGCGCCCGTATCTCGAAGGCGACGAGATGTTCCTCGCCAACTACGCCGACGTCCTCACCGACGCACCGCTCCCGGAAATGATCGAGCGGTTCGAGGCCACCGACGCCGGCGCGTCGATGATGGTCGTGCCACCGCAGTCGTCGTTCCACTGCGTCGAGATGAACGAGGACGGCCGGATCGGCGCGCTGACCCCGGTCAGCGAGATGCCGCTGTGGGAGAACGGCGGGTACTTCGTGCTGCGCCAGGAGGTCTTCGACCACATCCCCGAGGGCGGCGACCTGGTGGCCGACGGCTGCGGCGAGCTCGCCAAGCGGGGCAAGCTGCTCGCGTACCCGTACCGCGGGTTCTGGAAGCCGACCGACACCGTCAAGGAACGCGTCCAGCTGGACGACGCGTACGCGCACGGAGACCGCCCCTGGGCGCGGTGGGAACGCGAACCCTCGCCGGTGGTCACGGCGTGATCGGACTCGGCACCGGCCGGATCGAGCGGATCGTCGCGCTCGGCGCGCATTGTGACGACATCGCCATCGGGGCGGGCGGCACACTGCTGACGCTCTGCGCCGGAAACCCCGGCGTGCGGGTCGACGCGCTCGTCCTGTCCGGCGGCGGCACCGAGCGGGAGACCGAGGAGCGCGCCGCGCTCGCGGCCTTCTGCCCGGGCGCCGACGTCGAGGTCACCGTGCTCAAACTGCCCGACGGCCGGTTCCCCTCGCATTGGGAAGAGGCCAAGAACGGGCTGGAGGAGCTGCGCCGCCGCACGGACCCGGACCTCGTCCTCTCCCCGCGCACGGCCGACGCGCATCAGGACCACCGCGGCCTGGCGACGCTGGTGCCGACGGTGTTCCGCACCCATCTCCAGCTGGAGTACGAGATCGCCAAATGGGACGGCGACCTCGGCAAACCCACCGCGTACGTCCCGCTGACGGCGGAGCTCGCCGAGGAGAAGGTCCGCCTGCTCCAGGAGCATTACGCCTCTCAGCGGCACCGGCCTTGGTACGACCGGGAAGCCTTCCTCGGCCTCGCCCGCATTCGCGGCATCGAATGCGGGCAGCGTTATGCCGAGGCCTTCGACCTCAAGAAACTGACGCTCGACCTCACTGCGAAAGGCTGAAAGTCATGCGTGTGCTGCTGACCGGGCACAAGGGGTACCTGGGCACGGTGATGGCCCCGGTGCTGGCCGCCGAAGGCCACGAGGTGATCGGCCTCGACTCCGGTCTTTACGACACCTGCGTGCTGGGCCCCAAGCCCGAAGACCCCGAAGGCTTCGAGGTCGACCTTCGTGACGTCACGGCCGAGCATGTGGCCGGGGTGGACGCCGTGATCCACCTCGGCGCGCTGTCCAACGACCCGCTCGGTTCGCTGGCGCCGGAGCTGACCTACGACATCAACCACCACGCTTCGGTGAAGCTCGCCAAGCTGGCGAAGGACGCCGGGGTCAAGCGGTATCTCTACGCCTCGACGTGCTCGGTCTACGGCGCCTCGGGCGGCGACGGCCTGGTCGACGAGGACGCGCCGCTGCGCCCGGTGACGCCGTACGCCGAGTCGAAGGTGCGGGTGGAGGACGACGTCCAGGAGCTCGCCGACGGCGACTTCAGCCCGGTGTACATGCGCAACGCGACCGCGTTCGGCTTCTCGCCGCGGCTGCGCGGCGACATCGTGCTCAACAACCTGACCGCGCACGCGTTCCTCTCCGGTGAGGTGCTGGTGCTCTCCGACGGCACGCCGTGGCGGCCGCTGGTGCACGCCAAGGACATCGCGCGGGCCTTCGCGGCGGCGCTGGTGGCGCCCAAGGAAGCCGTGCACGGCAAGGCGTTCAACATCGGCACCGAACGCAACAACGTGACCGTCGCCGAGATCGCCGAAGAGGTCGTCGAGGCCGTTCCCGGCTCCACGCTGCGGATCACCGGCGAGGCGGGCGCGGACCCGCGGTCCTACCGGGTCGACTTCTCCCGGTTCCGCGCGGCGATCCCCGGTTTCGACTGCGACTGGTCGGTCAAGGATGGCGCGCTCGATTTGATCGACGCCTACAAGACCCACGGCCTCACCGAGCACGGCTTCCAGCGCCTGTTCACCCGGCTGGCGCGCCTGCAGGACCGCACCGCCGCCGGCGAGCTCGACGACACTCTGCGGCGACGCTGATGTCGCACCGGGACCTCGAGACGAGCGCCGACCTGCGAAAGCTGGTCGAGCGCTTGTACCCGTTGTGCCGCAGCATCACCGGCGACGGCGTCCGCCGCACGCTGGAGATCGTCGACGAGCACATCCCGCTCCAGGTCCACGAGGTCCCCACCGGCACCGGAGTACTGGACTGGACGGTGCCGCAGGAATGGAACATCCGCGACGCGTACATCAAGGACGCCTCCGGCAGGCGCGTGGTCGACTTCGGTGAGTCGAACCTGCACGTCGTCGGCTACAGCGTCCCGGTGTCGCGGAAGATGCCGCTCTCCGAGCTGCGCGACCACCTGCACACCCTGCCCGACCGGCCGTCCTGGGTGCCGTACCGGACCAGCTACTACTCGCCGACCTGGGGTTTCTGCCTGGCGCAGGAAACCCTCGACGCGATGCCGGACGGCGAGTACGAGGTCTGCATCGATTCCACGCTGGCCGACGGGAGCCTCACCTACGCCGAGCACGTCGTGCCGGGCGAGGTCACCGACGAAGTGATCGTCTCCTGCCACACGTGCCATCCGTCGCTGGCGAACGACAACGTCGCCGGGATCGCGATCGCCGCCGCTTTCGCGCAGACGCTGGTGAAGCCCCACTACACGTACCGGTTCCTGTTCATGCCGGGCACGATCGGCGCCATCACCTGGCTCGCGCGCAACACCGAGCGCGTCGGCCGGATCAAGGCGGGGCTCGTGCTGGCCTGTGCCGGTGACCCGGGATCGTTGACGTACAAGCGAAGCCGGCGGGGCGACGCCGAGATCGACCGCGTGCTCTCCTACGTCCTGGCCGATCGCGCGCACGAGATCGTCGACTTCTCGCCGTACGGCTACGACGAGCGTCAGTTCTGCTCCCCCGGCTTCAACCTGGGTGTCGGATCGCTGACGAGGACGCCATACGCGGGCTATCCCGAGTACCACACCTCGGCCGACAACCTCGATTTCGTCTCCACCGAGGCCATGGAGGAAACCCTTCAGACCCTGAAGGACACGTACGCCGTCCTCGACCGCAACCGCAGCTACGTCAACCTCAGTCCCTACGGCGAGCCGCAACTCGGCAAGCGCGGGCTGTACGACTCGCTCGGCGGCCGAAGCGACGCCAAACAAGCCCAGATGGCGATGCTCTGGGTGCTCAACCTCTCCGACGGCGAGCACAGCCTGCTCGACGTCGCCGAGCGGTCCGGGCTGCCGTTCGATTCCGTCGTCGCGGCCGCTCAGGCGCTGCACGACGCCGGATTGCTCAAGGATTGAAGATGCGATCACTTCTGCGTTCCCAAGCCATCCGGGCCATGGCCGGACGGCTCAGCTGGGGTCTCGGCGACCAGGCCGTCTCCAGCATCACCAACTTCGTGGTCGGTCTCTACGTCGCCCGCTCGCTCGGCACGTTCGCGTTCGGCATGTTCAGCCTCGCCTGGGTCAGCTACGGCGTGGTGCTCAACCTCTCGCGCGGGCTGACGACCGATCCGCTGATGGTGCGGTTCTCCGGGGTGTCCACCGAATCCTGGCGCGCCGCGACCGCGCGGGCGACCGGGACGGCGCTCACCGCGGGTGTCGTGGCCGGGATGATCAGCGTGGCCGCCGGGCTCATCGTGGGCGACTCCACCGGCGGGGCGTTCGTCGCGCTCGGCTTCGTCATCCCCACGCTGCTGCTGCAGGACGCGTGGCGGTTCACCTTCTTCGCCGCCGGGCACGGGAAGAAGGCGTTCCTCAACGACGTCGTGTGGGGGATCGCGCTGATCCCGGCGTTGTTCATCGCGCACCACACGTCCGACACCGTCGTCGCGTTCATCCTGGCGTGGGGCCTTTCCGGGGCGGTCGCGGCGGGCTTCGGCTGCCTGCAGTCCGGGGTCCGGCCGGATCCGCGCGGCACGCTCGAATGGATCAAGGCGCACCGCGACCTCGGCACCCGCTACGTGATCGAAAACGTCAGCAACAGCGGCTCGTCGCAACTGCGGATGTACGGTCTCGGCGCGATCGCCGGGATCGCGAGCGTCGGCGCGGTCCGCGGCGCCGAACTGCTCCTCGGGCCGTTCTTCGCCCTCTTGATGGGACTTTCCCTGGTCACGGTCGCCGAAAGCGCACGGGTGCTCCAACGGGCCCCGCACCGCTTCCGGAAGTTCTGCGCCGTCCTCGGCGCCGGCCAGGCGGCGGCGGCCCTGCTCTGGGGCCTCGCCTTGCTTCTGGTACCCCACGACGCCGGCCGGTTCGTCCTCGGTGACGTCTGGGATCCCGCTTCGGAACTGATCCTCCCGGTGACCATCGGTATCGCCGCGGCGGGATTCAACACCGGGGCGGCCGCCGGACTGCGTGCGCTCGGCGCTGCGAAAAGGAGCCTTCGCGCCCAGCTGATCAACTCGGCCGGCTATGTCGGTTTCGGGCTCATTGGCGCCTTCTTGGCCGGGGCGTCCGGATCCGCGTGGGGGGTCGCGTTGGCGATCACCAGCGGGTCAGCGGTGTGGTGGCTGCAGCTGCACATCGCCCTCAGAGAACACCAGACTTCGGAGAAGGAAGAAATGAGGACGTCATGAGCACCGCTCCTCGGCTGAGCATCGGGCTCCCGGTCTACAACGGCGAGGACTACCTCGCCGAATCGCTGGACGCACTCCTCGGCCAAAGCTTCGCGGACTTCGAGCTGATCATCTCGGACAACGCGTCCACCGACCGCACCGAAGAGATCAGCCGCGACTACGCGAAGCTGGATTCCCGCGTCCGCTATGTGCGCCAGCCGGTGAACATCGGCTGCGCGCCCAACCACAACTACTGTGTCGACGTCGCCCGCGGCGAGCTGTTCAAATGGGCCTCCGACGACGACCTCTACGCGCGCGACCTGCTGGAACGCTGTATCGAAGCGCTCGACGAGCACCCGGAGTTCGTCCTCTCGCACTCGTGGACGGCGATGATCGACGAGAAGGGCGTCGTCACGCAGGCGCTGGAGTACCCGCTCAACACGGTTTCGCCGCACGCCGCGGAACGCTTCCGCAGCACGCTGTTCGCGCCCGGCGGGGACGACGACGGCGCGGTCATCCGCACCGAGGTGCTACGCCGCGTCGCGCCGCTGGACAGCTACCACCACGCCGACCGCACGATCATCTCGGAGCTGGCCCTGCACGGTCCGTTCCACCAGGTGCCCGACTGGCTGTACTTCCGGCGCGACCACCCCGGCCGCTCCGAACACGAGCACCCGACCGTGCGCAGGCGCGCGACCAACCTCGACCCGAAGCGGGCCGACAAGCTGCGCCACCCGATGATCCGGCTGCTCGGCGAATACGTCCTGGGCTACGTCAACGCGATCCGCAACGCGCCGATCTCCGGCGCGGAGAAGCGTGAATGCTTCCGCTACCTGCGGCAGTGGGCGCTGAACCGGGCCGGGAACCCGGCCATGGGACGGATGCCGGTCCAGGCCGAGGCGGAAACCGGCCCGCGTGAGGTCTCCGTCGTCTCGGTCGTCGCCGGCCAGGAGGGACGAGTCCCTTGATCCCGCCCGCGAGGATCGGGCTGTTCGGACTCCTCGGATCGGGGAACCTCGGCAACGACGGTTCCTTCGAGGCGGTCCTCGGGTTCTTGCGCACGGAACATCCGGACGCCGCCATCAGCGTGATGTGCGGCGGTCCGGAAATCGTCGCGTCGCGCTACGGACTCGAAACGACCGCGTTGAACTGGTACCAGGGTGAGTACCGCACGGCCTCAGGTCCGCTTTCCATCGCCATGAAGGGTTTCGGCAAGTTCGTCGACGTCGTCCGCACGGCGGCGTGGGCCCGGCGCCAGGACGTGGTGATCGTGCCGGGGATGGGTGTCCTCGAATCCACACTTCCCCTGCGGCCTTGGGGTTTTCCGTACGCCTTGCTGCTGCTTTCGGCGTCCGCCAGGCTGGTCGGCACCAAGGTGGCGCTGGTGAGTGTCGGCGCCAACGTGAGCTCGCACCGGGTCACCCGCTCGGTCATCGGCTGGGCCGGGCGGCTGGCGTCGTTCCGGTCGTACCGGGACGAGCCGTCACGGGAAGCGATGCGCGCGATGGGGGTGGACGTCACGAACGACCGCGTCTACCCCGATCTCGCGTTCGCCCTCCACGCGCCGTCGGAACCGGTGCTGCCCCGTTCGGTCGGGGTCGGGGTGATGGCTTACCACGGCGGAAATGAGGATCGCGCCCGCGCCGGCGACATCTACGAGTCCTATGTGGACAACATCACCCGGTTCGTCGCCGGCCTGGTCGCCGACGGACGTCCGGTGCGGTTGTTCATCGGCGACCAGGCGGACCGCCAGGTCGTCGACGAGATCATGCGGGAACTGGATTCCCCGCTGATCGCGGCCGCCGACACGTCCACTTTGGACGATGTGCTGCGGGCGATGTCGGCCGTCGAGACCGTCGTCGCCACCCGGTACCACAACGTCCTGTGCGCGCTGAAGCTGGCGAAACCGACGTTGTCCATCGGCTACGCGCGCAAGAACGAGGTCCTCATGACCGCACTGGGGCTGGGGGAATTCTGCCAGTCCGCCAAGGAGATCGATTTCGACGCGCTGGTCCGCCAGTTCGCCGAACTCGAATCCCGCGCGGGCGAACTGACCGCGATCGTCGCGAAACGAGGCGCTGAACAGGTGCGGCTACTGGACGAGCAGTTCGCCGAGCTGTCGGCCGCCTTCCTGCCGATGGGAGTCCGATGAAGGTGACACCGGTGCCCGCCATCGCGGGCGCGTACCTGTTCGAACCGACGCCGCACGCCGACGAACGCGGCTTCTTCAGCCGCACGTTCGACGCCGACGTCGCCCGGTCCGCCGGGATCGATCCGAACGGGTTCCTCCAGGACAGCGTTTCCCGGTCCCGCAAGGGAGTGCTGCGCGGGATGCATCTCCGTTCCGGGAAGGGCGAGGCGAAGCTGGTCCGGTGCTCGTGGGGCGCCGTCTTCGACGTCGTCGTCGACCTGCGGCCGGATTCGCCGACCTACCTCGGCAAGGAGACCTTCGAGCTCTCCGGGGAGACCCAGGTCTCGCTGTACATCCCGGCGGGTTGCGCGCACGGGTTCCAGGCGCTCACCGAGATCGCCGACGTCTCCTACCGGATCGATCGCGAGCACGACCCGGCCGAGGACGTCGCGATCGCCCACGACGACCCGGATCTGGCGATCCCCTGGCCGCTCCCGGTGGCGCTGATGTCGGAGCGGGACCGGTCCGCGCTCCCGCTTTCCGCTGTCTTACAGAACACGAGGTGAGAGCATGACCCGTCAGCTTCCCAAGTCGATGCGGGCCAACGAGCGCCTCCACGCGATGATCCCCGGCGGCGCGCACACCTACGCCAAGGGAGACGACCAGTACCCGGAGAACCTGGCGCCGGTCATCTCCCACGGGCTCGGCGCGCACGTCTGGGACGTCGACGGGAACGAATACATCGAGTACGGCTCGGGGCTGCGCGCGGTCAGCCTCGGGCACGTGCACCCCCGGGTGAGCGAGGCCGCCCACCGGGAGATCGACCGGGGCGCGAACTTCGCCCGCCCGTCCATCGTGGAGGAAAGGGCGGCGACGAAGTTCCTCGAAACCGTCCCGACCGCCGAGATGGTCAAGTTCGCCAAGAACGGCTCGGACGCCACCACCGCCGCGGTCAAGCTCGCCAGGGCGGCCACCGGCAGAGAACTGGTGGCGATCTGCCGCGACCACGCGTTCTTCTCCATCGACGACTGGTTCATCGGCACCACGGCGATGTCGGCGGGCATCCCGGACGGGATCACCGGCCTCACCGTGTCCTTTCCCTACGGCGACCTCCCGGCGACGGAACGGCTGCTGCGGGAGAACGCGGGCAGGGTCGCCTGTCTCGTGCTGGAGGCGTCCACCCAGCTCGAACCGCCCGCCGGATACCTCGTCGGCCTGCGCGAACTCGCCGACCGGTACGGCTGCGTCCTGATCTTCGACGAGATGATCACCGGTTTCCGCTGGTCGGAGACGGGAGCGCAAGGTCTCTACGGCGTCACGCCGGATCTCTCGACGTTCGGCAAGGCACTCGGCAACGGGTTCGCCGTCTCCGCGCTCGCGGGCAAACGCGAACTGATGGAACTCGGCGGCCTGCGCACCACCGAGGACCGCGTCTTCCTGCTGTCCACCACGCACGGCGCCGAGACACATTCGCTCGCGGCCGCGATCGCGGTCATGGAGACCTACACCGAAGAAGGCATCGCCGCGCGGCTGCACGCGCTCGGCGACCGGCTCGCCGCCGGGGTCCGCGAAGTCGCGGCCTCGGCCGGGGTCGGGGAACACGTCGTCGTGCGCGGCCGGGCGAGCAACCTCGTCTTCGCCACGCTCGACGCCGAGAAGAAACCGTCGCAGGACTATCGCACGCTGTTCCTGCGGCAACTGGTCACGGGCGGGGTCCTCGGACCGTCGTTCGTGGTCAGCAGCGCGTTGTCCGAAGAAGACATCGACCGGACTGTCGAAGTGGTCTCGCAGGCCTGCCTCGTGTATCGCAAAGCGCTCGACGCGGATGATCCGGCGCCGTGGCTGGGTGGCCGTCCGGTGAAGCCGGTTTTTCGGAGAAGGGTATGAGTTTAGCGATCGCACATCGCTCGGCCGTCAAGCGCGCGCTTTGCGTCACGCTGTCGGTATTACTGCTCCAGGTCACCGTTGAATCCACAGCGGTGGCGGATCCAGAGCCGACCCGAGGGGTGTGCGGCACGACCGTCGGCGTCCCCTCCGCACCGGAAGGCGCCCAGGTCGTCGAACCGGGCACCGATCTGAACGAACGGACCCGGTCCAGCCCGCCGGGTACCACGTTCTGGCTGTCACCGGGCACCCATCACCTGGCCGACGACCAGTTCGGTCAGGTGCTGCCCAAGGACGGCAACGTCTACCTCGGCGCACCCGGCGCCGTACTCGACGGACGAAGACTCAACCGCGCGGCGTTCACCACGTCGGCCAAGGACGTGGTCATCCGGGGACTGACGATCCGCGGCTTTCTCGGCCAGCAGGATCAAGGCGTGGTCAACCACGACTCCGGCGAGCGATGGACCATCGAAGGCAACGTCATCGAGGACAACGACGGCGCCGCGATGATGACCGGATCCGGCCAGCGGGTAATCGGGAACTGCCTGCGCAACAACGGTCAGTACGGCATCAACGCCTACCGCGCCGGCGGCGGGCTGTCCGACCTGGTGATCGAAGGCAACGAGATCACCGGGAACAACACCGGCGACTGGGAGACGAAGATCCCGGGCTGCGGGTGCAGTGGCGGCGCGAAATTCTGGGCCGTGAACCGCGCCGACATCGTCGGCAACTTCGTCCACCACAACCACGGTGTCGGGCTCTGGGCCGACACGAACAACAACGACTT
Source organism: Amycolatopsis thailandensis (assembly GCF_002234405.1). Taxonomy (GTDB): domain Bacteria; phylum Actinomycetota; class Actinomycetes; order Mycobacteriales; family Pseudonocardiaceae; genus Amycolatopsis; species Amycolatopsis thailandensis. Next base: position 20,451 of record NZ_NMQT01000106.1, on the reverse strand, counting down.
CCTCATCCAGGACAACGTGATCGAGGACAACGCCTCGGAGGGGCTGTTCTACGAGATCTCCTACAACCTGGAGCTGATCGGGAACACGTTCCGGCGCAACGCGCTGGTGCAGGGCCGCACCCGGGCCGCCAAGGGTGACAGCTTCCCGGTCGCGTCGGTGTACATCAGCGAGTCGGGTGGGGAGCCCAGGCTGCCCGCTCGGACGAGCCAGATCGACATCCGGGGCAACCTGTTCTCGGACAACTGGTCGGGGATCACGCTGTGGGAGAACGCGGACCGGTTCTGCAACAGCCCGGCCAACACGTCCTCGCTCTCCTGCACGGCACTGGTCTCACCGATGTCCACCTGCTCCGATCCGGGCATCACGACGGCGCCGCTGTACAGCGACTGCCGGTGGAAGACCCAGCGCGTTCTGGTGCACGAGAACACGTTCGAGTTCGATGGGTCGATGGAAGGCTGCCTCGACCGTTGCGGCCGGATGGCGGTGCTCTCGAACTACGGGACCTACCCGGCCTGGTCACCGTATCGGGGGACCGTGATCTCCGACGCGATCACCTTCCGGCAGGAAAACCGGTGGTACGACAACCAGTACTACGGGCCATGGCGGTTCGTCGCCCAAGACGCGTCACGACAGCTGACGTCGGCGCAATGGCAGGCCGAACCGTATCGGCAGGACGTCTGCAGCGGCTTCGGGGAGACGGTGACCTGCTGAGTTTTCACCTGTAAGTGTCCATCTGGGACCGTCCATAGTGGCTTACCGTTTCCGGTATGCCCGCCTTCCTGGTCGTCCTGCTGCTGCTCGCGGCGGGAGTCGTCACTGTCTCTCCGGCTTCGGCGGCTCCCGTCGCGGCTTGCGCCGCGGGACCGTTGAGCCCGTCGAAACCGGACGGCGCCGTGGTCGTCGCGCCGGGGACCGACCTTTCCGAGAAGACACGCGAGCTCCCGGCCGGCACGACGTTCTGGCTGACCGAGGGCAAGCACACCCTGGGCCAGGACGAGTACGGCCAGATCATCCCGAAGGACGGCAACGTCTACCTCGGCGCACCCGGCGCCGTGCTGGACGGCGGCGGCGTCAACCGCTACGCGTTCACCCAGCAGGCGCGCGACGTCGTCATCCGCGGTCTCACCATCCGCGGTTTCGCGGCGCCGCGGGATCAGGGCGTGGTCAATCACGACTCCGGGGAACACTGGACCATCGAAGGCAACACCATCGAGGACAACCGCGGCGCCGCGATGATGGCGGGACCGCGTCAGGAGATCCTGCGGAACTGCCTGCGGAACAATGGCCAGTACGGCATCAACGCCTACCGGGCGGGCGACGGGATCACCGGCCTGCTCGTCGAGGGCAACGAGATCACCGGGAACAACACCGACGACTGGGAAAAGCAGGTCCCCGGCTGCGGCTGCAGCGGCGGCGCGAAATTCTGGGCGGTGAACGGCGCCGACATCCGCGGGAACTGGGTCCACCACAACCACGGCGCCGGGCTGTGGGCGGACACGAACAACAACGACTTCCTCATCGAGGACAACCTGATCGAGGACAACGAGGCGGAGGCGTTGTTCTACGAGATCTCGTACAACCTCGTGGTCCGCGACAACACCTTCCGGCGGAACACCCTCGTACAGGGACGCGCTTTCGCCGCCCGCGGGGACGATTTCCCGGTCGGCACGATCTATCTCTCCGAGTCGGGTGGCGAACCGCGCATTCCGGCGCGGACTTCTTCGGTGGAGATCGTCGACAACGTTTTCGAGGACAATTGGGGCGGGATCACCGCTTGGGAGAACGCGGACCGCTTCTGCAACAGCCCGGCGAACACTTCCTCCGGCTCGTGCACGCTTCTCGTTCCTTCGGTCTCTTCCTGTTCTTCTCCGGGGATCGGTTCTCGTCCGTTGTACGACGACTGTCGGTGGAAGACGCAACGGGTTTCGATCCACGGCAACAAGTTCTCGCACGGGTCTTCGTGCACGGGGTTGTGCGGGCGGATGGCGCTTTTGGCGAACTTCGGGACCTATCCTGATTGGTCGCCTTATCGGGATTCTTCCGTTTCCGACGCTGTCACGTTCCGGCAGGGGAATCGGTGGTACGACAACGCTTACTCGGGTTCTTGGCGTTTCGTCGCTCATGACACTTCGCGGACTTTGGGGGCTTCGGCTTGGCAGGGGGCTCCTTACTCGCAGGACGCTGGGTCGAGCTTCGGGTGACCGGGGGTCGCGTGACGCTGGGTCGCGCTTCGAGTGACGGGGGGGGCGACGGGGGAAGATTTCGGACGTTGAGTGTCCGGAATCTTCCCCCGTCGACCGAATTTCGTCGTGACAGTTCCGCTCATGCCCCTTCCCGAGCGATCTTGTCGGTGGTGGGGCCCATGGTGATCAGGTGCGCCGAGGAACCTGGACGAACAGTCCCCTACTGACCCGAGGTCCGCTGGTCCTCCGAACGGCAGAACTCGAAGCCGCCGGAGTACCGGACCGGACCATCAGACGCCGCTGCGCTCCTGGCGGGCCTTGGCAACGGCTCCTGCCCGGAGTCGTGCTGCTTCACAGCGGTGCGCCCACCGATGATCAGCTGCTCCAGGGCGCGCTGCTCTACGGGCGCGAAGACACCAGTGTGACCGGTCTCTGGGCGCTTCGCCGCCACGGCATGGAGCGAGTGCCACCACCTCAGGACGTACACATCCTGATTCCCCACGATCGTCGCGTCACGTCGATGGGATTCGTGCACGTCGAGCGGACAAGACGCCTGCCCCGCCCTCATTTCCGTGGAGAGCTCCCGGTGGCGCCTGTCCCCCGCGCCGTCATCGACGCCGCCCGCAGGCTCACCGACGAAGACGAGATCCAGGCGATGATGGCCGAGTCCGTCCAGCGCCGCTTCTGCACCACCGAAATGCTCGCCCGCGAACTCGACCAAGCAGGCCGGACCGGAACAGCTTTACCCAGGAAAGCGCTGGTCCCACTTCTCGCCGGAGCGAGATCCGTCGCCGAGGCCGACGCCTGGCGTCTCTGGCGAAGATCCGGCCTCCCGCCGGGCCACTGGAACGTCCCGATCTTCGACGCGAACGGGAACTACGTCGCCACCGCGGACTTCTGGTGCGACGAGGTCGCCTTCGCCTGGGAGATCGACTCCTACCGCCACCACGCGAATCTCGAAGACCACCGCGTCACGGTCGCCCGGAACGCGAGATACGTCGCGGCCGGGATCGTCGTGCTCCAGACGCTGCCGTCCCGCCTCCGGACCGAGCCGGACCAGGTACTCAGGGAGCTTCACGCCGCGTTCCGGACCGCCCAGGCCCGGCCTCGCCCGAACGTCGCGATCAGGCGAGCCGCGTAGCGTGAGGAGATGGCAGAGACGCCCGAACCACCGCCGGGGCTCACCGATACCCGTGCGCTGCTCGTCGGCTACCTCGACCACAACGCGGCGGCGATCCTCCGCAAGCTTGGCGGTCTCTCCGAGGCCGATGTCCGGCGGTCGACAGTGCCATCCGGCTGGACGCCGCTCGGCATGGTCAAACATCTCGCATGCACCCAACGGCTCTGGATCCGGTATCTGTTCGCCGGTGAGGACGTCGACTGCTCCTGGCCTGGGACCGCCGAACAGGAATGGCTCGTCACACCGGAGGAAACCACCGGCGAAATCCTCACGTTCTTCCGAGGAGAACGCGACAACTGCACCCGGCTGGCCGCCGTCACCTCGCTGGACGCCCGGGCCGCCCGGGCCACTCGCCGCACCGGCGCCGAGGAACACCCGACCTTCGCGTGGGTCTTGTTCCATCTCGCGCAGAGCTTCGCCCGGCACGCCGGGCACGTCGATGTCAGCCGGGAACTGCTCGACGGTGTCACCGGGAAGTGAGGCGGTCCACCGCCCACCCCACCACCGGCACGACAGCGGCAGCGACCCCGAACCCCCCGAAGGTGTCCGTCGGGTAGTGCGCTCCCAGCGCCACCTCGGCCCACCCCATCGCCAGCCCCGCGAAGGCGACCAGCCCCACCAGCACCCAGGCGCCGCCGACGGGCCCGAGCCCTCGCACGTCGATCACCAGCAGCGCGACGACGGTCGCGACGGTCACCGCGAAGGCCGTGTGCCCGCTGGGATAAGACAAGAACTCCCCGTGGATCAGCCTGCCGACCAAGGGTTTCAGGCCGGTGGTCAGCGCCACCGTCACCCCGCTGGCGGCCACCATCAGGATCGCGATCCGCGGCCGCCGGTGCCGCAGGCACAGCCAGCCGAACAGCGCGATGACGACGACCGCGCCGATCGGTTCGCCCGCGAAGTCGATGGCGGTCGCCAGGTACCAGAGCGGCCCCTCGACCCGGTCGACGACGGGGAGCACGAGGGCGTCCAGTCCGGCGAGGTGGGAGGTTCCGGCATAGCGGATGCCGAGGACGAGAGCGACGACGAAGCCGAAAGCGCCCAGCGCCCAGAGCGGGATCCGCGCCCGCGGCGGTAGTGCGGGCGGACCGTCGATCACGCGAAGGACACCGCGTCGATCGCGGCCTGGTAGCCGCCGACGAGGCGTTCCAGGCCGACCTTCGGCGTGAACTCCTGTTCGTAGACCAGCCGCGCCGCCCAGCCCATCTCCTGGTTCCGTTCGGCGTCGCCGACGATCTCCCGCAGGCAGGCCGCGAGAGCCTCGGGGTTCCCGGGTTCGTGCAGCAGGCCGGTGACACCGTCTTCGACGAGTTCGCGGAAGGCGCCGTGGGCGGCGGCGACCGTCGGGACGCCGGCGGCCATCGCCTCGACCACGACCAGTCCGAAGGTCTCCAGCCACTCCGAAGGGGCGAGGACGGCGTTCGAACGGGCGATCAGGTCGCGACACTCCTCTTTGGACTGAAGACCGACGTAGCGGACGTCGTCGCGGCCGTCCGCCCAGCGCGCGACCTCGTCCTGCATCGGGCCGGTGCCCGCGATGACCAGCGGCGGCAGCGGGCCGCCCGCCGCGGCCAGCAGGTCCCACGCCTTCATCAGCAGGCCGACACCCTTTTCCGCGGTGATCCGGCCCAGGAACAGCAGATGCTCCCCCGCGCCCTGACGTGTCTTGCCGGGATCGGTGACGTAGTTGTACTTCACCCCGAGCTTCTCGGCGGGCATCCCGGCGGCGATCAGCACCTCGCGTTGCGCCTTGGAGATGCAGAAGAACCGCGAAACGCCGGACCACCAGCGGTTCCGGTTCAGCATCAGGCTCGCCGCCATCGGCACGGTCGCGAGACCCGAGCCGCGATAACACCCGTGCCGCACCGCCGGGACCGGCGACCGGCCCACGCAGTCGGTGCACACCTGCCCGTCGCGGTACAGCGTGCCGGGTGGGCAGATCAGGGTGTAGTTGTGCACGGTCGCGACCGTCGGGACCCCGGCGTCGGCGCAGGCGGCCAGCACCGACGGCGAAAGCAGCGGGAACGTGTTGTGGATGTGCACGACGTCCGGCCGGTCGTCGGCGAGCCGCCGGGCCAGGTCCGCGCGCGCGGACCGGTTCCACGGCACCTGGAGCGGGACGACGGCCTTGCGCGGCAAGGACATCTCGGCGATGTCGTCGCTGCGCCGCTCGAACAGGCCGACTTCGTGCCCGGCCTCGGCCAGCAGCGCGGTCTCCTGGTCGACGACGTTGTTCTCACCGCTGGGATGCTCGGATCTGTACCGGTTGTGGATCACGAGAACCTTCACGCGGGCTCCTCCAGAAACTCAGGTTCGTCGGTGGGCACCCGCACCAGCAACGACGCGGCCAGGGCCAGATGCAACAGGTAAGGCGACGCGTCACCGAGGCCGGCCTCGGTATAAGACGCGGAAAGACAGTAGGTGATCAGGAAGATCGCGCAGGCCCTGGCGGGCGACGGCGGCCGCAGCACCGCGACCACGACCAGCACGAGCAGGTACGCCGCCACGATCACGATCCCGACGTAACCCTGCTCGTGGTAGACCGCGAGCCAGCTGCTGTCGATCGGGAGCCCGTCGTAGGACTTGTCGGTGAGGCCGACGCCGAACAGGTACTCCAGCGTCGTCCGCGGCGCGTCGAGCAGCGCGTCCCACACCTTCGCGCGGCCGGTGAGGCTGGAGAAGTTCTCCTCGGACTGCCCCCGCAGGAACCACGTCTGCACCAGGCCGCCCAGCGCGACCACGACGAACAGTCCGCCGAAGATCAGGCCGGTGAACACCTTGCGGGCGCGGGCGCTGGACATCCATTGCGAAATCAGCGCCACGATGGTCCCGACGACCAGGCCGAGCATCGCGGTGCGGGTGTGGGTCAGCAGCAGCACCGCGAACGCCGGGACGATGACGACCAGCGCGTGCTTCCGTTCCAGTTTCCCGCTGAGCCACAACAGGATCGTGAGGCCGATGACGACGGCCGCGTATTGGCCGACCTGCGGCGGGGTCAACGGCCAGACCGTGCCGGTCAACCGTCCGCCGTACTCGAACGGCAGCGCGTTGCCGGGGCTCAGCACGAGCCCGATCACCACGGTCACCAGCACCGCGCCGTAAGTGCGGATGTGCTGGCGGACGAGATCGAGGCCGCCGTCCCACCAGCGGGTCAGCAACCACAGTGTGCTGAGGAAGAGGGCGAACCGGAAACACCGGAACAGCGCGCCGAAGCCGCCTTCCAGGTTCAGGCTAGCGACCACGCTCAGCACCGCCAGCAGCGTGAGCAGGAAGAGATAGGCGTTCGGCCGGAACTTCAGCCGGGGGTTCAGGGCGAGCGCGATGATGAAGGCGGTGCCCAGCGCGCCCATGGTGATCAGCTGGCTGACCGACCTCGGCAACGGGATGACTGTCTTCGCCCCTGTCGACCCGAGGGTGTTGATGATCAGCAGCGTCCAGGCGATGGCCGCCGCCTTGGGAAAGCTCCGGATCGCGGGGGCGGGCCGGACGGCGGGATCGAGCATGTCAGCCTCCTCCCGCGCGGGTCAGTTTGCTGCCCTGGTCCTGACGGTAGGGCGCGCCTTGCCATTCGCCGAAGCCCAGCACCCGGCTCGGTTCGAACGCCACGAAGTTCCACGGCCCGGAGTAGGTGTTGTCGTGGAGCCGGTTGCCCTGGTCGAAGGTGATCGCCTGCTGCACGACCTCACCCTTGTACGGCGACCACTCCGGGAACGTGCCGAAGTTCGCGAGCATCGCCATCCGCGCGCAGCTCTCCTCGCAGTTGGTGACGGCCGGGTCGAGCGTGAACCGGTTGTGGTGGATCTCGACGCGCTGGGTCTTCCACCGGCAGTCCTCGTTCAGCGCGCCCGTCGCGATCGCGGGCTGCGCGCATTTCGCCTGTTCGGGCACCAGTCGCGTGCAAGAACCGGACGAGGTGTTGGCGGGGCTGTTGCAGAACCGGTCGGAGTTCTCCCACAGGGTGACGCCGTTCCAGTTGTTCTCGAACGAGTTGCCCGAGATCTCCAGTTTGTCCGTGCGCGCCTTCACCCTCGGTTCGCCCCCGGACTCGGAGATGTAGATCGACGCCACCGGGAAGCTGTCGCCGCGGTCGATGTAGCCCTTGCCGTCCACCCAGTTGTTCCGGCGGATGGTGTTGCCGCGGATGACGGCGTTGTAGCTGGTCTCGTACATCAGGGCGGAGCCGTCGTTGTTCTCGATGACGTTGCCCTCGACGAGGAAGTCGTTGTTGTTCGTGTCGGCCCACAGCCCGACGCCGCGGTTGTCGTGCACCCAGTTGCCGCGGATGTCGGCGCCGTCGACCGACCAGAACTTGATCCCGCCGGAGCAACCGCAGCCGTCGATCTTGCGTTCCCAGTCGCCGGTGTTGTTGCCGGAGATCTCGTTGCCCTCGACGACGAGACCCTTGATCGCGTTGCCCTGCGCGTAGGCGTTCATGCCGTACTGCCCGTTGCGCCGCAGGCAGTTCGCGCGGACCTGCTGCCGCGCGCCCGCCATCAGCGCCGCGCCGTCGTTGTCCTGGACGGTGTTGTGCTCGATGACCCAGCCGTCGGCCGAATCGTGGTTGACCACGCCTTCGTCGTGCGGCGCGGCGAAGCCCCGCACGGTCAGGTACTGGATCTTGACGTCGGCCTCGTGGCCGGAGAAGGCGTACTGGTTGATCTTCCGGCCGTCGAGGATCGCGTCCGGGCCGCCGAGGTAGACGTTGCCCGCCTTCGGGTTGACCTGGTCGTAGCGGTCGTCGCCGAGTTTGTGCGTGCCCGGCGCGAGCCAGAACGTCGTCCCGGCCGGGCTCGACCGCGTCTTCGCGGCGAGGTCGCCGGGCACCGCCGGGTCGATCTTCACCGCTCCCGCCGGCGCTTCGGCAGGCCCCGCCTTCGCCTTGTCGCACACCTGCGCGATCGACCCGGACGGCGCCTGGGCCGGATCAGGCCCCTTCGCGGCTTCGTCCGGCTCAGAGGTACAGGCGGTGAGCGTCAGCGAGCCGAGCAGCACCACGAGTGCTGCCCGGCGGAGACGGTGCGGTCGTGCTGTCACAACGGTGGGTCCTCGTTACTGGTGTCGAAGGTGAGCTCGGTGGTGAAGGTGGCGCCGTCGGCGGCGATACCGCCGCCGTACAGGGTCCACGCGGGCTCGCGCCTGCCGAATCCGGCCGAGTACCAGCCCATCGGCAGGCCGGTCTCACCGCGATGCGCCGACCAGTCCAGCTCCGGCGGCAAGGCGAGAGAGGCCGTCCGGACCCGGCCGTCGACCGTCCAGGACAACGTCGCCGCCGCACCGGAGAGCGAGACCTCGACGGCCGGGCCGAAGTGGAAGGCGAGACGGCAGTGCTGTGCTTCCCCGCCGCGGACCTCGTCGAGGATCCGGAGCGCCGGGTCCGCCAGTTCCACCGACCGCCGGTGGGTCGCCGGGGCGTAGCCGTCGTGTTCCGCGCTCCAGCGCGACGGCGTCCCGGCCGCGATCACCGTGGTGGTGGCGTGTTTCGTCCACAGGAACGGGCCACCGGAGACGGACTGGTCGGTGCGGCCGAGTTCGAGCGTGTTGTGCGCGGCCGTGGACCGGAAGTACGACCGCCACTTCGGCTCGCCGTGGTAGCAGTAGGTGCCGGGATCGGCGAGGATGTCGACGCCGTCGTGCCGGACCTCCACCGAAAGCGCGTCCGCGTGCGCGTGGGCGGCGATCGAGAGGAAGCCGTGCGGGCCGCCGTCGCAGCGAGCCCAGATGACGCCGTCACGCAGGATGGTCATCCCGGCGTCGGCGAAGTCGTCACGGCGCCGCACCGGACGCGTCGTACGGACCTCGATGTCCTTGGCCAGCGCCGAGAAGAGCGTGGTGCGGACGTCACCGTCCCGCGTCTCGGGCCACCAGTCCAACCGTCCGAAAAGGACGGCTCCGGTGTTGAGCAACGACGCCCAACGGCTGGTCTCGTCGCCGTCCACGATAAGCCCGAAGCCGTCGTCGGCGTCACCCTGCCGTGGCGGACGCAACCGGTTGTCCACAATGGACGCCAGCGCGTCGGTCATCCGCAGCAGCACGAGCCAGGCCGATTCGGGCACCGCGACCCCGGCGGCCTTCGCCTCCAGCGCCGCGGCGAGCCCCAGTTCCAGGACGAGCCCGTGGTACTCGGTGGCGAGCTCGCGGTTGATGCCGGAATCAAAGGTGTTGTGACACAACATCTTGTCCAGCGACGTCAGCGCCGCATCCCGCCACCGGTCCGATTCGGGGAACCAGGCGAACGCGCAGGCGGCGGCGAGCTGCCCGGCGTCCTCGGCGATCACGTGGTTGTTCGCCGAGGAACCCCGGCTCGGGAACGCGGCCAGCCAGCGCTGGTGATGCCAGATCTGGGTGAGCGCCTCCGGGTTGTCCTCGAACAGCGCCGGGGCCTGCGCCCAGCCGTCGAGCAGCCGCCGGACCCACACCCACGACAGCAGCCGGATGCCGAGTTCGATCCCGCTGACCCAGTGCACCCCGCGCATCGGCGGGTTGGCCGCCCACCACGACTTCAGGTGCGCGGCGACGCGTTCGGCGTAGCGGTCCTCGCCGGTCAGGGCGTACGCGGCGGCCAGCACGGTGAGGTGCTGGTGCCGCGACGGCTCCCAGATCTGCTTGATGTCGCCGACGGTGTCCTCGCTGCGGTACGGCACGTCGAAGGAGTACACATCGGACGGCGCGCGGCGGCCGGTCTTCGGGTCGTACGACCAGTCCGGGTCGACGAGGTCGTCCCGTTCGACGCCGAAGTACTCGGCGTGCCCGTCCATCAGGCGGTCCGCGGTGACGAGCAGATCCTTCACCGCCTCACCCGAGACGGCGGCGAGGACGTCTTCGCCGGGTGCCGACGCGAACCGGCGGTCCGCCAGCCAGACCGGTTTGTCCCCCGCGACCCCGCGCCACTGGCGTTTGCGCACGACGTCGGTGACCCGGCCCGCGACCTCGGCGGGCCCCATCCGCGACAGTCTTCGCAGGTACCAGGACGGATCCATCAGCTCAGCCCCTCGGTACCGATCCGGACCGCCGCGCCGGTCTCCAGGCTGCGGTTGACCGCGAGCGTGGCCAGCGTCGTCGCGACGAGCGACTCGACGGAGACCGGCATTCCGACGCCGGTCTTCAGCGCGTTGACGAACGCCTCCAGCTCGGCGGCCTGCCCCTTGTCCCGGCCCTTGGGGATGCGGGAGCTGGCCCACTTCTTGCGGCCGAACACCGACGCGCGCGCGAAGTCGTCGAACTTCAGCACCTTGCCGTCGGCGGTGACGTCGATCGTCTCCTTGGGGAACGCCGACGAACCGCTGGTGGTGTAGGCGATCGACGCGGTCGAGCCGTCCGGGTAGCGCAGCAGGATCTGGAGGTCCTGGTGGCCGGGCGTCGCGGTGGCGTACACCGAGACCGGGTCGGAGCCCAGCAGCCAGCTGACCGTGTCGATGAAGTGCCCGCCCTCGCCCGCGAACCGCGAACCCTCGCTGTCGGCCTGGTTGTACCAGCTGCCGGCGTCGAGCTGACCGGCGTTGACCAGGTACCGCACGGAAGCCGGGCCGATCCGCGGCCCGAAGTGGAGCACCGACTCGTTCAGCAGCGGCGCGAACCGGCGGTTGAACCCGACCTGCAGCCGGTCGTTGCCGGACTCCTCGATCGCGCCGAGCACGATCTCGAGTTCCTTCTCCGACAGCGCGAGCGGCTTCTCGACGAAGACGGCCTTCCCCGCGAGCAGCGCCCGCCTGGTCAGCTCCGCGTGCGAGCTGTGCCGGGTCACGATGAACACGGCGTCGATCGAGGAGTCGTCGAGCATCGTGTCGAGATCGGTGGTGGCGCGGCCGAAGCCGAACTTGCGCTTGGCGTTCGCGCCCGAAAGCGCGGAGGTGGTGACGACCTCGGTGAGGTCGACGCCCTCCATCTCCGTCAGATGCGGCAGGAGCATCGAGGACGCGTAGTTGCCGGCGCCGATGAAGCCGATCCGCACGCCGCCGGGCATCGGCACCGCGCGCGTGGTCACCTTCTTCGGGACGGCGACCGAGGTGACGTGCTCAGTGGCGGCGGCGGCGCGCTTCTCGTACTCGAACAGCACCGCGACGGCCTTGAGCTCGCCCTCGTTCAGCTTCCGGTACGTCTCGACGGCGTCGGAGAACTCCGAGACGTGCGAGATCAGCGGCTCGACGTCGAGACGGCCGCTGCCCATCAGGTCGACGACGCATTCGAGGTTGCGGCGCTCGGTCCAGCGGACCTGACCGATCGGGTAGTCACGGCCTTCGAGTTCGTACTCCGGGTCGTAGCGGCCGGGACCGTACGAGCGGGAGAACCGGACGTCGAGTTCCTTTTCGTAGTAGGCGTTCCACGGCAGGTTCAGCGAGCACTTGCCGATGTCGATCACCCGGCCGCGGTCGCGGGCCAGCTTCGCGGCGAGCTCCACCGGCTCGTTCGTGCTGCCGCCCGCGGCGAGGTACACCTGGTCGACGCCGTGCCCGGAGCTGATCTCCGCGACCGCGGTGTCGATGACCCCGGACGACGGGTCACCGCACTTCAGCGCGCCGAGCTGTTCGGCGAGCGCGCACCGCGACGGGTCCGGGTCGACGCCGACCACGCGGACCCCGGAGGCGACCAGCAGCTGCACGACCAGCTGGCCGATCAGGCCGAGCCCGATGACCAGCGCGATGTCGCCGATCTGCGGTTCGCCCTGGCGGACACCCTGCATCGCGATCGAGCCGACCGTGCCGAACGCGGCGTGCCGCGGGTCGACGCCGTCGGGCACCTTGGAGTACAGGTTCTTGGGCACCCAGTTCAGTTCCGCGTGCAGCGCGTGCTCGTTCCCGGCGCACGCCACGTAATCCCCGACGGCCACGTCGTGGATGCCCGCGCCGACCTCCTCGACGACACCGCACAGCGAGTACCCCAGCGGCGTGTACGAGTCGAGCTTGTTCATGGCCTTGCGGTAGGTGGCGCCGAGCCCGTTGGTCGCGACGCTCTGCATCACCTTCGCGACCTGGTCCGGCCGCGCCTTCGCCTTGCCCACCAGCGAAAGGCTCGCCTCGGACACCTTCATCATCTCGGTGCCGGTGGAGATCAGCGAATAGGCGGTGCGGACCAGCACACCGCCCGCCTTGCACGCGGGGACTTCGACGTCGAGGAGCGCCAGCTCCCCGCTCTTGTAGTTCTGCACTACCTGCTTCACGTCGCTCCTCAGCGATCAGGTGGTCCGGGCCGCGACGGCGCCGCGGTACCAGTACTCGAGGGTCAAGATGTGCCAGAGGTGCTTGGACCGGTCCTGCTGCCCGGACGCGTCTTCGTCGACGAGCTTCCGCAGGGCCTCACGGCGGAGGAACCCGGCCTTCACCAATTCACCTTCGTTCGTCACCTCGCGCACCAGTGGCGCGAGGTCGCGGCTCATCCAGGCCCGCAGCGGCGCGCTGAACAGGCCCTTCGGCCGGTGCACGATCTCGGCGGGGAGGATCGACAGCGCCGCTTCCTTCAGCGCCATCTTCCCTTGGCGCTTCACGATCTTCTTGTCACCGGGGATCCGGAACGCGGCCTTCACGACCTCGATGTCGACGAACGGCGTCCGCACCTCGGTCGACGCCGCCATGCTGGACCGGTCGGTGTAGGCGAGGTTGAGCCCCGGCAGGAAGAGCCGGGAATCGGCGAGGCACATGCGGTTCACGAAGTCGGACAACGTGTTGTCGTGATAGGTGTCCGCGTGCTCGGTGATGACGTCGTCGACGGCGCCCGCGAGGTCCGGGTTCAGCAGCCCGGCGAGTTCGGCCTGGTCGTACATCGTGTAGCTGCGCCGGAACGCGGTCTCCTCCGGCAGTTCCGCGAACGAGAGGAACCGCTTGGCGAACCGGACCGACCGGAACCCGCGCTTCGACGTCGCCACCGGCAGTCTGTCCACAAGGGACTCGACCGGACGGCGGACGAGACCGGGCACCCGCTGGTACTGCACGGCGATCTTGTTCGCGAGGTGCTTGCGGTACCCGGCGAACAGCTCGTCCGCGCCCATCCCCGAAAGCATCACCTTGACGCCGGCCTCGCGCGCGGCGGTGCAGATCAGGTAGCTGTTGATCGCCGCCGGATCGCCGATCGGCTCGTCGAGGTGATATGTCATCCTCGGCAGCAGGTCGAGCACCTGCGGCGCGATCTCGATCTCGTGCAGGTCGACACCGAACTTCGCGGCGACCTTCTTCGCGTACATCAGGTCGTCCGGCATCGCCTCGAACTTCGCGTCCTCGGCCCGGAAACCGATGGTGTACGCGGAGATCCCCGGCTGCTCGCGCGCCGCGAGCGCGGTCAGGTAGCTCGAGTCGAGCCCGCCGGAGAGGAACGTCGCGACCGGCACGTCGGCCATCAAGTGCTTGCGCGTGGAGTCCTCGATGACGGCATTGAGGTCGAACTCGCCCTCGGTGTTTTTCCCGCCCCCCTCTCCGAGGTACCCACCCCCCATGGCGGCGCCTTCCTCGGCGACCTGGCGCAGCGACCAGAAGGTGCCGCGCTCGACGTCACCGTTCGGGCGGAACCGCGCCCAGCTGCCCGGCGGGAGTTTCTCGGCCTCGGTGAACGCGCACCGGCCGTCCGGGACCCAGTAGTAGAGCAGGGACGCGACGAGCGCGGTGTCGTCGACGGTCAGCGAGCCGCCCAGTTCCGTGGCCAGCGCCTTGAGCTCGGACGCGAACGCGACGCCCTTGCCGCGGCGCACCAGGAAGAGCGGTTTGATGCCCAGCTGGTCGCGGACCAGCGTCAACGCTCCGCTGCGCTCGTCGAAGACACCGAACGCGAACATGCCGCGCAGCCGGTGCAGGCCCTCGGTGCCCCACTTGCGCCAGGCCTCCAGGACCACCTCGGTGTCGGACGTCCCCCGGAACCGGACGCCGCCGTCTTCGAGTTCCTTCCGCAGTTCCGGCGAGTTGTACAGCTCACCGTTGTAGGTCAGCGCGAGCCCGTCCTTGACCATCGGCTGCGCGCCGGTCTCGGTCAGGTCGACGATCGACAGCCGACGGTGTCCTAAGTGGACTTCACCCTCACCGGCCCGGTGGTCGTACCGGCCGGAACCGTCGGGTCCGCGATGGGCGAGGATCTTCGTGAGCCGATCGGTGAGCGGTCCCCCGTCCGGCCAGAAGTAGGCCCCTGCGATGCCGCACATCTGCTTTCTCTCCCCTTATAAGGCTTCGGCGTTATCCGGTGACACAGGCGAGAATCGTTTGGTCGGCTGGTCCGCGTTGTCGTGGTCCTCGGGCCGCTTGTACGGCGTCGGCGGACGGCGTCGCGGGGCCTTCTTCTCCCTCGGCGGCTCCAGGACCCGCTCGACGGTGCGCTCGGCGTCCGTCTCGACCGGCGCCACCGTCGAAAGCCGCCGCACCGGGGTTTCCTCGGGGAACATCTCGACGGGCTTCGGCGCGGGCCTCGGACGCCGCTCGGCGGCGATCTGGCGCTCGGGCAGGACCTTGCGCTCCGGCACCGCCACCCGGGCGGGCGCCACCGGGCGGGCGGGCGCCACCGGCAGCGCGGGCACGGGCACCGGTTCCGCAACGGCACCGGCGCGTCCGCGCAACGCGGTGTGCAGTCCGTCCCACAGCGTCCCGTCAGTGTGGTCACGCGGATCCGGGTCCACCAGGACGACCCCGATGATCGGGATGCGCCGGTCCGCCAGCTGACGGGCGACGGTGTGCAGCCATTCGGTGTTCGCGTGCGCGGTGCGGACGACGAGGATCGTCTCCTCACCGAGGAATTCGAGGTCGGTCCACGCCGTGCCGGGTTCGATCGAGCCGACGCCGATACGGCGTTCCTTGCGCTCCACCGGCGCGTCCACGCAGTCCAGGACCTGGATCGGGGCGTCACCCGCCAGCTGGCGGAGGTTCGCCTTCGGCAGGTCGTCGACGAGCGAGACCGGCCCCTTCCCGGCCAGTTCGCGCGCCATATCGACGGCGAGCTCGGCGGTGACCTGACGGGCGCCGAGGTCGAGCAGCGACACCGAACCGCCCTCCTGGGAGACGGCGCGGACCAGGGTCGCCGCGACCCGCTGCCGCCGGGTCGCCGCCCGCGAACGCCGCAGGAACCGCGGCGGTTTGGGCAGCTGCGCGATCACGGAGGCGCCGAGGTGCCGCGAGATCTCCCGGCGAAGCACCGGCCGGTCCTTCACCACGCTCGTGATGGCCGCGAGCCCGAGTCCGGCGAACAACCCCAGCGCGAGGCCGATCCCCATGTCGGTGCCGAGGGTCTTGAGCAGCGACCGCGGCAGGATCCGCGGCGCGTCCACGATCTGCGTCCCGGCGGCGACCTTCGGCGTGCCGATGCCCGCTTCCTGCGCGCGGCCGTCGTAGTCGGAGATCTTGGAGGTCAGCTCCGCCCGGCGCGAGTACAGCCGTTCCAGCTGGGCCGGGTTGGCGTTGCGGCCTTTGGCCTCTTCGGTGACGATCGACGCTTCGATCGGGGTGAGCTCGTTCTGGGCCTGGTTGCGCTGGTCGAGCAGGGCCTTCTGCTGCGCCGCCGCGGCCGCCTGGTTGCGGCCGATGTACTCGGCGATGAAAGCGTCGGAGATCGCCTGCGCGCGGGCCAGCGCCTCCTCCTTGGTCTTGCCCTTGACCGTCAGCTGGAGGACGTTGTTGGTCAGCCCGAGCCCGTCGTAGTCCTTGAGGAACTCCTCGGGCGGCTGGGTGCTGTTCAGTTTCTTGAGCGCCTCGCCGGCGGTCTTCGTGGTCTTGAGCACGGCGACGTCGGTCCGCATCAGCGTTCCGCTGTCGGTCGGCGAGTCGTCGGGGTGGATGACCAGGATCTGCGCCACCGCGGTGGGCGGCGACGGCAGGAGCATCGCGATGAGCCCGCCGGCGATCAGCCCGAGCAGGGCGGTGGCCGTCCACAGGCGGCGCCGTCTCCGGATCGAGACGACCAGCCGCTGGAGGTCGATGAGCGGTTCGGATTTGGTCTTCTCTGCGCTGGTCACGCGGTACCTGCCAGTGCTTCGTGGTCGGTGGGGGTGGTGGCGCCGGAGCGGGTGCGGGTCGGCCGGACCGGGCGGATCAGCACGGTGCCCACCACGGCGAGCCCGGCGTCGGCGATGGCTTCGGCGATCCCGACCAGCTCCCAGGCGGACCGGGAACCGAGGCCGGCCACGACGAGGATCCCTTCCGCGTCGCTTTCTTCGATGATCGGCCGCACCGGGGAAACCGTCGCCACGGTGAGCCACCGGTCGGCGAGAGCGGCGAGCCGCTCGGCGGCCACCTGCCCGGCGTGGTCGTCTTCGGCGGCCACGACGAGCAGCCGCCGGTTCGGCAGCCGGGAGACCAGCCGCCGGTAGTGGACGTCGACGTCGATCTCGTCGGCGAAGACGTCGACCCGCGGGGTGTTCCACGGCCTGTCGTCGCGGAGGAGCTTGGCGCGCAAGGTCTTCGCGGCGGGGTGTTCTTCGACGGCGTCGAAGGTGGCCAGCACCGGACCGCCGACCGCCGCGGCGATCTCCTCCTCGTCCTTCAGCCGCCTGTCGGTGCGGGCGGTGAAGAGGTGCCCGAACAGGCCGACGATGAAGAACAGCAGCGCGCCGCCCAGCGCCAGCTGCGGCAGCGTGGGCGCCGCGGGCGAGGACGGCAGCTCGGCCGAGCCGAGCACGACCATGTTGCCGAGCCCGCTGGCGGTGTCGGCCGCGTTCAGGGTGGACATGGCCGACTCGATCGACGTGCGCAGGCCCTGCAGTTCGGTGCGGAGCTGGACGCTCTCCACGGTCGTCTTGCCTTCGTTGACCTTCGTGGAGAGTTCGCTGATCCGCTGGTTCGTCTGCGCGACCTGCTGCCGCAGCGTCTCGCGGCGCTCCTGCGCCAGCTGCACCGCGGCGTCGCCGGAGCCGGCGATGATCTGCGTCGAGTACTTCACGAACTCGCTCGCGACCTGGTCGGCCAGCCGCTGCGTCTGTTCGGCGGTGTCGCCGGTGACACCGATGGTGATGACATTGCCCTGTGCGACCGTCGTGGACACCCTGTCTCGCAGGTCCGCGCCGGTCTCTCCGTCACCGAGCCCGGCGGCGGCCCGGTCGAGCACGACCGAACTGGTCGCCACCGCGGCCTGGGTGAGCAGTTCGTCCGCCTCGCGCGGGCCTTGCAGCAGCACGCTGGACGACGTGCGGTAGCCGGGAGAAAGGATCACCGACGATCCCGCGCCGATCAAGGCGCCGAGGAGGGCGAGGGCCACCAGGGTCCGCCATCGCCCGCGCAGAACCTGTCCGATCATGGACAGGCGCACCGTGTCGTCAGTCAAAGCCGGGATCTCCCATCGGTGCGTGCGGGTGCAGCATCAATCCCGTCGGAGCGACCGCGATGTTGGTTACAGGTTTGCGCGAGTCTTGTTCAAAACGCGATCGGGAAGTCGATCAACGGACGGCGGCCGCGTAGGCCGCGAGCAGGGCTTTCTGGGAGTTCTCCCAGGAGAGCGGACCGGCGACGCGCTCCCGGCCCAGCTCACCCATCTTCGCCCGGTCCTCCGGCGAGTCGAGCAGATGCGCGATCAGCTTCGCGAACTCCGGCTCGTCGTTCGCCGGCGCGTACAGCGCGGCCTCCCCGGCCGAGACCCGGGCCTCCCGCAGCTCGAAGGAGACGATCGGGCGGCCCATCGCCATGTACTCCATGACCTTGTTCATGGTCGACACGTTGTTGAGCGGGTTCAGGGGGTCCGGCGAAAGGCAGACGTCGGCCGAGGACAGGTAGCGCAGCAGGTCGGCGTCGGAGACGCGGCCGGTGAAGTCGACCTGGTCGTCGAGTTTCAGTTCCTTGGTCAACGCGACCATGGCGTCGAAGGCGTCACCCGAGCCGATGAACACGGCGTGCCAGTCGGTGCGGCCGACCTCGTCACGCAGCGAAGCGAGCGCGCGCAAGGCGTAGTCGACGCCGTCCTGCGGTCCCATCACACCGAGGTACGCCAGCAGGTGCGGCTTGCCCTTCTTCAGCTCGGGCTCGGCCTCGACCTGGTGGAACCGCTCGACCACGGGCGCGCTGCGCACGACGAAGACGTCGTCCGGCGACTTGCCGCCGCGCTTCACGGCGACGTCCTTGTAGCTCTCGTTGGTCGCGATGACGACGTCGGCCGTCTTGTAGGTGCGGCGCTCCAGCGCGCAGACCGCGCGGTAGAGGAGGTCCTCGCCGCGGTCGAAGCGCGAGAGGTACAGCTCGGGGCAGAGGTCGTGCTGGTCGAAGATGAACTTCGCGCCCTGGCGCTTGAGGTACAGCGCGACGAGGAACAGCATGTCCGGCGGGTTGCAGGCGTGCACGACGTCGACTTTTCCGCCCTTGCCGACCTTGCGGGCCAGCCGGAGCGTGTGCCAGAGCGCCGAGCCGTACTCCTGGACGTACCCGGCCGGACCGCCGGTGGCGGCCTTCAGCGGGTAGCGCAGGATGTGGACGCCGTCGATGGTGACTTCGGCTTCGGTGTCCCGTTTCGTCCCTTGTGGACAGATGACGTGGACTTCCCAGCCGGCGTCGCGAAGTGTCTGACACTCCTGCCAGACGCGGCGATCGAAGGGGACGGAAAGGTTCTCGACGAGGATGAGAGCTTTACCAGGCAAGACCGACATATCCCTCTTCAGTCCGGCGCCGGTCGGCGTCCGGTACGCGGACGAGATCGATGATGGTGCGGCCGCCGCCCGCCGGGAGCGCCGCGAGGACCTCCGGGTCGGCGCTGCCGATGAGGCAGACCTCGGCGTGGTCGACGACTTCTTCGATGGAACCGGCCAGCAGCTGGCCGAGATGAGGGAGCCTGCCCTCGATGTACTCGCGGTTCGCGCCCATCAGCCGGGAGAGGCTGACGTTGGCGTCGTAGATGCGGAGGTCGTAACCCTTGCCGAGCAGCCGCTCCGCGAGCTCGACGAGCGGGCTCTCACGGAGGTCGTCGGTGCCGGGCTTGAAGGACAGGCCGAACAGCCCGATCTTGCGTTTTCCGGTGTGCGCGACCAGATCGAAGGCACGCTGGAGGTGTTCGTCGTTAGAGGGCAGCACGTGCGAAAGGATCGGGACGGCGACGTCCGCGCGATGCGCGGCGTAGACCAGGCCACGCAGATCCTTGGGGAGGCACGAGCCGCCGAAAGCGAACCCGGGGCGAAGGTAGGCGGGGCTGATGTTGAGCTTGCGATCGGCGAGGAAGACGTCGATCACCTGGTGCGAGTCGAGCCCCAGGGCGCGGCAGATGGCGCCGAGCTCGTTCGCGAAGCCGATCTTGAGACCGTGGAAGGAGTTGTCGGCGTACTTCGTCATCTCGGCGACCGGGATCGCGACCCGGAAGACCTCGCCGGGAAGCCCTTCGTAAAGCGCCGCCACGACGTCACCGCTGGCCGCGTCGAGCTGGCCGATGACGGTCTTGGGCGGGTCGAAGAAGTCCTTGACGCTGCTCCCCTCGCGCAGGAACTCGGGGTTCACCGCGACCCCGAAGTCGACGCCGGCGGTGAGGCCGGACGACTTCTCGAGGATGGGGACGAGCAGGTCCAGGCAGGTGCCCGGGAGCATCGTGCTGCGGAAGACGACGGTGTGCCGCTCGGCCTTGTCCCTGAGCGCCTCGCCGATCTCCTCGGCGACACGTTCCAGGTACGCCGTCGACAGGCTGCCGTTCGGCGCCGACGGGGTACCGACGCAGATCAGGGAGACTTCGCTGTCCGCGATCGCCTGTCTGACGTCGGTGGTGGCTCTCAGCTTGCCCTGCGCGACCACCTCCGCGGTCAATTCCCCGATACGCTCCTCGACCACCGGCGCCTTGCCGCCGGAAATGAGGTCGATCTTCACCGGGTTCACGTCCACCCCGACGACCTCGTGCCCGCGCCCGGCAAGGCACGCAGCCGACACGCAACCGACGTAACCGAGCCCGAAGACACTGATCTTCATGACGAATTCCTCCAGCCGCATTCCGCTGCCCGTTGGTCGGCGGACGGACCGGGTTCGTTACCGCCGTCCGCAACTCGCCTGCTTTTGGCGGAATGCCTGTGCGGCAAGGGAATTACTCATCGCTCGACGAGGCCGAAACGCTACAGGGAGCGCGTAACGATCTCGTGAGGGATTGGGCAGGTGAGAGGGAAGGGCGACAGGGGAGGCGTCGGTCGGGGTGGTCGTGAGTGGTAAGTGACGTTCTAACGTCACTTACCACTCACG
>NZ_NMQT01000105.1 GCF_002234405.1 Amycolatopsis thailandensis | reverse complement strand
AACGACCCAAAACACTCACGACCACCCCAACCGATGCGGTCCCGGCACCCTCGCTCAGGAAGTAGCTACCGCTCGATGGCGTACGCCTCGATCTCGACCTTCATCTTCGGGTCGAGCAGCGCCGTGACCTCGACCATGGTGGCCGCGGGCAGCACGTCGCCGAAGGCCTCGCGGTGCGCCCGCGCCACCAGTTCGGCGTCCTTGATGTCGGTGACGTAGGTGACCGTCCTGACCACCGCGGCCAGACTCGAACCGGCTTCCCTCAGCGCGGTTTCGATGATCGAAAGCACGGCCGACGCCTGTTCGTACGCGTCCCCGGAACGGAACGGTTCCCGCGCCGTCGTCCCGGACACGTGGATGTGGTCTCCGACGCGCACCGCCCGGCTGTACCCGAAGATCTGCTCGAAGTCCCCGCCGGAAGAGATGTTCACCCGCTCAGTCATGCCCGAACGAAAGCACAACGACGGCCGGAGCGGAACCGGATTCGCATCACCCATGATCAGACACGTTCAGGTGGCACCTCGGCTTTCGAGTTGAGGCTCGCGGTGCGGCTTGTAGCGTCGGGCTGAGTTCGCTCGCCACCGGGAGGCTCTTCGTGGTCGTCGTTCAGCGCCGGCGTCGTGCACTGAAACCCTTGTCACGCCGGGTTTTGTCGGTGGGCACAGTGCTGGCGGTCCTGTTCGGAACGCTAGTCACGACGGGGACCGCGCAGGCGGCGACCTGGCCGGTGCAGGGTGAGAACGACCCGTCGACGTTCGACTGCGACCATCTGTACTACAGCAACATCCGCTCCGGCATGCAGTTCCGCGCCGACGCCTCGGGGGACGCGGAGATCCAGAACACGGTGATCAGCAAGCGGGCGGGCGCGGGCCTGCCGGACTACTGGTCGACGAACATGGCGCTGGGCAAGGACCCGGACACCGGCCGGGTCGCCGCTTTCTACTCCAGCTACACCACCGGGAATCTCACGCTCTACAAGCATGTTTCGGGCACGAACACCGTCACCGACGAGATCGCCGGAGGCGAGGCCCGCAAGCTCCCCTCCGGGGTGAACTGGGGTGGGCTCGGCGCCGACCCCGCGTCCGGGATGCTTTACGGCGCGCAGAACGGCGGGGCACCGGTGCTGTTCGCGATGAATCTGGCCAGTGGCGCGACGAAGACCTTCTCCCGCGGGTCCACGCTGAAGCCCGTCCCGGCGAACGACCCCGTGTTCGCCGGCGGCTCGCTCGTCCCCGACCTGTTCGTCGATTCCTCCGGCGGCGTGTACTACGGGATCGTCTACGGCGGACAGAGCTACATCTACCGATTCGACCCGGACACCGGCGAGACCACCCAGGCGGTGAAGGTCACCGGACCAGGATCGTCCAACGGCTTCAACAACTACGGCATGGCCTTCCTGAACGGGTCGATCTACCTCGGCTACTACGGCGGCGCGCTGTACAAGGTCGATCCGCGCACCGGCGTCTCCCGGCAGGTGCCCGGCGGCAACGCGCACACCAACCAGATCGGCCGGATCACCTCCGAATCCGGCGGGACCTGGCCCATCACCGACCTGGCCAGCTGCTCGATCGCCCCGGATCTGACGAAACGGCTCGTGGTCACCAAGAAGGCCGACAAGACCGACGCGAAACCGGGCGACAAGGTCACCTACACCGTCACCGTCGCCAACGAGGGAACGGCGACGGCGCCCGGGACGGTCGTCACCGACGATCTGTCCGGCGTGGTGGACGACGCCGCCTACAACGACGACGCGAAAGCCGTGTCCGGCGGCGCCGAGCAGGCGAAACCCCAGTACGACGCCGCGGGGAAGCGACTGACCTGGACCGGTGACCTCGGCCCCGGCGCGGCCGTGACGATCACCTATTCGGTGACGGTCGGTTCGCCACCGGGCGGCGACAAGAAGCTCGGCAACGTCGTGACCGTCCCGGACAGCAACTGCGCCGAGGGCGGGAAAGACCCGGATTGCGCCGCCGACGTCACCGTGGCGACGTTGAAGATCGTCAAGACCAGCACGCCGAAGAAACCCATGCCCGGCCAGAAGGTCACCTACACGATCAAGCTCACCAACGACGGCACGGCCGACTGGACCGACGCCACCGCCGTCGACGATCTGTCCGATGTGGTCGACGACGCGGCGTACGGCAATGACGCCACCGCGACCACCGGTGCCGTGAACTACACCGAGACCGACAAAACCTTGCGCTGGGCAGGCACGGTCGGCAAGGGCAGCACGGTCACGATCACCTATTCGGTGACCGTCGCGAACCCGCCGGGCGGGAACAAGCGGCTGACCAACGCGGTCGTCGGGCCCGACGGCTCCACCTGTCCCGAAGGGGGTACGGACCCGGATTGCGGCACGGACGAGCCGATCAACGGGGTCGTGATCACGAAATCGGCCGCTCCGGATTCGGCCAAACCCGGCGACGTCGTGACCTACACGCTGACCGCGCGCACCCTCGACGGTTCGGCCGCGGCCGGGGTGACGCTCACCGACGACCTGTCCGGCGTCGTCGACGACGCCACCTACAACGGTGACGCCGTCGCCAAGGCCGACGGGACGCCCACCCCGGCACAGCCCGGCTACGACAGCGCGACCACGACGTTGACCTGGACCGGGGACATACCCGCCGGCAAGACGGTCACGATCACCTATTCGGTGAAGGTCGGCACGCCACCGGCCGGGGACAAGGTGCTGCGCAACGCGGTCACCGGACCGGACGGCTCGACGTGCCCGCCGGGAAGCACGGACCCGGCCTGCGGCACGGTCACCCCGATCGGCGCCCTGGAGATCAAGAAGACGGCGAGCCCGGCCTCGGCCATGCCAGGGGACAAGGTCACCTACACCGTGAAGGTGCGCAACGTCGGCGCGGCGGCCTACCCGGGCGCGACGTTCACCGACGACTTGACCGGTGTCCTCGACGACGCCACGTGGAACGGCGACGCCTCCGCCACCGCGGGTGGCACCACCTTCGACGAACCAGGCCGGAAACTCACCTGGAGCGGTGACGTCGCCACGGGAAGCACGGTGACGGTCACCTACTCGGTCACCATCGGCAAACCTCCTGCCGGGGACCGGCGGCTGACCAACGTCGTCGTCGGACCGGACGGCTCCACCTGCCCGCCAGGCGGATCGGACCCCGACTGCGCGACCGTGACCCCGATCGGCACGCTGGTGCTGGCCAAGACCGCGGCCCCGGCGAGCGCGAAGCCGGGCCAGATCGTCACTTACACCGTCACCGCGAGCAATCCGGGGACCGGCGTCTACCGCGGCGCCCGGTTCACCGACGATCTGAGCGGGGCGCTGGACGACGCGACCTACAACCGGGACGCGCGGGCCACCGCGGGCAGCGTCACGTACACGGAACCGGACGTGACCTGGACGGCGGACCTTCCGGCGGGCGCCACGGTGACCATCACCTATTCGGTGACCGTGAACCAGCCGCCCGCCGGGGACCGGACGCTGCGCAACGCCGTGACCGGCACCGAAGACTCGACCTGCCCGCCCGGCTCGGCGGACCCGGACTGCTCCACCGTCACCCCGGTCGCCGCTCTGCGGATCGTCAAGACCGCCGAGCCGTCCGCTCCCCGGCCGGGTGACCGGCTCACGTACACGGTGCGCGTCCAGAACACCGGCACCGCGGTCTATCCGGGAGCGCGGGTCGCCGACGACCTGACCGGCGTGCTCGACGACGCGACCTACAACGACGACGCGACGGCGTCCGGCGGCACCACCGGCTACGAGGCCCCGGTGGTGACCTGGACCGGTGACGTCGCGGCCAGTGCCACGGTGACCATCACCTATTCCGTCACCGTGAACCGCCCGCCCGGCGGCGACAAGAAGCTCACCAACGCCGTCGTCGGGCCCCCGGACGGCAACTGCCCGCCGGGTTCGGCCGATCCGGACTGCGGGACGGTCACGCCGGTGCCGTCGCTGAAGATCCGCAAGACCGCGACTCCCGAAGAGGTCAAGACCGGGGACACGATCACCTACACCGTCACCGTCGAAAACGTCGGCGCGGCAACGGATCCCGCCGCGTCGTTCACCGACGACCTCTCCGGCGTGCTGGACGACGCGACCTACAACGGTGACGCGAAGGCGGACACCGGCACGGTGACCGTCACCGTCGTGAAACCGGCCCTGACCTGGACCGGCTCTCTCGCTCCCGGAGAGAAGGCCACCGTCACCTATTCGGTCGTCGTGACCAACAAGGGCGACAAACGCCTGGTCAACGTGGTCACCGGTGACGGCTCCAACTGCGAAGAGGGTTCCGACGACCCTGACTGCCGCAACGAACTGCCGACACCGGCGCTGCGCATCACGAAGTCGGCCGCCCCGGCGGTGGCCGCGCCGGGCGGCAAGGTCACGTACACGGTGGTCGTTCGCAACACCGGTCAAGCGCCTTATCCCGGTGCTTCGTTCACCGACGACCTGACCAAGGTCCTCGACGACGCGACCTACGGCCAGGACGCGAAGGCCACCGCGGGCACCGTCACGTACACGAAACCGAAGCTGACCTGGACGGGCACGGTCGCTCCCGGTGCGACGGTGACCATCACCTACTCGGTCACCGTGGCGAAACCCTTGCGAGGGGACCACTTCCTGGACAACTCCGTCGTGGGTGACGAAGGAACCAACTGCCCGCCGTCAGGGCAGCGGGATCCCGCCTGTTCCACCCGCACCCCGGTGCTCTCGATGGTCATCGCCAAGTCGGCGTCGCCGTCGACCGCGGTCGCTCCCGGCGGCAAGGTCACTTACACACTGTCCATCACCAATAC
The DNA here is from genome assembly GCF_002234405.1 of Amycolatopsis thailandensis. Lineage (GTDB taxonomy): Bacteria > Actinomycetota > Actinomycetes > Mycobacteriales > Pseudonocardiaceae > Amycolatopsis > Amycolatopsis thailandensis. Next base: position 4,966 of record NZ_NMQT01000105.1, on the reverse strand, counting down.
CGGGACCGGTGCTTACGACGACGCCGTCGTGGCGGACGACCTGAGCAATGTCCTCAGTGGAGCGACGTACAACGGTGACGCGAAAGCGACGAGCGGGTCGGTCGCGCTGACCGGGCAAACGCTTCGCTGGCACGGAAAGCTCGCGGTGGGGCAGAAGGTCGTCGTGACGTACTCGGTCACCGCCGGTTCCGGGGAAGGGAAGCTGCGCAACGCGGTCACGTCCACCACGCCCGGCGCCAACTGTCTCACCCCGGACGAACCTGGCTGCTCGACCGAAACGCCGGTCACCCCGGGCGAGCCGCCGACGCCTCCGGTCGACCCGATACCACCGGTCGACCCGACGCCACCGGTGGATCCGCCGGACCCCGTCCGGCCGCCGGGCCCTGGGCCGCTGGCCTCCACCGGTTCGCACACCGGTGATCTGCTGGCGCTGGCTTTCGCCGCGTTGCTGGCCGGGGCCTGGATGTTGCGGTACGCCCGCCGCCGGGTTCGCTGAGCGAGAAGACACGAAAAAGCCCGGTGCGGATGTCCTGTGTGGACACCCGCACCGGGCTTGAAGTCCTATCCGGTCACTCGTCGCCCTCCGGCGGCTTTTCGTTCGCGGCCGGCGGGATGCCCTTCGTCAGCTCGACGATGATCTTCCCGGCCATGCCCGACGCGCCGTAGGTCGGGTCGCTGAGGACCTTGACCGTCTTCTCGAGAGCGTCCGCGACCTTGGGGAACTTCTTGTGCAGGTCGCCGATCGGGAAGGAGTTCCAGTAGTCGAACTTCGCCATGAGGGCGTCGTAATCTTTTTTGGACAGTTGGTCGACGGGGAGTTTGTCCAGCTCCTTCGTCAGCTTCTCGCGCACGATCCTGAGAGGCATGTCGCTGAGCTTCTCCGGCTTGCCGTCCGGCTTCGGGGGCTTGCCGTCCGGCGTGCCGTCGGCGGGCGGTTTGCCGGGCGGGCCTTCGATCGGCTGCTTGCCGGGGGGCATCGGGTGACCCCCCTTGGGCGGGGGCTTGGGCAGCTTGATCTTGCCGCCACCGAGCGTCAGCTTGACGACGTCGTCGGCCGCGCCACGCGTCTTGACCAGGATCTTGATCATCTCGCCGAGCTTCTTGGCGCAGTCGGCGATCTGCTTGGCGATCTTGGCGATCGCCACGCCGACCGTGGTCATGATGGAGGTGATCGCCGCGATGATCGAACCGCCGAAGGTGACGGGCGCGAGCGCCACCGCCACGATCGCGGCCTTGAGGATGCCCGCCAGGGTCATGGCGATGATGTCGCGGACGATGCCGCGGACGGCGCCGATGATGGCACCGGCGATCCCCATCTGCTTACCGGCGAGATTGAGGTAGTCCGACAGCGCGTCGATCTGGGCGCTGACGCCCTGCATGTCGGAGATGAAGGTGTCGGCCGCCTCGCCCTTCCACTTCTCCGTCAGAGCTTCGGTGGCGGTCTTGTGGTCGGCCGCCCACTGCTTGACTTCCTTGCCCTCTTTGTAGATCGCTTCCTTGGCCGCCTCGATGCCCTTCGGGTCACCGAGCAGGAAGTCGAGCGGCCAGCGGAAGATGACGATGTGCTCGATCAGCCAGCCGATTCCGGCGGTGAGCAGCGACCCGATCGGGTCGACGACCATGCCGAGGATTTCGATGGCCATACCCGCCGAGGCCAGGCCGATGCTGAGCTGGTCACCGGAGTCGACGGCCTTCTTCAGCGCGAAGGCGGAGTCGAAGAAGCCCGCGCCCGCGGTGTCACCACTGCCCGCGAGGAAGTTGTTCTTCTCGTCTTTGAAGTCGTCGGCCTTGGTGCCGCTGCCGTTCCCGAAATCGTTACGGTGGTACTCGTCGCTCACTTGACCTTCACCTCCTCGATGCCGTCGCCCGCCGCGTTGATCAGCTTCTCGGTTTCGTCTTCGTTGGCGTTGTACTTCTTCGCGGCGTCGCGCACTCTGTCGGAGAACTCCTTCACGTTCTCCGAATACTTGTTCAGGTGGTCCCGCGCCTTCCCGCAGTGCATGCTCGCGCCGGCGCCGTAGATCTGGCCGCCGAAGATGCCGAAGATGCCGGGGTCCGCCACACAGCTGCCCACCATGTCGGCGCTCTGCTTCAGCGCGTCCTCGAGCTTGTCGAGGTGAGTGGCGAACGCCGTCATGTCCTCTGTCTTGACTTTGAATCCGCTCACCAGGGGCTCATTTCATCGTCGTCGGGAGTGGCCGGTCGGCGGGGTCGGGGCGACGCGGGGGGCGGCTGCTGCGCGGGGCGGCCCGGCTGCTGCGGCGGCGGATAGCCCGACGGCGGCGGAGGCCGGTAACCCGCCGGTGGCGGCGGTTGCCGGTAGCCGGGCGGCGGCGGCCGGTGCCCGGCCTGCTGACGCGGATCCTCGTGGTGCGCCTCCGGCGCCCACTTGTCCTGTGCGGACTCGTCCTGGGCGCCTTCCTCTTCCTCCACCTTCGGCAGGAAGGTCCGGACCAGCTGGGCGGCCTCGTCCTCGCCGTTGATCTCGGTGTAGGACTCCGTGACCTTCTCGACCGTCTGGCGCTGCGCCTTCCGCACGGTCTGCATGACGATCGAGGAGAGTTTGGCGGGGCTCATCGAGGTCGCCCGGTTGCCGAACTCGATGGCGCTGAGCGAGCCGTTGGCCTCGACAGTCACCTTCACCGTGCCGTCGGGCGACTGCACCGTGGACGCCGAGGCGGTGAACGCCTCGGACAGGGCCTTGGCCTTCTCTTCGAGTTTCTTGGCCTCTCGCTCCAGAAGGAGGGCGAAGTCCTCACCTGCATCGAAATTGGGTTGCATGCGTCGCCTTGGCTCGGTTCGGATCGGGCACGAATGGTGGGGCTGGCGAGAGAGTCGGAGACGCCGCGGGAACACCCCAGCTTTCACCCGGGAGGGTAGACCAGTCGTTTCCGGTCCGCAGCGAACCCCGGCGCGCCTTCGCGGCCGGCCGAAAGCCGGTTCGCTCCGTATCGTTATCACCGGGCGGAGACCCGGGCAACCTTCGCTGAGGAGGGTTTGCCCGAAAGGTCGGCCCGGGTGCCGGATCAGGCGACAGTGCGGTGGAAAGGCGATGTGATGGGAACCGGACCGGTCGTGCGGAACGCCCGAAGGGACGACGTCATGGCCATCTGCCGTTTCGGGGAGGTGCACGTTCGAGCCCACTACGCGCCGTTGATCGGTGAAGAAGCCGCTGCCCGGCAGATCCGGATGTGGTGGCACGAGACGAACATCGCCGGTGCCGTGGCACGCGGAGCGGTGGTGGTCGCCGACGACGGCGGGCACCTTGCCGGTGTCGGGCAGCGCGGTCTCGACGGCGAAAACCACGTGATCTACAAGCTCTACGTGCATCCTCGCCATCGTGGTGGCGGGCTGGGTGTCCGGCTGCTCGGCGCCCTCATAGGACAGTTGCCCGAGGGCGCCGAGCGGCTCTACATCGAGCATTTCGCGGCCAACGAACGGGCCGGCGCGTTCTACGAGCGCGAAGGGTTCACTGTGGACAGGATCGAACCGAGTTCCGCCGGAGACGTGGTGTGGCGCGTCCGGGAGCTTCGCTAGCGGAGGTTCCGGGCGAGGGGCCCGTCGAGCCAGCGGTCGACCTGACGCTGACCGCGCAGGCGGACGATGACGAGGTCCGGGTAGCGGTCCTCCTCGATGACCTTGTGCACGCGGGCCCGGATCATCGGGTGATAACGCCAGGCGAGCCTGATGATGTGATCGCGATCGGTGAAAAAGGTGTGCAGCGGGCCTTCGACGTTGCCGCCGGCGATCTTCGAACCGCGCCCGACGCGACGCTTCAGCGTCCGGACGACGGCGCGGGTCATCGTCATGACCCGCGGGTGATCGAGCCAGACCAGCACGTCCAGCCGTTCGGTCAGCCGCTCCCGGACCTCTTCGCCCTGCCACTCGATGGCCCACTCGTCGCCCTCGATGAACGCCAGGACGTCGGCCTGCCAAGTCTCCCGCACCGTCCAACCCGGACCGTGGAAGAAGGACTCGAATTCGACGAACGGCAGTCCCATGCGCTCGCACAGGGTTCGGGCCAGTGTCGACTTCCCGGATCCGGCGGGGCCCGCCACCGCGGCCCGCCGGATCCGCCGTCCTGGAAGCGCGTCGTCCGGCCCGATGATCTCCATGCCCGGGAGCATAGGGAGTGACAGGGGTGGGCCCTACCGGTTTTCGGCGGCCTTCTTGAGGTCTCGCAACCAGATTTCGAGACCCTGGCCGAGCATTTCGGTGGAGCCCGGCACGTCCTTGTCGACCTGCGGGCCGGTGTGGCTCTCTTCGGTGCGGACGATGACGCCGCCGCGGACCTTCACGAAGTTCCAGACGTGGACGCCGTCGATGTGCATGCCGCCGGGGCCGTCGAGGGGGCCGGTCCAGCGGAGGCACTTGCCGGGCTGGAGCTGCCGGACGGTGGACACGATGGTCACGTCACCGGGCGGGTACGGCATGCCGGGCGGGACGGGAATGGTCCATCGGAACCGGGAACGCTCGCGCAGCGGGCCGGGGTCCAGGCGTTTCATTTCGACCGGGATGGCGGGGTTCTGCCAGGTCGGCCAGGCCTCCACATCGGTCTGGAGATCCCAGATGGTGCGCAGGGGCGCCTTGATGAAGGTCTCGGTCCGGTAATGCACCTTGGCCTTCCGGTCGATGCTTTTTCCTTGGCAGGTGAGGGAAGACGGCTGGGAGCTGTGAGTGGTGGCTTGAGCGGTAGCGGTGGCGCTCAGGACGCCCGCGAGGGCCAGCGGGACCGTGAGCAGGGCGGCGCGTGCGCCGAACCGGCGGCGTGCGGTCTTCGAGGTCATGGCCTCCTCCTTCGGCATACGTTAGTAGTTATCGCTATAGTTAGAAGCTATAGCTCATTCCGGTGAGCGTCAAGAGCAAACGTGAGAAGGTCTAACCGCGGGATCGTGGGGTACATGAAGGCCCCCTTCCTTGCGCTAGGCGCAAGGAAGGGGGCCTTCATGTCCTTAGGAGGGGTCAT
>NZ_NMQT01000104.1 GCF_002234405.1 Amycolatopsis thailandensis | reverse complement strand
GCGTAGACCCGGTCGCCGTCGCGGCGCGCGTCGTAGAACCGTTTCAGCACGACGATCGCGGTGCCCTCGCCGATCAGCAAGCCGTCCGCGTCCCGGGAGAACGGGCTGATCCGCTGGCTCGGTGACAGGGCGCCGAGCTGGGTGAACATCGACCAGAGCGTGTCGTCGTGGCAGTGGTGTACGCCGCCCGCCAGGACGACGTCGCAGCGGCGACGGGCCAGCTCGCCGATCGCCTGGTCCACCGCGAGCAGCGAGGACGCGCAGGCGGCGTCCACCGTGTACGCGGGGCCGCCGAGGTCCAGGCGGTTGGCGACGCGTGACGCGGCGAGGTTCGGCACCAGCCCGATCGCGGTGTCGGGCCGGAACTCGCCGAGCGGTTCCAGCAACGCCTCCCGGAGCCTGTCGAGCATTTCCGGCCGCGCCGACGGGAGGAGTTCGCGGACGGCGCCGGTGATCTGGCGGACCGACCGGACACGCTGGTCGAATCGCTGAAGCCCGGGCGAGAGGTAGCCGCCCCTGCCGAGGATCACGCCCACGCGTTCGAGATCGCCCAACCGTCGCAGGCCACCGGCGTCGTCGACCGCGGAAGCGGCAACGGCCAGCGCGACCAGCTGGTCCGGTTCCATCCCGCTGACGGAGCTGGGGACGATGCCGAGTGCCGTCGCGTCGAAGTCCAGGCTGTCGGCGACGAAGCCTCCGCGCCGCCCATAGGTGCGGTCGGGGGTGCGACCGTCACCGTCGTGGAAACTCGGATCCCAGCGGTGCGGCGGGATCTCGGTGATCGAGTCGGCGCCGGAGACGATGTTCCGCCAGTATTCGTCCACAGTGGACGCGCCGGGCAGAAACACGCCCATCCCGACGATGGCTACCTGCTCCTGGTTCACCACAGCTTGATTCACCACAGCGACGCCGTGTAGAGCACCGAGCGGACGTCGGCCGGACCGTAGGCCAGCTCGCGCAAGAGCGCGGCGGTGCCTTCGTCCGGATCGATCAGCGCGACCTCGCGGCGTTCGTACTCACGCGCCAGCTCCGGGGACACCATGCCGGCGTGGTCGTCCGAAGGCGCCCACGGTCCCCAGTGGACGGTCAGGGCCCGGCAGCCGGTGCGGTCGGCCCACTGCTCGCCCAGGGTCTCCAAAGCGTCGTTCGCCGCCGCGTAGTCGGTCTGCCCCCGGTTGCCCAGCACGGCGGCGATGCTGCCGAAGAAGGTCACGAAACCGGGGCGGACGCCGAAGTGCTCCAGGGCGTCGAGCAGCGCCCGCGCACCGTCCACTTTGGTCCCGTAGACCGTGCGGAACGAGTTCTCGTCCTTGTCCGCCATCAGTTTGTCGTCGATCACCCCGGCCGCGTGGACGACGCCGTCGATCCGGCCGTAGCGGGTGTGCAGATCCTTGACCACCTGCCGGACGGCGGCTCCGTCACGCACGTCGAGCGACCGGTACGCCGCGGTACCCCCGGCCGCGCCGATCTGATCGAGTGTCCTGGCGATCTCGCGCTGGGCCAGCACGGTGCGGACCCGGCGTTCGATGTCCACCAGCGAACCGCCGCGCGCGGCCAGGGCCGAACGCATCCCCGGCGCGTCGCCGGGCAGGTCCTCGTCGCCGGGTTCGGCCGGCCACGGGGTGCGCCCGGCCAGTTCGATCCGGCAGCCGCTCGCCGCCAGCGCGACCGCCGCCCGCGCGGTGATCCCGCGGGCGCCGCCGATCAGCAGCAGCACCGAATCCTGGTCGAGACCGAGTGCCTTGACCTCGCCGCCGCCGGGACCCGCGCCCGCGTAGGCGACCGAGCCCAGAGAGCCCGCGGACGGCTCGAAAGCCGCTCGCCCGGCGGTGTCGTAGCGCACCGCGGCGGGCCCGTCGGCTATCACTTCCTCCAGCACGATCCGCGCGAGGTCCACCGTGGACTCCAGTTCGACGAGCCTGGTCGGCTCGCTCCGCTCCCGGGCCGCGGCGCGGACGAGACCGCGCAGCCCGGCGGTGTGCCAGGCCCCCGGCCTCGCCACCACGACCACCGCGCCCTTGGCGCTTTTGAGCCGGGCGAAGACCTGCGCCGCGACCGGTTCTTCGGCCTCGGACAACGGGTTCAGCACGAGGACGATGTCGGCGTCGTCCCGCTCCGCCGGGATGGCACCCGCCTCGGCGAACACCGCGCGGACCGACTCGGCCAGGTCCTCCTGGCCGGGTTCGAAGCTCACCGCGACCGTCTTGCCCCGCACCTTGGCGAGGTCGGGCTTTCCGAGCGGAGCCGCCACCCGGCCGATCAGGTAGCGACCGGGCGCGCTCCCCACCGGTGCCGCGGCGGGGGCCGGTGCCGCGGTGACCGGGGCCGCCGGTTCGATCCACTTCCTCAGTCTGGCGGCCAAAGCGCTCGCCGTCCGGTCGCGGCTGAGCTGATCCTGGGCGTCGTCGTGCACCCGCCCCGAGAGGCCGAGCTTCGACAGCAACGAGCCCGCGATCTCGGTGCGTTTGATCGAGTCGATGGAGAGATCCGCTTCGAGGTCGAGATCGGCGTCGATCATCTCGGCGGGATAGCCGGTGCGTTCGCTGATCGCGCCGATCACGGTGGCCAGGACGTCCGTGACGACGGCCTCCGGCTCCGGCTCGACGACGGGCGCGGGCACAGCGGGTGCCTCGACCGGCGGCAACAGCGCCGGGACCACCGGGGCCTGCACCACCGGGGCCGGGGCGAGCGGCGTGGTGCCGAGGTAGCCCAGCATCACATCCCGTTGCGCCGCCAGCAGTTCGCGGCTGGTGCGGAGGAATTCGACGACGGCCTGGTCACGACCGGGCGCGGGCTGGTTCATGGTCGTCCTCGGGATTCGTCGGGCGGGCACGAGCCCATGGGCGGGGACCTCACCGCCGGGCGCGCGGACGGTCTGGCCGTCCACGGTCCAGGCGGGCTTCGGAAGCGGGCCGACGCGGACACGTCCGCGGAAAAGCCGTTCGGTGCGCACGTCGACGCCGGTGAGGGCCAGACGGGCGAGCGCCGTCAGGAGTCCGCGCAGGCCTGGGCCGCCGGGGTCGCACGCGATCACGGTGTACGGCCGGTCGCCGAGGATGTCCTTGACCAGCCGGGAAAGCACCTGCCCCGGGCCGACCTCGACGAACGTGCGCGCGCCCGCCGCGTACATGTCCTCGATCAGCTCGACGAAACGCACCGGCGAACCGATCTGCGCGGCCAGTTCCGCGCGGACCTCCCCGGCCTCGTACGGCCGGGCGGTGCGGTTCGACCACACCGGTCGGCCGGGCTCGCCGACCTCGGCGTTGTCGAGATCGACGGCGAACACGTCGCTCGCGCCCGACACCAGCGGACTGTGGAAGGCACAGGCGACAGGAATCCGCTTGGCCCCGATCCCCTGGCCCCGAAGGGCGCGGACGGCCTCCTCGACGGCGGCCGTCGGTCCGGAAAGGACGGTCTGCCCCGGGGCGTTGTGGTTGGCCAGGACGACGTCCGGGTGGTCGAGGGCGGCGGCCAGTTCGTCACGGGACGCCTTCACCGCGGCCATCGCGCCCGGGTCGGCACCCGCGACCTCGGCGATCGAGCGGGCCCTTGCCCGGCTGAGCGCGACCAGGGTCGGGGTGTCGAACGCGCCGGCGACCGACAGCGCGGACAGCTCGCCGTAGCTGTGCCCCGCCAGCAGATCCGGCCGGATGCCGAGGTCGGCGAGCAACCCGCACAAGGCCGATTCGACGAGCCCGAGCGCGGGCTGCGCGACCCGCGTGTCCTTGAGCGCCTCGTCCTGCGCCGCGCGTGCCTCCTCGGTGAAGGCGCGCGGCGGGAAGGTGGTCGCGGCGACGTCGGGGGCGAGCCGCAGGACGTCGGCCAGCTCCGGGAAGTGCACGAACAGCTCCGCCAGCATTCCCGTCCGCTGGCTGCCCTGGCCGGGGAACAGGAACGCGACCTTGCCCGCTTCGGTGTCGCCCGCGGTGAGCCCACCGCCATTTTCAGCGGCCTCGCACAGTTCCGCGACGTCGCTCGCGACGACCGCGAGCCGCACCGGCGCGGAACCGCCCCGCTCGGCGGTGAGCGCGGCGATCTCCCGCAACGGACGGCCTTCGTTCGCCGACAGCAGGTCCCGCAACGCGGCGCGGGCGCTCTCGACGTCGGGGCCGCGGAGCAGGACCAGTTCGGCGTCCCAGTCGCGCGGTCCGTGCCGCCGCCCCGGCGGGACTCCCGGCGCGGCGAGCACCGCGTGGAAGTTGGTCCCACCGAACCCGAACGCGCTCACTCCGGCGAACTCGCGGCCGCGCGGAACCGGCATCGGCCGGGCACCGGTGGAGAAGGTGAAGGGACTGCTCTCGGCGTCCCAGGCGGGGTTCGGCCTGTTCAGGTGCAGCGTGGGCGGCACGACCTCGTGCCACAGCGCCAGCGCCGCCTTCATCAGGCCCGCCAGCCCCGCGGCGCATTTCGTGTGCCCGATCTGGCTCTTCACCGAACCGAGCGCGCAGGTGCCCGGTCCGGCTCCCGCGTCGAGGAAGAACTCGGTGAGCGTGGTCAGTTCGGTGGCGTCGCCGACGACCGTGCCGGTGCCGTGCGCCTCGACCAGCGAGACGTCCGCCGGGGACACTCCGGCTTCGCGATAGGCCCGTTCCAGTGCCCGCCGCTGCCCCTCGGGACGCGGCGCGGTGAGGCCGAGCGCCTTGCCGTCGCTGGCCGCGCCGACGCCCTTGACCACGGCGTAGACCCGGTCTCCGTCGCGTTCGGCGTCGGCCCGCCGCTTGAGCACGAGACACGCGACGCCTTCGCCGAGCGCGATCCCGTCCGCCCCCGAGTCGAACGGACGGCACCGGCCGGTCGGCGACAGGGCGCCCGCGGAGGTGAACATGAGGTAGTCGTTGACGCCGTTGTGCAGGTCGACCGCGCCGCACAGGACCATCGAGCTCGTACCCGCCCGCAGTTCCTTCACCGCGAGGTCCAGCGCCGCCAGCGAGGAGCCGCACGCGGCGTCCACGGTGTAGTTGGTGCCGCCGAGGTCGAGCCGGTTGGCGATCCGGCCGGAGATGACGTTGGCGAGCGTGCCGGGGAACGAGTCTTCGGTCAGTTCCGGCAGTTGCGCGAGCAGCTCGTCCGGGACGTCTTCGAGATAGCTGGGCAACAGCGCGCGCAGGACACCGGCGTTGGCCAGATCTCCCCCGGCTTCGGCGCCGAAGATGACGCTGGTGCTCTCGCGGTCGAAGCCGCCGTCGCCGTAGCCCGCGTCTTCGAGCGCGCGGCGCGCCGTCTGCAACGACACGAGCTGGGCCGGGTCGATGCTGCCCATCGACTTCGGCGGGATGCCGTACGCGAGCGGGTCGAAGTCCACCGGCGGGAGGAAGCCGCCCCATTTCGACGTCGACTGGTCCGCGTAGACCTCCTTGTCCCAGCGCTGATCCGGCACCTCGGTGACGGCGTCCGCGCCGCGCAGGACATTGGCCCAGAAGGCCGGAAGATCGGCCGCGCCCGGGAAGACGCAGGCCATACCGACGATCGCGACGTCACTGTCCACAACGGACTCCTCAGCCGGGACACGGGCGGCGAGCAGGTCCGCCGCGCCGTCGGTGACCTCCCGGTGCAGCGTGGCGATGTCGGTACGCCGCTCGCGCAAGACCGTCACCTGGCCGGCCATGTACATCCCCTCGGCGAGCTGGCCGAGGGTGTCGACCTCGACGAGAGCGTCGCCTTCGCGCCGGATGCCCTTGCTCGCTATCCGCAGCCGTCCGGTGTTCAGCTCCTCCAGCCGTTGCCAGCTCTCCTGCGGCGGGACCCCGTCCGCGCGGAGGCCGGCCTTCAGCGCGGCGAACTCGTCGGTGTACGGGCTGGGCAGGCACCGGGTGAGGTGCCCGGGCGCGGTCTCCAGGGTGACCGTGGACCCGGCGCCGAGCACCCGGTCCTGGAAGGCCCCGGTGATGGCGCCGTGGGTGACGGCTTCCTCGGTGAACAGGTACGCGGTGCCCATGAGGACGCCGATGCCGGTGAGCGGCTCCGCCATCGCCGAGACCATCGCGGCGGACCTGGCGTCGTGGATCCCGCCCGCGAACAGCACCTCGACGTCCTCGGCGCCGTGCTCGCGCAGGACGTCCAGCTGCTGCTCCCACAGCACGAAACTCGATCGCGGGCCGATGTGCCCGCCGCATTCTGCGCCCTCGAAGACGAACCGGCGGACGCCGGCTTCGAGGAACTGCCGCAGGAGGATCGGTGACGGCACATGGAGGAAGGTCGCGATCCCGTCGGCCTCCAGCGCCTTGGCCTGCGCGGGTTTGCCGCCCGCGATGAGCACACAACGGGGGCGCGCCGCCCGGACGGCCGCGAGCTGCTCGGCGCGCAGTTCCTCCGGGACGAACCCGAGGATGCCCGCGCCCCAAGGCCTGTCTCCGAGCGCTTCGGCGGTGCGGCCGAGCAGTTCGGCGGTCTTGGCGCCGTTCGCGGTGGCCACCGCGACGAACGGGAACCCGTCGTGCTCGGCGACGGCGGCGGCGAAGCCGGGCTGGTCGCTCACCCGCGTCATCGGCCCCTGCACGACCGGCAGGCGGGTCCCCAGCGTGCGGCACAGCCGTACGCCTTGGCCAGAGGGGCTCGCCTGCGGCGGCGTCGCGAGGGAACGCACGACGGATCGGACAGCGCTTTCCGCGTCCTCGAAGCGATTCGCGAACAACGCCGCGAGCCCGTCGTCGGCCCTGAGCAGTTCTTTTCGGGCTGCCTCGGGCACGTCGGCCTCGGGAAGCAGGCCGAGTCCGTCGAGGACCACACCCGCCGCGCCCCCGGCGAGCGCCGCCACCGCGGTCCGCGGCCCGATGCCCCCGTACGCCCACACCGGGACGTCCTCGCCGAACCGCTCCAGCAGGCGCTGGAGCAGGACGAACGTGGTGAGGTCCGAGCCGCCCGCCTCGGCTCCCTTCGCCACCAGACCTGAGGCGCCGGCGCCGAGCATCCGGACGGCCTGCTCGACGCCGGTCACCTCGGCCAGCACGGGGAGGTCGCCCTTGCCCTGCCGAACTGCCCCTTCGGCCAGCAGGACGAGCCCCGCGCCGCTCTCCCGCACTTCTTCGTCCCGCACGTGGCGGCCCGCCGGGATCCGGACCCCGAACGGGAACCTATCGTCCATTGTGGACCCTAGTTCCACGATACCGAGACCGCCGCCCCTGGCGACGGCGGCCGCCAGCCCCGGATCCGGACGTCCGAGCGGGTTGACGCCGAGTACCCGCGTGCGCGCCGTCGCATGACTCACCGGCGGACCTCCTGTTCGGCTGGGCTGGTCGAACCTCGCCAGGTTCGGCGATCTTCAGCGGGATTCCCAAGAAATAACCTACTTGCCGCAGAGAGCGCAATACTCTCGCGACAAAACTCGGAAAACAAGGGAACGCATGCTAAAGTCCGGCGTCGGAAACAAATATGTCGACACGCTCAGAACAGGCCGCTGACCTGCACTTTTATCATCCGTATCGCATATTTCGACAAGACGTCGCTCACCGGCGTGACAAAACAGAAGAATTGTCATCGAAAGCAGACGAAATAACCATGGAGCGCATGTGGAAGTGACAGGACGAGTCGTCGTGCTGACCGGCGCGGCACACGGTATCGGCGCCGCCATGGCCCGGCGGTTCGCCGCCGAGGGCGCCGCCGGAGTGGTGGTCTCCGACCTCGACCTCGAGACCGCGGAGAAGGTCGTCGCCGAGATCACGGCCTCGGGTGGTGCCGCGGTCGCGCGCCACGCCGACGCGTCGTCCAAAGAGGACTTGAAGATGCTGGTGGCCGAGGCCCGCACGGAGTTCGGGCCGGTGGACCTGTTCTGCTCCAACGCCGGCGCCGCGTTCGGCACGGGCGTGCACGCCGCCGACGAACAGTGGTCGCGGTCGTGGGCGATCAACGTCATGCAGCACGTGCACGCGGCGCAGGTCGCGCTGCCGGCGATGTTGAGCCGGGGTCACGGATATCTGCTGATCACGGCCTCGGGAGCGGGTCTGCTGGGCACCCCGGGCGACGCGCCGTACTCAGTGACCAAACACGCGGCCGTCGGGCTCGCCGAATGGCTGGCCATCACCTACCGGCCGCGCGGGGTGCGGGTCAGCGCGCTGTGCCCGCTCGGCGTGCGGACCGCGTTGCTGGAGCCGGGGATCGCCGCCGGGCATCCCGCCGCGCTCGCGATCGCCGCCGCGGCGCCGCTGCTGGAACCGGAGGACGTCGCGGAGTCCGTCATACACGGCCTGGCGTCGGAGGAATTCCTGATCCTGCCGCACGAATCGGTACGGGAGACCTACGCCCGCAAGGCGGCCGGTCTCGACGAATGGATCGACCGCACCATCCTCGAAACCGGCGCGCGGAAGAGGTGACCATGGAGTACCGCAGGCTCGGCGCTAGCGGGTTGTCCGTCAGCGAGGTCTCCTACGGCAACTGGCTCACGCACCGCGACGGCGCGGAATGCGTCCAAGCCGCGCTGGACGCGGGCATCACGACCTTCCACACCGCCGCCGCCTGGGACGGCGGCGCGGCCGAAGAGAACCTCGCCGCGGCACTGGGCCACGCGCGCCGCGACGATCTCGTCCTGTGCACCGGCGTCTTCTGGCCCGAAGGCCCCGGTGTCAACGACGCGGGCCTCAGCCGCAAGCACCTGACCACGTCACTGCACGGATCGCTGCGGCGCCTGCGCACCGACCACATCGACGTCTATCAACTGTTGCGGTTCGACTACCGCACCCCGCTGGAGGAGACGTTCCTCGCGCTTTCGGATCTGGTGCGGCAGGGGAAGATCCTCTACGCGGGCACCGCGGAATGGACCGCGGAGCAGTTGCTGGAGGCCCGGCCGCTGGCCGAGCGGTACGGCGTCCCGCTCGTGGCGAACCAGCCGCACTACTCGATGCTGTGGCGGGTCGCCGAGGCCCAGGTGATGCCGGTGTGCGAACGCGCGGGGATCGGCCAGTTCGCTTCGGTCCCGCTCGCGCAGGGGGTGCTGACCGGCAAGTACCGGCCGGGCGAGATCCCGCCGGACTCGCGGGCCTCGAAGGCGGGCGACGCCCGGCCGCTGCTCCTGCCGGACCTCCTCGACCGCGTCGCCATGCTGCGCGGCGTCGCCGACGAGGCCGGGCTGACCATGGCGCAGCTGGCGCTCGCGTGGACGTTGCAGCACAACACCGTCGCGTCGGTGGTGACAGGGGCGAGCAATGCCGCCCAGGTGACCGAGAACGCGAAGGCGTCCGGAGTGGTGCTGGACCTCGACGCGCTGACGCGGATCGATCACCTCCTGGGGAGTTTCGTGCAGACGGATCCCCGGCTGACCTGGTCGCCGCCGGCGAGCATCTGACCTGCCGAGCGGTTTCGCGTGACCGGTGGGACGACACGCGGCTGGACTCGGCGGTGGCCGCGTGTCGTCCGTCTGATCACACGTGTCGTCCGCTCAGTCACGCGAAAGTGCCGGTTCGGCTCGTGTGGATCGAGAGTTTCGAGTGTTCTGAATGTGGCTTTCGCAACATTACGAGGCCGGTCTCGACGATGACAGGATCCGCCCAGTGCTGGACGCGCTGAACAGCCTCGTCTTCGGCTCCCTGCTGCTGAGGACCGCCGGCTTCACCAAGGTGTGCACGGGCGAAGCCGAACGGGAGCAGGAGGAGCAGTCCTTCCGGCGGATCGGCCCGGCGGTCCCTCAGCGGCCTGGTCTCGGCCGCAGCATCGGCACCAGGAACCGCCTAGCCACCTCGCGGACCTGCTCGTCGTCGTCGAGGTCGACGACCCGGCTGGGCGTGACGAGGAACGAGGCGGAGACCCGGGTCATCAGCTCCGCGACGAGTTCGACGTCGACGTCCTCCGAGACGTTGCCGGCCTGCTGCTCGCGGCGGAGCTGGCCCGCGACGAACCGCTGGACGGCCGCCAGCGTGCCGCCGCCGTCGCTGACCATCGACGGGACGAGCACGTCGGGCTCGACGGCCATCAGCCCGCCGATCAGCGGGTTGCGCCGGATCGCCCCCAACGCGCTCGCGAAGCCCAGCACGACCCGGTCCGCGGCGGTTTCGGCCTGCTGGATGTCGAGCAGGAACTGGTCGAAGTAGCGGCGGAACTCGCGGCGCACGACCTGTTCGACCAGGGCGTCCTTGGTGGCGAACCGGCGGTACGCGGTGATCCGGGAGACGCCCGCGCGGCGCGCGACGTCCTCCATCGTCGAGCGGCGGATCCCCATCCGGCAGAACTGTTCGTAGGCGGCGTCGAGCAGCCGGAGCGCGGTCTCGTCGCTCTCGTCGGCGCGTTCGAGCGCGTCGGCGAGCGCGCGCTCCAGCAAAGAATCCGGGTCTGGCGCCTTCGCGATGATTGTGCTCTCCTTGATACGCGGTTGCACTACTTGTATCACAGTATCAACCTGCAGGTCCGGGACTCAAGGAGGAGTACTGGCGCATGACCGAACTCAATCGACGCAAGATGCTGATCGTCAGTGGCGGAGCGACCCTCTTGGGAGCCATGGGGATGGCCCAGCCCGCCTGGGCGTGGAGTCCGAGCGGTTCGGTGGCCGGGACGGGGGCGGGCACCGATCCGAAATGGGTGTGGGATGCCGAAGCCGATCCGGTGCTCGCCGCGGTTTTCGACCGGGGGCAGGTCGCGGCGGTCAACCAGGCGCTGCGAACGTGGACCAGGAACGACCAGCCGACCCCCTCCGGGCTCCCGCCGGACCTGCGGGATTTCGTCGAGCACGCGCGGCAGCTCCCTTCATGGGCCGATCAGTCCAAATTGGACGCGGCGGCGGATTTCATGAAGGTCAGCGGGCGGTTCGTCAACCTGCTGAACGGGCTCGGCGGCGGGATGCTGAGCACCGCCATCCCCAACGAGGCGAGGGCGGTTTACTACTCCAAGGGCGGCGCGGACATGAAGGACCGCGTCGCGAAGACCGCCAAGCTCGGCTACGACGTCGGTTCGCTCAACGCCTACCGGCCCGACGGCCAGATGATCGTCTCCGCGGTGAAGACCCGTCTGGTGCACGCCGCCGTCCGGCATCTGCTGCCGCAGTCGCCACACTGGCAAGAGGGCATCCCGATCAGCCAGAACGACATGCTGGTCACCTGGCACACCCTGCCGACGTACACGATGCGCAAACTGACCGACTGGCGTGTCCGGGTGTCCTTCGCGCATTCCGCCGCGTACCTGCACAGCTGGCAAGTGACCGGGCACATGCTCGGGATCCGCGACGAGTACCTGCCGTCCACCTGGGACGCGGCCTACGCGCAGTCCAAGCAGGTGCTGGACCCGGCGATGGGCCCGACCCGCGAGGGCGTCGAGCTCACCGACGTCCTCCTCGACATGCTCGCCGAGCAGACCAGTCCCGGCCGTGTCGACCGGCCGATGGTCAACGCGCTGGCGCGCTACATCATCGGCGACCGGTTCTCCGGGTGGAACGGGATCCCGCGCGAACCGATCTGGGATCCGTTGGTCGGCACGGCTTTCCCCGCGCTGGTGGCGTTCCACGAGAAGCTCATCCCGCTGCCGCTGGTGCCGCAGGCCGCCTGGGTGCTGGACGAGGCGATCCGGCGGTACATCCGGCTGTGGCTCTCGGAGGGCAGGCCGGTGAACATCGAGATCCCGGACATGAACCGGCCCTCCTGACGCGGAACGTCATGAGGGGTCCCCATAGGACACTTTTCGTCCTATGGGGACCCCTCATGACAAACTGGCGCGACTACCCGCTCAGTTCAAACTGGAGCAAGGCCTCGCATCGGGATCCTGCGCCCCCTTGGGCACCCACCGCACGTTCGCGAACGAAGCGGAGAACTTGCCGTCGGTGTACACCAGGAACGGCGTGTTGACGTTCTCCAGATCCAGCCCGTTCGCGAAGCACGACACCGGGATCTTCACCGTCGACTTCGGCGCGCCCGCCAGATCGGTGAACAGCTTGGTCGCGTTCACCTCCGAGAAGCACGGGTAGACGCAGTGCATGCTGATCACCGTCCGGTTGGCAGGCGCCTCGTGCACGATCGTGTCGAACTCCAGTGCCGCGTCGGCGTTCAGGTACCCGCGCAGATCGTTGGTGCCGGCCGGGTTCTGGAAGTAGAGCTGGGCCGGGCCGGTGCCGGTCCAGGTCGACTTGAGCCCGTCCTGCTGCACGTTGACGTCGGACTGCACGACGTTGATCTCGGCGTGCGAGGCGGTGCCGTCGGGGCCGATCTCGGTGCCGCCCCAGTTCTGCGCGGAACCGATGAAACCCTTGTACGGCGCGACATCGGTGCGGTTGAACACCTCGAGGTCCTCGGTCGCGGTGCCGCCGCCACCGGTCGAGCCACAGGCCACCGGGCCGACGGTTTCGTCCAGCTGTCCGATGGTGACACGCTGGCCGGTCTTGAGGCCGTAGCCGAGTTTGAACAGCGGGTCGTAGTCCGCCGAGCCCGGATTCAGCGGCGTCTGGCACGCGCTCTTCGGCCACGAGTACGACAGGGTGCCCTTGAAACCGCCCTTGACGAGGACGTCCGCGACGCCGCCGCCTTCGGTACCGGGCAGCCACGCCGCCACGAACGCGTCGGAGCGGTTGATCTCCTTGTTCATGTACAACGGGCGGCCGCCGACGTAGACGGTGACGACCGGAGCCCCCTTGCCGCGCACCTTGTCCAGCACGGTCAGGTCTTCGGGGTAGAGCTTCGAGGCCTCCAGCGTCTTGCGGGTCAAGTCGCCGACGCCTTCCGCGTACGGGGTCTCACCGATGACGGCGATGACGGCGTCGTAGCCCTTCGGGTCGGTGTCGCCCTTCTCGTCGAAGGTGACATTGACGTCGCCGAGCTGCTGCTTGAGCCCGGAAAGGATCGACGTGGCGTTCGGGAAGTCGGCGTTGGTGTTGCCGGTCCCCTGCCAGCTCAGCGTCCAGCCGCCGGTCTGATTCTGGATGCTGTCCGCGCTCTTGCCGACCACCAGGACCTTCGACTTCGGCTTCAGCGGCAGCACGTTCCCGTTGTTCTTCAGCAACGTCTGCGACGAGCGAACGGCGTCGCGCGCCAGCCAGGTCTCCTTCAGCGCCTCGTCGGAGTTCGCGTAGGAACGGTCCGACGGCTTCTGCGACTCGTACAGCCCGGAGCGCAGCTTCACGCGCAGGATGCGGGTCACCGCGTCGTCGATCCGTGAAATCGGGATCTGGCCGCCGTTGACCTGCGCGACGGTGCTGGTGATGAACGCCTTCCAGTCGTTCGGCACCATCACGATGTCGATACCGGCGTTGATCGCCTGCGGGCACGAGGAGTTCGTGCAGCCCGGGACCTGGCCGATGCCGTTCCAGTCGGACACGACGAGGCCGTCGAAGCCCATCTTGCCCTTGAGGATCTGGTTCAGCGCCTTGTCGCTGCCGTGCAGCTTGCCCTCGTTGATGCCGAGTTCCGCGTTGGTCCAGCTGTTGAACGACACCATCACGGTCTGGGAGCCCGCCGCGAGCGCGCCGTAGTAGCCCTGTCCGTGGAGGTTGATCATCTCGGCCTCGGACGCCGGGTTGACGCCCTGGTCCTGTCCCTTGAGCGTGCCGCCGTCACCGATGAAGTGCTTGGCGGTACCGATCACCCCGTTGTAGCCGATGCGTTTGGTCGAGCCGTCCTGGAGGCCGTTGATCGCCTCGTAGCCGTAGGCCCGGGTGATCCGTGGGTCCTCGGAGAACCCTTCGTAGGTGCGGCCCCAGCGGTCGTCCTGGACGACGGCCAGCGTCGGCGCGAACGCCCAGTCCTGGCCGGTGGCGCGGATCTGCCGGGCCGTCGCCGCGGAGACGTCGCGCACCAGGCACGGGTCGTGCGCCGCGCCGAGACCGATGTTGTGCGGGAAGACGGTGGCTCCGTACACATTGTTGTTGCCGTGCACGGCGTCGATGCCCCAGATCACCGGGATCTTCGTCCGGCTGGTCTTCGAAGCGTCCCAGTAGGAGTCGGCGAGCTTCAGCCAGTCCTGCTGGGACGCGTGCTTGTTCTGGCCCGGCCACGAGCCGCCACCGTTGAGCACCGAGCCGATGGAGTACTGGCGGACCTCGTCGGGGGTGATCGCGGCGATCTCGGGCTGCGTCATCTGCCCGACCTTCTCCTCCAGGGTCATCCCCTTGAGGATCTCGGCGATCCGCTGCTCGTCACCGGCCTTGCCCTTGAACCGGCTCTCGACCTTCGGCCAGTCGGCGAGGGTCGGCAGGCTCTTCTCGATCCGGGCACATCCGTCCCGGTCGAGCGCTGGCTTCCCGATCACGGGCTGCTCGGCGGCGACGGCGGCGGGCGTGGCCACCAGGGCCCCGCCGAGCAGGGTGAGACTCATCAGGGCGACGAGCGGACTTCGGCGCGCGCGAGGACGTCTTGCCATGGTCTGGTCCATTCTGCGGGAGGCGGGGACCGGCCGATCCTCACCGGACCCGACGACGCCGTCAAGAGTTTCCGGCCGGTACGGGGCCTGTTAATTTTTGCCATAAACTAAGACTCGACAAGTCACCCGGCCACGCGCCGCCGATTGCGCCGCTTGGCGGTGTACGGCAGCGCGAACAGGTAGAGCCCGCTGAACATCAGCAGAAAGAGCGGCGGCAGGGGTGTGTAGAGCACCCACTGGGCCGAGCTGCCCAGCGCCACGACGACGAAGCAGACGATGACGGTGGCGACGAAGACGAGGGACGTCCACCGGTGGAAGGTGCGGATCCGCTTGCTCACGAGAACCTCCTGGAGTCGGTTTGCCTGTGGCGAAGACGCTAGGGATTCCGCGGACACCGGCGCTTCTCGATTCCTGACCGGCTCACTTGACCTCCACATTACTTGAGCTTTTACCTTCGCGGAAAACGAAGGGAATCACCCATGACCGTCTTGGTAACCGGGGCCACCGGGAACACCGGCCGCCACGTGGTGGCCGAACTCGTCCGCCGAGGGGAACGCGTCCGGGCACTCAGCCGGAACCCGGCCGAAGCCCGGCTTCCGGCGGGTGTCGAGGTGGTGCGAGGCACGCACACCGAACCGGAGACACTGAGTTTCGACGGTGTCACCCGGCTGCACATCACCGTGACCGCGGGGCTCGCCGACGTCGGCGCGGACCTGGTCAAGCGCGCCGTGGACGCGGGCGTGCGGCGGATGACCATCGTGTGGGGCGGCTACGTCGGGCCGACGGAACAGGCCATGGCCGAGTCCGGGGTGGAATGGACGCGACTGGAGCCCCAGGAGTTCATGTCCAACGCTCTCACCTGGGCCGATTCCGTCCGCGGCGGCAACGTGGTCCGCGAACCCTTCGACCTCCCCAGCGCCGTGGTGCACGAGGCCGATATCGGCGCGGTCGCCGCCACGGCGCTCACGGAGGACGGACACTCGGGCAAGGTCTACAACCTCACCGGACCGGAATCACTGACCACGCGCGACCGGATCGCGATCCTCGGCGCCGCCCTGGGCCGCGACATCGGCCTGGAACAGATCACGCGGCAGCAGGCTGTCGACCGGCTGCTGGCCGACGGCGTGTCGACGGCGGACGCCGAGTACGTGATCGGCTGGCACAGCGACCCGCCGACGGAGGCGAGGACCGTGGACCGCACGGTCGAGAAGGTGCTCGGCCGTCCGGCGCGGACGTTCGCGCAGTGGGTCGGCGAACACGTGGACCGGTTCTAGGCCTTGTGGGGTGCTTTGGCCCGGAGGGCGAAGTCCGTGAAAGCCTCCTTGCCTCCCCTGAAGGTCAGGGTCGCGGCAAAGTCGCCTCTGCGCTGGTCAAGGAGGTTGTGAAAGCCACTTTCGCAACGTTGAAGGTTGCGAAAGTGGCTTTCGCGACGCGGCGCCCTGAGTCCCTGAATGCCCACGGCCGCCGGACCGGCGCGATCCCGACACCCCACTCACGCGCAGATCGGCCCAGGTGGTCGTGAGTGGCGGTTCCGCGGCTGACAGGGCGCGACGATGTAGGAATTGGGACGTTGAACGTCCCAATTCCTACATCGTCGCCAGGGACGAGGTGACGGGGGAAGATTCCGGACGCTCAACGGCCGGAATCCTTCCCCGTCGACCACACCGGCCCCAGCACCGGCATCACTCGACCGCCAATCACACCAGTGGGTAGACAATACGAGTCCGCCAGAACACGAAACGCCACTCACGACACCCGCTTACGCGACTTTGCCGAGACCCTGACCTTGAAAGTAGAGAAGGAGGCCTTCACGGCCTGGCGTAGGCCATCGCCTTCCGCCGGGTCGCCTTCTCCGGTCCCTGTTCCCAAGGTCGCCGAGCCCACGCCACCTTGACTTAGCCCTCGAAAGAACGACCCGAATCGCTCACGAGTCCTTGAACCAGGCGCCGATCCCCGCCAGGGCGCCCGGACCGTAGTCACCCCGGACGCCGTCGGCCAGATCCGCGATGGAGACGGCGCGCAACGCCGCCCGCCATTGGACTTCGGCGTTCGCCATCGCGCGGCTGATCGCACACGGCGCGGTGCACGCCTCGGGCGGCGTCGCCATCGGGCCGCGCTGCCGGATCTCGGTGCAGATGAAGGCCGGGCCGGGCCCGTCGATGGCCTCGACGACGTCGAGCACCGTGATCTCCGAAGCCGGCCGGGTGAGAACGTAGCCGCCGGCCTTCCCCTGCACCGATCGGATGAGGTCGGCCCGCGAGAGGGCCTGAAGCTGCTTCGCGAGATAGCTGGGCGAGACGTCGTGAAGCTGCGCCAGGCGCGCGGCGGGCGCGGGCTCGTCGACCGAGGTCAGCACGACACAGCAGTGCAGGGCCCACTCGACCCCACCGGACATCTTCACCCGGATGACTCTAACTCGCCCCTTGACTCGGACACAAAGTGTCTGAGTATTATCTCGGACATGAGGTGTCCGAGTTAGCGGGCACCCGTCGAGGAAGGGCACAGGGTCATGAAATTCGCGATCATCGGCGGGACCGGGCTGATCGGTTCGCAGGTCGTGCGGAACCTGAACGAAGCCGGGCACGAGGCGGTACCGCATTCGCCGTCCACCGGGGTCGACCTCCTCACCGGCCAGGGCCTGGACGCCGCGCTCGACGGCGCCGACGTGGTCGTGAACCTCACGAACTCGCCGACCTTCGACGACGCCTCCCCCGCGTTCTTCCGGACGTCGATGGACAACCTCGTGGCCGCGGCGAAGAAGGCGGGCACGGGGCACTTCGTGATCCTGTCGATCGTCGGCGTCGACCAGGTCCCCGAGCTCGACTACTACCGGGCGAAGACGTTGCAGGAAGACATCCTCAAGAACAGCGGGATCCCCTACTCGATCGTCCGCGCCACGCAGTTCATGGAGTTCGTCGACGCGGTGCTGTCCTGGACCGCCGACGAGAACACCGTCCGCCTACCCGGCACGCCGATCCAGCCGATCGCCGCGGCGGACGTCGCCGCCGCGGTTTCCGAGGTCTCCGCGGGAAAGCCGCTGAACGGCACTCTCGACGTCGGCGGCCCGGACGTCTACCCGCTGGACGAACTGGGCCGGATCACCTTGTCCGCCAAGGGGGACACGCGTTCGGTGACCAACGACGAGACCGCGGGCATGTTCTCCGCCGTCAAGGGTGACGTCCTCACCACCAAGGACGGCGCCCGCATCGCCGCCACCCACTACCTGGACTGGCTCAAGTAGCCGGAGGGCTGAAGGGAACCATGCCCGCATGTGACGCGACGAACGGGCCCTTCGCCGCGTCACATGCGGCGAAGGGCCCCTTCAGCCCACGTCAGCTCTCGTGAGTCAGCTGGGCAGCAGAGCGGGGGCGGCCAGACGGCTGGCGTTCGCCGCCTCGTCGTCCGGCTGGGCCTGGGCGGAACGCTCCGCCTCGACCCGCGCCAGATAGTTGGCGACCTCGCGCTCCTGCTTGTGCGAGTCCCAGCCCAGCAGCGGCGCCATCAGCCCGGCCACCACCGGCGCGGCCGTCACCCCGCGGTCCCGCTCCTCGATGGAGATCCGGGTGCGGCGCGTCAGGACGTCCTCCAGGTGCAGCGCGCCTTCGTGCGAGACGGCGTAGACGACCTCCGCCTTGAGGTACTCCGCCGTTCCCGGGATCGACTCACCCAGTTCGGGACGCTCCGAAATGGACTCCAGGATGTCGTCGATCGCGGTGCCGTAGCGCTGGAGCAGGTGCTCGATCCGGCGAATCGGCAGCCCTGTGCGCTGGACGAGCGCGTGCCGCGAGCCCCACAGTTCGTGGTAGCCCGTCGCGCCGACGATCGGGAGCCGCTCGGTCCACGACGACGGCGCCGGACGGCCGAGATCCTCCACCGCGACGTCGACCGCGTCGGCGGCCATCACGCGGTACGTCGTGTACTTGCCGCCGGCCACGATCACCAGGCCCGGCACCGGATGCGCCACGGCGTGCTCCCGCGAAAGCTTCGTCGTCGCCGTCGCCTTCGCGGCCAGCAGCGGCCGAAGCCCGGCGTACACGCCCTCGATGTCATCGGCGGTGATCGGCGTGCGCAGGACCGCGTTGAGGTGCCCGAGCACGTAGTCGACGTCCGCCTGGCTGGCCGCCGGGTGCTCGCGGTCGAGGTCCCATTCGGTGTCGGTGGTGCCGACGATCCAGTGCCGTCCCCACGGGATGACGAACAGGACGCTCTTCTCGGTACGCAGGATCAGCCCGGTGTCCAGGTCGATCTTCTCGCGCGGCACCACCAGGTGGATGCCCTTCGACGCGCGCACGGTGAACGGCGCGGGGATGCCCGCCGCTTCCGCCATGTCGTCGCTCCACACGCCGGTGGCCGCGACGACTGTCTTCGCCCGGACCTCGATCTCCGCTCCGCTCTCGCGGTCGACGACCTTGGCGCCGACGACGCGTTCGCCGTCCCGGATCAGGGACGTCACCCGGGCTCGGGTCAGGACCGAGGCGCCTTGCTCGGCCGCGGTCCTCGCGATGGTCATCGTGTGGCGGGCGTCGTCGACTTGGGCGTCGTAGTACTGGATGGCGCCGATCAGGGCGTCGTCGGCGAGGCCGGGGGCGACCTTGCCCGCGCCGCGCTTGGACAGATGCCGGTGCCGGGGCAGCGCGCGAGCCCCGCCGAGGGTGTCGTAAAGCGTGACACCCGCGCCGATGTACCCGCGCTCCCAGACCCGGTGCTTGAGCGGCACCAGGAACTTCACCGGCCGCACCAGATGCGGCGCGAGGGTCTGCAGCAGCAGGCCGCGTTCCTTCAGCGCCTCGCGCACCAGCTTGAAGTCCAGGTTCTCCAGGTAACGCAGGCCGCCGTGGATCAGCTTCGACGACCGGCTGGACGTCCCGGCGGCGAAATCGCGGGCCTCGACGAGCGCGACGGAGAGCCCGCGCGACGCCGCGTCGAGCGCGACGCCGGCACCGGTCACTCCCCCGCCGACGACCAGCACGTCGATCTCTTCGCGGGCGAGCTTGCGCAGGGTCTCGGCACGGTAGACCGGGGAAAGCGGTACGGGTGTCACTGTGTTCCTCCTGTTCATCGGGCTCACTCGACCTCGACCCAGTCGAGCGTGCGGCCGACGGCCTTCTGCCAGCCCGCGTAGCCCACGGCGCGCTGTTCGTCCGTCCAGGACGGCTCCCAGCGCTTGTCCTCGTTCCAGTTCTGTTCCAGCTCGTCGGTGGACTTCCAGAACCCGACGGCCAGGCCCGCCGCGTAGGCGGCGCCGAGCGCGGTGGTCTCGGCGACGACCGGCTTCGACACCGGTACGCCGAGGATGTCGGCCTGCAGCTGCATGCAGAGTTCGTTCGCGGTCACGCCACCGTCCACCCGCAACACGTCGAGCGTGACGCCCGAGTCGTTCTGCATGGCCTCGACGACGTCGCGGGTCTGGTAGCAGATCGCTTCGAGCGTCGCCCGCGCCAGATGCGCGTTGGTGGTGGCGCGGGTGAGGCCGACGATCGCGCCGCGCGCGTCCGAACGCCAGTACGGCGCGAAAAGCCCGGAGAACGCGGGGACGAAGTAGACGCCGCCGTTGTCCTCGACCTGGCGGGCGAGGCTTTCGCTCTGGGAGGCCCCGCTGATGATGCCGAGCTGGTCGCGCAGCCACTGCACGGCGGAACCGGTGACGGCGATGGAACCTTCCAGCGCGTAGACCGGCTTCTCGTCGCCGAACTGGTAGGCCAGCGTCGTGAGCAGCCCGTGCTTCGAGCGGACGACCTCGTGGCCGGTGTTGAGCAGCAGGAAGTTGCCGGTGCCGTAGGTGTTCTTGGCCTCGCCGGGGCGGAAGCACACCTGGCCGACGGTCGCCGCCTGCTGGTCGCCGAGCACGCCGGTGATGGCGACCTCGCCGCCGAGCGGGCCGTCCGCGCGGGTGACGCCGAAGTGGCCGTTGTTCGACGACGGCCGGATCGACGGCAGCATCTGCTTGGGGACGCCGAAGAACGACAGCAGTTCGTCGTCCCACTCCAGCGTTTCGAGATCCATGAGCATGGTGCGCGACGCGTTGGTCGGATCCGTCACGTGCACGCCGCCGTCGGGGCCGCCGGTGAGGTTCCAGATCAGCCAGGAATCCGTGGTGCCGAAGAGCGCGTCGCCCTTCTCGGCGTCTTCGCGGACGCCGTCGACGTTCTCCAGGATCCATTGCAGCTTGCCGCCGGAGAAGTAGGTGGCGGGCGGCAGACCGGCCTTGCGGCGGATGACGTCGCCCTTGCCCGCGCGTTCCAGCGCCGAGGCGATCCGATCGGTGCGAGTGTCCTGCCACACGATGGCGTTGCAGTACGGCCGCCCGGTCCGGCGGTTCCACACGACGGTGGTCTCACGCTGGTTGGTGATGCCGAGCGACGCGAGGTCCGCGGCGGTCAGCTTCGCCTTGTTGAGCGCGGTGGCGATGACCGAGCGGGTCCGCTCCCAGATCTCGGTCGCGTCGTGTTCGACCCAGCCCGGCTTCGGCAGGATCTGCTCGTGCTCCAGCTGGTGGCGGGCGATCTCGTTGCCGCCGTGGTCGAAGATCATGAACCGCGTGCTGGTGGTGCCCTGGTCGACGGCGCCGATGTAGTCAGGCATGGTTTCTCCTTAGGAAACGCGCTCGATGTCCTTGGCTGGCAAAGCTTCCGGTGCCGGGTCGGTGGGCAGGTAGCGCTCGATGAAGAACTTGTAGATCGCGCCGCCGATGACCGCGCCGACGATCGGGGCCACGATCGGGATCCACCAGTACGGATAGCCGTACTGGTCGGTGAACGCGGTGTCGTAGCCGGTGAGCCAGGACATCAGCCGCGGGCCGAAGTCGCGGGCGGGGTTGATCGCGTAGCCGGCGTTGGTGCCCCAGGCCATGCCGATCGCGACCACGAGGAAGCCGACGACGACCGGGGCGAGGTTCGCGGCGGGCGCGGTGTTGCGGAGGTCGGTGATGGCGAAGATCACCAAGGCGAGGATGGCGGTGCCGATGATCTGGTCGCGGAACGCGCCCCAGTCACCCACCGGAAGGGTTCCGTTACCCGGAAGGGTGGAGAAGACGCCCTGAGTCTTGATCGTCAGGCCGGGGTCGGCCGCGTTGAGCACCTCGGTGTAGTTCCAGCGCACCAGCAGCGCGCCGAGGAACGCGCCGGCGGTCTGCGCCAAGGCGTACGGCGCGACCTTGCGCCACGAGAAGCCCTTGAACACCGCGAGCGCCACGGTGATGGCCGGGTTCAGATGCGCGCCACTGATCCGTGAAGCCACGTAGATCCCCAGCGTGACGCCGATCCCCCACGCCCACGCGATGCTGTCGTGGTCGCCGATGCCCGCCGCGACGACCTGTGCCACCACCCCGCAGCCGAACAGGATGAGGATCATCGTCCCGACGAACTCCGCCGCCAGTTCGCCCGCGAGTCCGCGAGCCTTGAGGTTTCGCACCATTGCTTCCTCCACAAAGGACACCGTTGCCCTGTTGAGGCCGAAGTTAAGTTCGCGGAAACCCGGGGTCAACGGACGCCGGTCGGCATTGTCGAACGCCGGAAGACGATGTTCGACATTGTCGAATCAGGGCCGGTCGGGCTACGGTTGAGCCGTGCCCGGTCCGATCCAGTCCATCGAGCGCGCCGCCGCGATCCTGCGGTTGCTGGCGCGCGGTTCCGGCCGTCTCGGGGTCGGCGAGATCGCCGATTCCCTCGAACTCGCCAAGGGAACGGCGCACGGGATCCTGCGAACCCTGCAAGGGGTCGGCTTTGTCGAACAAGACCGTGACACCGGGAAATACCAACTGGGCGCGGCGCTGCTGCACCTCGGCACGAGCTACCTCGACGTCAACGAACTCCGGTCACGCGCGATCAACTGGGCCGACGCGCTGGCCGCGCGCAGCGGTGAAGCCGTCCGCATCGGAGCACCGCTGGAGGGCCGGGTCCTGGTGGTGCACCACGTTTTCCGGCCCGACGACAGCCTGCAGACGCTCGACGTCGGCACGCTTCTCCCGCTGCACGCGACGGCGCTCGGAAAAGTGCTTCTGGCCTACGACACCGGTCTCGTGGCATCGTTGCGCACCGGCGGGCCGGAGGCCTACACCCGCCGGACCCTGATCACCCAGACCGCGATCAAACGCGCCTGCGGCAAGGTGCGCGAGGCGGGCTGGGCGAGCGAGAACGGCGAAATGATCTCCGGCGAGGCCGGGATAGCGGCGCCGATCCGCGGGCACGGCGGCATCGTGGTCGGCGCGATCGGGGTGTCCGGCGCGGCGGACCGGATCTGTGAAGCCGACGGCAGCCCGATCCCCCGGCTGCTCGGCCACGTGCGCGACGCGGCACGGGCGGTCTCCCGCGATCTCGGCGCGTCCCGATGGTGATGGAGGTGCTCGCGTGGTCCAGCGCTACGTGATGTCGATCGACCAGGGCACCACTTCGACCCGGTGCATCCTGTTCGACGCGCGCGGCAGGCTGGTGTCGGTCGCCCAGCGCGAACACCAGCAGCACTTCCCCCGGCCGGGCTGGGTCGAACACGACGCGACGGAGATCTGGCGCAACGTCGGCCGGATCGTGCCGCAGGCGCTGGCCGACGCGGGAGCCGAACCGGCGCAGGTGGTCGGGCTCGGCATCGCGAACCAGCGCGAGACGACGGTGCTGTGGGACAGGCACACCGGCAACCCGGTCGGGCGCGCGATCGTCTGGCAGGACACTCGCACCGACGCGATGCTCGAACAGCTCGCCCGCGAGCCGGGCGCGGATCGCGTCCGCCGGCTGTGCGGGCTGCCGCTGGCCACGTACTTCTCCGCGCCCCGCATCCGCTGGATGCTCGAAAGGACCCCCGGCCTGCGGGAACGCGCCGAGCGCGGCGACGTCCTGTTCGGGACGGTCGAGAGCTGGCTGATCTGGAACCTGACCGGTGGCCCGGAGGGCGGCGTCCACGTCACCGACGTCACCAACGCCTCGCGCACCATGCTGATGAACCTGCGGACGCTGTCGTGGGACGACGAACTGCTGGAGTTCTTCGACATCCCGCGCGCGATGCTGCCCGAGATCCGGCCCTCGACCGAGGTGTACGGGACCACGTCGCGGGTGGTGCCGGGCATCCGGATCGCGGCGGCGCTCGGCGATCAGCAGGCGGCGTTGTTCGGCCAGACCTGCTTCGCGCCCGGTGAGGCGAAGTGCACGTACGGGACGGGCAGTTTCCTGCTCCTCAACACCGGCCCGACACCGGTGCATTCCACGCACGGCATGCTGACCACCGTCGGGTTCAAGATCGGCGACGAGCCCGCCGTGTACGCGCTCGAAGGGTCGATCGCGGTGACCGGATCGCTCGTACAGTGGTTCCGGGACGGGCTGGAGCTGATCGGCTCCGCGCCCGAGATCGAGACGCTGGCCCGGACCGTCGAGGACAACGGCGGCTGCTACATCGTGCCCGCCTTCTCCGGCTTGTTCGCGCCGCACTGGCACAGCGAGGCCCGCGGCGTGATCGCCGGGCTGACGTCGTACATCACCAAGGGGCACCTGGCCAGGGCCGTACTGGAGGCGACGGGCTGGCAGACTCGCGAGGTCGTCGACGCGATGAACGCCGATTCGGGGCTGGCGCTGTCGACACTCAAGGTGGACGGCGGGATGACCGCGGACAACCTGTTGATGCAGTTCGTCGCCGACGTCCTCGACGTGCCGGTGGTCCGTCCGATGGTCGCCGAGACGGTGTCGCTGGGCGCGGCGTACGCGGCCGGGCTGTCGGTCGGGTACTGGCCGGATCTGGAGGGGCTGCGCCGGAACTGGCACCGGGCCGGGCAGTGGCTGCCGTCGATGGATCCCGCCCGCCGCGACAGCGAGTACGCCCACTGGCGTCAGGCCGTGGAACTGACGTTCGGCTGGATGCGACCGGGACCGGCGGCCGCTCCCCCCGGCTCCGACCTGGTCGAGGTCGTGCTGGCCGATCACCGCCGGATCGAACAGCTCTTCCGGGATCTTCGCAACGACGAGGCCGACCGGCCGGCGCTGGTCGCGGAGCTGTCGGCGTCTCTGGTCGCCCATGTCACCGCGACGGAACGGATCATCCGTCCTGACCCGACGGAGAGCGGTTTCGCCGCCGAGTTGCTCGCGGTACTGGAATCGGACGACTTCGAAAAGGCGTTGGAAGCACTGGAGAATTCGGTGGACACGCATATCCGCGCGGAGGAACGCGGGCTGCTGAACACACTCCGGCGCACACTGTCCACTTCGGACCGAACCGGCCTCGGCCGGGCGTTCGTCGCGGAACGGCAGCGGCAGCTGGACCTCGACTGCGGGTCGGTCGCACACGTCCGGGAGCAAGGCGCGCGGCTGAGGCTTTCGTGACGTGCTAGCCTTTCGCCGTGCGCCGCTTCACTCGACTCGTAGTCAAGCGCGCCGGCTGAACCAGGTCGCCGGCGCGCAATCCGGCGACCCCTCGACACGGGGCATCTCCCGGGACCTGGCCCTCCATGGCCTGTTCGCTTCCCGCCTTTGGAGACCCACGATGTCGCTCACCACTTTCCAGGTTCCCGCCCCTCGCACCTCCATGCTGGTCCGCCGCCGGATCGCCACCTACTTCGTCGGCGGCGTCGACCAGATCCCCGGCCTCGTCGACTCGCTCGGCTGCCTGGTCCACGACCTGTCGCTCGACGTGCGCGACGGGGTCCGCGAAAGCACCATGACCTGCGCCGTCCTGATCGCGGAAGACGAGGTCGAGCCGCTGCTGGACCGGCTGCGCGGCCTGGACGCCGTCATGTCCTCCGAACTGGTGTGACTCGCGCCGGCTCGAGCGGGTGACCAGGCACCGTACTCGCGTGCTCGAACCCGGATCTCGCGTGCTTGGAGACGTGACTCGCGTGATCAGCGGCGGATCTCGCGTGCTCAGACGCCGCACACCGAGATCGCCGTCTGAGCACGCGAGTTCCGCCTTCAATCACGCGAGTTCCGCCTTCAAGCACGCGAGATCCGGGGTTGAGCACGTGAGTCACGCCCGCTTGCACGGTTCCATGCAGGCCGCACCAGCCTCTTGACTTAGTTAGGAAGCCTTCTTAACTTCAATTTTATGGCCGAAACTCCCCGGAACAGCAGGTCCCAAGCCTATCGTCGGCTCAGCTTGGCCGAGAAACACGACAAGTTCGTCAATCAGTACTCGCGGCGGACACTGTTCCGGGTGGGTGCGGTCGGCGGCGCGGCGCTCGCCGCCGGAGGCGTCCTCCTGCCCGGCGTCGCCGCGGCCTCCCCCGGACCGACAGGACCGGCAGTGCCGGCAGGACCGACGGTGCTGCTCAACGCGGACAAGGTCGCGGGTTCGGCGCTGCGGCCGTTCGGGCGGCACATCGCCTACGGGGCCGACCCGTCCCAGCAGGTCGTGGTCTCCTGGCAGGTGCCCGCGGCGGTGACCGCGCCGTTCGTCCGGATCGGCACGGTCCCCGGCGACTTCAGCTCGCCCATCCAGGCCGAGGTCCGGGCCCTGACCAGCCAAATGTCCTGGCAGCACCCGGTCGAGGAGTACCCGCCGAACAGCCCGAAGTCGATCACGCAGTACTACCTCCACGCCCGGATCGACCGCCTCCTGCCCAACACCACCTACTACTACGTCGTCGGCCACCAGGGTTACGACCCCGCCACCAGGCTCGGCGAGATGGCGACCTTCCGCACCGCCCCGGCAGCGGGCGGCGACGGCACGTTCTCGTTCACCGCGTTCGGCGATCAGGGCGTCGGCTACAACGCCGTCGCGACCAGCAGCCTGATCGCGGGCCTCGACCCGGCCTTCCACCTCGCCATGGGCGACCTGAGCTACGCGCTCGAAGGCGAGGGCGGGCACCCGGAGGAAGACCAGTACGACGCCCGGCTGTGGGACTCCTTCTTCGTGCAGAACGAACCGGTCACCGCCGGGATCCCGTGGATGATGGCGCTCGGCAACCACGAGATGGAGGGCTGGTACTCCGAGGACGGTTACGGCGGCGTGCGGGCGCGCTTCACCATGCCGGACAACGCCTGGGACGGCTCCACCTGCATCTACTCCTGGCGCTACCAGAACGTCGGCCTGATCAGCCTGGACGGCAACGACGTCTGTTACAACAGCCCGTCCAATCTGGACTACACCAAGGGCAAGCAGCTCAAGTGGCTCGGCAAGACACTCGCCGCCTTCCGCGCCGACCCCACGATCGACTTCATCGTCGTCTACTGCCACCAATGCACGTACTCCACCTGCCATTCCAACGGCGCCGAACTCGGCGCGCAGAAGGACTGGGCCCCGCTGTTCGACAAGTACCAGGTCGATCTGGTGCTCAACGGGCACAACCACATCTACGAGCGCACCGACCCGATCCGCGCCGGCAAGGCCGTCAAGAAGGTGCCCTCGCGCGGGACCACGAACCCGGTCAAGGACGGGACGACCTACATCACGGCGGGTGGCGGGGGCGGCAGCGTCTCCGAGTTCCCGGCGCCCGACACCTATCTGGGCCATGAGACCAGCAACGACTCGCCGGTCCCGATGAAGTACTCGGAACGGGACGGCCAGGACCGCACCAAGAAGGTCACCTGGTCCCGTGTCCGGTTCCGCGGCTACAGCCTGGTCGCGGTCGACGTCATCGCGGGCACGGGCACCACACCGCCCAAAATGGACGTTCGCGCGATCAGCGCCGACGGCACCCTGGTCGATCAGATCATCGTGCAGCGGTCCTGACCCGGCGGCGGCGCCCGGCACCGCCGAGCACGGGGGCCGCCGCCTTCCCCGCATCCACCGGGAAGTCGGTCCACATCGGCCGATCGGCCGGTATCCGGCCACCATTTCCGGCCCGGTTTCCGAAGCGCCGAAACGGTTTTCGTGCGGTCCACCGCTGTTACATCTTCATGACACGACCGAGACGGGACAACGATGATCGTCTCTGAACATCGACGTCATGTTCGACGACGAACGAACCAGGCCGATAGCCGTTCCCCGAGGGAACCGGCGGCTCCGCCTCCGCGTCACGGTCGTGACGGCTTTCCTGGCGGTCACCGGAATCCTCGGTTACGTGATCTTCCAGGCCGACGCGGCGGGCCGTCCCGCGCGGGACGAGCGGGTCGCCACCGTCGTCTTCGACCGTACGTCGGGCAAGCAGGTGGTCGGCGACCATGGCGGCGAGAGGTTTCGCACCGCGTCGGTGGTGAAATTGTTCATCGCGCTGGACGCCATCACCCATGGCCCTCGAAAGTCCGACGAGGCTCGGATCCACCGGATGCTGTCCCGAAGCGACGACGCGATCGCCAACACCCTGTGGACCCGGAACGGCGCGTCCGCGATCGTCACCAGGACGGCGGCCGCCATCGGCCTGAAGAACACCACTCCGCCAGCCGACGCGGGCCGCTGGGGCGACACGCTGTCCACCGCGGAGGACATCGCCGCGACCTATCGGCACATCCTCACACTGCCGAAAGCCAAGCGGAATCTGATCCTGAAGCCACTGCGCGAGGCGCCCAGGACCGCCGCCGACGGGTTCGACCAGCACTTCGGCATCCCGACGGCCTTCGAGGACCGGCCATGGGCGGTCAAGCAGGGCTGGGCGGCCGGACACGGAGCCGTGGACGCGCACACGACCGGTCTCGTCGGCGAGGGCGATCGCTACATCGTGGTCATCCTGACCAGTCACGCCGACGGCACGGACCTCGCGGTGGCGACCGCGTCGGCTACTTCGGCCGCCGAGTCCCTGTTTCCCCGTCTGGGAAAGTGACTTCGGCCGCGTTTTCCACCGTGGTTCTGAAAGCGCTTACCAGAAGCTCGGCGAAACAGGCCCGCGGAGCGGCCGGGACGCCT
The DNA here is from genome assembly GCF_002234405.1 of Amycolatopsis thailandensis. Taxonomy (GTDB): domain Bacteria; phylum Actinomycetota; class Actinomycetes; order Mycobacteriales; family Pseudonocardiaceae; genus Amycolatopsis; species Amycolatopsis thailandensis. The sequence goes on along the minus strand of NZ_NMQT01000104.1, from coordinate 48,071 downwards.
CCGGTCTGTGCCTTCAGCGCGGCCAGCTGCTCAGTCGCCAGCGGCGCGGCCCGGTCGAGGAACTGCCCGAGGAACCGCAGCGCGGCCAGGGGCGGGACCCCCGCTCCGGCGAGGTCCGTCACCGCCCGCGAGACGGACGGGCGCACGACCGAGGGCGCTCCCGCGTCGTCCTTGCCGAGTACACCGTGCCGCTCCAGACACCGGGCGACGGCGGGCTGGTCGCGGGCGATGTCGGCCATCGCCGAGTCCAGCCGCTCGGTGGCGTCCACTGTGGTCGTTCCGAGCATCGCGGCGATGGACACCAGGTTGAAGCCCTGTTTCTGCAGCATGGTGATGCGTCGCAAGCGCCGTAGATGTACCGGCCCGTAGTAGGCGGATCTGCCGTGGCGGACCGGCGGGGGCAGCAAACCCCTCGTCTGATGCGCCCGGATATTGCGCGCCGACATACCGACGATCGTCGACAGTTCTTCGATCGTGTATCCGGCCGGGCGCGACGAAAAGGGCTTCACACCGACCAGCTTAACCAATGGTCGGATGAGTGCCCAGTGAAGCCGGGCGTAATGACGCCACCACTGTCACCCGGCTGAATCAACGAGTTGCCATAAGTCCATCGGTTCCCGCCCAGGAACACAAGGTGAACGGGAGGTTTACATGGTTTCGTGCCAGTCGATGCCGGTTTTGGGGCGTTCTCCGCCCGTCGGCTACTCCGGTCAGGCGATCTTGGTGGGCCGGGGACTTCCCTGCCGTTTTAATGCTGCCAAGACATCTGATGTCTCGACTCTGTCGACGCCCGCGGAGCGCCGCTGAACCCGATGGTTGGTCGTCAAAGTTTCAACCTTTTCAGCAGGAGGTTTCACATGTTCTGGAAACGGATCGCGGTCGTCGCCGTGGCCGCGACCGGCTTGGCCGCGGCGCTGGTGGTGTCCCATCAGGACACTCCCGCCGCCGCGATCGAGCCCGTCGCGGCGAAGGTGCCCGCGTTCGACCACATCGTCCTCGTGATGTTCGAGAACAAGGACTACAAGGAGATCAACGGCAGCTCGAAGGCGCCGTACTTCAACAAGCTCGCCTCGCAGGGCGCGAAGTTCACCAAGGCGTACGGGACGACGCACCCGAGCCAGCCGAACTACATCGCCCAGTTCGCGGGTTCGACGCACGGCGTCGACAGCAACAAATGCCAGGATCTGGGGAACAAGGAGAACATCGCCTCCCAGCTGGCGGGGATCGGCAAGAAGTTCGTCGGCTACGCGGAAAGCATGCCGTCCGACGGCTACACGGGCTGCACGAAGGACAAATACGCCCGCAAGCACAACAGCTGGGTCAGCTTCGGCAATGTCCCGGCCTCGGCGAACAAACGGTTCTCCTCGTTCCCGACCGACTTCACCAAGCTGCCGCACGTCGCTTTCGTGACCCCGGACCTGTGCAGCGACATGCACGACTGCCCGGTCGACACGGGCGACAAATGGCTGAAGAAGAACCTCGACGCGTACGCGCAGTGGGCCAAGACGCACAACAGCCTGCTGATCGTCAATTTCGACGAGGACAGCGGGACGTCGGTGAACCAGATCTACACCACCTTCGTCGGCGCCCACGTGAAGCCGGGCAGCTACAGCGAATCCATCAACCACTATTCGATCCTCCGCACGATGGAGGCGGCGTTCGGCCTGCCGGGCATCGCCAACGCGGCGAACAAGTCGCCGATCACGAGCGTGTGGCAGTAAATCGGGTGAACCCGCGGGCGTGTCCACTGTGGACGCGCCCGCGGGCGGGGAAAGGCGGTTCGTCACGTGTACCTGTCCACGATCGGCCGCCGGGAGCATCCCGGCGGTGTGTCCAAGAAATCCTTCGCCCTGCTCGGCGGGAACGCCTTCGCCCGACGGCGTGGTGGACGGCCTCTACACCGGCGCGACCGCACTGTTACGCCTGGTCGGCGGCTATGTCGCGGACCGGATGGGCAAGGGTCAGCGAACCGCGCCCCGCGACGCGCTGATCACCCTGTCGGCGTCCGAGCACATGCTGGCCGCGCCTTCGGGGTTCAACGGGCGATTGACAGCGTCGGCGCGTTCCTGGGCCCGCTCGCTGCTGTCGGAGTGCTGGCCGTCGCCGGTTCGGCGGCCGGGCTCCTGCACTGCACCGGCGTGCGACGGATGCTGGTCGCCGTCGCCGCCACCTTCGTTCTCTTGGCTCCCCGCAGGAAGGCACGACCGTGAACACCCGCACCCGCGTCCTGATCGCCGTCACCGGAGTACTCGCGCTGGCCGCGGCCGCCGTGATCTACGTCGGGGTGGCGGGCGCGCGCAACCAGGACACCGCGTCGGCGGGCACCAGCGGCGCCGTCACGCTCGAAGGCGGACGGCTGCTGTTCCGCAGCACCGCCGACGCCGACCGCGGACACGTGTCCAGCGTCGCGGCGGCAGATCCGGGCGGCGCCCGGGCGGTCTCGACGGTGTCCTGCGCCCGGGTCTACGCGGCGGGCGGCACCGGGATCTGCCTGCGCCCGGAGACCGGCCTGACGACGTATCAGCTGGCCGTGCTCGACAGCAAGCTCGCGGTCACGCAGGAGATCCCGCTGGTCGGGCTGCCCAACCGGGCGCGTGTCTCCCCCGACGGGCGGCGGCTCGCGTGGACGGTGTTCGTCACCGGCGACTCCTACAACGGCGGCCGGTTCTCCACCCGCGCGGGCACTCTCGACCTCACCACCGACAGCGTCGAAGGCACGCTCGAGGACTTCGCCGTGACCGTGGAGGGCAAGCCGTACAAGGCGGCCGACTTCAACTTCTGGGGCGTCACCTTCACCAGGCAGCCGAACCGCTTCTACGCCACCATGTCGACCGGTTCCCACCGGTATCTCGTCGAAGGCGACTCGGCGGCCCGGACCGTGAAAACGCTGCGAGACAACGTCGAATGCCCGTCCCTCTCGCCCGACGAGACCCGCATCGCCTACAAATCCGCCATCGACGGCGATCCCGCCAAGGGGTGGCGGGTCTCGGTGCTCGACCTCGCGAGCGGCACCGTGACGCCGCTGGCCGAAACCCGGAACGTCGACGACCAGCCCGCGTGGCTCGACGATCGCACAGTCGCCTACGCCCTCCCCCGCACCCAAGGACATTCCGACGTCTGGGCCGTTCCCGCCGACGGCACCGGAGCGCCGCGCCTGCTCATCCCGGAGGCCGAGTCACCCGCCGCGCTCCCCTAGCGAGGGGTCGGCGGCACGCCAGGCCGACTTGACCTTCGGCTCGAGTAGGTCGCGTCCTAGGCTTCCGCACATGAGGGCCGCGCTGCTGATCGTCGACATGCAGGAAATGCTCGTTCCCCTGGTCTGGCGCGGCGAGGAACTCGCGGCCCGGATCGCCGCGCTGGCGCGGAAAGCCCGCGAACAGGGCGTTCCGGTGATCGCGCTGCGGCAGGTCGGCGCGCCCGGGACCGACTTCGATCCCGCGGCACCGGGCACCCGGCTCAGCCCACTGCTCGGCCTCGAACCGGTCGACGTGGTTGTCGACAAGACCGCGACGGATTCCTTCCACCGCACCGGTCTGGCGGGGCTGCTCGTCGACCGTGGGGTGGACACGGTGGTGCTCACCGGGCTGGCCACCGACTACTGCGTCGACGCGACCGCGCGGTCCGCGCAGAGCCACGGTCTGGACGTCGTGCTGGTCGCCGACGGCCACGCGCCCTCGTCCGACGGCGATCCCACCGTGGGACTGACCGCCGAACAGGTCATCGCCCGGCACAACCTGATCCTGGCCACCGCGATCCATCCCGGCGGGCGGCTGCGCGTGGTGCCGTCGGCGGAGGTCGAGTTCACCGGCCCGTAGGATCGGCCCGCCATGATCACGAACTTCCTGCTCGATCACTCCGCCCTGGTGCCGGTGGCGATCCTCCCGGTCGCGCTCGTCTGCGCCGTCCTCGGCCTGCTGTGCGCGGGCAGGCGCCGGATCCTGTGGGCCCTCGCCGGGGTGTCCCTGGCCCCGGTCTTCGCGTTGACGCTGGTGCCCACCGGTCGCACGATCGACGAGATCGGGTGCACGGTCCAGTTTTCGCTGCCCACGCTCGGCGCGGTGGAGCTCCTGGCCAACGTCGCGTTGTTCCTGCCGCCGGCCTGTTTCGCCGCGCTGGCGTCCCGGCGCCCGCTGACGACGCTCGCGGCGGGCTCGGTGCTGTCCGCGCTGGTGGAGGCCCTGCAAGCGGTCGTACCCGCGATCGGCCGGGCCTGTGACACCAACGACTGGCTGATGAACACCATCGGCGCCGTCCTCGGCGTACTCCTCGCGGCGGGCACGAGGTGGCTGGTGGACCGCCGCGCTCAGTCCGGCAGTTCGACGGGTGCGATGTCGTCGTAGACGTCGCCCGGCCCGGGGTTGGCCGGATCCGTCTCGCCGCCGAAGTGGTTCAGGACGCCCCACACCGCGTTCAGCGCCGTCTGGACCGCGCCTTCGGCCCAGCCCGCCGTCCACGAAACGTCGTCACCGGCGAGGAAGAGACCACGGTGGCGCTCCTCCAGCCCGTCCTGCTTGAAGTGCGTGAAAAGCCGGTGCTGATAGCGGTAGTGGCCGGGCAGGTTGGCCTTGAACGCGCCCATGAAATGCGGTTCGGCCTCCCAGGACACGGTCACCGGGTCGCCGATGATGTGCCGCCGGACGTCGACGCCCGGATAGATCTCCTTCAGCGACTGGAGCATCACCTCGACCCGCTCGGACACCGAGAGCGGCAGCCACTTCAGCGAATCGTCGGCCCAGGTGTAGGAGAGGCAGATCACCGCGGGCGCGTCCGGATCGTCGCCGAGCAGGTAGGTGCCGCGCGGCATCCGGTCGGTCAGCGTCATGCTCATCGTGTCGCGCCCGGTCTCCGGGTCCTTGTCCAGCCAGAACGGCCGGTCCACCGGGACGAAGACCTTTGAGGACTCCATGTAGTGAGTGCGCTCGATCGCCGTCCAGTGGTCGATCGGGAACAGCGCCTCGTCGCATTCGATCTTCGACAGCAGCATCCAGCTCTGCGCGGTGAACACCGCCGCCGGATAGGTGCGGATGCGTCCTTCGGTGTCGGTCACGGTGATGTTGTTCGGCGCGGTGCGGTGCAGCCGGGCGACGCCGGGGTTCGGGCCGCCGCCGTGCAGTGAGCTCAGGCTCGTTCCGGCGGGCCAGAAAGCGATGTCCTCGGGCGCGTGTTCCCACAGCCGCAACGGAAGCTGCCTGCTGCCGCCGACGATGCTGCGGTGCTCGTCGTCGGCGCCGGTGTAGACGACCCGCAGGATCTCCAGGATGGAGTTCGGGAAGTCGGTGTCCCAGCCGCCGGTGCCGAAGCCGACCTGCCCGAAGATCTCGCGGTCGCGGAAGGAGGCGAACGCCGGTGACTGGCAGAGGAAACCGTAGAAGGTCTGGTCGTCCAGCTTCGGCACCAGGTCGTTCCACAGCCGCTTGATCGTCTTCGTGTCGCGCTCGCGGATGGCCTTCTGCATCTCGGTGAACGCGGCCTGCTCGGACAGTGTGCTGTCCCAGGCGGCCGCGACCTTCCCGAAGACGGCGGGGAGCTCGTCCGCCGAACGCGCGTAGTGGCTCTCCCCCTTGAGGTCGACGACGGTGCTCGGCGTTCCGGGCGCGAGCGGGTTCGGGAACGGCGTGGTCTCCAGGCCGACCTTGTCGATGTAGTGGAAGAGCGCGGTCGACGCGGGCGGGAAGCGCATCGCGCCCATCTCCGCGACGACGTCGTCCGGGCAGCCCGGGAAGTTCACGGTGCGGAGGCGGCCGCCGATCTCGGCGATCTCGTACACGACCGGGCGCAGGCCGAGTTTCATCAGCTCGTACGCGGTGACGATGCCCGAGAGACCGCCGCCGATCACCGCCACCTCGGTGCCGTGCCGGTCGGCGGGGAGCGAGCCCAGACCGGCGGGGTGGGCGAGGAAATCGTCGTAGGCGAACGGGAAATCGGGGCCGAACATGGTGATCGGACGGCCGGCCGGTTCGTCGTGGTGGATCGCGGTCGGAAGAGCGGAGGTCATGCGGAAAGTCCTCGGTACAGATCGGGCCGTCGGTCGGCCAGGTGGGTGTTCTCCAGTCGCGAAGCGGCGAGGGCCTCGCGGGTGACGTCGGCGCTGATCAGCTCCGGACCGGCGCCCGCACGCGCGAGCACTTCACCGGTCGGGGCGACGACGCAGGACCGGCCGCAGTAGGTCAGCTCCTGCTCGGTGTCGCATCGGTTCGCGTAGGCGACGAAGAGCTGGCTTTCGTAGGCGCGGGCGGGTACCAGCGTGTCGGCGACCAGTTCGTACGGGCTCATGAGCGCCGTCGGCACCACGAGCAGCTCGGTCCCCGCGAGCGCGTGCGCCCGCACCAGCTCGGGGAACTCGACGTCGTAACAGATCAGCAGGCCGACGCGGAGACCGCCGAGTTCCGCCTGCACGACCGCTTCGGCCCCCGGCGCGAACCAGTCGCGGTCGATGTCGCCGAACAGATGGGTCTTGCGGTAGTTCGCCAGCCGGCGTCCGTCCGGACCGATCAGCTGGACGCTGTTGTGGACGTGGTCACCGTCGGACTCGGGGTAGCCGTAGGCCAGCGCGGCACCGGTTTCCCTTGCCAGCGCGGACATCCTGGCCGCGGTCGGACCGTCGGCCGGTTCGGCGAGCTCATGGGAGCGGGCACCGATGTGATAGCCGGTGGTGATCATCTCGGCGGCGATCACGAGATCGGCGCCCGACGTCGCGACGGCGGACGGCAGTTCGGCGTACGAGCCCTGATGGACGGCGATCTTCACGCAGACGACGATATCCGCCGTTTCGCATCGCCGAAAAGGGCTGATCGTTGCGCATGGAGTTGGCAGACCATCGAACTAGTGCGGTTCGGCGCAATTCTGCGGCGATTTGTTGTCTGGATCACCCGCCCGGCGGTGGCTCCTGCGTTTGCTCGTCCGCCCAGCCGAGCGCCTCGGTGATCGCCTTGTCCGCGATGGCCGACATGGTCGACATGTAGGTACCGCTGACGTGGTTGTCGTCGAGGTAGACGAGCACGTTGCCGATCACCGGCGGGCAGACCTCGGCCGTGCAGAAGTAGTCGCTGAAATCGAGGAACCGCACGTTCGACGGCAGGTCCGCCAAGGTCTCGTACGGCGGCTCCGCCGCGTAGAGGTCGTAGCGCGGGGTGGCGCACTCGGGCGCCTGCGTGCCGCGACTTTCGACGCAGGCCGACGGCGACTGGTCGAAGCGCGGGTTGTCCCGCACCGCCAGCACCGGGATGCCGGCCTCGTCGACCTTGCGCCACTGGGCGATGTAGCCGCCGGGAACCCGTTCCTCGACACCGGTCCGCACGTCCCTGGTGCCGATCGTCATCACCGCGTCGGGCCGGGCCGTGACGATCTCGTCCACCACGGCGGAGTTCCAGTCGATGCAGGCCTGGTCCCCCGGCACGGCGTCGGAGTCGGTGGAGAACGGGCAGCCGCCGCGGAGGATCGAGGTCACCTCCCAATTCCGCTGCTCGGCGACCGGCAGCAGGGCGCCGAGGAACTGCCCGGCGTGCGAGTCGCCGGTGACCACGATCCGGCGGGTGGGATGCCCGGACGTCTGCGAGGTGCAGAGCTCCAGATCGGCGTTGCGCGGCGACACCCCGCACCGGGCCGGGTCGATCCCCGCCCAGTCTTCGGACACCGCGACGAACGACGGGACGAGGGCGGCATCGGCGGCGCCCCAGTACTTGAAGCCCTCGGTGTGCGCGAGCGCGCCGGGGTGGTCGGGATCGTCGACCGCGATCGAATAGGTGTCCGCCTGGCTCACGCTCACCCATTGCCAGACGCCCGTCGCGGCGAGCACGGCCGCGAGCGTCGCGACGCCGAAGCGGTAGGCGCCCCAGCGGGTCCTGGCTCCGATCGCGGACGCGCGGACCGGTTTTTCGACCAGATGGTGGGTCAGCACGGCGAGGGCGAAGGCCAGCGCGATGATCACCGCGCCGCCGCGCAAGCCGACCTCTTCCCGGTCACGGGCGACGAGGTAGAACACCAGGACCGGCCAGTGCCAGAGATAGAGCGCGTAACTCAAGTCGCCCAGGTACTTCAGGGGGCGGCTGCTGAGGAAACGATCGGCGCCGGCTTTGAACGCGGTGTCACCCGCGAGGATCACCAGCGCGGCCGAAAGCGTCGGCCAGAGCGCGAGGTAGCCGGGGAAGACCGTCCCGACCTGGAGCACCAGCCCGCAGGAAACGAGCCCGGCGACGCCTGCCCAGCCGAACACGACCCGCGCGGACCGGGGCACCTCGACGCGGTCGAGGACCAGGGCGAGCAGGCCGCCGAGCGCGAACTCCCAGGCTCTGGTCAGCGAATCGAAGTACGCCAGCGGCTGGTCGACCGCGGTGAGCCACACCGAGTAGGCCAGCGAGGCCGCGAACACCGTGCCGAGGGTCGTGATCAGCAGCGGCAGGACCTTCCGCCCCGCCTTCTTGGCGATCAGCAGCACCAACCCGACCAGCAGCGGCCAGACCACGTAGAACTGGCCCTGGATCGACAGCGACCAGAAGTGCTGGACGACGCTCGCCGAGTTGTGCTGCGCGAAGTAGTCGGTGGAATCGGCCGCCAGCTGCCAGTTCTCCAGGTAGAGCGCGGAGGCGACGACCTCCTTGATCGTCTGGAACCAGCGGTTCTGCGGCAGCAGCACCGTGCTCGCCGCGATGACCAGCAGCAACACGGTGAGCGCGGCCGGGAACAGTCGTTTGATCATCCGGCCCCACATCGGCCGGAACTCGATCCTGCCGCGCGAGGCCGCGCGGAAGAGCTGGCCGGTGACGAGGAATCCGGAGATCAGGAAGAAGGCGTCGACGCCGCCCGAGATCCGGCCCAGCCACACGTGGTAGACGACCACCAGCACACACGCCAGCGCCCGCAATCCCTGGATCTCCGGGCGAAACCGCCGCTCCGTCTCCCGCACAAACCACCACCATGATCACCCGGTCGCCGACGGGCGGGGACCCTACGGCAGGAAGCTGTGAGCGAGCTTAGTTCGGATGATCGGATGGCTACCGCCTGGTAGGGGCAGCTGTTGCCACGGTCGGCGTCGGACCGGCCCCACAAGCCCCAGCAGTCACGCAGGCCGCGAGTGAAGACCCCCGGAAGGTGGCTTGGCGCCGAGACCGAGTGGGGGCGGGGTGGTCGTGAGTGGTAAGTGACGCTCTAACGACACTCACCACTCACGACCACCGGCACCACGGGTCAGGTCGACTTCTGGCCGTCGATGCTCTCGCGCAGGATGTCGGCGTGGCCGGCGTGCTGCGCGGTCTCGGCGATGACGTGCGACAGCACCCGCCGCACGCTCCGCACCGCGCCCGGCGGGTTCCACGGCGCCTCGGGCAGCGGATGCGTCGCGGACAGGTCGGGGATCGACGAGACGATCTCCTTCGTCCGCGCGGCCACCCGCTCGTACCGTTCGAGGATCGACGCGAGCGTGTCGCCGGGCAGCATCTTGAAGTTGTTCTGGTGGTCGATCGCCCACTGTGGGTACTCACGGGCGGTCCCGGCACCGAGGTCGGCCCAGGTGACGCCGTCGGGCAGGTCGTAGGTCATCGCGGACGGGCCCTCGACCGCGAAGCGCAGCCACATCTCTTCGATCGAGGCGACGTGCTTGATCAGGCCGCCGAGGCTCAGTTCACTGACCGTCGGGTGCTCGCCGAGCTGTTCGTCCGTGAGTCCTTCGACGGTGGTGGTCAGCGCGGCGCGGACGGTGTCGAGGGCTTCGAGCAGGTCGGCGCGTTCGGCGTCGAGGATCGTGGCGGTCATCGGGCCCTCCGTGTTGTCGTTTTCTGGCACGAGACCACTCTCGCAGGGGTAGAGGACAGGGTGTGGCCGCTACTGAAGGCATCATGGAAAACATGCCGAAGACCTCCGCGCGCCTGCTGTCGATGCTTTCGTTGTTGCAAGCGCGCCGCGACTGGCCGGGAGCGCTGCTGGCCGAGCGGCTGGACATCAGCCCGCGCACCGTGCGGCGCGACGTCGACAGGCTTCGCGAGCTCGGCTACCCGATCGCCACCGTCAAAGGTCCCGACGGCGGGTATCGGCTCGACGCCGGGTCCGAACTGCCGCCGTTGTTGTTCGACGACGATCAGGCGGTCGCGCTGGCCGTCGCGCTCCGGATCGCCACCACCAGCGGCGCGGGGATCGAAGAGGCGGCGATGCGGGCGCTGCACACCGTCCGGCAGGTGATGCCCTCGCGGCTGCGGCGCCGGATCGACACCCTCCAGGTGACCGCCGTCGAGTCGCCCGCGAGCCGGTCGGAACCCCGCGTCGACGGCGACGTCCTGCTGGCGCTCGGCGCGGCCGTGCACGCCCGCGAGGTCCTGCGGTTCGACTACGCGGGAACCGATCTCCCCCGGCGGGCGGAACCGCATCATCTGGTCACCTGGCACGGTCGCTGGTACCTCGTCGCCTGGGATCTGGACCGCCGGGACTGGCGCACGTTCCGGGCCGACCGGATCACCCCGCGTACGCCGGCCGGCCCGCGGTTCACCCGGCGCGAGCTGCCCACCTCCGACGTCGCCACCTTCGTCGCGAGCCGGTTCCGGGGCTCGGCCGACACCGGTGACTGGCCCTGCCGGGGCGAAGTGATCCTCGATCTTCCCGCCTCGGCCGTCGCCCACTACGTCCGCGACGGCGTCGTCGAGGAGGTGGGCTCGGATCGGTGCCGTTTGGTGCTGGGTTCGTGGTCGTGGGCCGGGCTCGCGGCGAGCATCGGGCGGTTCGACGCGGACATCGAAGTCGTCGGGCCCGCTGAGCTGAAGGAAGCCTTCGCCGTTCTGGCGCGCCGATACGCGAAAGCCGCGCCCTGCGCCGAGTGATCTTCTCGGCCAGACTGGAGCCATGCGACTGGATCTGAGCGGGAAAACGGCCCTGGTCACCGGATCGACGCAAGGCATCGGTTTCGCCATCGCCGCGGGACTCGCCAGGGCGGGCGCCAGGGTCGCGCTCAACGGCCGGGGTGAATCCGGCGTCGCGTCCGCGATCGACCGCCTGCGCGGCGAGGTACCGGACGCCGACGTCGTCGCGGCGGCCGGTGACGTCTCCACGGACGAGGGCACCGCCCGGGTGCTGGAGGCGGTGCCCGACGCCGACGTCCTGGTCAACAACCTCGGCATCTTCGGCACACAGTCCCCTTTGGACATCACCGACGACGAGTGGCGGCGGTACTTCGAGGTCAACGTCCTCGCCGCGGTGCGGCTGACCCGCGCGTACCTGCCGAGGATGACGAGTCGCGGCTGGGGCCGGATCCAGTACATCGCCAGCGATTCCGCGATCGTGATCCCCGCCGAGATGATCCACTATGGAGTGTCGAAGACCGCGTTGCTCGGCGTTTCCCGCAGCTTCGCCAAGGCCGCGGCGGGGTCGGGCGTCACGGTCAACTCGGTGATCGCGGGCCCGACCCACACCGGCGGTGTCGAGGACTTCGTCTACCAGCTGGTCGACAAGGATCTCCCGTGGGACGAGGCACAGCGCGAGTTCATGCGCCTGCACCGGCCGCAATCGCTGCTGCAGCGGCTCATCGAGCCCGAGGAGATCGCCAACCTGGTGGTGTACCTCGCTTCCCCGCTCGCCTCGGCCACCACCGGGGCCGCGGTCCGCGTCGACGGCGGCTACGTCGACTCGATCGTGCCGTGATCGGTCACGACTTGTGATGCACCTCCTGGAGGCCGAACACCGGCGTCGGCATGCCCTCGTAGCGCGCTTTCAGCTGTAGCGCGAGGTAAAGGGAGTAGTGCCGGGACTGGTGCAGGTTCCCGCCGTGGAACCACAGCCCTTCCTGCTGCGTGGGTTTCCACATGTTGCGCTGCTCCCCTTCCCACGGGCCGGGGTCCTTCGTCGTGTCCGAGCCGAGGCCCCAGCACTTGCCGACGCGGTCCGCGGTCTCCTGCCCGACCAGATCCGCGACCCAGCCGTTCATCGAGCCGTAGCCGGTGGCGTAGACGACGACGTCGGCTTCGAGTTCCGTGCCGTCGGAGAGCACCACCGCGTCCCGGGTCAGGTGGTCGACCTGGCCATGCGCCAGCTTGATCTTCCCGTCGGCCACCAGTTCCGAAGCGCCGACGTCGATGTAGTAGCCGGAACCGCGGCGCAGGTACTTGAGGAACAGGCCGGATCCGTCGTCGCCCCAGTCGTGCCGGAACCCTGCCGCCTCCAGCCGCGCGTAGAAGTCCTTGTCCCGCTCGCGGATAGCGTCGTACACCGGGATCTGGAACTGCGGCATGATCCGGTACGGGATCGACGCGAAGATCATGTCCGCCTTGTCGGTGGTGATCCCCGCCTTCACGGCGCGTTCCGAGTACAGGTCGCCGAGGCCGAGGTCCATCAGGGAATCGGACTTGACGATATGCGTCGAAGACCGCTGCACCATGGTGACGTCGGCGCCGTGTTCCCACAGCGCCGCGCAGATGTCGTGCGCGGAGTTGTTGGAGCCGACCACGACGGCCTTCTTGCCCGCGTAGGCGTCCGGGCCGGGGTGCTGTGACGAGTGGTGCTGGTCGCCGCCGAACTCGTCCATCCCGGGGAACGACGGGAGGTTCGGCTTGCCGGACATACCGGTCGCGAACACGACGTGCCGGGGCGTGAGCACCAGCTCCTCACCCTCGCGGACGACGGTCACCAGCCATTGCCGCTTTTCCTCGTCCCAGGACGCGGAAGTCACCTCGGTGCTGGTCCAGTACGGCACTTCCATGAGCCGCGTGTACATCTCCAGCCAGTCGGCGATCTTGTCCTTGGGCGCGAACACCGGCCAGTTCTCCGGGAACGGCAGATACGGCAGATGGTCGTACCAGACCGGGTCGTGCAGGCACAGGTTCTTGTACCGCTTGCGCCACGAGTCCCCCGGCCGTTCGTTGCGTTCCAGGACGAGCGTCGGCACATCGAGCTGCCGCAGCCGGGCACCGAGCGCGATACCACCCTGGCCACCGCCGATGACCACGACGTACGGCTGCTGGTCGTAGCCGAGCCGCGCCTGCTCTTCCTCGCGCTTCTCGGCCCAGGACTTCCGGCCCCGGACGACGCCGTGCTCGACGCCCTTCGACCGCTGTTCGTTGCGCCGCTCCTCGAAACCCTTCAGCTCACGCAGGCTCGTCAGTAGCGTCCAAGCGCCTTCGTCCTTGAGTCGCAAGTGGCCTTTCGCGCGGCCCGTCGCGGTCTCGAACTCCAGCCACGCTTCGGTCACGCCGTCGGCTTCGGTCGGCGTCTCGGTGGTACGGAATCCGGACGGTTCGATCCGGTCGAGACAGGCGCCGAGCAGGTCGGTGACCCCGTCGCGGCCTTCGACCGTCTTGATCGTCCAGGTGAAGGCGACCAGGTCGCGCCAGTAGCTGTCGACGGCGAAGAGCGCGGCGGCGGCTTCGGCGTCACGGGCGACCAGGGCCGCTTCGAACCGGCTCAGCCAGGCGTCGACCCGAGCCTGCGGCGAGCCCGTCGCCTCGATCCGGTCCACCGTCTGTGTCATGACCACTCCCCAACGTCGGCGTTTCGGCTGTTACCCCGATCACACGCCGGGGGCGCCTGGACCGGCAAGGGTTGCAGCGTGTTGCAGCGCGACTCCTTGGCGCGTCCGCTCCGGCCGACCTATGCTGGTCCGTCGACGCGATGGTGCGGAGGTGACCCGTGAGCGTGTTCAGCTCGGTCCCGCCCGGCGCCGACCTGCCGATGCACGCCCGTGACCTGGTCAGGATGCACGAAGCCGTGATCGGCGGCGGCCGTCCGCGCGTCAGCCCGCGGCCGCTGGTTTCGCGGTCGTGGTCTCGCGCGCTGAGTCTGGGGCTCGCCGCCGACGGCGTGAACACCCGCGGCTCCGTGCCGCTCGACGAGGTCGCCCGCCGTCGTCGCGCCTCGCCGTTGCGGCATGTCGTCGAAGACCTCGGACAGGTGCTCGGGACGACGTCCGACACCGCGAACATGCTGCTGGTGGTGACCGACGCCGAGGGCGTCATCCTCTGGCGGGCGGGCTCGCCCGCGGTCAAACGCCGTGCCGACACCCTGGGCTTCACCGAAGGCGCCGACTGGACCGAGACGCGGGTCGGTACCAACGCGATCGGCACCGCGCTCGCCGAAGCCGCGCCGGTCGAGCTGCTCGCCGGTGAGCATTTCGAACAGGGCCAGCATCCTTGGTACTGCACCGCGTCGCCGGTGCACGATCCACGCACCGGCGAACTGCTCGGGGTGATCGACGTCAGCGGTCCCGCGCTGACCCTGCACCCGGCGATCGGCGCGCTGGTGGAGACCGGACGGCGGCTGGTCGAATCCGAACTCTGGCGGCATCACCAGCAGGGCCTGGACAGGCTGCGCCGAACCGCCGAACCGGTGGTGGCGGGCACCGGCGGCCCGGCGCTGCTGGTGGACGACGACGGCTGGGTGGCCCACTCCGCCGGCATCGCGCCCGGGGCGAGGATCGCCGCTCCCGTGGAAGGCCAGATCCTCGCCGTTCCCGGGCTGGGCGCTTGCCTGCCCGAACGGCTGGCCGAAGGCTGGCTCGTCCGCCCGGCCGACACCGCGCGCCGGGTCCGGCTGGATCTCGAACTGGGGCACGCGCCGATGCTGCGGATGCGGTCGGGGGACGTCGGCTGGGTCCGCACCGTGACCCCCCGGCACGCCGGGATCCTGGTGCACCTCCGCACGGCGGGCCCGGCCGGGCTTTCGGCCGAGGCGCTCAGCCGGGCGCTCTACGGTGACGCCGAACACCTCGTCACCGTCCGTGCCGAGGTCTCCCGGCTCCGGCGGCTGCTTGGCGCCATCGTGGACACCCGGCCGTACCGGCTGGCCGCGGGCGTCGACCTTTCGGTCCACAAAGGACTCGAAGTCGGCCGCTGATTGCGGCCGGTCCGGACCGGGTACCCGGCGCGCATGGAGATACTGCTCGCCGGGGCAGGCGTTCTGGCGCTGTGCGCCGCGGTGCTGCCGAACCTGTTGCACGAACGCGCGCTGTCGATGCCCCTGATCCTGCTGCTGGGCGGGCTGCTCTTCGGACTGCTCCCCTTCGGACATCCCTACGGCGAGGGTGTCCTCGACCCGCGGTCGCATGTGGGCGCCGTCGAAGTGATCACCGAACTCGGCGTCCTGGTGTCACTGGTCGGCGCGGGACTGAAATCCGACCGCCTGATCGGCTGGCGGTCGTGGAGCTCGACCTGGCGGCTGCTGGCGATCACCTTGCCGTTGTCGGTGCTCGCGGTGGCCCTGCTCGGCTGGTGGGCGCTCGCCCTGTCCCCCGCCGCCGCACTGTTGCTGGGGGCCGTGCTGTCGCCGACCGACCCGGTGCTGGCGAGCGATGTCCAGGTGCCCGCGCCGCATACCGACGACGGGCGGGGCGCGGACAACGAGATCAGGTTCACGCTGACCTCGGAGGCCGGACTCAACGACGGCTTGGCGATGCCGTTCGTCCTGCTGGCCCTCGTCCTGGCCGGAACGGCGACGACGTCTCCCGTGCCGTGGCTGCTGACCGAGGTCCTCGCTCCCCTCGCGATCGCCGTCCTGGTCGGCCTCGTCTGCGGGCGCTTGCTGTCCTGGCTCATGTTCCGGGTGCGGCACGAGCGGCTGCGCCTCGGCGAGTACTCGGACGGACTGGTGGTGCTGGCCATCGCGTTCCTGCCCTTCGCGCTGTGCGAATGGCTGGGCGGCATCGGTTTCGTCGCGGTGTTCACGGCCGCCGCGACCATCCGCGCCAGCGAGCGGTCGCACGAGTACCACGGCGTGCTGCACGAATTCGGGGATCAGCTGGAACGGCTCTTCGTGGCGCTGGCCTTGCTCGGCCTCGGTGTCGCGCTGGGCGACGGGCTCCTCGACGGCCTGAAGCTCGTCGAGGTCCTGGTGGCGGTCGCGGCGGTCGTGATCGTGCGCCCGTTGTTCGGCGGGCTGGCGTTGATCGGCGGCGGTACCACCCGACCGGCGGCGACGGCGATCGCGTTCTTCGGCATCCGCGGGATCGGCAGCCTCTACTACCTGTCCTACGCGCTGGGGCACGGCGATTTCCCGATGGCCGACTCGCTCTGGCGCGTGACGGCGCTCACGATCGCGGTGTCGGTCCTCGTGCACGGTCTGCTGTCCGGTCCGGTCATGCGCAAACTCGAGCACCGGGGTTTGCAGAACGCCGACAACGGAACGCATTCAGAGGACTAAACGCAAGGATCGCGGCGCCACTCCCGGCCTTCGAGCCGGTCCTTCACCCGCCCCAGCGTGGTGGCGATGTTGGCGCGGTTGGTGGCGACGCGGTCGGACTCGCCGGTGATCATGATGGCGAACGGGATGAACCACCCCGGCACCCGCAGCCAGTTCGTCACGGTGACGCGGCTGCCGTCGCCGTCGGGGGTGATGTCGTACTCCCAGCGGGAAATCGGCACGAAGAAGGGGGTACGGACCCGGTAGGCGAACCGGCGGCCTGGCTCGGCCTCGGTGATCTCGGCGTGGGTCACCCAGCGCCGGCGGCCGTTGCGATTGCTGCCCGAGAACCAGTTCCCGACACGGGCCTCGGTCGCGCCGCGGATCCAGCGGGCCTTGCACAGTTCCTCGGCGCACTCCGCCATCGCGACGGGATCACTGACCAGCCGGTACACCTCGCCGGGCGCGGCCGAGATCACGATCTCGCCGATCGCGATCGGCTCGCTGTAAGTCAGCTTGTCTCTCGGCTTCGTCACCATCGCGCCCTCCCGGTCGGCCTCGCCAGCGCACCAGCACGAGGGCGGCCCGGTCAAGACCGGCCGGAAAAAGCGCGCACATTCGCATAAATCCCAGCGGGTCAGGTCGTCGGTTCGGCAGTGAAAGTGACCTGGAAGCCCAGCGCCTGCAACAGCCCGGTGAGCATCGCCTTCGTGTTGGCCCTGGCTCGTTCGAGCAGCCCGGAGTGCTGCGCGGCCTCACCGATCCGCTTCTCCGCGGCGAGGTGGAACTGCCGCTGGTCCGGCACCGACACCAGCGCCGAAAGCCTGTCGACCAGACCGCGCTCCTGGCCGAAGACGTAGCTGTGCTCGTTGTCCAAAGCGGGCTTCGCCAGCTTGGGTTCGGGCAACCGCACCTCGACCGACCGCCGGTCTTCCGAGACGGTGAGGGAATTCTCCACCAGCGGTCCGAAATCGACGTACGCGTCGACAGAGCCCGCGGCCACGAACAGGGTCCGTTCCCCCGCGATGACCGCCGGCACCCATTTGACGTCCTTCTCGATGTCGACGACCACCTGGTAGTCGCCGACCGCCGCGTGGTACTGGCTCAGATCGCGGACCGCCTTGAGCACCGCAGGCTGCGAACGGTCCACAGTGGACGTTCCGAACGGGTCGAGCTTCGGCAGCAGCCCGGCGATCTGCAGAGCCGCGCCGACGATCAGAATTCCGGCCAGGGCGAACGCCCCGAGGCGCACCCAGCGTTTCTTCACGCCCACCACCGCCTCTCCAGCGCGTGGAGTACCCGGCGGACGCCGTCTCGAAGCGTCGGAACCGGTTTCTCGGACGATCGGCGGAACCGGATTCCGCACTTGGAGTAGTTTGGCCGCATGCAGAACGTCTTGCCCGCGCCGGAGAAGACCGGGCTGACCATCTCGGCGTTGCACTGGGCGGGTTTCCTCGGAATCGCCGTGCTGGTGCTGGTCACCTCCGGCATCGGCCTGCCGTCGGTGCTGGTGGTGGCGCTGGGCGTCACCGGGATGGCCACCCTGGTGCTGTCGTGGCTGGGCATCGGACGGCTCGCCGCCGGGCTGCCCGAGCGGCGGCTGTACTGGATGGCGGTCTCGTGGTGCGTGCCGCTGCTGGTCGCGCGCCCGCTGTTCAGCGGCGACGTCAACAGCTATCTGGCGCAGGGCCTGATCGCGGCCAAGGGCTTCGACACCTACCTCGTGGGACCGGCGGAGGCGCTCGGCGCCGACTCGCCCGTGACGCTCGCCGTCAGCCACTACTGGCGGGACACGCCCGCGCCGTACGGTCCGGCGTTCGTCGCGCTGGCCCGCGCGATCGCCCACGTCGCCGGGGACTCCTTCGTCCCGACAGTGCTGCTGCACCGGCTGCTGGGGCTGGCGGGGATCGCGCTCCTGGCCTGGGCGCTCCCCCGGCTCGCCCGCCGCGTCGGAGTCTCACCGTCGATCGCGTTGTGGCTGGCGCTGCTCAACCCGCTGGTGCTGTGGCACATCGTGGCCGGCGTGCACAACGACGGCCTCATGGTCGGGCTGATGGTGGCCGGACTGGAACTGGTCCTCATGGGCGCGGCGAAGACCGGCGCGGCCCGGCCCGCGCTGATCGCGGCGGGTGTGATCGCGGTCAGCACGGGCGCGAACATCAAGATCGTGGCCGTCGCGGGCCTGCTGTTCGTCGGCGTCGACCTGTTCCGCCGCGCGACGCCCGCCGGCCGGGTGGCGGTGGCGCTCGGGCTGCCGGCCGGCTTCGCGGCGGTCACCGTGGCGATCTCGCTCGGCAGCGGGATCGGGTTCGGCTGGGTCCGCGTGCTCTCCGGGGTTTCCGGCCAGGTGCACAGCTGGATGGCGCCGACCAACGAACTCGGCTTCCTCGTCGGCGGGGTGGGCAAGCTCTTCGGAGCCGACCTGACCGACGGCGCGATCAAGGTGTTCTCGCTCATCGGCGCGATCCTCGGCCTCGCCGTCGGCGCCAGGCTGTTGTGGCTCACCTACCGCGAGAAGACGCACCCGCTTTACGGCGCGGGGCTGACCTTCGCCGCGATGCTGGTACTCGGCCCGGTCGTGCAGCCGTGGTATCTCCTGTGGACGGTCGCGCTGCTCGCGGTCAGCCTGACGACCGACCGCGGCCGGTGGATCCTCGCCGGGATCAGCGCGCTGTTCGGTGTCCTGCTGCCGCCCGCGAACGGCGGCGCCGTGTCGCTCGCGCTGGGCTACCTGATCGCGGTCGTGCTCATCGGCGGCACCTTGTTCTTCCTGAAGCGCCGGAACCTGTTGCCGGAGATCAGGTTCCGCAAGAGCCGGACGTAGAAGCCCCACCGCGCGGGTGTCCGGACCGTGCCGGTGAGCTCACGCTCGGCACGGTCCAGGCAGTCCTCCAGCAAGGCGTCGTGCAGCGGCCGCCACACCAGCGGGTAAGTGAGCCAGGCGGGATGCCGCAGCCGCAGCACCATGAGGTGCACGAGCTCGGTGTCCCCGGTTTCGGTCGCTCGCATCGTGAACTCGTGGAACCCGTCGAAGCCGCGGGGCGCGGTGAACCGGAACCTCACCGACCTGCCGGGTTCGTAGGACTCGACGCGGTACCGCACCGGACCGTGCCCGCCGTCGGCTCCCACGCCGAGCGGCCGGTCGAACCGCATCGGCGGCCACGCGTCCACCGGCCAGAGCCGGTCGCCGTCCTCGGACAGTGTGTCGATCAGCGCGCCGACCTGTTCTCGTGTCACGCCGACGATCCGGGAATGTCTGTTCCACACTCGCATCGTGCCTCCCAGTTCTAGAGAACTTCCCCTAAAACGATAGTAGAGGATAGTCTCTGAAAATGGGACGGCCACCGCGGCACACCGCCGACGACTTCCTCGACGCCGCCGTGCGGATCTTCGCCGCCGAAGGGGTCGCCGGGGTGACCATGTCGGCTGTCGCCCGCGAAGTCGGCGCGCCGAGCGGGTCGATCTACCATCGTTTCCCCGGACGTCCGGCCCTGCTCGCCGCCGTCTGGCTCCGCACCCTGACGAGCTTCCAGCAGGGCTATCTCGAAGCCCTCGAACGGGAACCGGTCACGGAGGCCGCCGTCGAAGCCGCCGCCCAGGTCGTCCGCTGGTGCCGTGCGCATCCCGCCGAGGGAAAACTGCTCTACGGCGGCGAACGCGCGCTCGGCGTCGACGACTGGAGCGCGGAAGACCGGGCCCGCAACGATGAGGCCGGCCACCGTCTCGACACGGCGATCACCAAGGTCGTCCGACAGCTGCGACCGCTGACCGGCCGGAGCACCGACGAGCTAATGCTCGCCCTCGTGGACCTCCCCTACGCGGCGGTGAGGAGACACCTCGATCGCGGCGAAGCACCGCCGCCACGCACCGTCGACCTGGTGGCCAGGACGACCCGCACGCTGCTGGCGGACTGAACTCAGGGCCGGACCGGGATCGCGATGGAGAACTCCTCGCCGTCGATCAGGTCGAGCAGGAGGCGGGCGGTCCGGCGGGGCGGCCGTTCTCCCCTGGTGGCGATGGTCAACGGCCAGGTGAGGCCGGGTTCGTCGAGCGGGATCGTCCGGACGCCGGCGAGCAACCGGAGATCGGGCACGACGGCGATCCCGAGTCCCGCTGTCACGTAGGCGGGCACCGCGCGCAGGTCGGCGACCTCGACGACGACCCGCCGCGGGGTCCCGATCGCCTCGAAAGCGCGGTCCAGGGCGACCCGGTTGCCGAAGCCGCGCGGGTTGTCCACGAACGACTCGCCCGAGAGGTCAGCCAGGGTCAGTGATCGCCGGTCGCCCAGCCGGTGCCCGTCGGGCAGCACGACGACGAACGGCGCCGATCCGATCAGCTTGGTGTCCAGCCCGGCGAGATCGGATTCCGGCAGGCCGAGCAGAGCGACGTCGAGCCTGCCCTGGCGCAGGTCTTCGGCGAGCCCTGTCGACCCGGTGATCGACACCGTGACGTGCAGCTCGACCAGCGGGTACCGCCGGTGGAAGGCGCCGAGCAGATCGGGCAGGTCGAGGTCGCCGACGCTGGTCAAGGTGCCGACGCGGAGGCTCCCGCGCAGGCCGGCGGAGGCGTCGGCGACCACCTCGCGGGCCCTGTCGACGGCCTCCAGCGCGGCCTTGGCCTCGGGAAGGAACACCGTGCCCGCCGGGGACAGCGCGACGCGCCTCGTCGACCGGTCGAACAGTTTGACGCCCAGCTCGGCTTCGAGTGCCTGGATCGTCGCCGAGACGGTGGACTGCACCGCGAACAGCCGTCGAGCGGCGCGGGTGAAACTGAGTTCCTCCGCGACGGCGACGAAACATTCCAGCTGACGGGTCTCCACAACGCGGAATTATCGCAGTTTCGGATAACTCTGACCAGTATTGTTCGTTGGACTTGGATGATCCGAGGACTCACAGTGGAGTCATGCTGAACAGCGCCACTCTCCCCCGTCCCGCGTTCCGGCGGATCAGCCACGGTCGCGGCTTCTGGGTCATCGCGGCCGCCTATGCCGCCTCGCTGGCCTTCTCCACCGTTCCCACCCCGCTCTACGTGCTCTACCAGCAACGTGACGGGTTCCCGACCTACGTCGTGACCATCGTGTTCGCGGCGTACGCGGTCGGCGTGATGGGCAGCCTGTATCTCGCCGGTCACGTCAGCGATTGGCTGGGACGACGGCGGGTGATCCTCGCCGCGACCCTGACCCAGGCGCTTTCCGCGACGCTTTTCCTGGCGTGGCCGGACGTTCCCGGGCTGATCCTGGCCAGGCTCGTCGGCGGTGCGGGGATCGGCGCCCTGACCGCGACCGCCACCGCGCATCTGTCCGAACTGCGCGCCGTCGCCCGGCCGCGTGAGGACCACGGCCGCGCGGGACTGATCGCGACCGTGGTCAACATGGGCGGGCTGGCGCTCGGCCCGTTGTTCGGCGGGATCTTCGCGAGCTACTCGGCCGAGCCACTCACGACGCCGTTCGTGTTCTTCCTGGTCTTGCTGCTCGCCTCGGCCATCGCGGTCGCGCTCGTGCCGGAAACGGTAGAGCGCGCCGAGGAACGCCCCGCCTACCGGCCACAGCGCGTCTCCCTGCCGTCGAGCGCGCGGCCCGCGTTCTTCGGCGCGGCGATCGGCGCCTTCGCGGCTTTCGCGATCACCGGACTGTTCATGGCGCTGACGCCGACGTTGCTGGCACAGGGAATGCACCAGAATTCGCGGCTGCTGGCCGGTTTCGCGTCGTTCTCCGTGTTTCTCGCGGCGGCCGCGGCGCAGGTGGTCTTCGCCGGTCTGGCCAGGCGGACCCAGCTGCGGCTCGGTCTCGCGCTGATGGTGACCGGGCTGGTGGCGTTGCCGGTCGCGGTGACCGCGTCCCAGCTGTGGCTGTTCCTCGCGGGCGGGGTCGTCGCGGGCGCCGGCGTCGGGCTGGGCTTCCGCGCCTCGGTGGCCACCGTCGCCGCCCTAGCCGAGCCGCCGGTGCGCGGCGAGGTGCTCGCGGCCCTGTTCCTGGCCGCCTACGCCGGACTGGTCCTGCCCATCCTGATCGTCGGCATCTCGCTGATCTGGCTGCCGAGCGCGTGGGCGCTGATCGGGTTCTCCTTACTGGAACTGGGTTTGCTCGCCTGGTCCGCCCCCAAGGTGCTGACCCGCTGACCGTCCACAGTGGCCTGCCGGGTGGTGATCCTCGTCAAACCCGCGGGCGCCCCGCGCGAGCGATGTGCGATCCTGGTCGTGGAACCTCGTGATCGAGGTCCCCGGACGAGTGGGTGCCGTACCCGGCCAGCGACAAGACGGCGCTCTGGGAGCGCGTCATGTCGTGGCTTGTCCTGATCGTTTCGGGTGTTCTGGAAGCCGTGTGGGCCACCGCCCTCGGCAAATCCGAAGGATTGTCCCGGCCCACGCCGTCGGTGATCTTCGGGGTGACCCTGGTGGCCAGCATGGTGGGTCTCGCTTACGCGATGAAGGATCTCCCCGTCGGCACCGCCTACGCCGTCTGGGTCGGGATCGGGGCGTCCCTCACCGTCGCCTACGGCATGTGGTCGGGCGCGGAAACCGTTTCGCTGGCCAGAATCCTGCTGATCGTGGGGATCGTGGCGTGCGTGGTAGGACTGAAAGTCCTGCACTGAGGCGCCAAGTGCGCCATGCGCGCTCGCCGGTGCGCCGACTGAGAGTGGCGTCGTATCTGAACCCAACGTGCGCGAAGACGTGACTCGCGTGATCGGGAACGGATCTCGCGTGATCAGACGGCGAACACGGTGAACGTCGTCCGATCACGCGAGTTCCGCCTCTGATCACGTGAGATCGCGATCTCCAAGGCCAGGAGTGGCTGGTGGGGCGAGTGAGGCGTTCGGTACGGGGACTTGAGTGCTATTGGGCCGAAGGGCAAATATGGCATGGTCGATCCTGCCCAGCAGGTTCTACGTGGGGTCGTGAGTGGTAAAGAGGGTTCTAACCCTCTTTACCACTCACGACCCCTTCGCAAAGCCACGCGAAGTGCCCAAAACGGGCGTTCCGGCCGGAAGGGGTGTCTCATGTGGACGGCCGCCGCCGCGATCTGCTCCCGCGGGCCAGTTCGCACCGGGCCCGGGCCGCGAAAGCCCTGCTCGGCAGGAGACTCCATCACGCCACCTTTGCCTTGCCCCACCGGAAATGGGGACCGCCCCCGACGCACGGACGACGTCGGGGGCGGTCGGTCCGGGCGCACCCCTGCGTGTGGCCCGGACGGCTAGGCGGTCAGGCGCGGGCCCAAAGCGCTGGGACGTTGGGCGGCTCCCATCCAGCCTGTGCGGTGTGGCCCTGGAGGGCCCGGTAGGAAACTCCGTTGTAGGTGACCGTCGCACCGGCGGCGTAGGTGGTGCCGGCCGCCCAGGTGCCGGTGGGCGGATTCGACGTCGTGTTGGTCGGCGTCGTGGTGGTGCTGCTCGGCGGGTTCGAACCCGAGGTCACCAGCTTCAGGCCGTAGACGCTCAGGATCACCGAGACCGGCTGGAAGTAGAACGTGCCGCCCGAGGTGCAGTTGCCGGAACCACCGGAGGTGACGCCCTGTGCCTGGTCACCCGCGAGCCACGAGCCGCCCGAGTCGCCCGGTTCGGCGCAGGCGTTGGTCCGGGTCAGGCCGGAAACGGTGCCCTGCGGGTAGTTCACCGAGGCGTTCTTCTGCTGGATGGTGCCGCAGTGCCAGCCCGTCGTGGAACCGGAACGGCAGACCGAGGCGCCGATCGCGGCCTCCTGCGAACCGGCCACCGGCACGGTGCCGGGGTAGCGGTTGACCAGCGCGCGCGGGGTGTTGCCCGCGTCGACGCGGACCCACGCGTAGTCGTTGCCGGGGAAGGTGGAGCCCGCGACGGTCCCGCTCGGGTTCGAGGTACGCGTGCCGGTGGTGCCGCAGTGCCCGGCGGTCACGAAGCCGCCCTCGACCGAGAAACCGATCGAGCACCGGCCCGAACCGAAGGTGTAGGCGTTGCCGCCGATGACGTCGATCAGCGGAACCGGGCTTTCGGTACTGGTCTCGACCCGCACCGCCTCGGCCCGTACACCGGACGCGGTCGCCCACGACTTCGCGGCGGCCTCACCGCCGGTGTGCGCCAGGACGACGATCGAGTTGGTGGCGACGTCGACGTACCAGCCAGGCACGTTCTTCGGCGCGCTGGTTCCCTTGGCGTCCAACGACTGCTTCGCCGCGTCGAGCTGGGCGGCGCTCCGCGCGACGGTCTTCGGGGTCGCGCCCGCCGCCCGGACGGCGCCTTCCAGAGCCGCATCGGTGACGGCGACGGTCAGCTTCGTGCCTGCCGCGTCCAGCCACGACCCGCCATAGGACGGGCCGAGCCGGGTCTTGAGAGCGCTGTCGGCGTAGGCGGCCTTCTGCTCGTCGGCGAGGCGGGTCCGGGCCTGATCCGGGCTGATCTTCAGATCGCGCGCCATGGCCGCGACGATCTCCGACTGCACCTGGTCGGACGCCGTGACGGTCTGGCCGGCACTGGCGCTCGGCGTCAGCGCGACGGCCGTGACCAGACCGGCTCCGGTTAGGGCCGCCGCGGCGGCCGCTACGATCTTTCGGTTCATTTCAGGCTTTCCTCACCGACGTTCCGGAAGAAGATCTCGTCCAGACCGTACGAGGCGCCTGCTGCAAAAGGTACATACCATTTAGGTCATATCCACCCAGTGGACTGGACCTTTCAACGACTTCGGCGCAGGTCAGCGCACTCCGGCGTCCGTGTAGTCCACGCCATAACCCGGGTTCAACTCGAGATACTTCGAGTAGGTCGGCCGCCGGTCGATCAGCTCGCCGTACACCGCGCGCGACAGGGCGATCATCTCGGCGGCGAAGGGCCCCATCTCCCCTCGTTCCGACCAGCCCACGAGATTCCGCCAGCTCAACGGATTCCCGGCGATCGGGACCGCGACGATACCCGGGATCTCGTGGAACAGCGGCTGGCACAGCACCACCGCGTGCCCCGACTCGACCATCTCGATACAGGTCAGCACATCGGTCTCGTACAGCGAACGCGGCGTGAACCCCGATCGCGCGCACGCGGACGCGAAACAGTCGCCGAAGCATCCGTCACCCGGCGTCGCGCACCACCGTTCTTCCGCCAGCTCACCGAGTTCGATCTCGTTCTGCTGCGCGCGCTCGTCCCGCGCCGACATCAGCACGAACACCGGATGATGCGCGAGCGTCCGCCAGCGAAGCCCGGGCTCCGGCGGTGGACCGGCGTCACCGCAGACGCCGACGAAGGCGAAGTCCAGCCCACCCTCCGCGGTCATGTCCGCGAGTTTGTTGGCCGACCACGACGTGTGCGTGGCGACATGGATGTCGGGATGGGTGGTGCCGAGGCGTTGCAGGAGCGCCCCGAGCATCGGCCCCGTCGCGGAACCGAGCCGCAAGGTCATCGGCTCGCCGGTGCCGGCGTGCTGGGCGAGACGCGCGGCCTCGTCGTGCAGCGACGACACCGCGGGAAGGACCATCTTGGCCCTGTCGAGTACCAGGAGGCCGAGCGCGGTCGGCCGGGTGCCCGTGTGATCGCGCAGGAAGAGCTTCCCGCCGAGTGTCCGTTCGATGCGCTTGAGTTGTGCTGTCAGTGCAGGCTGGGCCATTCCGAGCGTATTCGCCGCTTTGGTGATACTCCCGAGTTCGGCGATCGCGCACATGATGCGCAAGTGGCGCAGTTCCAGCTCCATCCCTCTACGTTAGTAGACATAACTGGACTGGACCAGACAAACGGTTGAGCCAAATGGCTTCGTATCGCTTGGTTCGCGGTATGCCATCGATGTCAGCAATCCCGGACATGTCAGGACGTCCTGCCGCTACTGTCACCACGCAACGGACGACGAGAGGGTTCGGTGGCGGACGAGCATGGATCCGGCGAGCGTGATCACCGACCTCGGTGCGACCGGGATTTGGGACTCGAACCGGGGCGGCCCCGCGTGACATCCGGTCGATCCTCGAAGCGGGCGGACGAATCCGGGTACTGGTCCTGGATCCGACCGACGAAGCGATCGTGGAAATCGCGGATCGCCGGATATCGCAAAGCCACGGGCAAGGCCGGACGCGGCAGCGAATACCGGCCACGTTGGACGAACGGCGCCGATGTTCACAGTGGAACCGAAGGAACGGTCGTGGGACTCCTTGGCCACTGTCCCCCGCGGGTGACTGATCAAGAACGGTCACGCAGGCGGATCGCGGTCTCCAGGTTCTCCCGGATCCGTCTGGTCACGCGATGGTCCGGCCCCAGCGCCCGCTCGGCGTCCGCCCGCGCCTCTTCGTACATCCGGATCGCGAGCGGCAGATCGCCCGCGACGCCGCGGGCGTAGGCCAGGTCGTTCCGGGTGTTCAGGGTGTCCTGGTGATCGTGCCCGAACACCCGCTCCCGCGCGGCCAGCGTGCTTTCGTACAACTCGATCGCCCGGGCCGGATCACCGGCGGATTCGTACGCCCCGGCGAGGTTGTTGCCCGATTTCAAGGTGTCGGGGTGATCGGGTCCCAGGACGCGTTCACGATCCGCCAGCGTCCGTTCTTGCAGTTCGACAGCGCGGGTGAGGTCACCGGCCGCCTCGCACGCTCCCGCGAGATTGGCCCGCGAGATCAGCGTGTTCGGATGGTCCGCTCCCAGCACGCGCTCGCGATCTTCCAGTGTCGTTTCGAACAGCGTGACCGCACGTTTCACGTCTCCTTTCGACCAATGGAGGTAGGCCAGGTTGTTCCGGTACAGCAAGGTCTCCGGGTGATCGGCTCCCAGCACCCGTGCACGATCGGCGAGCGTGACTTCGTGAAGCCCGATCGCCCGTTCCACCTCTCCCGCCGCCTCGTAGGCCATGGCCAGGTTGTTCCGGGAGAGCAGCGTGTCCGGGTGTTCCTTTCCCAGCAGCCGTTCACGCCCCGTCAGCGTCTCTTCCAGCAGCGAGATCGCTTGAGTCAGGTCGCCGGCGGCGTGACAGGCGGCCGCCAGGTTGTTCCGGTAACTCAAGGTGTCCGGATGGGCGGACCCCAGCGCCCGCTCGCAGTCCTCCAGCGTGGCCTCGAACAACGCGATCGCCCGCGTCAGGTCACCGGCCGCCTGGTACGCGGACGCCTCGTTGCTCCGGGCTTGCAGGGTGACGGGATCATCGATGCCGTAGAGGCGTTCACAACCGTTGCTCGCGCGGCCCGCGAGCGCGATCGCGGCCGCGGGATCGCCCTGTCCGAGGACGTAGAGGCCGAGGCTGTTCGCGAGGTGACAGAGCGGACCGGTGTCGATGTCGGTGTGTTCGAGCAGCGCCCGCCCGTGGGGCAGCACGGCTTGGAACACGGGCCAGTAGTCGGGCAAGCGGGGGTCGGCCGCGTCGAGCGCCTTGGCGAGCGCGGCGGCGGTCGCCTCCCGAGCGTGGTCGATGTCTTCGGGACGGCGGTAGGGATCGGCCGGGTCGGGCGTCCGGGTCACGGCCTGCACGAGACGGTGGACCTCGATCGTTTCGGCGTCGAGGGTGATCATGCTGTAGGCGGCCAGCCGCCCCAGCGCCTCGGACAACTCCGGTTCGTCGGCGGCGTCCGCCAGCAGTGCCCGCGGGATGCGTTCGGGAGCGTGCCAGGCGAGACGTCGCAACACTTTCGCGGCGAGCGGGGTGTCCGCGAGCCTGTCCAGGGTGACGTGCCAGACCCGGGCCACGGCACGCTCCGCGTCTTCGGCCTCCGCGGTCCACGCGAACATCCTCGCCGGAGACCTCGCGAGCAGGCCGAGGTAGCGGGCCGGGGTCATGCGGTTCTGCGCGAGATAGGCCGCGGCCTGTTCGACCGCCAGGGGCAGCCACCCGAGTTCCGCGCAGAGCTCGCCGGCGCCGGCCGGGACCACGTCCGGCCACTCGGCCCGGACCGTCCGTTCGAGCAGCTCGACGGCCTCGTCCGGTTCCAGCACGTCCAGTGACACGGTGCTGACGTCCCGCCAGCCGGTGCCGCGTCTGCTGGTGACGATGATGGTGCCGGTCCGCACTCGCTCCAGCAGCCCACTCGCGTGCGCGAGATCGGTCAGGTTGTCCAGGACGAGCAGCCAGCCGGAATGACCGGCCAGCCAGTTCACGGCCTGTTCGATCCGTTGTTCCCACGGCAGCTCCACGGCCTGCGGGGACAGCGCCACGGCCAGCTCCGCCAGCCCTTCGTCGATCGCCGGAGCCGAGTCCGCCGTCACCCACCACACGGCCGAGTAATCCGCCGAGCGCAGTTCGGCGAATCTGGCGGCCAGGCTGCTCTTGCCGATACCGCCCAGGCCGTGCACCGCCACCACCGCGACCCGGCCGGCGGCCTTCGCCGCCCTCTCCAAGCGGTCCAATTCGGCGGTGCGTCCGACGAATACCTTGCCGCGCAAAGGAAGTTTCCAGGCCGCGGGACGGGATGGCGAGATTTCGGTCTCCGACAGGATGTCGGCGATGAACCTCGAAACCTGGCCGTAGACAAGGGAATCGCGATCGGCCGGTTTGCAGATGCCGACGTGATCGGCGTCGACGGAGATCGGCCGGATCCGGGGCAGTCCGGGGTTGGCCGAACCCTCGTCGACCACTCGGACGCCTCTGGTCGGGTACGCCTCGAAGAACACCAGGTTCCGGATCCCGGATTTGTCGGCCCAATCGCGGTACCGGTCGTTGAGATGCCGCAGATGAGCGGAATTGCGTTCGAGGTCCTTCACCGCCGCGGTGGACCGGTAGACCAGTCCGAGCGCTTTGACGACCGCCGCCAGCCCGGAACCGGTATGCGGAGTCCCCAGGAAGACCACCCCGCGCGTGGCCTTCGCGAACTCCGCGAACCCGGCCCGGCCCTCGGCCGCGTGCAGCAGGATCTCCTTGGCCAGCAAACCGCCCATACTGTGCGTGACGAAGCACAGCGGCCGCTCGCCGATACCGTGGTTCTGCAGGCGCGCCATCAAGTTGATCGCCCGGTCCTGCATGGGCATCGCCCGGCCCCGCCACCCGGTCGACCAGGCCTCGTAGCCCACCGACCACACGGCCAGCCTGTCGAAGTCCTCCGCCAGCCACTCCGGCCAGAACGACGACGGTGAGCCGCCCGCCCACGTCTTCCGCGCGTCGCCGTCCAGCCCGTGCAGGAAGACCACGTCCAGTCCGGCCGGTTCGGGGACCCGGACCTTGATGATCTCCGGCAATCTCCTACCTCCGGTCGGGGCCGCCGCGTCGGGTGACCACCGGATGTCGGTGGTTCGCCGCTCGCCGTTACGAACCGGCGATCAGGTCCGCTTCCATGATCGAGGCGTCCGCGGCCGGTAACGGTTCGGGAACGGCGCTCGTCCGGTCGATTCCCCGGCCCATAGGGTGCCTTCTTCCGCACCCAGGGGAGGGTTCGTGCACATTCACGCCAGACGCCGGTCCATCAGCTTCAGCGGCCGGACGATCACGATCAAGGCGGCCGTGAAGGGGCTCGGCAACCGGAAGCACACGTTCGGTGTCGAGAAGATCAGCGGTATCAAGAACATCCCGCCGACGGCGTTCAAGCCGGGAAGGCTCGTCTTCGAAGTACCCGGCGCCTCCAAGACGATCGTCGAGGACGCGCCCTTGTACGCCGACAAGGTGGACATGAACACCTTCACCTACGGCGGCATGAATTCGAAGCATGTGAAAGAACTCGAAGCGGCGATCAGGAAGGCGATGGGCTCCTGATCGCTCGTGAGCGGTCAGGAGGACCAGTCCGCGGTGACGCTCATGTGTCCACATAGGACACGTAGCAGCAATCGGGAGTCCGGGGTATTGAGAGAACAGCGAAGGTGGCGTGTTGCGAAAGCCACGTTCGCAACCTTGAACGTTGCGAACGTGGCTTTCACAACACCGCCGACCTGCCAGACCCCGCCGAGCCAAGGTACGCGGTCTGGCCGGTCGCCTGTTCCCGGTCCTTGTTCCCAATGTCGCATTTGTGTCGCTGAGCGACACAGATGCGACATTGGGAACCCCGCCGAGGTTAAGAAGTCGCCACCTTGGCCCTCGACAGAATTCTCTTTCCCGCTCACGACACCCGCGAGCACACGCGACTGTCGGGGTTCAGGTGTCGGATTTTGGCGCCCCGCTGGATCCGGCAGTAGTTGCGCCAGCACCCTCCGGCAGGCCAGGTGGTTGCGCGATCCAAGCGATTCGGCAAGCGCAGGGAAGAAACCGGACGTTCAACGTCGGAACCTCCCCCGTCACACCCTCACCCCAGCGGCACCGCCGGCCTCGCTCGGGACAGGCTCACCCACCGCCTCAGGAGGTCTTGGATTTGCGGTTCAGGAACGCCGACGCCCCGACACCGTGCGCGGCGACGCTCGCCAGCACGGTCACCGCCATGACGCTCAACGCGACGTCCGCCGCGTCGCCGTCGAGCGAGTTGTAGGCCAGCAGACCGAACACGATCGACGCCGCGCCGCGCGGCGCCAGCAGGCCGATGGTCATCCGGTCCCGCCACCGGAAGTCCGTGCGCAGCAAGGTGAGCAGCACCGGGATCAGCCGGGCGACGGTCAGCGCGACGACGCTGACGATCACCACGCCCCAGGTGAGGCCGAAGGACAGCACCAGCACCGCGGTGCTGCCGAAGACGAACCACATCAGCAGCCCGCACAGCGAACTGACGTCCTCGGCGAGCCCGAGTTCGTCTTCGCCGGGGTGCCGGGCGGTCTTGTAGGCGATGCCGCAGATGAACGCGGCGACGAAACCGTTGCCGCCGATCGCGACGGCGGCGGTGTAGGTCAGCAGCGGCAAAGCGACGGCCGCGACCCGCGCGGAGTGCCGTGTCGACCAGCCGTGTTTGGCCGTCACGTTCATCGCCACGGCGGCCACCGCGCCGATGACGGAGCCCGCCAGCACGGCCAGCAACGCCGCCGGGATCGCGGCCTGGAGCGCCTCGCCCGGTGTGTTCGCCTGATGATTGCTCCCCGCGAGGGTGAGCGCGAAGATGAACACCGGGGCGACGACGCCGTCGTTGTACCCGCTTTCGACGTTCAGCAGGTGCCGCACGCGTTCGGGCACCCGGACGTCGTGCACCACCGAGGTCGCCGGCGCGAAGTCCGTCGGCGCGATGATGCAGGCGATCAGCAGGATCACCGTCCAGCCGAGGCCCGGCAGCACCAGCAGGCCGACGCCCATGACGATCAGGATCGTCAGCGGCAGCGCGATCAGCAGCAGCCGCACCGCGGTCTTGGCGTCATGACCGAGATAGCCGCCCTTGACCGCGGTGGCGTCGACGAACAGCAGCAGCGCGAGGATCAGTTCCGCCGCGTTGAGCGCGATCTCGGTGTTGAGCCCGTTGCCGAGATCGTTGCGGGTGCTGAACCCGATCGCCAGCCCCGCCGCGACCATCGCCATCGGCGCGGTGATCTGCCACCGTTCCAGCCGTGCCGCCGTCATCGTCCAAGCCAGCACGACGACAGCGCCGACGAGCACGCTCTGGATCATCTACCCCGCCCCTCGTTCCCGGTGGACTCCCCTGCCACCGGGAACGAGCATAGAGGCCGTCCACAAAGGAACGCCGGTCACACCACCGCGCCGTTGTCGTCGCGCTTCTGTGTCCGCGACGCCCCGCGGGCGGGACGCCCGGCCCCCGGCCACCGCCTGTCGAGCAGGATCGCGACCGGCCCCGCGGTGGCCACAGTGGACACTGTGCCCGCGACAAGCCCCAGCAGGAGCGCGAGGGCGAAGTCGGCCAGCGAACCGTCCCCGAGGAACAGCAGCGCCCCGAGCACGAACAGCACGCCGATCCCGGTGTTGATCGTCCGGGGCAGCGTCTGCAGCACGGCCGTGCCGACGACGCGGGCGAACGGTTCCTTGCGCCGCTGCCCCCGCACTTCGCGGACCCGGTCGAAGACCACCACCGAGTCGTTGACCGAGTAGCCGATCACCGTCAGCAGCGCGGCGAGGAAGACGCCGTCCATGGACTTGCCCAGCCAGGCGAAGATCCCGAGGATGATCAGCACGTCCTGGGCGAGCGCGGCCACCGTGGCCAGCCCGAGCCGCCAGTCGAACCGCACCGCCAGGTAGATCAGCTGCGCCAGCACCGCGAGACACAGCGCGATCACCGCCTTGGTGCGCAGTTCGGCGCCGAGGCTCGGGCCGATCTGCTCGTCGCGGATCTCGGTCGCTTCGCCGGTGACTCCGGCGACCGCGGTCCGGATCCGCTCGGTGGCGTCGTCGTCGATCGGCTCGGTACGGACCGCGATGTCCTTGTCACCGGACATCTGCACGACGGCGCGGGGGAAGCCGGCGTCGGAGACCGCGTCACGGACCTGCTCGACGTCGGCGGGCGATGAAGTGCTGTACTCGATCACCCTGCCGCCGGTGAACTCGACGCCGAGATTCGGCCCCGCCACGAACAGTCCCGCGATCGCGGCGATGACGACGGCGCCCGCGACCATCAGCCAGCGTTTCGGCTTGCCGAGGAACTCCGGATCACGCCGGTTCACCCATTGGCGGACTTTGCCCTCGTGGGTGAGCCCGGACAGCCGCGGTTTGCGCGCGACGAAGCCCCGCATGGTGAGGTGCAGCAGCAAGCGCGTGAGCACGAGCGAGATGAACAGGGCGACGACGACACCGATCGACAGCGTCACCCCGAATCCGCGCACCGGGCCGGACGCCAGCCAGAACAGCAGCCCCGCCGCGAGCAGGGTGGTCACGTTCGAATCGACGATCGCCGACAACGCGCCGCTGAACCCGCGGCTGACCGAGCGCGGCAGCGAACCACCGCGTTTGACCGAGTGTTCCTCTCTCGCCCGTTCGAAGACGAGCACCGTGGCGTCGACGGCCATGCCGATGGCCAGGACGAACCCGGCCAGTCCCGGCAAGGTGAGTGTCGCGCCGACGGCGAGCAGGGCGGCGTAGGACACGGCGGCATAGGCCACCAGCGTGCCCACGGCGACCAGTCCGGCCAGGCGGTACACCGCGACCAGGAACAGCGCGGTCAGCGCCAGGCCGATCACGGCGGCGCGGGCGCTGGCGTCGATCGCGGCGGCACCGAGCGTGGGACCGACGGTCCGCTGTTCGATGATCTCGACCGGCGTCGGCAGCGCGCCGGCGTTGATCAGCAACGCCAGGTCCTTCGCCTCGGCCGGGGAGAACTGCCCGGTGATCTGCGTGCTCCCGCCGACGATCCCGACCCCGCAGGCGACCTGCGGGCTCACCTGGGGTGACGAGATCACCTTGTCGTCGAGTGCGATCGCGACCCGGCGGGCCGGGTCACCGGGCGGCGAGCAGGCCGCCTGCCCGGTCAGTCTTTCCCAGGCACGACCGGAGTCCCCTTTGAAGTCGACGGAAACGAGCCAGCCGCCGCCACCCTGCGAATCGATCGACGAACGTGCCTCGTCGACGCCTTCGCCGGTCAGCGCGGCTGGTCCCAGCGTGATCGGCTGCCCGCTCTCGTCGGGCAGGACGCGGGTGTCCGGCTTTTCGCCGGGGACGGACCCGACACCCACCACCGGATGGAAGGACAGCTGCGCGGTCCGGCCGATCACCTCGACGGCCTCGCGCGGATCCCGCACGCCGGGCAGTTCGACGATGATCCGGTTGTCCCCGGAGCGGGCCAGCATGGGCTCCGCGACGCCCAGCGCGTCGACCCGGCGGCGCAGCACCTCGAGTGTCCGGTCGGTGGTCTCCGCGTCGGCGGTGACGGTGGGCGAATCCTTGGTCTCCAGCACGATCTGCGTGCCACCACGCAGATCGAGCCCCAGGCGCGGGGCGGTGGTCAGCAACAGATACACGGTCGCGGCGAGGATGACCAGCGAGACGACGGCTCGCCCGGTCATGCCCCGCCGCGCGGTTTCGCGCGGCAAGAAGGTTTCTCCTCGATGAGTTCACCCGCGCGCGGCAGCGAAAGGCGGGCGCGCGGATTCCCGGTCCGGGCACGCGGAAGACGTGCCCGGGAGCTTCAGACGGCTACCGGGGAAGGAGGAGCGCGATCACCCAGCGCCAGGCGGTTCGCCGTGAGCCGGGGAGGAGTGACGTCGTCGTGGAGCTCGCTGAGGCGCAGCAGGGTCGTGGACGCGGGCCCGTGCGGGACGGTCCCGAAGAGAGGCAGGTCACCGTGACCGTGCACACCCAGCAGCGAGGGTTCGGCGGCGAGCCTGCCCATGGCGCGCACCGGCGCGACGGCCTTGGAGACCGAGGAGTCGACCGTCGCGTTCGCCCCGCGGGACTCGTCCGCCGAGGCGGAATCACCCGAGTGCAGCGCGAGGAACAGGCCGAGCGCGGTCAGCACGGCGGCGAGCAGGACGAGCACGGCCTGCCTCGCAGACCGGTACCTCCGGCTCTCCACCATCGACACACTCCCGGGTTCTCGCCGACACCCTACTTGGCTCCGGCCTCCCGCCACAGGCGCGTGATCCCCGCGCGGACGCGGTCCTCCCCCAGTTCCGGCAGCAAAGCGGTCACGTGTTCGGCCGCCAGCGGCGCGAGCAGGGCGTGCGCGGCGTGCTCGGGATCGGCGACACCGTCGAGCAGGATCGCCACGTGCCGGTGCCAGAACCGGTAGGCCCCGATGCGGTAGCGCGCGCCCGGCGCGGCGGTCTCCGACATGCGCACCAGCGGCAGATGCTTGAGGACGTAGTCGAGGTACTCGTCGGCGAAAGCCACGAGCCGTTCGACCGGCGGCGCGCCGGGGCCCAGCGGCGGCGGGCCGTGCAGGATCCCTTCCTGGAGCACGCGTTCCCGGGCGTCCAGCAGCGCCGCGGCCAGCCCCGCCTTGTCACCGAAGCGGCGGAACAACGTCCCCTTCCCCACGCCCGCGGCCGCCGCGACCTGGTCCATCGACACCGCTTCGACGCCGTGCTCGGCGAACAGCGACGCGGCCGCGTCCAGGATGGCGGCCCGGTTGCGGGCGGCGTCGGCGCGCTCTTTGGGCGGCGGCGTACGCAGCAGTTCCAGCGGCGTTGCGAAAGCGGACTGCGGTCCGTTATGGTCGTGAGGCACATGCGGACTATAGTCCGATTCAACTGGAGGTAGCGACATGACCGCACTCATCACCCGTGACGAGCTGAAGGCCGCGATCGACGCGAAGACCGTGACGGTGGTCGACGCGCTGGGTGGCGAGTACCACGCCGAGCGGCATCTGCCCGGCGCCGTTCCCCTGGTCCTCGCCGACGTCGACGCGCACGCCGCGACCGTGCTCCCCGATCGCGGCGCCGCCATCGTCACCTACTGCTCGAACCCCGCGTGTCCCAACAGCGGGCAGGTCGCCGACCGCCTCACCGCCCTCGGCTACACCGACGTCCGCAAGTACCGGGAGGGCATCGAAGACTGGGCCGGCGCGGGCCTGCCCCTCGAACGGGGCTGAGTCTCAGTCCCGCGAGGGGACGCGCTCTCGCAGGATCGAAACCCCGTCGCCGTCGAGTTCGGCCAGGTAGGCCGCCCGTCCGGTCATGGCCATGATCAGTGCCACGGTCGTGCCCGAGACGAGCGGCCCGGACCCGACGGTGAAGGGACCGTCGGTCGCTTCCAGCCGCAGCCCGCCGATACGCCCTTTCGCCTCCACCACCATGTCCGAGCCCTGGTAGTACTCGGCCAGCGCGGTGAGCACGGGGATCGGGTGGTCGCGGCGGATGCCGAGCGGACGGCGGATGTCCTCGCCGTGCACGATCGTTTCACCGAGCATCGCCAGCTTCGGCAGGGGCGGTTTCGTCGTGCTGGTGACGACGCCACGGAATCGCTCCAGCGTCTCGGCGCCGTCCTCGCCCAGCTGCTCGGCCAGCCGCATGGCGACCTGTTCGTCGAAGTCCCACCCGCAGCGGATGACCCCCGCCATCCACCTCAGCGGTGTCAGGGTCGCGGCTGAGGTGAGATGCGCGAGCACCTCGCGCACCGTCAGCCCGGCGCACAGCGACGGCGTCGCCCACTGCTCTTCGGTCAATCCCGCGAGATCGTTCGCCAGCGCCTCCCGCTCGGTGTGGATCAGCGGCCAGACGTCGGTCTTCGTTCCTGCACCAGTCATCCGGAGTCCCTTTCAGTCATCGTCCGTCGAAGGGGAGACTCCCGCCGGGGCGCGGAATCATCGGCCTTCATACTTTGGTGGTGAATTCCTTGCGTCGAGAAAACGGGGACCGATGATCCAGCGCTGGAGTCCGGAGACCGTGGCGGCCCCGATCGGCCCGTACAGCCATCTGGTCCGTGTTCCCGCCGACCACGAACTCGTCGTCGTGTCCGGTCAGATCGGCGTACTGCCCGACGGTGACCTGGCGGGCCCCGACGCCGGGTCCCAGACCCGCGCGGTGCTCGCCAACCTCGAA
Organism: Amycolatopsis thailandensis; assembly: GCF_002234405.1. Taxonomy (GTDB): domain Bacteria; phylum Actinomycetota; class Actinomycetes; order Mycobacteriales; family Pseudonocardiaceae; genus Amycolatopsis; species Amycolatopsis thailandensis. Next base: position 11,814 of record NZ_NMQT01000104.1, on the reverse strand, counting down.
CGGCTGCTCGAAGCCGCGGGCGCCGGCCCGGAGCACCTGGTCAAGATCTTCAGCATGCTGTCCGGCACCGAGCACCTCGACGGCTTCCGCGCGGCGATGCGCGAGACCTTCACCCGCTGGTACCCGGAAGCCGGCTGGCCCGCCCAATCGCTGATCGTCGTGGCGGCGCTGGCGCGACCGGAACTCGTCGTCGAGGTCGAAGCGCTGGTCGCGGTACCCCGGCGCTGAGCCGGGCCGGGGCCACCGCGTCAGGTCAGGACTCCCGGCGCCTCCTCCCGGCGAGGAGCAGCAGCGCTCCGATGGCCAGCATGCCCAGCGCCAGGATCGACATGGTCTTCACCGGCGAACCGGTGACGGCCAGGCCCGGCGGGCGCGGGGTGGGCGGCGGCTGCGGGTTCGGCTTGTCCGGCGGCTGCGGTGTCGGCGGCACCCGGGTGTCGGTCCCGCAGTCGGGGTTGTCCGAGCCCGGCGGGCAGTTGCCGCCCGGGGTGTCGGACGTGACCACGTTGCGGAGGCGGTGGTCACCGGTCGCCGGCTTCCGCACGGTGACGGCGTAGGTGACGGTGGCCTTCTCCCCCGGCTTCAGTTCGCCCTTCCAGGTGAGCTTCGGCGCGGAATAGGTGACCGTTCCCGTACTGGCCTTCGCGGTGCCGTCGAAGGTGGCGTCGTCCAGCACCTGGCTCAGGTCGTCGGTGAACGTCGCGTCGTCCACCGCGGCCTGCCCGGTGTTCTCCACCGTGACGGTGTACGTGACGACCTCGCCCGGCTTGGCCTCCGTCCTGTCGGCCGTCTTCTTGATCTTCAGGCTGGACAACGGTGTCGTCGTTCCGCACTTCGGATCCGTGCTGCCCGGCGGGCAGTTTCCTCCCGGGGTGTCGGTGGTGATCACGTTGGTGAGCTTGCCGTCGCCATCGGTCTTGGTCACCTTGACGCTGTAGGTGACCGTCGCCGTCTGCCCGATTTCCAGATCACCGGTCCAGGTCAGCTTCGGTTCCTCGTAGGTCACCGAACCGGTCGTCGCCGCGCCGTCCTTCTGGAACACGGCGTCGTCGAGGACCTCGGTCAGGTCGTCGGTGAACGTCGCGCCGGCGAGCTTCGTCTTGCCGGTGTTGCGGACCGTCACCGTGTACTTGACGACGTCGCCCGGGTTCGCAGTGGCCTTGTCCGCCTTCTTCTCCAGCGAGATGCCGGGCACCGGGGTGACGGTCGAGCACGCCGGATCGCCGGACTGCGGCGGGCAGGTGCCCGGGGTGTTGGTGCTGACGGTGTTCCGCAGTTCGTGGTCGCCCGTGACGGGGTTCTTCACCTTCACCGAGTACTTCAGCGTGGTCGACGCCCCGACCGGGAGATCGCCGGTCCACACCAGGTTCGGCGCGGTGAAGGCGAACGTCCCGGCGACCGGCGCCGACACGGCGTCACCGGCGTAGTCGGCGTCGTCCAGCACCTCGGACAGGTCGTCCGTGACCCGGGCGGCGTCCTCGCCGACCAGGTCGACCTTGCCGGTGTTGGTGACGGTCACGGTGTAGGTGACGACGTCGCCCGGGTTCGCGGTCTGCTTGTCCGACGTCTTCTTGACCGTCAGCTCGCGGGACGGCACGTCGGCCACGCAGTTCGGGTCGGTCGAACCGGGCGGGCAGTTGTTGCCCGGTGTTTCCGAGGTGACCACATTGGACAGTTTCTTGTCGCCGGTGTCCGGGTTCTTGATCTTCACCGTGTAGGTGATGGTCGAGGTCTGCCCGATGCCGAGGTCACCGGTCCACGTCAGTTTCGGCGCCGTGTACGAGACGCCGCCGATGGTCGCCGCGCCGTCGTTCTGGTAATCGGCGTCGTCCAGGACCTCGGTCATGTCGTCGACGAAGGTCGCACCGCCCTGTTCGGTCTGCCCGGTGTTGGTGACGGTGATCGTGTACTTCACCGTGTCGCCGGGATCGACCGACTTCTTGTCGGCGGTCTTCTTGATGAGCAGACCGGAGACCGGCGTGGTGGTGCCGCATTTCGGATCCGTCGAACCCGGCGGGCAGTTGCCGCCGGGAGTCTCCGACGTCACCACGTTGACCATCTTGTCGTCGCCGGTGTTCGGGTTCTTCACCTTGACCGTGTAGGTCACCGTGGCCGTCGCGCCCACGTCGAGGTCACCGGTCCACGTCAGCTCGGGTTCCGCGTAGGACACCGCGCCGAGGGTCGCCGCGCCGTCGTTCTGGTAGTCGGCGTCATCCAGGACCTGAGTCAGGTCGTCGGTGAAGGTCGCACCGGCGATCTTCGTCTGCCCGGTGTTGGTCACGACGACCGTGTACTTCACGACGTCATCAGGGTTGGCCGACTTCTTGTCGACGGCCTTCTCGATCTTCAGGCCCGACACCGGGGTTTCGGTGCCACAAGCGGGATCCGTGGATCCTGGCGGGCAGTTGCCGCCCGGCGTCCCGGACGTCACCACGTTCTTCAGCCGGTTGTCGCCGGTGTTCGGGTTCTTGACCTTGACGGTGTAGGTCACCGTGGCCTTGTCACCGACACCGAGGTCACCGGTCCACGTCAGCTTCGGCGCCGCGAACGACACCGCACCGATCGTCGCCGCGCCATCGTTCTGATAGTCGGCGTCATCCAGGACCTGAGTGAGATCGTCGGTGAAGGTCGCACCGGCGATCTTCGTCTGCCCGGTGTTGGTCACGACGACCGTGTACTTCACGACGTCACCCGGGTTCGCCGACTTCTTGTCGACGGCCTTCTCGATCTTCAACCCGGACACCGGTGTCGTGGTGCCGCACTTCGGATCCGTCGAACCCGGAGGACAGTTGCCGCCCGGCGTTTCGGAGGTGATCGTGTTGATGAGCTTGTTGTCACCGGCGGTGGGGTTCTTGACCTTGACCGTGTAGGTCACCGTGGACACCGCGCCCACGTCGAGATCACCGGTCCAGGTCAGCTTCGGCGCCGCATACGACACCGCACCGATCGTCGCCGCTCCGTCGCCCTGATAGTCCGCGTCATCCAGGACCTGCGCCAGGTCGTCCGTGAAGGTCGCCCCGGTCAACTTGGTCTGGCCGGTGTTCGTGACCGTGACCGTGTACTTCACGACGTCACCCGGGTTCGCCGACGCTTTGTCGACGGCCTTTTCGATCTTGAACCCGGACACCGGCGTCGTCGTGCCGCACTTCGGATCCGTCGAACCCGGCGGACAGTTCCCGCCCGGAGTCTCCGACGTGACCACATTGGACAGCTTGTTGTCACCGGTGTTCGGGCTCTTCACCTTCACCGTGTACGTGACCGTGGAAGTCGACCCGACTTCGAGATCGCCGGTCCAGGTCAGCTTCGGTGAAGCGAACACGACCGCACCGATCGTCGCGGCTCCATCATTCTGATAGTCCGCGTCGTCGAGAACCTGCGTCAGATCATCGGTGAACGTGGCACCCACCAACTTGGTCTGGCCGGTGTTCGTGACCGTGACCGTGTACTTGACCACGTCACCGGGATTCGCCGACTGCTTGTCGACGGCCTTCTCGATCTTGAGCCCGGACACCGGCGTCATCGTGCCGCACTTCGGATCCGTCGAACCCGGCGGACAGTTCCCACCCGGAGTCTCAGACGTCACCACATTGGACAGCTTGTTGTCACCGGTGTTCGGACTCTTCACCTTCACCGTATAGGTCACCGTGGACACCGCGCCGATTTCGAGATCACCGGTCCAGGTCAGCTTCGGCGCCGCATACGACACCGCACCGATCGTCGCCGCACCGTCGCCCTGGTAATCCGCGTCGTCCAGCACCTGGGTCAGATCATCGGTGAACGTCGCACTCACCAGTTTCGTCTGACCGACGTTGGTGACCGTGACCGTGTACTTGACCACGTCACCCGGGTTCGCCGACTGCTTGTCGACGGCCTTCTCGATCAACAGGCCGGACACCGGCGTGGTCGTGCCGCACTTCGGGTCCGTCGAGCCCGGCGGGCAGTTCCCGCCAGGAGTCTCGGAGGTGACCACATTGGACAGTGTCTTGTCGCCGGGGTTGGGATTCTTGACCTTCACCGTGTAAGTGATCGTGGACACCGCGCCGATTTCGAGATCACCGGTCCACGTCAGCTTCGGCGACGCGAACGACACCGAACCGATCGTCGCCGCACCGTCGTCCTGGTAATCCGCGTCATCGAGGACCCGGGTCAAGTCGTCGGTGAACGTCGCCCCGGCCAACTTGGTCTGACCGGTGTTCGTGACGGTCACTGTGTACTTCACGACGTCACCGGGGTTCGCCGACTCCTTGTCGACAGTTTTCTCGATCTTGAAGCCTGAGACCGGCGTGGTCGTGCCGCACTTCGGATCCGTCGAACCCGGCGGACAGTTCCCACCCGGAGTCTCCGACGTCACCACGTTGATCAGCTTGTTGTCACCGGTGTTCGGACTCTTCACCTTCACCGTGTACGTCACCGTGGACGTCCCGCCGATTTCGAGGTCACCGGTCCACGTCAGCTTCGGCGCCGCATAGGACACCGCACCGACCGTTGCCGCACCGTCGTCCTGGTAATCGGCGTCATCGAGAACCTGCGTCAGATCATCCGTGAACGTCGCGCCGGCGATCTTCGTCTGGCCGGTGTTGGTCACGGTGACGGTGTATTTGACGACATCGCCTGGATTCGCCGACTGCTTGTCGACGGCTTTTTCGATCTTGAAACCCGAGACCGGCGTCGTCGTGCCGCACTTCGGGTCCGTCGAGCCCGGCGGACAATTCCCACCAGGAGTCTCCGAGGTGACCACATTGGACAACTTGTTGTCACCAGTGTTGGGGCTCTTCACCTTGACCGTATAGGTCACCGTGGAGGTGGCGCCGATCTCCAGGTCGCCGGTCCACGTCAGCTTCGGCGACGCGAACGACACCGAACCGATCGTCGCCGCACCATCATTCTGGTAGTCGGCGTCATCGAGAACCTGCGTCAGATCATCGGTGAAGGTCGCCCCGGTCAACTTCGTCTGGCCGGTGTTGGCGACGGTCACCGTGTACTTGACGACGTCACCGGGATTCGCCGAGGATTTGTCGACCGACTTCTCGATTTTGAAGCCCGAGACCGGCGTCGTCGTGCCGCACTTCGGATCCGTCGAACCCGGCGGACAGTTCCCACCCGGAGTCTCCGACGTCACCACGTTGATCAGCTTGTTGTCACCGGTGTTCGGACTCTTCACCTTCACCGTGTACGTCACCGTGGACGTCCCGCCGATTTCGAGATCACCGGTCCACGTCAGCTTCGGCGCCGCATACGACACCGCACCGATAGTCGCCGCGCCATCGTTCTGATAGTCGGCGTCATCGAGAACCTGCGTCAGATCATCGGTGAACGTCGCACCCGCCAACTTCGTCTGGCCGGAGTTGGTGACCGTGACCGTGTACTTGACGACGTCGCCGGGGTTCGCCGACTGCTTGTCGACAGTTTTCTCGAACGTCAGGCCCGAAACCGGTGTGGTGGTCCCGCACTTCGGGTCCGTCGAACCCGGCGGACAGTTCCCACCCGGAGTCTCCGACGTGACCACATTGGACAACTTGTTGTCGCCAGTGTTCGGGTTCTTCACCTTCACCGTGTAGGTCACCGTGGAGGTCGCGCCGATTTCGAGATCGCCGGTCCACGTCAATTTCGGTGAAGCGAACGACACCGCGCCGATCGTCGCCGCGCCATCGTTCTGATAGTCCGCGTCGTCCAGTACCCGCGTCAGATCATCCGTGAAGGTCGCACCGGAGATCTTGGTCTGCCCGGTGTTCCGCACGGTCACCGTGTACTTCACGACGTCACCGGGGTTCGCCGACGCTTTGTCGACAGCCTTCTCGATAACCAAGCCGGACACCGGCGTCGTGGTACCGCACTTCGGATCCGTCGAACCCGGCGGGCAGTTCCCACCCGGGGTCTCCGAGGACACCGTGTTCTTCAGCCGGTTGTCGCCCGTGTTCGGCTTCTTGACCTTGACCGTGTACGTCACGGTGGACGTCGCACCGACGTCGAGGTCACCGGTCCACGTCAGTTTCGGCGAGGCGAACGACACCGCGCCGATCGTCGCCGCGCCGTCGTTCTGGTAGTCGGCGTCGTCGAGCACCTGCGTCAGGTCGTCGGTGAACGTCGCACCGGAAACCTTGGTCTGACCGGTGTTCCGCACGGTCACCGTGTACTTCACGACGTCACCCGGATTCGCCGACTGCCGGTCGGCGGTCTTTTCGATCAGCAGGCCGGAAACCGGTGTCGTGGTACCGCACTTCGGATCCGTCGAGCCCGGCGGACAGTTACCGCCAGGAGTTTCCGACGTCACGACGTTCTTCAGCCGGTTGTCGCCGCTGTTGGGGTTCTTCACCTTGACGGTGTAGGTGAACTCCGCGCTCGCCCCCGCCGCGAGCGTGCCGGTCCAGGTCAGTTTCGGCGACGCGTAGGACACCGAACCGGGCGACGCGGTGGCGTCGTTCTGGTAGACCGCGTCGTCGAGCACCCCGGTCAGATCGTCGACCACCTTGAGATCCGCCGCGGTCACCTTCCCGGTGTTGGCGACCTTGACCGTGTACCGCACGGTGTCGCCCGGGTTCGCGGATTGCTTGTCCGCGGTCTTCGTCACCGTGTACGACGGTGGGGGCACCTTGGTCTTCGCGCACGCCGCGGCGGGATCGTCCGGGCAGCGGTTGTCGGGCGGGACGACCGGCGGCGGCCCGGTCGGCACGTTCGCTCGGTTCACCAGCTCCTTGCCGATGGCGGCTTCGCCGACCTTCACGCGCACGGTCAGCGTGGCCGTCTCCCCGACGGCGAGACCGTTGACAGCCCAGTCGATCGGCCCGGTACCGGACGCCGTGCCCTTCGAAGGCGTGGACGACACGTGGGTCGTGCCTGGCGGCAAGGTGTCGCGCACCGTGAGCGCGGGTACCGGGATCACGCCGGTGTTCCGCAGGGTCACCTGGTAGGTCAGGGTGTCCCCCGGGATCGCCTCGGCGAGGTCGACCGACTTCGTCAGCTGGTACCCGGGCGAGGCGACGGTGTTCCGCACCGTGTTCGAGGTGCGGTCCTGCGGACGGCCGGTGTCCTCGCCGCGGAAGGCCAGCTTGCCGGTGTTGTCGAGTTTGGTGCCGTCCGGCACCGAGGCGCCGACCTTGACCTTGAAGGCGACCTTCTGCGACTGGCCCGGTGCCAGGTTCCGCAGTCTGCACGTGACCACCTGCCCGGCGGCCGAACAGTCCGGATTGGACCCGGCCACGAAGGTGACGCCGTCCGGCAGCGTGTCGGTGAGCACCACGTTCGTCGCGGTGTCGAGGTCGGTGGTGCTGCCGTCGGCGTGCTTGTTGGTGACGTCGAAGGTGTAGGTGACGTCGCCGCCCTTGGTCACGTAACCCGGTGGGCTGTCGTTCGTGTTGCCGACCGGATCGTTGGCCTTGGTGATCTGCAAGTCCGGTTCGAGCGCGTCGGTGACGAGCCAGACGACCTGCGGGTACAGCGCATCGCCGGTGGTGCCGATCTTCACCTGCAGCGCGCTGGTGCCCGCGGGGACCTTGCCGGTGATGTCGATGCTTCGGGCGTCGTACCCGACGTTGTTCACCGGATTGGGGTTTCGCGTGGTGACGTTCGAGCCCGACCCGTTGGCCGCGACCTTGTCGATCCGGCTGCTGAACGCGTTGTTCGTCACCGTGCCCGCGGGTCCCGGCAGGGAGATGTACTGGAGGCTGCTCGCGTTCGGCCCCACCTGGAGGTAGTCACCGCTGATGGGCGCGTCGCCGTCACCCGCGACGATGCCCAGTTCGACGTTCGGCTGGCGTGACGTCGGAGCCTTGATGCCGCTCAGCGCGATGGTCGACGAGGTCGGCGCGCCGCCGCCCGCGACCCGTTGCAGACCGTCCCACACCTGGAGGTAACGCAGCGGTTCGCTGGGCAGCTCGTAGGCCACGACCAGCGACCAGCCGCCCCAGCAGCCGAGGTTCGTCCCGCTGATCGACTGGCCCTGGCAGGCCTGGATGTCGGCGACCGTGTACTGCCCGGTCCCGGCGTTCGTGACGAGGTTCGTGACATCGGCCGCGCCGCCGTAGGTGTACGGGACCGGGAAGCCGGAGGTCGCCAGCGCGGGGAACCAGTCGTAGGTGTCGGCGGTGATCCGCTGGTAAGCGCCTGAGCCCGGGGTCTTCATGGAGACCTGGTTGCCCCTGCTCCCGTCGCCGGAGGTCCCGGCGGAAGCGACCGGGTTGAACTGCCAGTACAACCGGGCGTTGAGCACCTTCGCACCGGCCGGGACGGTCAGGTTCGCCGCGGAGGCGGTGTTCCCGGGCGCGGCCGGGTCGGTCTTGATCCACGACACCGGGCTCGCGTTGCTCGCGGACTCGTTGCAGACCACGCCGATGCCGCACTGCACGACGGAGTTCGCGGCCATCGTGATGCCGCCGTGCGCCAGGCCGGAGTACACCGGCTCCGGCCCGATCGGCCGCTCGGTGCCTGCTCCGCGCGGCTGCGTCTGGGCACTCGCGGGCAGCGGGGCACCCATCAGCAGCGCCACGACGATCACCGTGAGCAGCGCCAGGCCCCGGCGCCACCGATTCCGCCCACGACGTTCCGCCATGCCGCCTCCGCCTCACCCCTCGCTCCCGTCGGCCGAGGTCGGGACGGCGGGGACAGCGAGTCCGATAGACGGTCATCCTGTGTCGGCGAGATCGCCGACGGCAACCGGTACCGGCGGTGTCCCCTGGATAGAACCCGTTGAGTGGCCCCGAAACCCCCGGACGGGTGATGAACCGTCCACAACGGACGGAAAGAAAGGGGGTGGCGTTTGAGCGCGAAAACTGCCATCGTCGAACGCGTGATCGAAATTCCTTACCACGGCTCCGGTCCCTATTGTTATGCCCATTCACTCGCGATGATGCTGGGCTCCGGAGCACCGGGGATCGGTGTACTCGAAACCGTGACCGGCAGCCCTTTCGGCATGCAGCTGGTCGGCGGGTCGCTGCCGTTTTTCGACGCCTTCGGCTGGGATCCCGATCTCGGCGTCGAGGAGGCGCTCGACGTCCTCGGCTGGACCGCGGAAACCATGAGCGAACCGGATCCGGACGCCGCGTTCGCCCGGCTCACCGAATGCCTGGCCGACGGCCCGGTCCTGATCGGCCCGGTCGAAATGGGGCATCTGCGGCACCAACCGGGAATGACCGGGCCGATCGGGGCCGACCATTTCCTGGTCGCGCTCGCGGCCGACGCCGAGTCCGTCCTGGCCCACGACCCGCAGGGCTACCCGTACGCGCGGATCCCGAGGGCGGATTTCGCCGCCGCCTGGCGTGCCGAAACCGTCGCCTACGGAAAGCCGCACACGCTGCGCACGAATTTCGTCCGGCACACCGTCGTCACCGACGAAGCCGCGATCAGCGCGTCGCTCCCCCGCGCGATCAGGCGGCTGGGCGGTGAGACCGGCGCGGGACTCCCGCCCGGCAGCCTCGGCAACGGCGCCGCGGCGCTCGCGCTGGCCACCCGGATCGAGGCAGGCTGCGACCCGGACCTGCGCGGCATGCTCATCCACTTCGCGATCCGCGTCGGCGCCCGCCGGCTGTCCGACGCGGCGGTGTGCCTGCGCCGGGTCGGCCACGAGGCGGCGGCGGAAATCGCCACCGGACAGGCCCGGCTGGTCGGTTCGCTGCAGTACGACCTCGTCGTCGAGGACGACGCGCGTGCCGCGGAGACGCTCCGGACACTGGCCCCGACCTACGAAGAACTCCGGCGGGCGCTCACGTCATCCTGACGATCTCGCGCGCGATCACCTCGGGCTCGGTCTTCGGTACGTAGTGGCCGGACCGCTCCGCGATCACGTGCCTGCCGCCGGGCGAGAGTGCCACCCGGTGCGCGTGGGACGCGTTCGCCCGCGCCCGCATCCCGCCGGACAGCCCGCCCCCGCCGAGCCCGCCGGACACCACCGTGACCGGGATGTCCCCGAGCACCGGCGGATCGTTCCGCCAGACGGCCAGTTCGTCGAGGAAGGTGCGGGCTTGCTCCCGGTGGGTCCGCATCGTGCCGACGGTGAACGCCTCGCGTTCGAGGTCGCGGCGGACGTCGTCCGGAATGCCCCTCAGCAAGCCGCGGAAGACGACCTTGAGCAGGCCGAGCCGCGCGAGCACGGCCCCGGCCTTGAGCATGACGCGTTCACCGGTGCGGAAGGCGCGGCCGAAGAGGACGTCCGCCGCCTCGTCGGTCGGGTCGACCAGGACCAGTCCGGCGATCCGCTCGGGGCGGCGGGCGGCGGCCTGGCGCGCGATCGGCCCGCCCGCGCTGTGCGCGACGAGGATGTAGGGCCCCGGGCCGAAGTGGTCGAGGACGTCGTTGAGGTCGTCGGCCATCCGGCGCAGTGTCCGGCCACCGGGGTCCGGGGCGCTGCGGCCGAGCCCGGACCGGTCGTAGGCGATCGCGCGGACGTGCCTGCCGACCTCCGGCGGGACCGCCGCCCAGGACGACCGGGTGGCGGCGGCCCCGGCTTCGAACACCACCGTCGGCCCGGTGAAACCTTTGGGTCCGGGGAGCACCATCGCGTGAAGCCGTCTGCCGTCGCGGGTGACGACCCACTCCCGCTCCCCCTGTGTATGGGTCATCGTGCGCCGATCCTCCAGCCGGTGGCGTCGATCTGCCGCCGCCAGAACTCGGCGAAACGTCCTTGCCGCGCGAGGAGTTCTTCGACGGTGCCGTCTTCGGTGATCCGCCCGTCCTCCAGGAAGAGGACCCGGTCCGCGTGCCGGATGCCGGCGATCCGATGGGTGACGATCACCCGCGTCCGCGACGGGGAATCGGCGCTGAGGGACCGGACGACGGCGTCCTCGTTCTCAGTGTCCAGCGCACTGGTGGCCTCGTCGACCAGCAGCACCGGCGCCGGTTTGAGCAGCGCGCGGGCGATCGACACGCGCTGGCGCTCGCCGCCGGACAGCGCGCCGCCCGCCTCTCCGACGGCCGTGTGCTCCAGCAGCTCGCCGACCCTGGCGAGCTTGACGACCTCGGCGATCCTTTCCTCACTCGCCGAGGGATCCCCGGCGAGGACGTTGTCGCGCACCGAACCTTCGAACAGGTACGGCTGCTGGAAAACGACCGTGACGAGCTCCCGCCGGGCGGCCGCGGACAGTTCCGCGAGATCCGTCCCGTCGGCCAGCACCCGCCCGCTCGTGGGCTGGTGCAGACCGGCGAGCAAGGCGAGGACGGTGCTCTTGCCGGAGCCGGACGGCCCGACGATCGCGGTCGTCGTCCCCGGTTCCAGGGTGAGGGAGAAGTTCTCCAGCACAGTTTCGGTGCCGGGCGCGTACCGGAAACCGACGTCCTCGAACCGGATCCGCGGCGCCTGCTCGCCCGATGAGCCCGCCTCACCCGCCGGGGCCACGGGCGCGGTGAGCACGGTCCGGATGCGGCCGAGGGTGGTGGTGGCGGTCTCGATACCGGGCGCGAGATCGCCGAGCGCGCCGAACGGTTCCAGGTACCGGGCGATCACGACGATCAGGGCGATCGCCTCGGGGACGTTCAGGCTTCCTCGCGTGGCGAGGAGAACGGCCGTCCCGGCGAGCAGGACCAGCGCGAGCTGACCGGCGATGCCGAACAGCACCTGACCCGGGATCTGCAGGCGCAGCAACCGGACGGTCGCGCCGTGGTGCGCGGCGAGCGCGGCACCGGCGTGACTGCGCGCGGGTTCCACGCGGCGGGAAGCGCGCAACGTCTGCTGGGTGCGGGCGAACTCGACGATCCGCTCGGTCAGCGTGGTGTTCGCTTCGGCCGCCGCGTGGTCGGCGCGCCGGGTGATGCGCCCGCTCGCCCACAGGGCGCCCAGCAGGACCGGGACCCCGGCCAGCCCGGCGAGCCCGAGCGGCCAGGCGATCG
>NZ_NMQT01000103.1 GCF_002234405.1 Amycolatopsis thailandensis | reverse complement strand
GAAGGGGGCCTTCACGCGCAAGCGACCTACACGTAGTCCTTGTACTTCTCCAGGAACCGCACGGGCTTGGACAGCGCGTCGCGGCGGAACGGGTCGCCCAGCTCGCGGGTGCACATGATCTCGACGACGGTGGTCTTGCCCTCGTTCATCTGCGCCTCGACGGCGCGCCGCAGCGCGGGGCCGACCTCGTCGAGCTTCTCCACGACGACGCCTTCCGCGCCCATCGCCTTCGCGATCCCGGCGAAGCTCTCGCTTTCCAGCTCGCCCGCGACGAACCGGCGATTGTAGAAGTCGACCTGGTTCTTCTTCTCCGCGCCCCACTGTCGGTTGTGGAACACCACGGCGGTGACCGGGATGTCGTGGCGGACCGCGGTCATGATCTCGCCCATGCTCATCCCCCACGCGCCGTCACCGGCGTAGGAGATCGCGGGCCGGTCGGGCGCCGCGGCCTTGGCGCCGATGATGGTCGGCAGCGCGTACCCGCAGTTGCCGAAGCTCATCGGAGCGAAGAAGCTGCGTGGTTCCTCGAAGCGCAGATAGCTGTTCGCGACCGAGTTGATGTTCCCGATGTCGGTCGACACCATCACCCGCGGCGGCATGGCCTTCTCCAGTTCCCGCAACACTTCCCGCGGGTGCAGCCAGTTGCCTTCCTCGGTCTCCTGCTCCGCGATCATGTCGAGGCTGAACGGGTCGTTCTCGTGGGTCCAGGCGTCGAGTTCGGCCTCCCACTCATCCTTCTCAGCCTTGATCTTCGCCGCGCGGGCGTCCCTGGTGGAGTCACACGCCAGGGTCCGGTCCTGAAGCCGCCGGGTCAGCGCGACCGCCGCGTCCTTGGCGTCACCGCAGATGCCGACGGTGATCTTCTTGACCAGTCCGAGCATCTTGTGGTCCGCGTCGATCTGGATGATCTTCGCGTCCTTGGGCCAGTAGTCCATCCCGTGCTGCGGCAGCGTGCCGAACGGGCCGAGCCGCGAGCCGAGCGCGATCACGACGTCCGCCTGGGAGATCAGCTTCATCGCGGCCTTGGAACCCTGGTAGCCCAGCGGTCCGCACCACTGCGGGTGGCTCGCCGGGAACGAGTCGTTGTGCAGGTAGCTGTTCACCACCGGCGCGCCGAGGCGTTCGGCGAGCGCCTTGCACTCCTCGACGCCGTCGGCCATCACCACGCCGCCGCCGGAGATGATCACCGGGAACTCCGCCGTGGCCAGCAGGGCGGCGGCTTCGTCGAGGCTCCGCTCCCCGCCGGGGCCGCGATCGAGCCTGGCGGGCTCCGGGATCTCGGCCTCGATCTCGCCGTAGAAGAAGTCACGCGGGATGTTGAGCTGCGTCGGGCCGAGTTCGGAGTGGGCCCGGTCGAAGCAGCGGCCGGTGTACTCGGCCATCCGCTTCGGGTTGTTGACGTGCCCCTGGTACTTGGTGAACTCCTGGAACATCGGCAGCTGGTTGGCCTCTTGGAAACCGCCGAGGCCGGTGCCCATCGTGCCCGCCTCCGGGGTCACGATGACGACCGGGCTGTGCGCCCAGTAGGCGGCGGCGATCGCGGTCACGCAGTTGCTGATGCCGGGGCCGTTCTGGCCGATGACGACGCCGTGCCTGCCGCTCACCCGGGCGTAGCCGTCGGCCATGTGCCCGGCGCCCTGTTCGTGCACGACCGGTACCAGCCGGATGCCCGCCGGCGCGAAGATGTCCATCGCGTCCATGAACGCCGACCCCATGATGCCGAAGATGTCGGTGACGCCGTTGGCCACGAGCGTCTCGACGAAGGCCTCGGACGGGGTCATCTTCTTCCGGCCGCTGACGACCGCGCGGCCGTCACCCGTCTTCCGTTCCGTCATGTTCCGCTCCTTCGACAGGCGATATTTACAAAAAACGATACGTGGCGTTCCTGAAATCAGGATGCGCTCGACGATAGGACGGCTGACGCCCAGGGTCAACGTCGGATTCTGAAAATCGAGACGCCATGTGCTACTTTTCGGAACATGGAGCTGCTTCGCGAACCCGAGCCGATCAACGGGGACACGCCGACCATCCGGCTGTTCTCCCTGCTCGAGCTGATCGCCGCCAAGGATCAGCTGGTCTCCCTGCAGGGCCTCGTCGAAGAGACCGGCCTGCCGAAACCGACCCTGCACCGCATGCTCCAGCAGCTCGAAGGCGCGGGCCTGCTCGTCCGCCAGGCCGACGGCCGCCACTACGGCACCGGCCACCGGCTGCGGCAGCTCGCGGAGAACCTGCTCCTCAACGCGACCCACCACGGCGCCCGGCACGCCGTCCTGCGCCATCTCGTCGACGAACTCGGCGAGAGCTGCAACGTGACCACCTTGTCGGGCAACGAAATCGTGTACCTCGACCGCGTGGAGACCCCGGAACCGCTGCGGTTCTACCTCCGGCCCGGCTCACGCGTCCCGATCCACTGTTCGGCCAGCGGCAAGATGATCCTCGCGCAGATGAAGCCCGCGCAGCGGCGGAAACTGCTCGCGCACGCACCACTCAAGCAGTACACGAACAAGACCCTCACCGACCTCGACGCGCTCGAAGCCGAGTTCACCCGCATCCGCCGTGACGGATTCGCGCTCGACGACGAGGAGTTCCTGCCCGGCTTGGTCTGCGTCGCGGTCCTCGTCCCGGGTCGCGCCAACCTTTGCGTCGCCGTGCAGGCGCCGGTCATGCGGCTGACCCCGGACAAGGCGCTGCAAACGCTCCCGGCGCTCCAGCGCGCGGCCGAGGCGATCAGCCGCGTCGACGCCGAGGGCGGGTCCGAACCGGAAAGTGTTCCGTCGTAAGGAGTTCTCATGGTCCCCGAGCTTCGGCTCCCGGTGCGCGACGTCTTCGGCATCGATTCGGATCTGGTCGTCGGCGCGTTCCGTGAACGCGACGAGCACGTCCCCGAGATCGACGAGGCGTACCGCTTCAACCCGGAAGTGACGCTGGCCCTGCTTGCCGGGTTCACCCGCGACCGCCGCGTGCTGGTGCAGGGTCTGCACGGCACCGGCAAATCCACCCACATCGAGCAGGTCGCCGCGCGGCTCAACTGGCCGTGCGTGCGCGTCAACCTGGACGGCCACCTCAATCGCCTCGACCTCGTCGGCCGCGACACCGTCGTGCTGCGCGAGGGCAAGCAGGTCACCGAGTTCCAGGAGGGCATCCTCCCGTGGGCGCTGCAGCGGCCGGTCGCGCTGGTCCTCGACGAATACGACGCCGGCCGCCCGGACGTGATGTTCGTGCTCCAGCGGGTCCTCGAACGCGACGGCAAGTTCACCCTCACCGATCAGAACCGGGTCCTGTGCCCGCATCCGTCCTTCCGGCTGTTCGCCACCGCCAACACGGTCGGTCTCGGCAACCTCAATGGGCTCTATCACGGCGCGCAGCGGCTGAACCACGCGCAGATCGACCGCTGGAACATCGTGGCGTCGCTGAACTACCTGCCCGCAGCCGAAGAGATCGCGATCGTGCGAGCACGGGTGCCGAGTGTTCCCGAAGCGCTGGCGGCATCCCTGGTCGCGGTCGCCGCCTTGACCCGCAAGGGTTTCCAGGCAGGCGACCTGTCCACTTTGATGTCCCCTCGCACGGTTATCACCTGGGCGGAGAACATCGAGATCTTCCGCGATCCGGCGACGGCGTTCCAGCTGTCCTTCGTGAACAAGTGCGACGAAGCCGAGCGTGCCATCGTGGCGGAGTACTTCCAGCGGTGCTTCGACGACGAACTCCACTTGCTCTCGGCATGACCGCCGGACAGGCGGAAACCCGGCGCCGTCATCAGGTCGAGGAGTTGTGCGCGGCCGCGGTCCGGGCGCTCAGCGGCGATCCGGCCCTGCATTTCCGGGCGCGGCGGCTGCATCGGGGACGCGAACCGCTGCCCCTGCACGCGCCGCATCTGCGGCAGGCCGCCGACGACGATCTGTTGTCCTCACGCGGGATCGCGGACGGCATGGCGTTGCGCCTGACCGTCTCGGACGCCGCCCTGCACCGGCGCCTGTGCCCCGCCGATCCGGCCGAGCGCGGAATTTTCGAGCTGCTGGAACAGTTCCGTGTCGAGTCGCTCCCGCCCGCGGAACTGCCGGGGATGCGGCGGAACCTGCGCCTCCGGCACGTCCGCTGGTCGCTGGAGTTCCGTCGGTCCGGGCTGACCGAGACCGCCCGCGGCCTGGCGCTGTACACGGTCGCGCAGATCTGCCGGTCGCGGATCACCGGCGAACCCGTGGTCGAGGAGACCGAGGACCTCATCGAGGCGACCAGGTTCGCGCTGGCGCCGTCGCTCGGCCACGACCTCGCCGGGCTGCGGCGGCACCGGATGGACCAGGAGGCGTTCGCCGGCCACGCGCTGGGGATCGCCCGGACGGTGGGCGTCCTGCTCGCCGGGACCGAGCGGGAGGCCGAGGACGACGGCGATCCCACCGACCCGCGGTTCAGCCTCGTGCTCGACTTCGACACGAGCCTCAGCGAGCAGATCCCTTCCGCGACCGCCGGGACCAGCCGGACCTTGGGCGAATCCGGGGCGGCGTACCGGGTCTACACCACCGCGTACGACCGCGAACGACGTGCGTCGGACCTGGTGCGCCCCGGGCAGCTGACCGGACTCCGCGAACGGCTCGACAGGCGCGTCGGGAGGCAAGGTGTCAGCCCGGGACGGCTGGCTCGCGACCTCAAGGCGGTGCTCGCCGAGCCCGCGCGCGACGGCTGGGACGGCGGGCAGGAGGAAGGCCACCTCGACGGCCGCACCCTGGCGCAGCTGATCAGCTCCCCCACCGAACGACGGATCTTCCGCACCGAGCGGATCGAACCGGTGGCGGACACGCTCGTGACGTTCCTGCTCGACTGCTCGGGTTCGATGACCGCGCACGCGGAACCCGTCGCCGCGCTGGTCGATCTCTTCGCGCGTTCGCTCGAACTCGCCGGTGCGACCTGCGAAGTACTCGGCTTCACGACCGGCGCCTGGAACGGGGGGCTGCCCGGACGGGACTGGAGGCGAGCGGGACGGCCACGGCATCCCGGCAGGCTCAACGAACGGCTCCACCTCGTGTTCAAGGACGCCGAAACTCCCTGGCGCCGGGCACGCCCGGATCTCGCGGCCCTGCTGAAGGCCGATCTGTTCCGGGAAGGCGTCGACGGCGAGGCGGTGGCCTGGGCCTGCGACCGGATGCGCGCGAGAACGGAAGCGCGCCGGATCCTGCTCGTCCTCTCCGACGGCAGTCCCATGGACACCGCGACGAGCCTGGCGAACGATCCGCACTACCTGGACGAACATCTCCGGGAAACCTTGCGGCGTCAGGAAAGTACCGTCGAGATCCGCGGAGTCGGCGTCGGGCTCGACCTCAGCCCGTTCTACCGCCGCTCGCGGGTACTCGACACTTCGGTCACCTCGGGGTACGCCCCGTTCCGGGACGTCCTCGGGCTACTGACCCGGGGGTGAGTCCTGCTGCTGCTCGCCCTGCTGCTGGTCACCGGAGTCGCCGAGGTAATCCTTCGCCTTGTCGGCGGCCGTGTCGATCTTGTCGGAGTGCTCACCGAAGCGGGATTTCGCGAAATCGGCGGCCTTGTCGACGTGCTCCCCGCTCACTTTGTCCTTCATGCCTTCGAAGTCGATACCCATCAGAACTCCTCGTATTCACTGGGCGCCGAAGATCGACGCGTATCTCCATCAAAGGCCATCGACGCCGTCCTGCAACCTGAGGCGGACGGCTGGGTGAGTTTCCGCGATTTCACCTCATTTACCCTTTCCAGGTAAGGAAACCTGCCTCGACCACCGTGAAGGACCAACCACCGAGGTAGCTCAGTCGGGTGGTCTTGCCGTCCGTTCGCCCGGCCACGATTGGCGCTTTTAGCTCTTTCGTGTTCGTATCCCTGGCGTCAGCCAATGCGGAGACAGCCAAAAGGAGTTCGAACCTCATGCGCAGGACAATTGCCCGGACGGTGGCGGGTGTGGCGATCGTGGCCGGCCTGGTCGCCGCATGCGGCTCCGAGGGCGAAAACGGTGCGGCCGGAACAAATGGCGCGAATGGAAACGCTTCAAGCGCGCCGGCCGCGTCGTCCTCCGGCACCGGAGCCGACACGTCATCGGGAGCGGGCACCGGGGACGCGGGTCAGGCAGGCGGCGAGGCGGCCCAGAAGGTGACCGCGGCGATCCAGCAGGCGCTCCAGCAGTCACCGGTCATGTTCACCACGGAAAGCGCCGAGCTGTCCGAGAAGAGCAAGTCGGCGCTCGGCGAGATCGCCAAGGCCATGCAGGGCAACGACGTCAAGATCGCCGTCGCCACTCACGCGGGTTACCCCGACGCGGAAAAGTCCAAGGCACTCTCCGAAAAACGCGCCGAAGCCATCAGCGCCGCCTTCGAAGGAGCGGGCGTGGCCAAGGATCGCGTCAAGAGCGAAGCGACCGGTAACGAAAAGGCACAGGGCGACAAGGCGTTGGACACGCAGATCACCGTCGCCCAGTGACCTTCGACGGACCCCGCCGCCGTCACTACCTGATCGGTCCGAGCGGTTTTCCCAATTTCGGCGACGAGCTGATCGCGGCGACGTGGTTGCGGTATCTGGCCAGGACCGAGCCGGAGGCCGACGTCTGGCTCGACACCCACTCGCCGGGGCCCGCTCAACTGCTGCTGAACGATCTGCACCCGCGCCTGCGCTGCACGGACACCCTGTGGCGGCTGTGCGGTGAGGCGCCGTCCGACGATCCGTGGGAGGTGGCGCGCTGGGTGCAGTCGGCGGTGGACGATCCCGGTCTCGCGCCGCGGTGGGACGCGGGCATCGGCCTGCTGGGCCGGACCGACGTGGTGCACCTGATCGGCGGCGGGTATCTCAACGCGCTGTGGCCTCGGCACATCGGGCTGATCGCGGGTGCCGCGGCCGCCGCCCGGCGATCGGGCGCCCGCACGGCCATGACCGGGCAGGGGCTCACGCCGTTCCCCGCCGGTGCCACCGATCTTCTCCGCTCGCTGGCCGACCGCTTCGACGTCGTCGACGTCCGTGACGATCCGTCGGCCGAACTCCTCCCCGGGGTCGTCCGGACAGTCGACGACGTCTTCCTCGAACCCCACGACCAGCCGCCCGTCGCGCACGCGCGCGAATTCGTGCTGTGCGTGCAGTCCGACATCGGCACCTTCGAGCCGTCCGCGCTGGCCGCCCGGGTGCTGGGCTTGTTGCGATCGTGGGAGGTGCACCCGGAACAAATCGCGGTCGTCGAAGGGATTCCCCGGATCGACCGTGCCGTTCCGGCGCTGCTGGAACACGAGCTCGCCGGCGCGGAATTCCATCCGTTCCGCGACATCTGGCGCCACGGCCTGCCGGTGGCGCCAGGCCAGACCTGGATCTCCAGCCGCTACCACCCGCACCTTCTCGCCGCGGCGGCGGGCGCGACCGGTCTCGCGGTCAGCGTGTCGCGCGGGTACTACACGACCAAGCACCAAAGCCTGATCGACCTCGGTTCGGGCTGGACGTCATTCGACGCCGAGGCGGGCGGGACACCGGACCGGCCGACCGGTACCGGGTTCCCGCCGCACGTCCTCAGGCGGTGCCGGGAGTCGAAACTTTCGGTCGCGAAGGCGGTGTACGGGAGCCGGGTAGCCGAAGAAGCCACGGCGCCTCCCCCGGTGCGGCGCCTCGCCTTGCGTTCGTGGCGGGCGCGATCGAGCTAGCCGGAAGATCCGCCTCCAAGCACGCGAGTTCGGTCTTCAATCACGCATGATCGGTCTTCAATCACGGGCTGAGTGACGGCACCGCCGCCGGGGCCGGGACGCTTTCGGGAGACAGCGCCACCGGCATCCGCGCCTTGTCCGGCGACGCCAGGCTCCAGACCGCCACCACGGCCACGTTCAGCCCCATCGACACCAGGCCCGCGTTGAACCCGCCGAACGTCGCGCCGGTGACATACAGGACGATCGCGGCGAGCACCCCGGTGATCATCCCGGCGGCCACCGCGGCCGTCCGCACCCGGCGCACGAACAGGATCGCGAGCCAGCCGGGGACGACCTGGGCCAGCAGGTTGTAGGTCAGGTTCAGGATGGTGAGCATCAACGTCGACGCGACGAGGGTCAGGACCGCCGCCAGGACCAGGAAACTCGCCACCGCGACGACCGTCCACCGTCGTTGCGCGGCGGTCGGGATGTTCGGCGCGAGGTTGCGGCAGACCATGCCGCCGATGGTGAGCGCGGTCGCGGCGAGGACCAGGACACCGGACAGTGCGGCGCCCGCGGCGACGAGACCGAGCAGCCAGTCGGGCAGCAAACCCTTGGCCGTCACCATGAACACCGTGTTCGGGTTCTTCAGGTCCGGATGCGCGCGCACGCCGTAGTAGGCGGCCAGCACCAGGAACGGGTAGATCAGCATGTACAGCGGCATCCACACGGTCGAGCTCTTCACCGCGCGTTCGGACCGGGCCGGGAACACGTACGCGCCACCGAAACCGAGGTAGAACACGGTGCTCTGGAACAGGATCGTCGTCATCGCGAACGTCAGTTCCGAACCGCCCATGGTGGTCTGCGCCGCGCTGAGCACCTCGGGTCCGCTGACCTTGGCGGTGCCGCCGGCGGCGAGTACGACCGCCACTCCGACGAGCACGACGCCGAGCAGCATGAACAGATCCTTGAGGATCGACACGAACGCGGGCGACCGCACCCCGGAGACGGCGATGTAGACGAACGCCACGATGCCAGCCAGCACCACGCATTGCACGGGATCCAGCCGCAGCCCCAGATTGCTCAGCACCACCTGGAGACCGATGAACTGGTACTGCCCCCACGGGACCAGCGCGATCAGCATCGTGACACAGGTGATCAGCTCGAGCCGCCTGCTGCCGAAATGCCGTCCGAACACGTCGGGCACGGTCATCGCGTCGTACCGTTTCGCCGCCCGCCACGCCAGCGGGGCCAGGAAGTAGCCCAGCGAGTACGCGAGCAGGATGTAGCCGATGAACCAGATCCCGTAGCTCGCGCCGTGCGCGTAGATCCCGCTCGGGAACCCGATCATCGTCCCGATGCTGTACACCTCGCCGACCGCGAGGAAGTACACCAGCCACGCCGGGAACGAGCGGCCGCCGACGAGGAACTCGGAGATCCCGCCGCCGCGCGTGGACCGTCCGGCCCACACCGCGAGCCCGATCGAGCCCGCCATCACCACCGCCACGATCGCGATCAGCATCAGTCGTCCTCCGGGTAGTGGGCGCGGTCGAAGAAACGCCAGCTGATCCACAGGCACAGGGTGGTCAGCGGGCAGCAGCAGAACACCCAGAAGAACAGCACCGGGACGCCCAGTACCGACCCCGTCGATCCCGACAGCACCAGGATTCCCACCAGCAGGGCGAAAGCGGGGACGAACAGTCCGATGAGGACACTGGGCCAGCTGCGGATCATCGAGTCACTCCCGCCGTCTCGCGCCGCCAGACGACCTCGCCGCCGCTGACGGTGGCTTCCACGGTCAGCTCACGGATCCGGTCGGGGTCGATCGTGGTGGGATCACCGGACAGCACCGCGAGATCGGCGAGTTTCCCGATCTCCAAGCTGCCCTTGAGGTTCTCCTCCCCCGCCAGGTACGCCGCGTCGATCGTGTAGCCGCGCAACGCGGCGTCGACGTCGACGGCCTGTTCGGGACCGAGCACCTTGCCCTGTCTGGTGACGCGGCGCACGGCGCACCAGATCCCTTCCAGCGGCGGCACCGGCGTCACCGGGGTGTCCGAATGCAGGCCGAAGTGGATTCCGCGCGAGCGGGCCGAGACGAGCGGGCTGATCCGGCGCGCCCGTTCGGGGCCGAGGAAGACGTCGCGATGCCGGTCTCCCCAGTAATAGACGTGCTTGACGAAGAACGACGCGAGGACGTCGTGGGCGGCCATCCGGTCCAGCTGGTCTTCGCGCACCGTCTGGCAGTGTTCGATCCGGTGCCGCCTGCCGGTTCCCGTCGGCGAGCCCAGCCGGGAGTAGCCGTCGATGATCGCGTCGATCGCCGCGTCCCCGTTTCCGTGCACGGCGACCTGCCAGCCCGCCGCGTCGAGTGCGGCGATCCGGCGGCCGAGTTCGGCGGGTTCCAGCAGCATCATGCCGTGCTCGTCCGGGTCGCAGGTGTAGCCCTCCGCGAGGCATCCCGTCTTGCCCTGGATCGACCCGTCCGCGACGATCTTCACCCCCGTCATCGCGAACTTGTCGTCCGCGCCGCCGGTGTCCGGCGCTTCCGGGGTTCCTTCGGCCAGGCCGGGAAGCAGATCGTGGAACAGGTAGCCGCGCACCCGGACGCGGAGTTTCCCCGCCCGCCGCAGCAGCGCGTACGCCTCCAGTTCCGCCGCTCCGCCGATGAGCCCGATACCGGTGTCGTGCACGGAAGTCACGCCGTTGGCGAGATATTCCTCGTCCGCCAGGAGCAGGGCTTCGGCCAGTTCGCCCGCGCTCTGCCCGGGCAGCCGCGACGTGACCAGGAAGGCCGCCGTCTCGACGAGCACGCCGGTCGGTTCGCCGCGGGCGTCACGCACGATGAGCCCGCCGGGCGGGTCCGGCGTCTCGGCGGTGATCCCGACTTCACGCAGGGCGAGTGAGTTCGCGGTGCAGAAATGCCCGGAAACGTGGGTCAGCACCACGGGATTCCGGCCGGAGACGGGGTCGAGGTCCGCGCGCGTCGGGTGACGGCCGTCGGCGAGCAGGGTGTCGTCGTAACGGAAACCCCGGATCCACTCCCCCGGCCCCAGCTCCTTGGCCGCCTGGGCGACCCGGCCCGCGATGTCGGCGATGGTGTCGTTGGGCGGGCTGCCGGCGTCGACCGGTGCGGCGAGGGTCATCCCGAAGAACGCCGGATGGTTGTGGGATTCGACGAAACCGGGGATCACCGTGCGCTCGGCCAGGTCGAGCACGGTGGTCTCCGGGCCGATCAACCCGGAGATCTCACGCTCGGAACCCAGCGCGGTGATCCGCCCGCCGGTCGCGGCCAGCGCACGGACCCGTCTCCCCGCCGGATCCAAGGCGAGCACGGTGCCCCCGAGGGCGACGAAATCGGCGGCGGGTTCTTCTCGAAGGGATTCCTGCACACGGACCTCCTGGCGACGTTGCCTGGCTCACGAAGGATCACCAGACAGTGCGGCACATCTGGCCGCCTGAACAGGTCCAGAACGGTCCGGTGCGGTGGTACCAGTTGTCTCCTCAGCCGCCGAGCAGGTCGCGGCAGGCCTCGCCGAGCAGCCGGATGCCGGGATCGATGTCGCGCAACGGCACCGCCGCGAAGCCGATCCGGAAGTGGTTGCGCGGCGGGTCGTCCCCGACGAAGAAGATGTCACCGGGTTCGATCAGGACGCCGTCGCGTTCGGCGCGCTCCATCAGCGCCCGGCAGTCCAGTCCGGACGGTCCGGTCATCCAGAGGCTGACCCCGCCGGGCGGGTACGCCGTCTGCGCCCAGGGCAGGTGCTCGGTGACCGCGGCGCAGGTCGCCTCCCATTTCCGCATGAGTTTCGTGCGGTATCGCCGCAGGGAACGGTGGTACTCGCCGCTGTCGATGAGCAACGCCAGCGCCCGCTGGAGGTGACCGGGCGGATGCCGCAGCACGTACCGCCGGATCTCCCGCAGCTCCCGCACCAGTTCGCGCGGTCCGACCAGGTAGCCCAGCCGCAGGCCGGGTGAGAGGAACTTGGAGAAGGTGCCGAGGTAGATCGCGTCACCGGTGCCGTCGAGCGCCTTGAGTGCGGGCGTCGGGCTGCCGTGATACCGGAACTCGCTGTCGTAGTCGTCCTCGACGAGCACCGTGCCCGCGCTCGCGGCCAGGCTGAGCAGGCGACGGCGGCGGCCGATGCTCAACGTCGCGTTCGTCGGGTGGTGGTGGCTCGGGGTGAGATAGAGCAGGTCGACGCCGTCGAGTGTCTCCGGCGGGCGCAGGCCGCTCTGATCGACATCGACGCCGCGCAACCCGGCTCCGGTGCGCAGGAAGATGTGCCGGGCGTCGAGGTACCCCGGGTTCTCCATCGCCACGACGCTGTCCTGGCCGAGCAGCGCGCGGCCGAGCAGGTCGAGCCCTTGCTGCGAACCGACGGTGATCAGCACCTCGGACGGGTCGGCCTCGATCCCCCGCGCGGTGAGCAGCTGACGGCAGATCAGGTCGACCAGCATCGGGTCGTCGGAGCCGACGCTGTCCTGCAAGCTCGGGAATACGTGCGGCCGGTACAGCGCGTCACGCAGGCACCGGGTCCACGATCGCGCCGGGAAGGCGGTGACGTCCACCTGCCCGGCGAGGAACGGGTACGGGTAGGTGTGCCAGTCGACGCGTTTCTCGATGTGCGGCACCCCGGCGTCCGGGTACCGGCGCACCCGCGCGCTCCAGTCGATGGAGGGACTGGTGCCACGCTCCTGCACCGCGCAGTGCGGCCGCATCTCCGCGTTGATGAACAGCCCGCTGCGCTCCCGGCTCTCCACGAACCCTTCGGCGACCAGCTCCTGGTAGGCGAGGTTGATGGTGTTGCGGGAAACGCCGAGTTCGGCGGCCAGCTCACGCGAACTCGGCAGCCGGTGAGCCGGGTCGAACGTGCCGATCGCGATGCCGTGCTCGATGGCGCGCCGCACCTGCCGGTAGAGCGGTTCGGTGGACGTGCGGTCGATTTCGATCAACGTTCGCGGCAACGGCACCTCCCTCACGGCGACGGGGCCGGGATCTGAACCTAGCTTCAGATCCCGGCCCGCACCACCTAGCCGAACGCGACCGAGTCGATCCCGAGCGCTTCGCCGACCGGCGCGGACGTCAGCCGTCCGTCCACCGTGCTGACCCCGCCGCGCAGCTCCGGGCACCGCTCGACAGCGCCGGACAGACCGTGGTTCGCCAGCTCCAGCGCGTAGGGCAGCGTGACGTTCGTCAGCGCGTACGTCGAGGTGTGCGGGACAGCGCCGGGCATGTTGGCGACGCAGTAGAACACCGAGTCGTGCACGGCGAACGTCGGTTCCGCGTGTGTCGTCGGCCGCGTGTCCTCGAAACAGCCGCCCTGGTCGACGGAGATGTCGACGAGTACGCTGCCGGGCTTCATGCGGGACACGAGCTCGTTCGACACCAGGCTCGGCGCCTTGGCGCCGGGCACGAGCACCGCGCCGATCACGAGGTCGGCTTCGACCACGGCCTCCGCGATCGAGTAGGCGTTCGCCGCGGCGGTGCGGATCCGGCCCTGATACATCCGGTCGGCGGCGCGGAGCTTGTCCACGTTCTTGTCGAACAGGACGACGTCGGCCCAGGTCCCGGCCGCGCCGGCGACCGCGTTCATCCCCGCGACACCGGCGCCGAGTACGACCACCCGCGCCGGGGCCACCCCGGAGACGCCGCCGATGAGCACCCCGCGTCCACCGTTGGCGCGCATCAGCGTCTGCGCGCCGACCTGCGGGGCCAGCCGCCCGGCGACCTCACTCATCGGGAACAGCAGGGGCAGCGACCCGTTCGGCAGCTGCACCGTCTCGTAGGCCACCGACGTCGTGCCGGCGTCCAGCAGCGCCCGCGTGCACGGCTCGCTCGCGGCGAGGTGCAGGTAAGTGAACAGCAGCTGGTCGCGCCGCAGGCGGTGGTACTCCTCGGCGATCGGCTCCTTGACCTTGAGCACGAGCTCGCCGGTCGCCCAGACGTCGTCGGCGCTGTCCAGCACCTTCGCCCCGGCCGCGGCGTAGTCCTCGTCGCGGAGGGACGATCCTTCCCCGGCTCCGCGCTCGACGAACACTTCATGCCCGGCCGAGGTGAACTCGTGCACGCCCGCAGGCGTCACCGCGACCCGGTACTCGTGGTTCTTGACTTCACGAGGGACACCGATCCTCATCTCACGCTCCCGTCTGTTCCAAAGGCAGTGACGCCGAGCGTGCGGCACGACTGGAACGGCCAGAAGAGCCAGAACCGGCGCGATCGACGGGTCCAGTTCGTGCGGTGTCTGTCGAGGAGACCGCGAAGTGTCACTCAGGGTGAGAGGTGTGTGTATTTCTGGTCATCCAGCGCACCGAAATCCACACAGTCGGCACCAAAGGTCCGATGTCGTGCCGGGCGGGGCGCCCGGCATTTCCCGCGTCGGGACGTACTGCCCTGACGTTCGGCACAACGGTGCAGGTCGTCCCCGGAGCGCGCTGGGTCACGTGCGTCCAGTCCGCGGGTCATAGCGGTGGGCTATGACGTCCTCGCCGCGCACCGGCTACCGTCCCGGCCGCGCCCGGTCCACAGTGGCCGGGTGGGAACCCTGGCCATGACTTCG
Organism: Amycolatopsis thailandensis; assembly: GCF_002234405.1. GTDB lineage: Bacteria > Actinomycetota > Actinomycetes > Mycobacteriales > Pseudonocardiaceae > Amycolatopsis > Amycolatopsis thailandensis. The sequence goes on along the minus strand of NZ_NMQT01000103.1, from coordinate 123,849 downwards.
CTGGCGGCGGCGGCCGGGGTTGTCGCCCAGCGTCTTTCCGGCATGGGGCTTTCCCTGCTGTGCGTACCGTTCCTGGCGCTGACGCTGGGCCCGCTCGACGCCGTCCGGCTCACCCTGCTGCTCGGCTTCCCGGTCTATCTCGCGGTCGCGGTCACCCATTGGCGGGCGATCAGATGGACGCAGGTCGCCTGGCTGACGGTGCCCGCGGTGGTGTTCACCCCGGTCGTCGCGCTCGTGGTGCGCGGCGTTCCCGAACGTCCGCTGCTGCTCGCGGCGGGTGGCTGCTGTGTCCTCGCCGTCGGCGTGCTGGCGAGCGGCATCACCAGCGGGCGGCTGGCCGGGAGGACGGGCGCCGTCGGCGCGGGCGTGCTCAGCGCGGCGATGAACTCCGTCGCCGGACTGTCCGGGCCGGCCGTGGCGGTGTACGGGGCGAGCGCGGGCTGGGGCGCGGACGAGACGCGCGGGACGCTGTCGATCTATTTCTTCCTGCTCGGCCTGGTCGCGCTGCCCAGTCTCGGCTGGGTGGAGGTGCCGGTGAGCGTGCTCCTCGCGGTCGCTGGTGCCGCCCTCGCCGGGGACCTGCTGGGGCGGGCGCTGAGCCGCCGGGTCGGCGAACGCTCCGTCCGCTGGTCCGTCCTCCTGCTTTCGGCGGCCGGTGGCGCGCTGACGCTGGCACACGCTGCCTGAAGCCCGCAACGACTGGTGGGGCGTCGTCCGCCTGGACACACGTGTCGTCCACCCGATCACACGGAACCGGGTATCACCGGCGCCCGCCGGTAATAGCTCGCCAGTCCATCCCAGCGGGGCGCCCGCTCGCGTCGGACCGGGGGCCGATCTTGTCCGGTGCCTCTGCGCCCTGAGTCCTACGTCCTCTCTCCGCACCCTTCGACGCGCCTCCACAATGGACAGTCGGCCTGAGCGCCACGAAAGCATGACATCCGATCAGAGCAATTCGCCTGATCGGAATACGTTTCGTGACCGATCTTCCTCGGTAGGACGAGCGCGATGCGGAAATGCTACGAAGTGACCAGAGCAAGATCATCCCAACGACGGATGGGGCCGGATGGGGCCGCTGGCAAGGTCGAAGACATGATCCACCAGACCTCGGCCGTCACCGCCGCGAGTCAATCCCGCGGCGGACGTATCCCTTCTCTGGACCTGTTACGAGGGGTGGCGATTCTCGGCACCTTCGGCACGAACGTATTCCTGTTCGCGCATCCCGGTGGACCGACGGGGTTCTTCCAGGACTTCATCGGGACCGCGACCGGCTTCGCCGAATACGCCGAACTCGGCCTCCGAGTGATCTCCAACGGGAAATTCCTCGCGCTGCTCACAATTCTGTTCGGAGTGGGACTGGAACTGCAATATCAATCGGCCCGCCGGCGCGGCGCCTCCTGGCCGGGAAGGTATCCGCTCCGGGCGGGCATTCTGTTCCTCGAAGGCCTCGCGCACTACCTGCTCGTCTTCGAAGGCGACGTGCTCATGGCCTACGGGCTCACCTCACTGCTCGTCGCGTACCTCGTCGGCCGGAGTGATCGGGTCGTCCGCACCGTCGTCGCGGTGGTGGGTGGCGCGTACGCCACACTGCTGCTCGCCTTGACCGCGTTCTTCTTGTCCCAACCGGACGTTTCCGGCGAGCCGGTCCCGGTCAGCCCCGCCGCGACAGCCAGCTGGCCCGGTCAGGTCTCCCTGCGTCTGCACGAATTCCTGATGCTGCGGGCGGAGACCGTCCTGATCGTGCCGTCCGCCGTCGTCCTGTTCCTGCTCGGCTCCCGACTGCGCCGGGCAGGCGTCTTCGAAGACACAGCACAGGGCGGGCGACTGCGCGCACGACTGCTCGTACTCGGCTTCGCCGTCGGTCTGCCCTTGAACGTGCTGACCGGCTTCAGCGGTCCGGACTGGCTGCTCGTGGACAGGTATCTGCTCCCCCCGCTCGTCGCACTGGGCCTGCTCGCCCTGATCACCCATCTCTCCCTCCGGATGCGCGAGCGGCCGGGGACCGTCCGAAGTGGACTCATCGCGGTCGGCCGCACCGCCCTCTCCTGTTACGTGCTCCAGAATCTTCTGGCAGGAATCCTGTGCTACGGCTGGGGTTTCGGTCTCGCCGAACAGTTCGCGGACGCCCGGCCATGGTGGATCGTCGGCCTCTGGAGCTTCGTCGGACTGGTGAACGTCGCTTTCGCCGTCGTATGGCTCCGTCACTTCGACCGCGGCCCGCTCGAACTGCTCATGCACCGCCTCCACACACCGCGGCGAAGCCGGCCGGGCGACTGAGACATCCGAGGGTTCACTGCACCGAAATGCCTGGTCAGAGCTCGGTATCGATTCAGCAGATTTCTGCTAGCCTCGGGGACGTCCCGCTGCTCACTGGGGGCCGCGCGACTCAGCAAGGAGTGCACATGACCGCCATCATCCGCGTCCACGGCCGTCAGATCCTCGACAGCCGGGGCAACCCGACCGTCGAGGTCGACGTCGAACTCGCGGACGGCTCGCTCGGGCGGGCGGCCGTGCCGTCGGGCGCCTCGACCGGGACCAAGGAAGCCGTCGAGCTACGTGACGGGGACAAGACCCGCTTCCACGGCAAGGGTGTCCGCAAGGCCGTCGACGCCGTCAACACCGAGATCGCCGAGGCCGTCGTCGGGCTCGACGCCGAAGCCCAGGCCGAAGTCGACCGCGCGCTGATCGCGCTGGACGGCACCCCGAACAAGGCGCGGCTCGGCGCCAACGCCACCCTCGGCGTCTCCCTCGCCGTGGCCAAAGCCGCCGCGTCCGCGAAGCGACTTCCGTTGTACCGCTACGTCGGCGGCGTGTTCGCGCATCTGCTCCCGATGCCGATGATGAACATCATCAACGGCGGAGCGCACGCGGACAACCCGATCGACTTCCAGGAGTTCATGATCGGCCCGCTCGGCGCGGAGACCTTCGCCGACGCCGTCCGGATGGGCTCGGAGGTATTCCACAGCCTGCGCGCGTCGCTGCACGAAGCCGGGCACGGCACCAACGTCGGGGACGAAGGCGGCTTCGCGCCGAACCTCAGCTCCGCCGACGAAGCGCTCGAATTCGTGCTGCGCGCGATCGAGCAGTCCGGTTACACCCCCGGCGAGGACATCGCCCTGCTGCTCGACCCCGCCGCGTCCGAGTTCTACACCGGCGACGTCTACGAATACACCGGCGAAGGGCGTAAACGCAGCGTCGAGGAGCACGTCGCCTACCTGGCCGACCTGACCGCGCGCTACCCCATCGTGTCCATTGAGGACGGTGTCGCCCAGGACGACTTCACCGGCTGGAAGCAGCTCACCGACACCATCGGCGACCGCGTCCAGCTCGTCGGCGACGACGTCTTCTGTACCAACGTGAACCTGCTGAACGACGGTATCGAGCGTGGCATCGGGAACTCGATCCTGGTCAAGGTCAACCAGATCGGCACGCTCACCGAAACCCTCACCACGGTCGAGACCGCGCACAAGGTCGGCTACTCCGTGGTGATGTCGCACCGCTCCGGCGAGACCGAGGACACCACCATCGCCGACCTCGCCGTCGCCACCAACTGCGGTCAGATCAAGACCGGCTCGCTGTCGCGCTCCGACCGCACGGCCAAGTACAACCAGCTCATCCGCATCGAAGAGGAACTCGGCGCCGAAGCCCGCTACGCCGGCTCCACGACCCTCCGCGGCCGCCGCTGACAAACCGGACCGCTCTCACCGATTGGCTGGTACCCGGACGACGGGCTTTGCTGGCACGCTGGGATCACTTCTTTTCCCCGAGAAAGGATGATCCCCGGTGACGCGTCCGCTGGTGCTGGACCCGAACGGCCACGACATCCACGCAGAAAACGAACGCCTGCGCGAGCGCGGCCCACTCACCCAGGTGGAGCTGCCGGGCGGTGTCGTGGCCTGGTCGGTGACGAGCTACGAATTGTTGCGCGGCTTGCTCAACGATCCGCGGGTATCGAAGGACGCCCGGCAACACTGGCCTGCCTTCGCCGACATCAGCGAGGACTGGCCGTTGCTGGTGTGGGTTTCGGTGCGGAACATGTTCACCGCTTACGGCGCCGACCACCGGCGGCTGCGCTCACTCGTCGCGCAGGCCTTCACCGCGCGCCGGATCGCCACGCTGCAACCCTGGATCACCGCGATCGTCTCCGATCTGCTGGAAACGATCGCGGCCAAGGCCACGAGCGAACCCGTCGACCTCCGGGAGAGTTTCGCCTATCCGGTGCCCATCGAGGTGATCTGCCAGTTGTTCGGGGTTCCGGACGCGGCCCGGGCCAGGCTGCGCCAGTCCGTCGACGTCTTCTTCCAGACCTCGGCGAGCCAGGTGGCGATGCTGGCCGCGTACCAGGAAATCCACTCGATCTTCACCGACCTCGTCGCCGCCAAGCGCGCGGTCCCCGGCGAAGACCTCACGACCGCGCTCATCGCCGCCCATACCCAGGACGCCGGTGCCGACCTGGACGAGACCGAACTGATCGACACCCTGATCCTGTTCATCTCGGCGGGCCACGAAACCACCGTGAACCTCCTGGACCAGGCCATCACCGCGCTGCTGACCCATCCGGAGCAGCTCGCCGAGATCCGCGCCGGGCGCGTCACCTGGTCGGACGCGATCGAAGAGACGCTGCGCTGGCAGGCACCGGTGGCGCACCTGCCGCTGCGCTACGCCGTCGACGACATCCATGTCGCCGACGTGCTGATCCGGAAGGGCGAGGCGATCCTGGCCGGCTACGCCGCCGCCGGCCGCGACCCGGCACTGCACGGGAAGGACGCCGACACGTTCGACGTCTCCCGTGCCGACAAATCGCATGTCGCGTTCGGCCACGGAGTACACCACTGCCTCGGCGCCCCGCTGGCCCGGCTGGAAGCGGCGATCGCGCTGCCCGCGCTGTTCGAACGGTTCCCGGACATGACGCTCGCGACCTCCGCGGCGGACCTGCGGCACCTCGATTCCTTCATTTCCAACGGACATCGCGTACTGCCGGTCCTGCTGAACGGCCGCTAGCGAGGCGCGGCAACCGGCCCGGATCGCTCACGACCGGTTTCTGATAGAACGGTGACGAAACCCTTGGCACCGAAGAAGGAACGACATGCCCGAACTCCGTCAAGCCCAACTCTCCGACCACGGCGCGATCGTCACCCGTGTGCAGGAGTGGTGGGGCGACTCGCGAACCCCCGAACAGGCCCGCGAGCTTTCCCTTCTGCTGCCGAAACTGTTCTTGCAGTTCTTCTCCGGCACGAGTCTGGTGCTGGAGGACGAGGCCGGGATCAGGGCCTTCCTGGTCGGCTTCCACTCCCCCGACGATGACACCGAGGCGTACATCCATTTCGTGGGAGTGGATCCGGCGCTTCGCGGTCAGGGGACGGCACGCCGTCTATACACGGCCTTCTTTCAGCGTGCCGCCGAGGCGGGCCGTACGGAGGTGCGGGCGATCACCTCGCCGGGAAACACCGGATCCATCGCCTTTCATCGCGCCATGGAGTTCACGCTCGAACCCGGTGACCGGCTGGTCGACGGGCTCCCCGTCCACAGCGACTACGACGGGCCTGGCCAGGATCGCGTGTGCTTCCTCAAGCGGATCGGGCGTTAGCGCCCACTCGAAACTCGGCGGACAGAATGGCCGGGGTACGCGACACTGCCCGGGTGATCACGATGCAGCCCGTCCTGGAGGTTCACGCGTCCGGCGACTTCGACCTCTGGCCGGTCGCCGACGTCGACTCGTTCGGCTATTTGGCGCTCAGCGGCGAACTCACGCCCCGGGAGGTCGGGACAGCGGTGATGCGCATCGTCGCCTGCAACGACATCGACCCCGAACAGGGCGACCGCCCGCCCCGGCCCGCCGACCCGCTGGGGTCGTTCCTGCACGGTTTGCTCACCTTCGACACGCTTTTCGCGGCCGGAGGGTTCAGGGTGACGGACAGCGCGACGGGCGTGACGTTCCTGCCAGGCTGCTGCAACGGCCTCGAGGACTGGCGCGAGTGGCACCGGGTCTTCGACAGCGGCTGGCCGGTCGACTTCGGGCATGATCCCGATCCTGCCGCCGAACGTCTCGGCGAAACCGTCCTGTTGACCGTCGACGCCGAGCGATCCGACAGCCCGGTGATCGAGTTGCCCGTCGCCGATCTCCGGCGGCTTCTCGCCGGAGCCGAGGACGACCTCGCCGGTTTCCTCCCGCTGGCAACGGAGTGGGCCGACCGGAACCTGTCCCACTACGCCGTCCCGGTCGTCGCGGCCCTCGCTCGCGTCCTGGACCTGCCGCCTGCCCGCTAGCCGTAGATGGAGGCCGCCCATTCGGGGTGGTCGATGAACGGGTTGCGGTTGTGCTGGAACTGGTCGTAGATGACCTGGTTGCGGCGCTGCTCGGTGGAGTCGGGCGGGTCCTGGGTGTTCCAGGTCAGCAGGACCGAGAGGCGGCCGATGTTGGGCTTCGAGCCGTTGTCGACGGCGTCGTTCGGTTCCAGGTCGGGGAAGCCGTCGGTACCGTCGTAGCGCACGGCCATGTAGAGGATCATGCGGGCCACGTCGCCCTTGACCGCGTCCCTCGGCTCGAACGAGTCGTCATCGGTCAGGCTCCCGGGTGCCTCTTCGACCGGAGAGCCGCCGGCGTCGAAGTCCTTGTTCCCTCGGGTGCTGTTGACCGACGCGTCCTCGGCCCGCAGGTGGTGCAGGTCGGTGCCGGGGCCGACGGCCGTGCCGAAGTCGCCGTGCGACTTGGCCCAGACGTGTTCCCGGTTCCAGTCGTCGACTCCCCCGCCGTTGGCGGTCTTCGCCTGTGAGCGGCCGCTGTAGAGCAGGACGACGTTCGACGGATTGGCCGGATCCTCGTCGGTGGCCCTGATTCCGTCCCACACCTGTTCGTACGTCAGTTTGGTGCCGGTACCGATGATCCCGTGCAACGCCGCCTTGAGCTCGGCACCGGTCTTGCCCAGAGCGTCCTGGTAGTAGTCGTCACCGGACACCGGTCCCGCGAGAGCCGGTGGCGCGACCGCGATCCCCAGCGCGGCGCCGAGTGCGAGAACCAGCGGGATACGGCGGACTGGCTGCATGGACAGGTCCTCTCCCCAGAGGCGCCGACCCGGATCATCGTCCGCACGACCACGATCCCGGCAACGCGTTAGTCGTTCAGTTGGAAAAATACTGTCATGCATGTCAAGGAAAACCACCTTCAAAAGTCATATGCATACGCATATCATATACACTGATAGACGATTACGGAGGCGAGGAGCACGTGTGTTCAAAAGCAGGTGGATCATCGGCCCGGCGGCGGACATCGAAGGAGACGTACTGGTCAGCGTCACCGAGTTGACCCTCGACGACTTCCGGCGAACGCCTGGCGCGTACCGGGCGGGCTACACGCTCGGCCGCGAATGGCCTCGGCTCCCCGGCGCGGTCGGCCAGTGGTTGTGGGCCGAACCGTTGCGACGACGCCTGGGGTCGGTCTCGGTCTGGCGCGACCGCGCCGCCCTGCGCGGGTTCGTCGGGCTCCCCGCGCACGTCGAGATCATGCGGAAGTACCGCGACCTCGGCAGCACCCGTGCCACCACCTGGCACACCGACGAGGTCGATCCGCAGGCCATTTGGCGGACGGCGGAGCGGTGGCTGAAGAACGAGCACATGGTGGAGTGATTCCTTCGAACCCGCGTCGGCTTCCTACCGTTGTCTCGCCGAGCATTACGCGCCGGGCGCGCACGCGGCCGACGATTCGCATCGTTCGACCCGCCCACCGAATCGATCGCGGTGTTCGGCGGGAAACGGTACCGATGACCACACCCGCGGACAGGAAAGAGACCGTTCTCGCGCTGACCAAATGCCACGGAGCTTGAGTTGATCCTGGAATGCACCCTTCGGCGGCTGTCGACCCCAGCGATCAAGCTGGATATGTCGCCGACAGTGAACCCAGGGCGCGACTGTCCACAGGGGACGCCAGCTGGGATCGGGACACCTGCGAGATCGTGAACTGTCACTCAGAGTAAGAGGTGTGTGAAAACAGGGACGTTGAATGTCCCTATTTCCACACACCCCTGGAGCTTCTCGGGCCACCTGGCTGTGATGACCGGTCCGGTCACGCGGGACTGTGTGGATTTCTGAGCGTCCAACGCACAAAAATCCACACAGTCGGCGCCCGAGTTCCGGCGCCACGCAGAGTCACGGACCCGTTCCGCGGACACTATGGACACCGACAACCCGTACGACCGGGTGGTCATCCACGGCCGGGTCGTCGAATTCATCGAAGGCGACGAAGCGGAACAGTGCATGGACCGGCTGGCGAAGAAATACGTCGGGACAGAGCGGTTCGAATGGCGGATCCCGGGAGAACGGCGGGTCAAGATCCTGGTCGAGCCGGACCGCGCCCGCCATGTCGTCGGAGTCGAGCCCTTCCGGCGCGGTGTCGAGCCTGGCGCCTGATCCTGGACTTACACCTCGACGGGCACGAGCAGTCCGAACACCCGCACCGCGACCCGGCCTTCGGGCAGCGGCGCCGGGCTGTCCGCCACCACCGCCTCACCACCGGACCACGGCTCGCTGTCCAGCAGGACCTCGTTGTTCAGCAACTCGCCGTCGTGATGCGCGGCGAACAGCCGGAGCCCGTGCACCTTCCGGCCGAGCTTCTCCGCGCGCAACGCTTCCAACAGCCGGTCCAGCAGCGGCGCGACGGGCGGCACGGTCTCGGCGAACAGGTTGATCTGCGCGCCGAGCACCAACTCGAACACCCCGTCCGGATGTTCGTACCGCTCGCGCTCGACCTGACCGGACGCGGCGCCGGGCAACAACAGGCCGTCGATGATCGGGTGCAGCGCCCCGAGGCTGAACATGTTCACCGCACGGCCGATCGCCTCGCGCCACGTGGTGCCGTGCCCGGCGAAGCTCTCGACCAGCCACGGTTTGGCCAGCGCGGGATGCGACACGGCGAAGTCGACCTGGGCCATCACCATGCCCGCGGGGGCGGGATGCACGACGAGGCTCGCATCGACCTTCGTGCCGTCGTCGAGCGAGATTCCGTGCTCTCGCAGGAAACCCTCGAACACCGCCCGCGGTGACGGCATGCCGCCATCGCCTTCGACCGCGGGTTCCAGATCCTTGAGCAGCCTCGGCTCGCTGAGCTCCAGATCGGCCAGCTGCGATCCGGCGTTGAGCGCCTCGTTGATCACGGCGAACGTACTGCTGCGCAGCGCGATCCGCTCGAACTCCGCCCGGCTCGCGTACCGGGCACGCTCGAACGCGGCCACGAAGACCGGTTCCCGCGAGAGCAGGACCTTCCCCCGCGAATCGAGCACCGCGTCCGGGTACGAGACGTCCGGCAGCAAGCGCCTGACGTAGGCCATCGGCAGGAAGACCAGCAGCCGCTCGGCCAGCCACGGCTCGACTCCGGCGCCGGTCAGCCCTTCCCACACCTGGTCGTCGCCCGGCGGTTCCTCGCCGGCGCAGAACGCGGCGATCCCGACCTCGAGTGCGGCATCGAGCCCCCATGATCCGATCACCGCGGAAGTCTATGCGCGGTGATCAAAGCCGGCGCCACCCGCCACTGGCACGTTACATCGTTTTAGATGTATCGTTTTCGATATGAAAGCCGGTGAGCTGTACCTGCTCGGCAAGCACCTGATGGAGCTCGCGTCCCGGGGCATGCGCGACGACGCCGACCCCGAGGTGCCGGAGATCTACCTCGTGCTGATCTCGGTGGTCGTCGAGGCGCCGGGTCTGTCGATCAGCGAGCTGACCGCGCGCACCGGTTTCGCGCAGAGTCATGTCTCCGCCGCCGTCGCCAAGTTGCGTGAGCGAGGTGCCCTGCGCACGCGCCCGGATCCGGCCGATCGCCGCCGCACCTTGGTCACCCCGGAAGACGGCCTGGTCACGGCGGTCGCGCGACGCCAGCGGCGTGACGCCGAGCAGGTGCTCGCCGCCGCGCTCACCGAGCTCGATCCGGACGAGGATTCGGCCGCGGAGCGCGCCGCGCGCCTGGTCCAGGCGGCCGACGAGCTGTATCGCCTGCTCACCGCCCGCGCTCTCAAGGTCGGCGGGGACTCCGCCGCGCTGATGCCACTGCATTCACTGGCCGAAGAGGCGACAGGCAAACCGAAGAAATAGGGGGAACCACATGGACTACCCGTTCGCGACGACCGAGCCGATGCGCTGCCCGGCCGAACTCGTCCGGAGACAAGACGAAGAACCCGTCAGCCGCGTGCACCTCGCGACCGGCGAGGACGCCTGGCTCGTCACCCGCTACGACGACATCCGCACGCTGCTGACCGATCCGCGATTCCGCGTCTGGCTGCCGGGGGTTCCCGCGAGCGACGCCGGCGCGCTGCTCTTCACCATGAACGGCCCCGAACACGCGCGGCTCAAGCGCATCGCGGGCAAGGCTCTCACCCCGCGCCGGGTGGAGTTCCTGCGGCCTCGCGTCGAAGCGCTCGCCGAAGACCTGGTCGCGAAGCTGATCGCCCAAGGCCCGCCCGCGGAAATCCTGGACGGGTTCGCGGTCCCGTTCGCCCTTTCGGTGCTGAACGAACTCCTCGGCGTCCCGCCGTCGGCGCGCGACGATCTGCGGAACTGGGCGGACGGCATGCTCGCGGTGTTCACGGCGCCGAGCTACGAGGAGATGACCGAAGCCGCCCGGAAGCTGGGTGACTACCTCGCGGAGCTGGTCGAGGCGAAGCGCCGCGCGCCCGGCGAGGACCTGCTGACAGGCCTGCTCCAGGCCCGGGACGACGGCGACGCGTTGAAACCGGACGAGGTCACCCAGCTCGCCTTCGCGATCCTTCTCGGCGGATACGTCCCGCCCGCGAACGCCCTGGCCCAGATCGTGCTGCGGCTGGCGGCCGAACCGGAGCTGCCCCGCGATCCCGCCACGATGCCCGCGCTGGTCGAGGAATTCCTGCGCCAGGACCAAGGTTCGGCCGCCGACCAGGGACGGGTGGCGATCGAAGACGCCGACGTCGGCGGGGTCCCGATCCGCGCGGGCGAGTTCGTCCTCGCCGCCCTGCGCGCGGGAAACCACGATCCCCGAAGGTTTCCCGAACCGGCGCTGACCGATTCCCTGCGCACGCAAGGGCATCTCACCTTCGGCCACGGACCGCACCACTGCCTCGGCGCGGCACTGGCCCGGCTTCAACTGCGGACCGGTGTCGCCGCGCTGCTGGCCGCCGCTCCAGGACTGCGCCTCGCGGTGCCTTTCGAAGAAATCGCCTGGCGGCGGATGTTCCTTACGCTCCAAGGTCCGGCCGCGGTGCCGATCGACTGGTGAGGTACCTGTCGAACCACCGCAGCACTCGCGCGAGGAGGTCGATCTGCGCGGGGTACGCCCGGACGCCGTGCCCTTCTTCCGGATAGATCACCAGCGCCGAGGGCACGCCGTGGGCACGCAAAGCCTGGTGGAATTCCCTCGCCTGTCCCGGAGGCGTGGCTCGGTCGAGCGCGCCCGCGACGTTCAGGCACGGGGTGCGGGCCTTGCTCGCGTGCAAGACCGGGCTGCGCGTGTGCACCAGGCTTCCCGGGGTTTCCGGGTCGGCTTCGAGGTACCGGTTGCCCCAGGACGCGATGTTGCTCGTGAAGGCCTGGCTGTACCAGTCGGTGACCGGGGAGATCGGGACAGCGGCCGCGAAACGGCGATCCTGGGTGACCAGCCAGGACGACATGAACCCGCCATAGCTGCGGCCGATCAGGCCGATCCGGTCCTTGTCGGCGATGCCGCGGTCGACCAGCGCGTCGATGCCGGACAGGATGTCGTGGGCGTCGGCACCGCCCATGTCGCCGACGACGAGGGCGGCGAACTCCCGGCCCCGGCCGCCGCTGCCTCGGGGGTTGGGGTTCAGCACGGCGTAGCCCTGCGCGACCAGGAGCGGGACCCAGGGGTAGCGCATCGACCAGCAGTTCTGGAACGCCCAATTGGGTCCACCGTGGACGTTGACCACCAGCGGGAACGGCCCCTCCCCCGGCGGGCGGCACAGGATTCCGTCGATCTCCAGTCCATCTGGTGCGGTCCAGGTGATCGCCTCGGCCTCACCCGCGACGGAGAGGAGGTAGCCGGTGCCCGGATCAGCCACCGAGGCAAGCACTTCCCGGCTGTCGTGTCCGGAGAGCACGAGCTGGGGCGGCAGGGAGTAGGAGTCCTGGACGGTCAGCACACGGCCGTCCGACGTGAACGCGCCTTGTGGATAGAAGGTGCCACTGGCGCAGGACAGCTTCGTGGCGAGCACCTCCCGGACCGCGCCACTCGGCAGGTCGGCGATCCCGGCGACCGAGTCGAGCCGACGCTGTCCGAGGTAGCCGAGACGGTCCGCGTCCAGCCATTCGACCTGGGTGACATCGGTGCCCGCGGTGTCGATCCGCCGCACCGCGCCGGTGGCCGGATCGACCAGCAGCAGCTCACCGGCGACCACCCCGCGGTCGCTGCACACGGCTTCGACCACCGCGACCCGCGTCCCGTCCGGCGAACCGGCGGGCAGCGCCAGTTGCACGGGGCTGTCCAGTAGCTTGCGTACCCCGCCGCCGAAGTCGAGCAGGCTCAGCCGCGCGGTGAACCACGCGTCCTCCCCTGGCTCACCGGACGAGATCGCGACGACCTGATCCGGCCCGCACCAGCCGGCTTCCCAGCAGTTGAGGCCTAGCGGAGACAACCGATCCAGAGTGCCGGTGGCCGGGGTGTAAACCCATAAGCCGCGCCAGGCGTCGACGTCCTCATCCTCGACCTCCGGGAACCACGGCGGTCGTTCCGTGTTCCTCCGGCTGTTCGAACCCGAGCCCTCGCCGCTGGAAAGGTCCGCACCGCGTCCGGCGACACCGAGCAGGAGCACGCGGCCGTCGGGTGACCAATGGGCGTATTCCACGGTGCCTGGGGCCTCCGGCGCGGGCACCGCCTCACCGAGTCCGCCGTCCCGGAGCAGATGCAGCTGGAACACCCCGGCCTCGCGGCGATCGGCGAGGAACGCGAGGGTGCCGCCGTCCGGCGAGAATCGCGCCCACCGCGCCGATCCCCGCCCGGCCGACACGGCGCGCAACTCCCCGTCCACCGCGGCGTACACCGCGGTCCTGGGCAGCCCGGTGAGTTCGTCGAGGACCACGCCGGTCACCACCGCGCGCCCGCCGTCACTGGCCACGCGTGGCTCGCAGAGCGCGTGCGGACGACCGAACGCCGGCTCGTGCAAGGCGCGCAGATGTTCCGCGACCTTGCGGTAGGCGGGCGTGTTCTCCAGGTCTTCCAAGGTCTCCCCCTGTCTGCCACCGGTCATGAGGATCGAGGTGTGATCACGCGAGATCCGTTCCTGATCACGCGAGTTACGTCTTCGCTCACGCCGAATCGCGCGGGCAGGCGGCGTCGGCACGCGGACCGCCGCTCGATGACAGCAGTTTCCCCAACGCCTCACGCAGTGCCGACAGCCCCTCTTCCGGCCGGTCCCAGAAGACCATGTGCCCGGCGTCCGGAACCTCGACGAATTCGGCCGACGGATTGCGTTCGAGGGCTTCGGCCGCACCGGCGGCGGTGACGACCGGGCTCGCTCCGCCGTACAGGAAGAAAGCCGGGGCGGGCACCTTCGGCCAGTCGTCGAAGAAGTCCTCGGATTCGAACCCGGCGTGGGTGGCGGTGATCGCGTCGCGGGAGCACGAAGACAGCCAGCGGGCACGCAACTCCAGTTCCCTGCGCGGCCATCGCGGCCACGAGCGGGCCACCTCGTCGGCGTCGGTCCCCCTGCGGGCCTGGTCGAGCTGGCCGAGGAAAGCGTCGAGCGTGGTCGGGTACGGACCGCGCCCGGGGCCGCTCAACGGAGGATCGACCAGCACCGTGCCGCGAAGTGACCTCCTGCCGGTGGCGGAGGCCCGCGCGGCGATCCGCGCGCCCATGGAGTGCCCGAGCAGGATCGGATCGCGCAGGCCGAGCCCGTCCACGACAGCGTCGACATCGGCGGCGTAGCTCGCCAGGTCGTAACCAGGTGCGTCATCGGACAATCCACGGCCGCGGACGTCGAGGACGAGCGGGCGCACGAGGTCGGTGAGCCGCCGCGCCACGAAGTCCATCGTGACGGCGGGGCTGGTGATCCCGGGCAGCACGAGCACCGGGACGCCGTCGGCGGGTCCGTAGTCGAGCACGTGCAGCCGGACCGGACCCGAAGTCACCCAGCGGCTGGTCGCGGGCACGTCACCGAGGTCCGCCAAGGCGGACTGGGTGACCGTGCGGCGATCCGAGGTTTCCGCGAGATACGCCAAGGCCTCGCCCAATTCGACGACGTCGGCGTATTTCGCCTGCAGGTCGAACAGTGCGGCGTCATGCGGCCCTTGGGCGCGATCACCGCAGGCCTCCCGGACGACGAGAGTGTCGAAACCGGACTGGACGGCGTCGACGGCGGTCGCCCGGACGCAGCCCGAAGTGGTCGCGCCGAAGACGAGAACGGTGTCCACGTCCAGACCCGACAGAAGACCGGCCAGCGCTGTCCCGTGGAACGCCGAAGCGCCCTTCTTCATGACGAGATGGTCGCCGTCGCGCCGTTCGAGGCGGGGGTCGAGGGCGACGGCGTCGCTCCCTTCGCGCAGTGCCCGCATCCCCGGCGCTTTCCGGAGCCACGCGACGGAGTCGCCGCCCGCCTCGGCGGGGGTGTAGGCGATCGCGGTGTAGATCACCGGGAAGCCGTGCCGCCGGGCCTCGGCCACGAGCGTGGCGGCGGCGGTCACTTCGGCGGTGAGGCCCACAGCAAGGCGTCGGCGTACTCCGCGCGCTCGCCGCCGCGGGTCAGCACCACCACGGTCTCGCCCTCGTGCACCCCCGAGAAGGTCAGCTGGCGCAAGCAGATGTCGTTGAACAGGTTCTGGTCCATCGTCGAACACCTCCACACTAATCCGAGCACGTACTATCCGAGCACGCTCTTTCATCCGAACACGTACTATCCGGATACGCAAGAGGTCGTGGTGGACGGATGTCGGCGGGCTGCCCGTGAGCGACCGTCCGGACACGTAGGATCACCCCGGGGGCCCGGGCAGCGGGTGGAGCCGAAGGAGAAGGCGATGGGTGAACCGGCGCGCACGAGCCGCCGCAGGGAAGACGCGGCGGCGGTCACGCCCGCGCCGCCCTCGGATCTGCTGGCGGCCCCCGGCTACGGAGCCCGGCGGCTGTACCAGGCCTACCTCGCCGCCTGGAACCGGCACGTGGACCCGGTCCTGACCGGACCGCAGTTCGCGGTCCTGTCCGCGGTCCGCGCCTACCCCGGCAGCGACCAGAGCTCACTCGCGGGCGCCGTCGCTCTCGACACCTCGACGATGGCGGACCTGTGCCGCCGGCTCGAACGGCGAGGACTGATCCAGCGTGTCGAGTCCCCGCACGACGCCCGGCGCAAGCTCCTGTCCCTCACCGACGAGGGCAAAACGGTGCTGAGTCAGGTGAACCGCCGCGCCCGCAGGCTGGACAAGGCGCTCCTGGGCGGCGAAGGCGACGTCGACACCGCGGCGCTGCTCAACGCGCTCAGCGCGCATTGGGAACGGATCGCCACGGTCGACAAGCTGCGCTGACGAACGCGGCTGGAATCCGGCTCGAAGTGCTCGTCGGACGACGGTAGGTGGCATGGCACCGCGGCGGCAACCTGGCCGTCGCCGCGGCGGACGTCCCGGAAATCGGGGCGCCGCGGGAAAACACGCCGTGAGCTCAGGCCACGCGGCCGACCAGTTCCCGTACTGTCGCCAGGGTTTTCTCGGGATGGTCGAGATGCACGCTGTGCGTCG
The DNA here is from genome assembly GCF_002234405.1 of Amycolatopsis thailandensis. Lineage (GTDB taxonomy): Bacteria > Actinomycetota > Actinomycetes > Mycobacteriales > Pseudonocardiaceae > Amycolatopsis > Amycolatopsis thailandensis. The sequence continues at coordinate 108,156 of NZ_NMQT01000103.1, read as the reverse complement.
CCCCCGGCCAGCACTCGATCCGCCCACCGAAAGCGGCGGCGAAACGCTCGTGAGAACGCCGCATCGCGGTGCCCGGCTTGCGATCCGCGGTCACCACGACAGCGGGCAACCTGGGCAGAACGGCATCCTGCACCTCCTTCGCCAGCACCGTGATCCCGCGGACCGCACGCGCCAGCATCGGGAGATCCGCGTTCCCCATCCGCACGAACGCGGCCTCGCAATCCGGCCGGAGTTCCTGCCGTCGCGCTGACCGGACGACAGCGGCGTTGAGGACGCGCGGAAAGACCTGGCGCAGCAAAGGAACGGCCGAGACCTTGCCGAGCGCACCGATCGCGCGCTCCAGTCCGGCGCACGTGCGAGGATCGTTGATGGGCGTCGGGTCGAGCAGGACGAGACCGGCGACCTTCTCGGGATGATCGCGGGCCAGCAGGACCGCCACGGCGCCGCCGAGACTCTGCCCGACCACCACGACCGGACCGCAGTCCAGGCTGTCGAGGAGCGCGCTCAGATGGGACGCGGCGTCCGCGAGCGTGCCGTCGTCCGACGCGGTGCCCGTTCCCGGCCGGTCGTGCACGATCACCCGGCTGCCCGGATCGGCGACCAGACCCTCCACGAGGCCGGGAAAGAAGCCGTCACAGGATTCGGCTCCGCCTGGCAAGAGCAGCACTGCCTGCCCGGACTCGCCGTGGACCCGGATTCCGCCTGGTTCCATCCGCTCTCCTCGTCCTGTCGATCATTCAGCGTAGCGCGGCTTGTCACCCGCGAGGGCCCAACAGGCTTCCGCCGCGTTGAGCCACAAGTCCGTGAAGGCCTCCTTGAGGGACTCTGGGTCCCTCAAGGAGGCCTTCACGGAACCGGTAATCCCCAACAGCCACAGCGGACGCGCGTGAAGGACTCCTTCACGCGGCTCAGCCGAGGGAACTCGACCTTCACACTTGCCGCGGGTCGTGAAGGCCTCCTTACCTACTCTGAAGGTAGTGAAGGAGGCCTTCACGGACTTGGGGCACAAAGCTTCCCGGCGGCTTTGACGTCGATCAGCGCCGAGGAGGGCGGCATCACGGGTTCGGGGAGTTCGGTGTTCTCCCAACGGGCCCGCTCCCGCCGAAGGACGAGCGCACGCATCCGGCCATTCAGCGAAACAACCTCCCACGATTCGCGGAATCCGGTGATCGACAGATGAACCGAAGATGAACAGATTTGCGTCAGGCTCTGGGAAGGGACCCACTGGACCTGGCACTTCGGGTGCGCGGCGGCCGGTCGGCGCAACACTCGCGGACCGCCGGTGGTACCACTGCGTGAAGCCGCTCGATTACGGTGTGCCGAACCTGGGGGCCACGACGATCGGGAATCCTCATGTCGACACTCACCACCGTGGCCGATTGGACGATCACCGCGTCCGAGGACACCGCCCTCTTCGCCCATGCCGTCGGCGACGGGTACTGGGCACCTCGCGTGTGGAACGGGCACGGCTTCGGGATCGCCGCCGCCGACCTCGCCGCGTTCGACAAGGCACTCGGCGAGATCATGAAGATGCCTCTCTATTGGCAGGCGCGCGCTCGCCGGAGTGACAGCGGGGCCGGGGATCCCGCGATCTGGTCCGAGCCCCGGTACGAACCGGACGACGATTTCGTCTACGTCAACGGTCCTTGCCGGTCCGCCGGGTCCACGCCGGGCTACCGCCCGGTGTCCACCTTCGACATCGATCTGGTCCACCTGCGCGGCCTGCGGGTCAGGATCGCCGCGTACCGGTCGGCGGCAGGTGCCCGATCAGGCGCAGGGGCGGAGTGACGACACTCGCGCCGTCCGGCGAAGGCGCTAGCGACCAGACCTGGCCGGCACCGAACTCGAGTTGACGCCCGATCTGAAGGCCGGGCACCCACGCGTGAGGAGCCGCCGCGCGCCCGCGCCCGGCGCGTTTTTGGCGAGTTGTGCGTATTTCCCGCACCGCCGTAACAACTTTCGGTCGTCTCACGCCATACCGGGCAGCTGTCGCGTTCTTTCCGGTCCCCGCGCAGGAGGAGTCCGTGTGATGAGTTCTCGTCGTACGCTGTTCCCTCGAAGATCACGACGTGCGCTGGCAATCGGCGTCGTCGCTCCGCTCGTTGGCACCCTCGCGGTCGCCCTCGTCGCCGCGGCACCCGCCGAGGCCGCGGTACCCGCCGGTTTCACCGACGCGGTGGCGATCGGCGGGCTCAGTTCGCCGACCGCCACCGCGTTCGCGCCGGACGGCCGGGTGTTCGTCGCGGAGAAGAGCGGCGTGGTCAAGGTCTTCGACTCGCTCGCCGACCCGACGGCGACGGTTTTCGCCGACCTGCGGCCGCAGACTCAGGATTTCTGGGACCGCGGCCTGCTCGGGCTGGCCGTCGACCCCGGTTTCCCCGCCAGGCCTTACGTCTACGTCTCCTACACCCTCGACGCGTCGCCTGGCGGCACCCCGCCGCAGTGGGGCGACGCCTGCCCGACCCCGCCGGGCGCCACCGCCAAGGGTTGTGTCGTCACCGGTCGCGTCTCCCGGCTGACCATGGGCCAGGCAGGCGTCGCCGTCAGCGAGAAACCACTGGTCACGGGCTGGTGCCAGCAGTTCCCCAGCCACTCGGTCGGCGCGCTGGCCTTCGGGCCGGACGGCGCTTTGTACGCGGGCGGCGGTGACGGCGCCAGCTTCAACTTCGCCGACTACGGCCAGGTCGAAAACCCCTGCGCCGACCCGCCCTCGCCCGCCGGGACGAACCTCACGCCGCCGACGGCCGAGGGCGGCGCGCTGCGTTCGCAGTCACCGCGGCGCCCCGCCGGCGAGCCTGTCCTGCTCAACGGCACGTTGCTGCGCCTGGATCCCGACACCGGCGAAGGTCTCCCCGACAATCCCTTCGCGAGCAGCGCCGACGCCAATGCCCGGCGCGTGATCGCCTACGGCGGGCGGAACCAGTTCCGGTTCGGCTTCCGGCCGGGCACCGGCGAGCTCTGGGCCGGTGACGTCGGCTGGGACACCTGGGAGGAGATCAACCGTGTGGCCGACGTCGGCGACGCGGTGGCGGAGAACTTCGGCTGGCCCTGTTTCGAAGGCGCCTCCAGGCAGGCCGGGTACGACGGCGCGAACCTCGACCTGTGCGAGTCCCTGTACTCCGCGGGCGGGCAGTCGGCGCCGTACTACGCCTACAACCATCGTGACAAGGTGGTCGCGACCGATCCGTGTCCCACCGGCGGCTCTTCGATCAGCGGTATCGCCTTCGAGTCCGGCAGCAACTACCCCGGCGAGTACTCCGGCGCGCTGTTCTTCGCCGACTCCTCCCGGGGATGCATCTGGGCGATGCAGACCGTCGGCGGCCTGCCGAGCCCGAGCAAGCTGGTGCCGTTCGTGACCGGTGTCAAAACGCCGGTGCAGGTGCTCACCGGTCCGGGCGGCGATCTGTTCTACGTCGCCCTGGGCAGCGGCGAACTTCGTCGCGTGAGCCATCCCGGCGGTACGAACCGGCCACCGGTCGCGGTGGCCACGGCGAACCCGCCGAGCGGCCCGGCGCCGCTGACGGTCGAGTTCGACGGCACCGGTTCCACCGATCCGGACGCCGGGGACACCCTGTCCTACGCCTGGGACCTCGACGGTGACGGCGCCTACGATGACTCCTCGGCCTCACGCCCCACCTGGACCTACACCGCGGCCGCCACCGTCGACGCCGGGCTGAAGGTGACGGACTCGCACGGCGCGAGCGCGACCACGACGGTCCGGGTGACCGTCGGGAACCCGGAGGGCCTCGATCCGGTGCCGGTCATCGACAGCCCGGACGGCACGCTGACCTGGTCGGTCGGCCAGACCGTGACGTTCTCCGGCCGCGCTGTCGACGCCCAAGACGGTGAGCTCCCGGCTTCGGCGCTGACCTGGCGGCTCGCGATCCGGCACTGCGCCGCCAACGGCACCTGCCATACGCACAACGTCCAGGACTTCCCCGGCGTCGCGTCCGGCTCGTTCGTCGCTCCGGACCACGAGTACCCGTCCTACCTGCAACTGACGCTCACGGCGACCGACTCGACCGGGCGCACCGGCAGCAAGACCGTCGATCTCCAGCCGAAGACGGTGTCGCTGAACTTCGCCTCCAACCCCGGTCAGGCGCTGCTCACCGTCGGCGGGACCCAGCAGCGCACGCCGTTCTCCCGGACGGTGATCGCCGGATCCACCAACTCGATCAGCGCGGACAGCCCGCAGAACCTGCCACCGCTCAACCTGAAGTACGCCTTCACCGACTGGTCGCACGGCGGTGCGCGGACGCAGAACATCGTCGCGCCCGGCACGTCCACGACCTACCAGGCGAACTACCGGCTCTGCTGGCTGTTGCGACCCTGCTGAACCCTGTGCCCCGCGTTTCGTCCTCTGATCGCGATGGTTGCCCGCGCAACTACCGCATCCAGAGGACGAAACGCGGTGGGCGGGGTTCCCTTGCGCGCCGCAAGCGCGAAAGAAAGCGAATCCGGGGATCCGTAAGGTCTCCGAAATGTCGGAACCCGTGCCGGGTGACCGCCGTCGGATCGCCAATTCAGATCCGCGCGGAAGGTGAATCCGATGAGCTATCCAGACCAGCAGAACACACCGGCCCGACCGGCGACCGTGAAGCCCGGCCTCGCCATCGGGATCTTGATCGCGGTGATCGCCTTGGTCGCCTTCTGCATCACCGGTTTCGCCACTCCCGGGTTCCTGCTCGGCAAAGGCGACGGCATCTCGCTGCCCGCCCCGTCCTCGAGTCCGACACCTACTTCGGTGCCTACGAGCAGCGAAGACAGCCCGACCACCACGACGGTCAGCCGGGCGACGCGGCCGAGGGTCACCGTGACGAGGCGCCCGGTTCCGCCGCCGGAGAAAGGTGTTCAGGTGATCACGGATTTCCTCACCAAGATCGCCGGAAACGACAAAGCGGGGGCGATCGCGTTGGCCTGCGAAGAGCAGAAGCGATTCATGGACGACAAGATCGACTCCCTGCTCCCGCTGGGTTCACGTGTCACGATCACCAGGACCAGCGGGACGTCCAGATTCGTTCTGGCCGACGTCGCGGGAACCGTCGAAAACCGCTCCGCCAAAGGCACCGTGATCTCGGATCGCACGGAAGACGGCAGTTTCTGCGTCACGACCTTCAGCATTCGCGACGCCTGAAGATCACGTCCGTTCCGGGCCTTCGATCGGGAACTGGATCGGGCTGAGCAGGTACTGGGCCCGGTCCGGCCTCGGCTCGTTGGACAGCACGGGGACGATGGCCTGCCGCATCGCGCCGATCAGCTCGACAAGCTCGTCACGGGAGAGCCAGACGGCGTGCTGGCGATACCCGACCAGGTCCGCGACCGGATCGGCCCCGTCCCGGTCCAGATAGGCGTCGAACTCGGCGACCAGCGCGGCCTGCGCGACGGCGAAGCTCCGCCGGAAATCCTCGGTGGACGCCGACGCGATGGCCTCGGGATCGAGGGACGCGCGATCCCGGCGAAGCCGGTAGCCACGCTCGACGGCGCCGCGCACCCGTCGTTCCTCCGCCACCTCCAGGACGCCACCCGCTTCGAGGAGTTCGACATGCCGGTAGACCATCGCTTTCGAGGCATCGGGGACGCGCGCGCAGAGCTGGGCCGTCGTGAGCACCCGCTCGCCGCGCATCGCGTGCACTATGCGCAAGCGGACCGGATGTGCCAGGAGTTCCAACGCGTTCACCACCCAACAGTCTCACGATGTGCTACCTTTCGCAAAACATGCGAAAGGTAGTTGTGATGAACCTGGGGCCAGCCACCGCGGTAGCCGAGATGCTGCGCGAGGAACGTTTCGACGAGGTCGAGGCCCTCTTCGCGCCCCCGTTGCGCGCCGCCGTTCCGGCCGGGACGCTGCAGGCCGCCTGGACGGCCGAGATCGGCAAACGCGGCGCCGTCACGGGCATCGGGGACGCGGTCGCCGAAACCGTCACCGCGGATCTCGTCCGGGCCCGCGTTCCCGTGCGCTGCGAGGGCGGCGACCTCACGGTGCTCATGTCAATCGACGCGGACGGCCTGCTGCAAGGCCTGCAACTCACGCCCGCGCAGGGGCCCGCGTGGACACCGCCGCCCTACGCGGATCCCTCGGCGTTCACCGAACGCGAGGTCACGATCGGCGCCGGTTCCTCGGCCGTGCCAGGAACCTTGACCATGCCGGACGGACCCGGCCCCCGGCCCGGCGTCGTCCTGCTGCCCGGCGGCGGGCCGTTCGACCGCGACGAGACCAGCGGGCCGAACAAGCCGCTCAAAGACCTCGCCTGGGGGCTCGCCTCCCGAGGCGTGGCGGTGCTCCGTTTCGACAAGATCACCTACCGCAGCCCGGAAGCGGCCAACGCCCCGGGATTCACGATGTCCGACGAGTACGTGCCCCATGCCACGGCCGCCGTCCGGCTGCTGCGGCGGGAGTCCACTGTGGACCGGGTGTTCGTACTCGGACACAGCATGGGCGGCAAGGTCGCGCCCCGGGTCGCGCTCGCCGAGCCCACGGTCTCGGGACTGGTCGTCCTGGCGGGCGACACCCAGCCGATGCACCACGCCGCGATCCGCGTCGCCCGCCACCTGATGACCACGGCCCCTGAACTCATCGACCAAGACACCGTCGACCTTTTCACCCGTCAGGCTGCGAACGTCGACAGCGCCGGTCTTTCCCCCGCTACTCCGGGCACGGACCTGCCGTTCGGCTTTTCCGGGTCGTACTGGCTCGATCAGCGCGGTTACGATCCCGTCGCGACGGCGGCGGGGCTGGACAAACCCATGCTCGTCCTCCAAGGCGGCCGCGACTACCAGGTGACCGTCGAAGACGATCTGCCGCGCTGGCGAACAGGCCTGGCCCACCGTCCGGACGTCACGATCCACGTCCACGCCGCCGTCGATCACCTGTTCTTCCCCGGCACCGGCCCCTCCACACCGGCCGGCTACGAGGAGCCGAACCACGTCGACGCGGCGGTGATCGACGACATCGCGGACTGGCTCGGCGAAGCAGGATGACGCCATCCGGTCAGAACCGATCCCGCCGGTTTTCCCGCGCGACGACGTCGGGAAGGTCGGACAGTCTGCGCAGACCGTTCAGCGGCTGGCGCATCCGCGGATTGCCCGCCAGGCGATCGGCGTTGCGGTCGAGGAAAGCCCAATAACCCGCGGTGAACGGGCAGGCGTCTTCGCCCACTCGTTTCTTCGGGTTGTAGGTACATCCACCGCAGTGGTCACTCATACGGCTGATGTAGGCACCGCCCGCCGCGTACGGCTTCGTGCCGACGATCCCCCCGTCCGCGTACTGGCTCATCCCGATGACGTTGGCGGGCATGACCCAGGGGAACCCGTCGACGAACGCGGTGGCGAACCAGCCGGTGAGCTCCGCCGGGTCGTAACCACGTTGCAGCGCGTGGTTTCCCAGCACCATGAGCCGCTCGATGTGGTGGGCGTAGCCGCGATCCCGCACACCGGTGAGCGCGGTGCGAAGACAGGCCGCCTCGACCGTGTCGGCGTCGAGCTCCCGCCACCACCGGGGCAGCTTCCGATCGGCGTCGAGTTCGTTCCTCTTCAGGTAGTCCGGCCCCAGATGCCAGTAGAGGTGCCAGATCCACTCCCGCCAGCCGAGGATCTGCCGGACGAACCCTTCGACACTCGCCAGCGGCGCCGTACCGGACAGATACCGTTCCTCGGCACGATGGACGACGTCGAGCGGGTCGAGCAGGCCGAGGTTCAACGGCACCGACAGCAGCGCGTGCGACATCGCCCAATCGGCGCTGAGCATGGCGTCCTGATGCGGGCCGAAAGTCGCGAGCCGGTGGTCGAGGAACCGGTCCAGCGCCTCTTCCGCTTCCGCCTGGCTGACGGCGAAAAGGCGTGGACCGTCGACACCGACCGGGTGGATCTCACCGTCCCGTTCCGCCTTGTCGAGGTCCGCGCGCACCTGTTCGTCCACGTCGTCCTCGGACGGGAACCAGGGCGCGGGAACGGGCAGCGTGGACCGCCCCGGCGGGGGACGCCGGTTCTCGTGGTCGAAGTTCCACTTCCCGCCGGCCGGATCGCCGTCCGGTTCGAGCAGCACACCGAACCGGCGGCGTTGATCGCGGTAGAAGTCCTCCATCACGAACCGCCGCCGGTCCCGCGCCCAGGTCGCGAAGTCCTCTTTGGACCGGACGAATCCCGGCGTCGGAAGCACTTCCGTGACCAGACCCTGCTTCTGCAGACGCCGCACGAGGGCCTCGGCGGCGTGCGAGCCGGGTTCGTGAACCACGACCGGCCGTCCGAATCGGCGCAGCCCGTCCGCGTAGGTCGGCGCGTCGACGATGCGGACTCGGTCGCCGAGATCCGCGGCGAGCCGCCGGATTCCGGCTTCGACGAGGTGGATCTTCTGCCGATGGAACGGGCGGCGCGCGAAGGCCGCGGCCGAGCGGATCAGCAGGATCTCACGGTCTCGATTCCCGGCCGTGCCGTGGAAGTGCGGTCCCAGTTGATCACCGAACAGCCACAGCGGATCGGAACCACTCTTCTTTCGATTCATAATCGATGCGATCCTAGGGCGTCAGGCCTTCATCCGCTCGGCGGCGAGGTCCATCGCGCCCGCCAGGTCGTTCACCCAAGGAGCACCACGGACGTTGAGCCCGTCCCAGCCGGGGCCCGCGACGGCGACGTCGAAACCACGGCGCTGAAGGCGCTGCCGCAACAGGTTGTCGACGGTCGTCGGGGACATCGACCACAACACGACCAGCACCGGTTCGAGCTTGGCGACCATCCCCGCGGTGGTCTCCGCCGGCACCATGTGCCCGAGGTAGACGGCGGGGATGCCGACCTCCGCCATCGACGCGCGCAGGACTTCGACAGGCAGGCTGTGGCGTTCCGCGGGGCAGCACGCGATGAGCACGCGCCGATCCGACGGCGTGTAGGCGAACCGGGCGACGTAGCGCTGGAGCGCGTAAGACACTTCGCTGGTGAGCGCCCATTCGGACTCGAAGCACACATCACCCCGGCTCCAGCGGACGCCGAGGTCGCGCAGGATCGGCAACAGGATCTCGGTCCACGTCCTCGCCGCGCCCATCGTGTCGAGCGTTTCGTCCAAGAGAGCCGCGACGACGGTGAAGTCGAGAGCCTCCGCGGCCCGTTCGAGCTCGTCCGCCCGCTCAGCGAGGGAGATCTCGCGGACAGCGTCCTCCGAGCCGGAGAACACGGCGGCCGCCGCCTCGCGCGGCTTGATGCCGCGGCCGATCAGCCGCCGCATGTACTGGAGCTTGCGGACGTCGGCGTCGGAGTAACGCCGATGACGCCCGTCCGGCCGCAAGGAAGGACCGACGCCGTAACGGGATGCCCAGGTCCGGAGCGTCACCGGAGAGATTCCCAGCTCCTCGGCGACCATGCCCGGGGTCCAGGAGCCCGCGCTCACCTCATCGACGTCCATCGACACCTCACGAATCCAGGTGCAGTCCTCCCCCGCGCGGGTGCACACCGCGGCCAGCTTACGAGATCACGCCCCGTTCCGACCGCCGCGACGAGGCCGCCGCGCGTGTCTTCCCACCACGACCGGCCACGTTCACGAGAGCACTGAGTTCCCGGCGGCGCCACGGATCGACCGGGAGGGGGCCGGCTTCCGCCGGGCGCCGCCGGGCTCCGGAACCCGGCACGAGGGGGAGGATGGCCGGGCCCGCAGGGAGACGAAACGGCACGTCACCCACGTTCGTCAGGTGGTCGTTTTCGCTTCGTGAGCGATGCAAGACGATACACGAGTTGTGCAACGGTTGCGAATCGATCCCGCGAATGGCGGTCAGCCGAAAGAGTGTCAGTCGAGGCAGAACTCGTTGCCCTCGATATCGCGCATATTGATGCAGGACTCGTCTTCTTCGTCCGCGAGCAGAACCTGATCACGGATCGCGCCGAGCGCGACCAGCCGGGCGCATTCGGCTTCGAGCGCGGCGAGACGCTCTTCGCCCACGAGCCCGGTGCCGACGCGCACGTCGAGATGAACCCGATTCTTGACGACCTTGCCTTCGGGAACGCGCTGGAAATACAGCCGCGGCCCCACGCCGGTGGGATCACTGCACGCGAACCCCTTGTCCTGCTTCTCAAGCGGCAGCGAGCGCGTGTAGTCGTCCCAGGTGGCGAACCCTTCCGGTGGCGGCGGCACGACGTATCCCAGCACCTCGCACCAGAAACGGGCGACACGCTCTGGTTCCGCGCAATCGAAAGTGACCTGTACCTGCCTGACCGACGCCATCAAACCACCCTAATCGTTGTCCGGACTGATCAAACCCGCGGCGCGTAAATCGGCCCAGAGCCGCGCGGGCACCTTCACTGCGAAGGACTCCACGTTGCGTCGCGCCTCCTCGGCGGACCGCATTCCCACCGCGATCCCGGCGACGGCCGGATGCCGGAGCGGGAAGGCCATGGCCACCTGCGGAAGCGTCACGCCGTGCGCCTCGCACACGTCGGCGATCCTGTTCGCCCGCTCCACGATTTCCGGTGTCGCGGCCTCGTAATCGAAGTACGCTCCCTCGACCGGCCGGCGCGCGGCGAGCAGTCCGGAGTTGAAGATCGACGCCGCGATCACCGAGACACCCCGTTCCCGGCACGCGGGCAGGAACGTGTCCAGCGCGCTGTGATCGAGCAACGTGTGGCGGCCGGACTGCATGATCACGTCGACGTCGGTCTCCCGCACCAAAGTGGTGAGCATGGCCGTGTCGTACATTCCGGCGCCGATCGCGCCGACCATCCCTTCGGACCGCAGCTCCGCCAGGGCCGGATAACCCTCGCGAACCGCGTCGTCGAAGTATTCCTCGGCGTCGTGCAGGTACAGGACGTCGATCCGGTCCAAGCCCATGCGCTCCAACGAATCCTCGACGCTGCGCCTGATCCCGTCGCGAGTGAAGTCGCGTATCCGGCGATGCGTGGCGGGGACGTGGAAACCGGCCGGATCACTCTTCCCGTCCGCGTCCTGCGGCACCAGCAGGCGGCCGACCTTCGTCGACAGGACGTAGGAATCACGCGGCCGCGAGCGCAGGAATTCACCGATCCGACGTTCGGAATGCCCGATGCCGTAATGCGGCGACGTGTCGTAGTACCGGATCCCGCCGTCCCAGGCCGCGGCCAGCGCCCCCGCGGCCGTCTCGTCGTCCAGCGGCGCGAACAGCCCGCCGAGCGGACCGCCACCGAACCCCAGTCGGGTCACCTCGACGTCGGTGCGCCCGAGTCGCCGCGTCTCCATCTCCCAGCCCCCTTGATCAGCTCACCGTGCACCGTGCCACATCAAGGGCGGATCCCGCCTGGCATTTATCGAAGACCGCTCACGACCAGTCCTCGCAGGACACGACCTCGAACCCCCGGCTCGGGAAGACCGCGTCCACGAAGAAGTCGTGCATCGCCTGATCACCGTCGGCGCAGCCGTCGCGCAGCACGGTCACGTGGTAGCCGCGGTCAGCCGCGTCGTAGGCCGTCGCGGCCACCATCGCACTGGTCGCGACCCCGGCGATCACGACGGTGTCGACGCCCCGCACACGAAGCACCAGATCGAGATCCGTACCGGCGAACGCGCTGGCACGGCGTTTCAGCACGACCACGTCCTCGTCGGCGACCGGCAGATCGATCCCGGTCCCGGCGGAGCCCTCGTGGAAGGTGTCACCGGCCTCGTGGAACGACTTGAACAAAGGGTTCCCCGGAGGCAGGTCGGAGCCGTTGCCACGCAGCGCGAAACGCACGAACACGACGAGCGCGCCCGCCGCGCGGGCCCGGGGCAGCAGTGCCGTGAGCGGCGGCAGGACTCGCTTGGCGAACGGATAGCCGCCCGTGATGCCTCGCTGGAGGTCACCGATGATCAACGCGGTGGTCATGACGGGAAGCTACCAAGAGTGAACCCGATCGTCCGTATACAACCGATGGTGCGCATGGCTAGCCTCCGGCGGGTGAGGATCAAGAGTGTGCTGCTCGCGGTGCTGGTGACCGCCGGAGTCGTGGTTCCCCCTCCCCCGCTCGCGGGCGCCGGAACCGAGGCGGACCCGTCGGGCTGGGTCGCCCCGCTCAGTACGCGCGGGCGCTACATCGTCGACGCGGCGGGCAACCGGTTCAAACTGAAGGCCGCCAACTGGCACGGCGCGAGCGGGACGTGGAACGGGTCGGGCGACGTGAACGATCCCGCCACGCACCACGCCGGCGAAATCGCGTATCAGACGCCGCTCGGGCTGGACCGGGTATCGATCGACACGGTCATCGACGGACTGGCGGAACTGGGGCTGAACAGCGTCCGGCTTCCCTTCTCCAACGCCATGATCCACGAGACCGCACCGGTTCCCGGACTCCCGGCGAATCCGGACCTGCGCGGCCTGACCCCGCTGCAGGTCTACGACCGCGTCGTCACGCGGCTGACCGCTCGCGGGTTCGCGGTGATCCTCAACAATCACACCACCACCTCGCGCTGGTGCTGCGGTCTCGACGGCAACGAACGCTGGAACACCGCGCAGACCGAACAGCGATGGCAGGACGACTGGCTGTTCATGGCCCGCCGCTACGCCGCGAACAAGCGGGTGGTCGGCGCCGACCTGTACAACGAGGTCCGCCGCAACGTGTTCGACGATCCCAATTGGGGCTGGGGCAACGGCACCGACTGGCAGCGGGCGAGCCAGCGGGTGGCCGATCGCATCCAGACAGAAGCCAATCCGGACCTGCTGCTGATCGTCGAAGGCATCAACTGGACCGGTCTGCCCGTGGACGGTCTTCCCCACGGCAGGCCCACGCTGGAGCCCGCACGCACGCTGTCGCACACGCTCGTGGATTCCGGGAAACTGGTCTACGCCGCGCATTTCTACGGCTACACCGGTCCGAACCATTCCGGGGCGACCGGCACCGGCGAAACCCACGACCCGCGCTACCGGGACCTGTCTCCGCGGGAACTCCGAGATGTCCTTCACCGGCAAGCGTTCTTCGTCTCGGCGGAGACCGGCAAGCACTACACCGCGCCGCTCTGGATCAGCGAGTTCGGCGAAGGCCGCCACACCACCGACGCGGCGAGCCGGGCCTGGTTCGAGAACTTCGTCGGCTACCTCGCCGAGAACGACACCGATTTCGCCTACTGGCCCGCGGTCGGTTTCCACGACGGCGGCGGGGGCAACGGCTGGTCGCTGCTCTCGTGGGACACCGCGGGCCGGCGCGTCGACGTGCTCGACGGCACGGACTGGCGTGGCCCGGCCTGGCGACGCCTGGTGGACTCGCCGTCCCGTACCGGGCAGATCCCGATGGCCGAGCGCTGGTCGATGCTCAATCTCGACTACGCCGATTTCCAGGCGTCCCGCGAGGTGCGTTCGAAGGCGGACTGGAATCCGGGCGCTCGCAAGGGTGTCTGTCCCGACGGCCAGCGGCTCACCGGCCTCGCCCATACCGGCAACCGGGGTCTGTGCACCGGCACGCTCGCCGTTCCGGCGGACTACGCCGTGGTCCGCGGTGAGACCTATGTGGACACCGACTGGGCGTCCGGGTACACGAAGGTGCAATGCCCGCCCGAGCACGCCGCCGTCGGCTACAGCGTCACCGGCGCGGCGTTCTCCGCCCTGTTGTGCGGGAAGTCCGCCACTCCGCTGGGCCGCACCGGCCGGACGGTCTGGTTCGACCGCGGCGACAGCCGGCCGTCGGGGGCTCCCGGTGGCGACTTCGCGTCGGGTCACTACAAGGGCCAATGCGCGCCGGGTGAATACGTCGCCGGTGTCGCGTACACCGGCCGCGTCGGCTCGAACCGCACTCCCGACGCGCTGCTCTGCCGCGCCTGAAAGCGGTTAAGTGACCTGCTCGACCGCTCGCGAGTGCGCCTGGGTTCACGTATTGCGAAAGCCACGTTCGCAACCTTGAACGTTGTGAACGTGGCTTTCGCAACACCGCCTACCGCACCTGTGCCGCGTCATGGCAGTACGTCCCGAAATCCGCACACGCCATCTCAGGCGACGAAGACGCAGAACGGATGCCCCGCCGGATCCGCGTAGACGCGCAGAGGTTCTTCGGGGTCATCACTGCGGTCGGAGCGGAGCCGCCCGCCGAGTTCCAGGACCCGGCGGTGCTGCACATCGAGTTCCTCGACCGAGTCCACGGTCAGGTCCAGGTGCAGTTGCTGGGGTACCGGCCCGGGATCCGGCCAGCTCGCTTCTTCCAGCCGATCGACCTGCTGGAAGGCGATTTGCGCCCCACCATCGGGGTTTCTCAGCACCAGCCAGTCCTTGTCCTCGGCGCCGGGCCGAGGCGGTTCGTCACCCGGGCGGTAGTTCCACACCAGCAGACGCCGGTAGAACTCCGCGAGCTCGCGGACGTCGGTGCAGTCCAGCACCACCTGCCGGAACACCGGGCCCTTCTCTTGCTCAGTCAAGCCGTTCACCTCCGAAACCCGCGGTTTCGCGCCGGTCGAGCACCGCGAGAACCTGTTCGCACCAGCGGATGTTCTCCTGTTCGAACGCGATCCCGCGGGCCAGGGTCAGATACGGGCCGACCCGCGGCGCGGTCGCGAAGAACTCGGCCTCGGTGGACTCGCCGAGCAGGCGGTCCCGGAGACGCTCGAAGCGTTTGAGCTTCGTTTCGGCGGCGGCCATCCTGTCCGCGACGGCGCGCCGGATCCGCCCGTCGTCACCCGCCTCGACAGCCTGGATCTGCACCAGCAGCTCATCGCGGATCGCGGTCGGCTTCGGTACTCGCGTGGTGAACTCGGCGAGTTCGGTCGCGCCGGCGTCGGTCAAGGAGAAGAGCCGTTTGTTCGGACGCCGCTCCTGTTCGACGATCCGGGCCGCGACCAGGCCCTGCGACTCCATCTTGTCGAGCTCCCGGTAGAGCTGCTGAGGGGTCGCGGTCCAGAAGTTGGCGACCGACGCGTTGAAGCCCTTCGCCAGGTCGTAGCCCGAGGACTCGCCGTCCAGGAGCATCGCGAGGATCGCGTTTCGCAACGCCATGACGAGATGGTATCGCCACCCGGACTAGTCGCAAAGTTGATTAGTCACTTTGATGGACAGCTTGCTCGGCGATCACCTAAGCTCGGCGGCATCTACTCAACAAGTTGACTATGAGGAGATCGCTCATGCCCACGTTCCGTCAGGCAGTCGAAGCGAAGGACGCCGCCGCGATCGAGGCGATGCTCGCCGACGACGTGATCTTCACCAGCCCCGTGGCTTTCAAGCCGTACCAGGGAAAGGCGATCACCGCGGCGATCCTGCGCGGAGTCCTGCGCGTGTTCGAGGACTTCCGCTACGTGCGCGAGATCCACGACGGCGCTCACCACGTGTACGAGTTCGAAGCGACGGTGGACGGGCTGGAGATCAACGGCTGCGACCTCCTGACCTTCGACGCCGACGGCAAGATCACCGACTTCAAGGTGATGGTCCGCCCGTTGCGGGCGGCGGAAGCGCTCGCGGCGCGGATGGGTGCCCAGTTCGAGGACATCAAGGCGGACGCTACGCGTGCTGCCGCCGCACCATCTCGGTGATCCAGACGGGCGCGAACGGAGACGTGCAGTTCGGCGGCGTCGGGTAGTCCTTGAGCACCTCCAGGCGTTCCCCGATGCCGATCGCACGGGCGCGATGCTCGGCGTGGTCGATCCCGATCTGCGCCAGGCAATGGTTCATCGCCCACTGCAAGCGATCCGGCGCGGTCTTCATCTCCGCCTCGATGACGTCGAGCAGCCGCGTGAGGTCCAGGCCCGCGGGCTTCTTCGCCACCCGTTCGGTGGCCAGCGCCCAGCCGGCGCTCGCGACGACGGGATCCGGATCGGCGGACCAGGCGAGGCGCAGCTCTTCGGCGTGCGGGCTCTTCTTGACCACGTAGTTCACGAGCCAGTCGTGCACCTTCGGGGTACGCGCCTCGCGCACCATGCGGTCCAGCTCGGCACGCTCGAACGCCTTCGGACGACAGATCAAGAGCGCGAGCAGTTTCGCCGCGGTGTCGTCCGTTTCCCAGAGCTCCAGCGCGAGTCCCTGCTGGGTTTTGAGCCGTTTCGCGAGCGCGCGCAGCTTGCCGAGGTTCACCCCGTGGTCGTCACCGTGCTTCTCGTTCACCTGGCGTGCGCGCGGGTCTTCGAGCGCGGCCAGCTCGGCCATCACTTCGGCCGTCGTCGTCCCGGTCACCTCGGCCTCCCGTCCACCGCGTGTGGCGTTCAGCCTACGAGCCGCTCCGTGGTCAGCCGATACTGATCCTCCGACGAGGATGGGTGCCGATGACCGAGAGAGCCACATTCGGAGCCGAACTGAGACGACGCCGCAAAGCGGCAGGCCTTTCACTCACCGAGCTCGCCGCACGCACCCACTACAGCAAGGCGATCGGTGACACCTGGGCGCTCGCCACCACCACGGCGAACCTGGGGGTCGCGCACGTCGATCGCGGCGACCTGGACGAAGCTTCCGCTTACTACGGCGAAGCACTCGCGCTGTTCCGCCGTATCGGTGACGGTCACGGTGAAACCACGACGCTGGCGCACAGCGGCTGGGCCGAGCACTATCGAGGCCAGCACGACGACGCTCTTCGAGACCTCTGGCAGGCGCACGCGCCCTACGTCCGTGACGGCAATCGCAGCAACGTCGCGATCATGGGACCGACCCCGACCTCGACCAGGTCATGGTCGGCGAGGCCAGGGCGCGAACGACCTGATGATCCACCGGTGCACGTGCCGGTATCGAAGACGCCGGCCGGTGACCGACCGGACATCGCTCAACCGGCAGGACGGGCCGCGAGGCTGCTACGGTTGACCCCGTCGCGGTTCAGACACCAGCCGCCGGATCCCCTCTCATGGGTCCGGCATGTCCACCGGGCAGCAGCCGGTCCCCAGTACCGGCAAGGAGTCAACTTGACCGACTACCGCGCTCCCGCTTCCGATCCGCCACGTCAGGCGCGGAGGTTCGTCTCCTCGCTCGCCATCTCCGTCACGACGTCCAGCGCCGACACCGTCGTCACCGTGTCCGGTGAGATCGATCTCGCCGTCTCGGACAGCCTGCGAAAGGCCCTGGAAGAGGAGCTCCAGTTCACTCCCGCGGCGTTGATCGCGGACCTGTCCGCGGTCACGTTCTGCGATTCGTCCGGCTTCACCGCGCTTGTCCAGATCCGCGGGAAGGCCGAGACCGCCGGCGTCCCGTTCATCCTGGTCACCCAGGAGCGAGCCTTGCTGCGCCCGATGTCGCTGCTCGGCCTCGACGCCGTTTTCACCGTGCACCCGACCCTCGATTCGGCACGGGACGCGCTCACTCGCTAACCAGCTGTCATGATGGGCGGTTGTGACGGGTGACAAGGATCCGGGGTTCCGCATCGGCGGACGCCCACTGGCGGAACGGCTGACCGAAGTCCTGCCGTCGCTCACGAAGACGGTCCTGTCCGAGATCGTCTCCCGGATCCCGGAGTACGGTCTGCTGCCCGCCGAGGAGCTCAGCGGCGACATCACGCACGTGATCGAGCAGAATCTGCGGTCGTTCATCGACACCCTGCGCACCGGGGACACGCCCACACGGGAGGAACTCGACTTCCTCCGCGAATCGGCCGCCCGGCGCGCCGAAGAGGGCATCCCCATCGACATCGTGCTGACCGCTTATCACATCGGGATCCAGGTGGTCTGGGCGTCGGTGACCCCGGACGCGCGTCCGGACGAGGTCGCCGACGTCCTGGCCGTCAACGCGCTGACCCTGCGTTACCTCGAAGTGGTCACGCCCGCGGTCGGCGCGGGTTACCTCGACGAGCGCCAGACGATGTTCGACGACGAACGTTCGGCGCGGCACACGGTGCTTTCCGCCCTCCTCGACGGCGATCCGGCGGACGTCGCGGCGGGACAGGCGGGCCTGCGCCTGCCGCCGTGCTACATCGTCCTCGCGGCGTCTGTCGGGGCGCACCCGGACGAGGAGGCCAACGGGGTCGACCCGCTGATCGCCGGACGCCGGAAACTCCGGCGGCTGCGGGTCGAACTGGAACGGCAGATCCGGGGCACGGTCCTGACCTCGCTCACCCCCGAGGGTGGCATCGCCTTGCTGCCGTACGAAACCGCGGCCGACGAACTGTCCACACGCGACTGGACTCGCTTGGAGCGGGTCCTCGCCGACGTCGCGCGTACCGCGGGCGCGGAAGTCATCGCCGGGACCGCCGCGGCCGAACCGTCCGGCGTGCCCGCCGCGGCGAAGCTCGCGCAGGACGTGCTAGCGGTCGCCACCGGATCAGGGCGGCCGCCGGGCCTGTACCGGCTCGACGACGTCCTGCTCGAATACCAGCTTTCGCGCCCCGGCCCGGCCCTGGACCGGCTGGCCACCCGGCTGGCACCGCTGGAAGGCAACGAGGAACTCCTCCAGACTCTGGAGACCTTCCTGCGGCGCGGCGGACGACGGCAGACCGCCGCCGACCTGCACGTCCATCCCAACACCGTCGACTACCGGCTGCGCCGGATCGCCGATCTCACCGGATTGGACCCCACTCGGCTCGAACACATCGCGCTGCTGAACGCGGCGCTCTCGGCCCGCCGCCGGTTGTGACTCGTCACCAAGGCGCTCACAACGAGTGAAGACCTTCGCCGTCGTAGAGGTCGAGCATCCGCCGGGCGGAACGGCACTCACCGGGGAAGACGAACAGAAGCGTGCCTGTGTCGTCGGCGAGCAGCTGAGCCCGTTCGAGCACCCGGATGCCCGTCACGCCGAAGAAATCGAGATCGGACAGGTTGACGATCAACGTGGCGCCGTGACCGTGGAGCCGCTGGTTCAGCATGTCCCAGAACCGGGACGCGGTACCGAGGTCGACCTCGCCGTTCGCCGTGATGACGGCGGTACCCTTGGCCGGCCTGCTCACGCGCAGTCGCAGACGTCCCCGCCGTTCTTCCAACGCCCGTGATTCCGGGGGCATTATGACGGCGCGCTTCTTGTCAAGCGCGCGGGGCGTCGACAGGGAAGTCATAGGTGGAAGTACCCCGGCGCGGGGTCCGGCGAAACAAGCGGACGCTTGAACACCGCCGAAAGCGGGTATCACCGGCGAGTCGGAGGTGATGCCCCATGTCCGCTGACCGAACTCGCCCCGGGCCGGTCGTGACCGGTTTCGACGGGTCGCCCGAGGCAGGCCGCGCCGTCCGCTGGGCGGCCGCCGAAGCGAAAGCGCGCGGCCTCGGCTTGGTGCTCGCGCATGCCGGTGGCGCTGCCGAAGCGGAGTCTGCCCAGCGGCAGCTCGCTTCGACGGTGGACGCGCTGGGACGCTCCGATCCCGGTCTCGACGTCCGCACGGTGGTCCGCGACGATGCTCCGGAGCAGGTCCTGACCGCTGTCGCCGAGGAGACGGACGCGACGATGATCGTGCTGGGTGAATCCCACACCGGGATATTCGCCAGGGCTGTCCTGGGCTCGACGGAATCCGGCGTGACCAAGACCGCCGGCCGCCCTGTCGTGGTCGTACGCGGGGAAGAGCCGCCCCCGGACGGGCCGGTGATCCTCGGGACCGACGGCTCGGAGCAGAGTGCCCAGGCGGCCGGTTTCGCGTTCGACTTCGCGGCGCGGCACGGGCTCACCGTGCACGCGGTCCATGTCGCCCGGATGCCGATCTGGGGTCCCGCGAGCGAGCCTCTGCTCGGTGGACCGGTCCTGGACCCGGCACCCGGGCTCCCCCAGGAAGTCGCCGACGAGCTCGTCGCCCGGCAGCTCAAGCCGTGGCAGGAGCGCTATCCGGACGTCGCCGTGGAGATGGTGCACGGCATCGGCCCCGCCGCGCAGGCCTTGACCGTGCAGTCCAGTGAGGCGGCGCTGCTGGTGCTGGGCCGGAGCGATCACGGTGATCTCCGGCGGTTGCTGCTGGGGTCGATCAGCGACGACGCGCTGCACCACGCGCACTGCCCGGTGGCGGTGGTCCGCGCTCAGCCGGTCGGCTGAGACCGGCGGGTCAGGAAGAGGCGAGTTCTCCGAGGACCCGCTGCGAAGCGCGCAGTTCGGTGGCCATCACCAGGCTGCTCGCGTGGGCTTGGGCGAGCGCGTGGCCGATATCGGCGACCTTGTCCCAGGTCTCCCCCGGCGTATCCCCCGCGCCGACCCGGCCCGCCAGCAGGTTCTCTTCGAGCTGACCTTGCAGACCCGGCAGCAGGTGGGCGAGGTCGTCGGCGAGCTGCTGCAACGCACCGATGGTCCGGCGCAGGTCGGCGGGCGAGGCAGGTTCACCTGCCCTCAGGCGGCTGTACAGGTGACGCACGACCGACCCGGCCTGCGCGGCCAGCAGGTACGGCGGCTCCTCGGAGTGGGTTCTCATGCCCTGAAGTACCCCCTCGGCGACCTGCGAAAACCAAGTTTGTGCCGGAAAAGGCAGGGGTATCAGCGGTTGTGAACGACGACGTACTCACCTTCGGGATCGAGGAAGAGTTTTTCGTGGTGGACCGGGACGGCCGGCTTTCCCAGACCGGTGACGCCGTCGTGGACGCCGCGGACGAAGAGGAAGGCGAACTCCAGCAGGAGCTCACGCGTTCCCAGGCCGAATCGGCGACCGGTATCTGCACGACCCACGACGAAGCCGAGCATCAGCTGACGACGCTGCGGGCGGAACTGGCCCGGAGCGCCGCCCGCCGGGACTGCCGGCTGCTCCCCAGCGGCTGTGCGCCGCTGTCGGAGACGGCGTTGCCCGCCATCACGCCGAATCCGCGCTACGAGCGGATGGCCGAGCATTTCGGGGCGACCGCGCGGACGTCGCACACCTGCGGCTGCCATGTCCACATCGCCATCCCCGACCGGGAGACCGGGATCCGGGTGATCAACCACATCCGGCCCTTCCTGCCCGCACTGCTGACCGTGACCGCCAATTCCGCGATCTGCGACGGATACGACACCGGGTACGCGAGCTGGCGCTACCAGCAGTGGAACCGCTGGCCTTCGGCAGGTTCGCCGCCGCTGTTCGCCTCGCTGGACCACTACGACGGCATCGTCGACGCCTGGCTCCGCGCGGGCGCCATCCTCGATCGCGCAATGGTCTATTGGGACGTAAGGCTTTCCGAGAAGCAGCCGACCGTGGAATTCCGGTTCGCCGACGTCGCGGCCACCCCCGGCGAGGCGGTTCTGCTCGGGGTGCTGATCCGCGGGCTGGTCGGCACGATCCTCGCCTCGGAGGGTCGCCCCGCGGACCTGTCCAACGAGGTCTTGCGAGCGCAGATCTGGCGCGCGTCGAGGGAGGGCGTTTCCGGCCGCTGCCCGCATTTCCGGACCGGTGACCTCGCACCGGCGAGCGACGTGCTCGACGACGTCGTCACCTTCGCCGCCGGTGCCCTCGAAGAGATCGGTGACCTCGACTTCGTCCGTGACGGCTACGCCCGGTTGGTCGCCGAAGGCAGCGGCGCCGACCGACAACGGGCACGTTTCGAGAAGCGGCGACGCGCGGAGGACGTCGTGGATCTGCTGGCCGGGCGACCGGGTTTCCGGCGATCACCGGCCGGGTAGCCCGCGGGCATGGACAGGAGGACACGATGACCCAGCCCTTGAAGGCCCTCGCACTGGTTTGCTCGCTGAAACCGTCACCCGCGCCGTCCAGCAGCGCGCTGATCGCCCAACAGCTGCTCGACAAACTGGCCGAACACGGCGCCACCGGCGAACTCGTGCGCGTGGTCGACCACGACGTCAAGCCGGGTGTGGAAGCGGATATGGGCGATGGCGACGCCTGGCCCGGGATCCGCCGCAAGATCCAAGCCGCCGACATCCTGCTGATCTCGACGCCGACCTGGGTCGGCCACATGTCCAGTGTGGCCCAGCGCGTCCTGGAACGGCTCGACGCCGAACTGTCCGAAACGGACGCTGAAGGCAGGCCCGCGATGTTCGGCAAGGTCGGTGTCACCGCCGTCGTCGGCAACGAAGACGGCGCGCACAAGATCACCGCCGACCTGTTCCAGGCCCTCAACGACACCGGCTTCACGGTGCCCGCGCAGGGCGGGACCTATTGGAACGGCGAAGCGATGAAGGGCGGCGATTACAACGACCTCGACGAAACACCGGAAGCTGTCGAGTCGACCAACTCGACGTTGGCGGCCAACGCCGTCCACCTGGCGAATCTGTTGAGGGAGCGTCAGTACCCCGTGTCATGATCGACCGCGAGGTGTAAGCGACCGGACGGTGGGGTATTCGACCTTCGTGATCGTCAAAACCCTGGCGTTCGGTGCTTGTCTGCTGCTCGCCGGTTGTACTGGAGCGAGCGGCCAAGAACCGGTCAAAGAGGCCGCCGGGCGGTTCCTCGGCGCCGTGGCATCGGGTGATCACCGCGCGGCGTGTGCCCTGCTGGCGCCCCGGGCACAGGAGACCTGGGCGCCGGAAAGCTGTGAACGTGGCCTGGCGGCCGCGAAGATCCCGGATGGAGCGCCCGAGACGGTTTCGGTCTGGAGCTCAGAGGCGCAGGTGAAAACCACCGGCGACACCCTTTTCCTGCACGAGTCCTCCACCGGCTGGCTCGTCACGGGCGCCGGCTGCCACCACCGCAACGAACAGGTCTACGACTGCGTGGCGGGCGGGCCGTGAAAGCACGTCCGGTGTTCACCGTCTATCTCGTCTTTGTCGTGGGTGTCCTCGGCTGTTGCGTACTGCTGGGCCTGCTGCACCGGTGAGGGGAGGCGGACGATGCGGCGTTTTCTCCGTGATAACGCGCTTTCGCTGGCTTTCGGCCTGTTGTTCCTGCTGAGTCTCGTCGGACAGGCGCTGTCCGGTCTCGCCGATTACAACGACGGGCGGCTCGCTCACGCCGCCGAACCCGTCGGCCTGCTCGACTACGTGACGTCCGCGGCTTTCGCCGTCGACGTCGCCGAGAACTGGCAATCCGAATATCTCCAGTTCTTCCTGTACGTGTTCGCCACCGTGTGGCTTCTGCAACGGGGCTCCCCCGAATCCAAACCCGCCGGCCGGGCAGGCCGGGAAACGGACGAGGACCAGCAGGTGGGCGGGCACGCTACGGAAGACTCGCCGAAATGGGCGAGGGCAGGCGGCTGGCGGACGGGGATCTTCTCCGTGTCACTCGGGCTGGTGATGCTCGGGCTCTTCCTGCTGTCGTGGCTCGCCCAATCCGTCGCCGGGATGAGCGCCTACAACGCCGAACAGCTCACCGAATTCGGCGATCCGGTCTCCTGGCTCGGCTATTTGACGTCCTCGGACTTCTGGAACCGCACACTCCAGAACTGGCAGTCGGAGTTCCTGGCCATCGGTTCGATGGCGGTGTTCAGCGTGTACCTGCGCCAGCGCGGCTCCCCCGAATCCAAACCCGTCGGCGCGCCACATCAAGCCACCGACGAATCCGGGTGATTGAACGGCGGAGAGCGGGTACCCACGGCGGGTCGGACTGACGAAACGGACAGGAGTTTGTCCATGACCACCACCACGAAACACGACCTCGTCTCGGTGATCACCGAGGATCACCGTGCCTTCGAACGGATCTTCAAGGAACTCGAGTCCGGCAAGGGCGGTGATCGGCACCGCAAGGATCTCGCGGACCACGTGATCGCCGAACTCGTCCGGCACTCGGTCGCGGAGGAACAGCACATGTATCCCGCCGCGCGGAAGCACATCCCCGACGGCGACGACGTGGTCGGCCACGAGCTCGAGGAACACGCCGAGGCCGAGCGGGTAATGAACGAACTCATCGGCCTGGAGCCGAAGGACAAGCGGTTCGACGAACTGGTCTCCAAACTGATCGAGGACGTCCGGCACCACATCGAGGAGGAAGAGAGCGACCTGCTGCCGAAGCTCCAGGCGGCCTGTACGCCGGAAGACCTCCGCGAGCTGGGCGAGAAAGTGTTGCGAGCCAAGAAAATCGCGCCGACCCGGCCGCATCCGGCAGCTCCGGACCATCCGCCCGCCAACCGGATCCTGGCGCCGGGAACGGCGTTCATCGACAAGATCAGGGACGCGCTGGAAGGCCGTGCCACCTGATCTTTCGTGCCGCTTGGGGCGGGTTAGGCGTTCGGCTGGGATGGCCGTGAGCGGTGGTTCTTTGTGCTCGACCGTTCGCTTGTCCGCCTGGTTCGGGTGTCCCGAAAGTGGCTTTCGCGACGCTTGGGTCCTGCTGGAGCGTGTCGAGTCCGGGGTCGTGAGTGGCGAGTCGGCTTCTAATCCGAATCGCCACTCACGACCGCTTTCTCAGCGCGCTTTGGCGCCGGTCTGCCTCGAACGTGCCGCACCGAGCGCCAGGGCACCACTTACGACACCCTTGCCAAATTGCGGGAAGCCACCGATTCACTCGCCAGTGGGAAATGCGCGGGTTTGCTGGTGACTTAAAATTACGAACACGTGTTCGAAATGTGGGTGTATTATGGAGGGGTGTCCGAGACCTTCCTTCCCGAACTCCCGCAGGAGTTGTGGCGCGCCGGCGAGCTGGAGCTTGCCCATGGCGTGAAGCAGTTCTTGCAGGTGATGCGGGTGGCGTCCGCCGCGATGGGGCGGTTCCTGGCGGAGATCGAGTCTCGGGGCTCGAAAGACTTGTATGGGTATGGGTCGACGGCGGCGTGGTTCGCCGATGTGGCGGGGTTGTCGCGGGGTGAGGCGCAGTCGGTGGTGAAGCGGGCGATCGCGTTGAACCCCACCCGGGGCCTGGACGGCAGTGAGGTCCCGGCTGTCGCACCGACCACGGGCGCGGTGGCGGCCGAGGGGCTGATCGGTGAGCACCGGATCGACCAGATCCTGGACATCTTGAAGAGACTCCCGGCCGATACGTCGGCCGAGGATCGGGAGCACGCGGAGAAAGTCCTGGCCAACCTGGCCCGGGACGCGGGTCCGCGACAGGTTGCGAAGGCCGAAGAGGACATCCTCGGCTGGCTCGACCCCGACGGGAACGAGCCGAAAGACCCCGAACCGAAGCAGCCACGCCGCGAAGTCACCTTGGAACGCCGTCGGGACGGGTTCTGGAAACTGACCGGTCTGCTGGATGACGAGCTGGGGGCTCGTACCGCGGCCGCGCTGGAGGCGTACGCGAAGCCTCGCCCGGTGGACGAATTCGGCCAGGCGGATCTGCGGATGAAATGCGAACGCCAGGGTGACGCGTGGGCTGAGCTTCTCGATCTGGCGGTCGCGTGCCCGGATCAGCCTGGCACCAGCGGGTACCGGACGTTGGTGCACGTCACGATCGGTCTGGAAGAGCTCAAGACGGGGATCGGGAAAGCCTGCCTCGACTTCGTCGGGACCATGACCGCGCGCGACGCGCGCATGGCCGCGTGCGACTGCTTGATGCTTCCTGTGGTGATGAACGCGGCTGGGGAGCCCCTGGATGTGGGACGGCTGAGACGGTTCGTCACGCCGGGCCAGAGACGGGCGCTCAATATCCGTGATCGGGGCTGTGCGTTCCCTGGGTGTCATCGGAAACCCAAGAACTGCCACGCCCACCATATTCATCACTGGGCAGACGGCGGACCCACCGATCTCCGAAATCTCGTGCTGCTGTGCGGTTTTCATCACCGGCTGATCCACCACGGCGACTGGCAAGTACGAATGGCGGCCGACGGACTCCCTGAATTCATCCCACCCCAGTATTTGGATCCGCTACGAAGAATCCGGCGCAACACCCTCCACCGCGCCCCCGCCTAGCCCCGCGTGACCCGAGGAGCCCGCCAGCCACACCGGCGACGGGCCCCTCGGCATGCCCACAGACATTACGCCCACGTTTAGTGATCCGAGACGTCGCGAACGAGGCAACACGTGGTCGGATGGTCTTGGCATGCGGAAACGCCTCCGGGTTCGGTGTGGATCGCAACATCTGCACCGCCTGCCTGGAGGCCTCATGACCCACGCGAACCCACCGTGCCCCTTGCCGGGGAGGTTCTCGCTGGCCCGGTGCGTTGTGGACGAGGGCTGGGCATTGCCGCGGGTTGCGGAACGGTCCAGGTCGCGGTGTCCACGGCGAAACGCTGGGCCGATCGCTCATCCCGTCACCGTGCGCCGCGACCCCCGACCCGGACCGAACGGCCAACCACCCGCCAGCCACGCCCCCAACCCGGGTCGTGAGCGGCAAATAAGGCCTTCACTTGCCAGAACTCAAAGCTCGGCAGGAGCATCCCGTACCGCGGATTCCGGCAACTCCCCGGTGAGCGCGAAATCCACCCGCCGGGCGACGGAGACGACCTGATCGGCGAAGCGCTCGTAGAATCGCGCCAGCAGTGCCACCGAGATCGCGGGCCCGACGCCGTCCGTCCACTCCGGACCGGTGACCAGCGTCATCAGCTCCTCGTACAGCGCGTCGACGCGCTCATCGGTCCGGGCCAGCGAGTGGAACACCTCGGCCGTCGGTCCCTCGACCGCCGCGCCGAGGTCTTCCGCCATCGAGGACACCAGGCCAGCCATCTCACCGAACTGCCCGGTGAGATGGCCGGGGACGGCGAACTCGGGTTCCCGCGCGGCCTGGTCGGCGATGTGCTGGGCCAGGTCGCCCATCCGCTCCAGCCGGTCGGCGCAGAACACCGCCGCGAGCACGGTCCGCAGGTCTCCGGCGACCGGCGCTTGCAGGGCGAGCAGCTTCTGCGCGGTCTCCTCGCATTCGGTCCGCGCCGCGTTCAGCTTCGCCTCGACCATCGCCAGTTCGACAGCGGCTTCGGCATCACGGTCCAGAAAGACGCGGTTGGCCAGGCGCAGCTCCTCACCCGCCATGCCGCACATGGCCGAGAGGAGCTCACCGAGGACGCTCAGTTCACCGTGGAATCGTTCTCTCATGTAAGCACCTTCGCGGGTTCGAGGACATATGTCGCGTACGCCGCGCGGATCACCGGCTGGGCGACGTTGCGCACCGGCACCCCGCCCGGGCTGACGCCTTGCTCGCTGCCGTAGTGGGCGTGCCCGTGCACTGCCAGCGCCACCTGGGCGTCGTCGATCGGCTCGCACAGCAGATACGACCCCAGGAACGGGTGGATCTCCGGCGGTTCACCGTGCAGTGTGCCAGGGATCGGCGAATAGTGCGTCAGCGCCACGGTCACGTCGGGCCGCTCGTCCTCGAGTCCCTCCAGCGCGGTGCGCAGCCGCTGGGCCGCGGCCATGGTGTGCTCGACGAAATCCTTCATTTCGCGTTCGCCGAACCGGCTCGCGCACTTGCCCGCGAACCCTCCGCCGAATCCCTTCACCCCGGCGACGCCGAGCTTCCCGCCGTCCACCTCCACCGTGGTGGCCGTGCCTTCCAGGACGGTGATCCCGCTTTCCTCCAGCAGCCCGCTGACCGCTTCGGCCTGGTCGGAGTGGTAGTCGTGGTTCCCCAGCACCGACACGACGGGGACGTCGAGCCCGGCGAACTCGTCGGCCACCACCCGGGCCTCCTCGATGCTGCCGTGCCGGGTGAGATCACCCGCGAGCAGCAGCACGTCGGCGTGTTCGGCGATGTTGTCCAGTGCCGGCCGCAGCAGGCCGCGATTGTCCTCGCCGAGATGGACGTCCCCGACCGCGGCGACCCTGATCATCGGATCTCCTCGGCGCGCGACGGTTCGCGGACGTCGGCCAGCCGGACGTCGTTGTGCACCAGTTCGGCCGCGATGTGTTCGCAGACGACCCTTTCGACGTCGGCCTTGCGATCGGCACAGGCGACCTCGCCGCCAAGGCGGACCTGCTCGCCTCGCACGGTGACGTGCACGCCGAGTTCGGCGGTCCTCGGGTCTTCCGCCAGCGCCTTGGTCAGCCTGGCGACCAGGTATTGAGGTGCCTCCTGGGGCATCGGGAGCTCCTTCCCGTCGATGATGGACAGTGCCGCGAGCAAGGTCAGGAACGACCACGCGTACGGCGACCCGGCGGTCTCCTCGGCCACCCGGCGCCAGTCGACCTGTTCACGCAGATCGCGGGCGATCCGTAACAGCGGCCCGAAATCGCACCGATGTGGACTGAGGACGAGGACCTTGTCGACGAGCAGATCCGTCCCGTCGAGAACGGGCGCGGCGGTAGCCCCGATCCGCATCAGCGAGGCGCGGTCGAGCATCTCGTCGGTGACGGGGCGATGGTTGGGCCGGAAGATCAGGTCGACCAGGCAGTCCCCGTCGTAGACCTTGGTGAGCCAGTCCTCCGGTGGGCGTACCCGTCTCAGCCCCGCGGCTTCCAGCGCTTCCGCCGCCTCGGGGATGTCCTCGTGTTTGAGGAAGAGGTCGACGTCGTGGTCGGACGGCGGCCCGCCCCGCGCGTACACGGCGAGGCCGCCCGCGACGGCGAACCGCACCGGCGTGCTGTCCAAAGTGGTCACGACCTTGGTCAGCGTGTGCAGCAGTTCTTTTTCGTTCACGGCCGCTCCCCCACCCCTGTGGCAAGTTCGTGTCCTCTGCCGACGTCCGGCTTCAGCGGTGCGGTCGGGAAACCTTCGCCCTCTCGAAGTCCCTTGAGGAACGCCTTGATCGCGTCCTCCGAGGAATACCGCGGCGTCCAGCCCAGTTCTTCCCGCGCACGGGTGCCGTCCATCACCGGCAGGTGCAGAACGGCCTCGAACAATCCCGGCGTGGCCGGGACCAGATGCAGCGACCAGGCCGCGGCGAGCGCACGCCGCACGAACACCGCCGGGACCTTCACCGGCCTGGCACCGAAGATCCGCGCCAGCGCACGGGTGTCCAGCACCGGCTCGGCGGCGATGTTGAAGGCGCCCTTGACGTCCTGGAGCGCGCAACGCCGGTAAGCGTCGGCGACGTCTTCGGTGTGCGCGGTCTGGATCCTCAGCTGCGGGATGTCCGGGATCACCGGGATCAGCGACGGACGCAGGAGCTTGCCCGGCACGAACGGCCCGCCGAAGAGGCGCCGCTGCTCGGGCGCGGCCGCCACCTGGAAGAGGAACCCCGGGCGCAACCGCACGACCCTCATCCGCGGATGACTCCGGTCGAACGCCTCGAGAACCCTTTCGACGTAAGCCTTCTCCCGGGTGTAGGCGGACTGCGGCGAACCGTGGGTCGGCCAGTCCTCGGTGACGGGATGGTCGTCGTCCCTCGGCGAGTAGGCCCCGATCGACGACGCGTACACCAACGCCGGCACCCGCATCGCCTGTGCGGCTTCGAAGACCCGGATCGACCCCAGCACATTGGTCCGCCAGGTGACCTCGGGCCGGTGCGTGGGCTGGAAAAGCCAGGCCAGGTGGATCACCACGTCGGCACCGCCGAACACGGCACGCAGATCGTCGCGGGCGACGTCCGCCGTGACGAACTCGGTCTTCGGGCTTTTCCACAGGCTGGGGCGCCGCGCGACGCCGACGATCGACCCGACCTCCGGATCCGCGCCGAGCGCGCGCACCACGGCGATCCCGACGTTACCGGTGGCGCCGGTGACCACGATCCGCTTGCCGTTGCTGACCATGGGTACGGTTACCCATGGTCGCCCCGGCTTAATCGGCGTGAAGCCGCTGGACGAGACGTCGGGCGGGCAGGGCCATCGCCCCCAGCCCGATCGACGTCGAGACCTCGTCCGTGGGCGTGACGAGCAGGTGATCGATCTCGCCGACCAGCTCGCGGCATCGGTCGAGCCGGTCCGGGTCACCCGAACGGGCTACTTCGGCGAGCGCTTCGAGCAGGTCACCGACCACTCCGCGCGCGTGCTCGCCGGGATGCTGGAACGGCTGCTCGCTCCGGGCCGCCTCGCTCACCGCGTCGATCAACTGGGCGAGCGGCGGCCACAGGGACACGAGGTTCTCCAGGGGCGCTTCCGGGGCCTCACGCCGTCCGCGAAGGTTCAGGAACCGGCCTTCCCTGGTCCAGCCGATCGCGTCTTCCGCCTCCGCGACCAGGCTGCGGACGTCGCGCATCCGGTCTTGCACTGCGTCGGCCGCTTCGGGCGGTTCACCGCCGCGGACCAGTGCCGCGGTCTCGTCGAGGACGTCCGCGATCGCCGACGCCAGCCGGGACGTCGCCGCCCGCAAGCGCTCCCCGTGCAGCGGCGGCAGCACCACCGCGTTCACCACCGCGCCGATCGCGGCCCCCAGCGCGGTCTCCAGCAGCCTGTCCGCCAGCAGGACGGGTTCCGTCGCGCTGCCGTAGGAGATCAGCAGCATGCCGGTGACCCCGACCCAGACCCCCGAGTCGCCGAACCCCCGCCACGAGCCGATCAGCAATCCGCCGAAGACGACCATCCCGAGCGCGACCGTCACCGAGGGGACGATGTGGCCCACGCCCGCGGCGAGCAGTACTCCCACGCTGACCGCGCCGACCTGCTGCGCCCACCCTCGCAGCGACCGGTAGACGGTGGCCTGTACGAGGAACACGGCCGCGTAAGGTGCCAGAAAGGGTTGCGGCAGCTTGAGGACCGAAGTCGCCACGACCCAGGCGATCACCGCCGCGGCCGCGGCTTTGGTGGTCTGGACGAGGCTCCGGCGTTCCTCTCCGGGAATACGGAACACCCTGGCGACCCAGCCGAACGGCGCCGTCCAGCGATTCCGGACGTCACCCATCATTCACCTCCTCGGGACCACGAATACCGGTTGCCGGAGTCTTGGCCGAGGCGCCCGGCTCCCCGGGCCGCGGCGCCTCAGCCGGGCGTCGTCTCCCCGCCGAGCGCGGCGATGACCTCGCCGCTGTAGTACGACGAAAGCCGGTTGGAAGCCAGGAAGACGTACGACGGCGCGAGGTCGTCGGGGTGAGCGGCGCGCTCGAACGGGACCTGGAGGCCGAACTTCTCCACCTTCTCGGGCGGGAACGTCGAAGGGATCAGCGGCGTCCACACCGGCCCCGGGGCGACACAGTTGATCCGGACGCCGCGATCGGCCAGCGCCTGCGCCATGGCGTACGTCCAGGCGTGCACGGCACCCTTGGTCGCGGAATAGTCGATGAGGGACTTGTTGCCGCGCAGACCGTTCACCGAACCGGTGTTGATGATCACCGAACCCTCACCGAGGTGGGGCAGCGCGGCGTTCGTCACCCGGAAGAAGCTGTGGATGTTCACGTCGAAGGTGTGCGTCCACTGTTCGTCGGTGAGTTCCTCCGGGGAGTCGACCGGCCATTGCGTGGCGACGTTGTTGACCAGGATGTCCAGGCCACCGAGGTCGCGCACGGTCCGGTCGACGATCTCGCGGCACTGTGCCGCCCCGGCCAGGTCACCCGGCAGGAGGAGGCACTCGCGCCCCTCGGCGCGGACGCGCTCCTCGGTGTACTTCGCGTCCTCGTGCTCGTTGAGGTAAGCGATCGCGACGTCGGCGCCTTCCTTCGCGAAGGCGATGGCGACCGCGCGGCCGATCCCGGAGTCGCCGCCGGTGATGAGCGCGCGCTTGCCCTTCAGCAGGTCGCGGCCCTCGTAGTCCTCCATGGAGTCGCGAGGCCGCGGGTCCATCTCGGACGTCACGCCCGGCGGCTCCTGCTGCTGCGGCGGTCGTAGCTTGTCGGCCATCGGGGACTCCCTCCCGTCGGGTGCTTTCCGCGGCGGTTACCCGGGTGGGAGCGATCCTGAACATGGCTGTCCGTGAAGGCCTCCTTGAGGGACCCTGGGTCCCTCAAGGAGGCCTTCACGGACTTACGAACCCGCGCAAGGGAGGGAGCGCGGGGGGCCTCAGTGCACCCGCCGGTCCTCCGTCGTGCCCCGGTACCGGATCGTCCACAGGCTGCGCCGGATGTAGGTGCGCTGGAGCCATCGGTCACGCCCGTTGTGCCGCGCGAAGAACTGCGACCGCGCGTGCAGGCCCTTCCGGTTGTTGATCAGCAGCGCCGTCCCCGGCTCCAGCTTGACCTGGTGCGCGACCTCACGGCAGACCCGCTGCAACTCCTCCAGCGCCTGCTCCGCCTCGACGGTCTCCCCCACCACGCCGTTGGCCGAGACCGCGACCTCCGGCGAGTCCGCCGGCCCGGAGATCACCGGGACGAGGTCGGACAGCACGTCGGCCCCCTTGGCCACATCGCGCACGTAACTGCCAGGGGCGTTGAGCCGGAACAGCGGACGGCGCAGGACGTCGAGTACTTCCGGGTCCAGGGCGGCGGAAATGTCCCTGCCGTCGGCGTAGTAGGTGACGGCCTCCTTGTTCCCGTCCTGACGGACACAGTTCAGCACCAGGAAGTCCGGATTGGACACGTCGTACCGGCCGAGGTCGTCGTGCACGATGTCGTTGTGGAAGTTCAGGAACACGTGCGAGCTCTGATTGGTCTGGCTCCGCGCGCCGGCCGAGACCGGGACGACGTCGTGCACGAGCCGTCCGCTCTTCTCCGTGGTGAACCCGACGGGCTCGCCGAGCAGCTGGCTCAGTCCCAAGAGGACGGTCTCGGCGACGAAGGTCTCTTTGTCCTTGCTGGGTTCCCCGTCGATCGGCGTCTCCGGGAGCTCCGGGTCCACCGGCAGGTTGCGCACGAGCGCCACGCCGGGGGTGTCGACGTGCCTGCCGAAGTCCAGGATCGTCTGCAACTGGTCGATGGGCAGCTTCGAGAACGTGACCCGGAGCATCGCCAGCGACCGGTCGATGTCCTCGACAGGGTTCGCGAAGGACCGCAGGTCGCTCCCGATGGCGTCCCGGACCGCGTCGGGGAGCACGACCTCGGCGAACGTGCCGACTAGGGTTTCCTGATTGCTGGTCATGGTGTCCTATCTACTTTCCGCCGCCGCTGGACCGGCGGTCTTGTCCGAGTCCTTTTCGGACTTCTTCCCGAATTTGGCGATCAAGGTGAGCGCGGGGGCGGTGGCGATCGTCGAAGCCAGCGTCATGATCACGAGCATCGCGAACACCGTCGGGCTGATCACCTTCAACTGGAGGCCGACGTTGAGCACCACCAGTTCGGTCAGCCCGCGACAATTCATCAGCGCCCCGAGCGACAGCGACTCGCTCCAGCCGACGCCGGTCAGCCGGGCCGCGGTGGTACTGCCCGCCCATTTCCCGAACACCGCCACCGCCGTGACAGCCAGGGTCCACAGCCACATCGAGCCGGAGCCGAGCAGGCTGAATTCGGTGTGCAGCCCGGTGTAGGCGAAGAACAGCGGCAGCAGCAGGGTCAGCGTCACGCTGCCGAGCTTCCCGGCGGCGCGGGCGAGGACCGGGTCCCTCCTCGGCGCGATCACGCCGAACAGGAAGGCGCCGAAGAGCGCGTGGATGCCGATTTCGTTGGTGGCCAGGGCCGACAGCATGATCCCGCCGAGCAGGATCGCGAGGACGGCGGGCTCCGGTACGCGGGTCAGCAGCTTGTGCAGCAGCGGCCGGACGACGTAGAGCATGGCCGCGACGAAGACCAGGGTGAGCCCGACGGTCAGGAAGACCTCCGACGGCGCGCCGCCCTGGCTGACGGCGACCACCACGGCCAGCAGGCACCACGCGGCGACGTCGTCGACGGCGGCGCAGGTGAGCGCGAGCGCGCCCAGCGGGGTCTTCGAGATGCCGCGGTCGGTCAGGATCCGCGCCAGCACCGGGAACGCCGTCACGCTCATGGAGACCGCGATGAACAGCCCGAACGCGAGGAAGCTGACGTCACCACCGAAGAGCGGGTACATGCCGAGCGCGAGCACGATGCCGGAGACCATCGGCAGCGCGATGCTGACCTGGCTGACCGTCACCGCGGTGAACCCGCGTTTCCGCACCGCGCCAAGGTCGATCTCGGAACCGACCAGGTACATGAAGAAGATCAGGCCCAGCTGCGACAGGATGTTGATCGCCGAGACCACCCCGCTGGGGAACAACCAGCCGAACGCACCGGGCCAGACGATCCCGAACAGCGAGGGCCCCAGCAGGACGCCCGCGACGATCTCGCCGATCACCGGGGGCTGGCCGAGCCGTCTGGCCAGCACGCCTGCCAGGTAGCAGGCGCCCAGGATCACCGGCAAGGCGACCAGCAGACGTGCGTAGGTGTCGGGTCCGCCGGTCGTCGCCTTGGCCGCTGTACCCGCGACGGGTTCGTAGGCCGAACCCAGACCGAGCACCACGACGACCACCACCGCGGGCACCGCGATCAGCGCCGCCCCGACGAGGACCCGGCGCAGCGTGGTGCGCCCGGTCCTCTCCCGCACAGCTGACTCCATGGAGTTCTCCTTAACCGGCACGCAATTCCAGCGTGCAGCACTTGACACTGCCGCCCGCCTTCAGCAATTCGGACAGATCCGCGCCGATGGGTTCGAAACCGTGCTCCCGCAACTGCGCGGTCAGCCCGGTGGCCGCCTGCGGGAGCACGACGTGCTTACCGTCCGACACGGCGTTGAGCCCGAAGACGGCGGCGTCGCGCTCCGAGGCGAGGATCGCGTCGGGGTACATCTCCTTGAGCACCAGGCGGCTGTCCTCCGAGAACGCCTCCGGGTAGTACATGACCGTGTCGTCGTCGAGCACGGCGAGCGCCGTGTCGAGGTGGTAGTACCGCGGATCGATCAGCGTCAGCCCGATCACCGGACAGCCGAAGAACTCGCGGGATTCGTTGTGCGCCTCGGGGTTCGTGCGGAATCCGGTCCCGGCGAGGATCTGCTTCCCGGCGACGAGGTAGTCGCCCTCCCCCTCGTTGACCCACTGCGCCTGCCGCACGTACCGGTAGCCGTTGGCCCGGAACCACTCCAGGTAGGCGTCGGACTCGCCGGCCCGCTGCATGTGGTGGAACCGCGCGACGAGGACCTGCCCGTTGACCACGGTGGCGCCGTTGGCCGCGAACACCATGTCGGGCAGGCCCGGCACCGGTTCGAGGAGGTCGACGCGGTGCCCCAGGTCGACGTAGAGGTCGTGCAGCCACTCCCACTGGGCGAGGGCCAGCTCGGTGTACGTGGGCTTCTTCGGGTCCATCCAGGGATTGATCGAGTACTCGACGTCGAAGTACGTCGGTCTGACCATCAGGTAATGCCGTCGAGTGGCTGTCCGTGACACGTTTCCTCCACGCTATTTCTGGGTTTCGCTGAGCTTGACCTCGATCTTCCCGGCCAGGTCGTTCGCGTTGCGCATGGCTTCGTCGAACGACGAACCGAGCGCGCCGATCCCGCCGAAGATGTTGTTGCCCAGCGGCGGGCGCTTGATCAGGTCACCCGGCTTCGCGAAGATCTTGAGGTAGTACAAGGCTTCCGACTCGTTCACCGCCGGCGGGACTTCGATCGAGGCGATCACGCCGCCGGGGCAGATCAGGCACATCGCGGCCGTGTGCAGTCCGGTCGGGCTGAAGTGGTGGACGTCCGGCCGCACGCCGCGGGAGACGTCCATGAGCCCCCTGATCGGGTCGTATCCGGCCGAAAGCCGCGCCATGTGGTCGAGTCCCCCGCCGCCGGGGCGGACGGCGATCTCCAGCAGGAACGGTTTGCCCTGGTGGAACCGGACCTCGGCGTGCAGCGCGCCGCGGGTGATGCCCTGCGCCCGCACCCCGGCGGCCACCACGGCCTGCACCTCGGCCACCTGGTCCGGGGTCAGCGACGTCGGGGCGTGGTGCACGTCGTCGTCGAAGGTCTCGCCTTCCGACGTTACCCTGTCCACAATGGACCCGAGATAGACCTCGTCGTCCCAGGCGAGCGCCTCGATGAGATGCTCGTGACCGTCCAGAAAGGACTCGACGAGCAGGCCGTGCGGGCCGAGGTCCAGCCCTTCGGCCTCCATGTTGTACCAGGTCATCCGGTCGATGCCTTCGCGTGCCTGCGCGTAGCGCTCCCGCATCTTCTCCTCGTCGTCGACGCGGAAGACGAAGTTGCTGGCCGCGCCGAGCGTCGGCTT
Source organism: Amycolatopsis thailandensis (assembly GCF_002234405.1). Lineage (GTDB taxonomy): Bacteria > Actinomycetota > Actinomycetes > Mycobacteriales > Pseudonocardiaceae > Amycolatopsis > Amycolatopsis thailandensis. The sequence goes on along the minus strand of NZ_NMQT01000103.1, from coordinate 72,702 downwards.
CAGGATCACCGGGTAGCCGAAGTCCTCGGCCGCCTGCAGCGCGGAATCGAGGTCCTCGACGAACCGGTAGTCCGGATGCGCGGCGCCGCCCTTTTCGTGCGCCTGCCGCATGATCAGCTTGTTCCGGCTCGTCCGGGCCGCGTCCACCCCGATACCGGGTAGGCCAAGGGCTTCGGCCACCGCGGCGACCAGGACGACGCCCGATTCGGAGAAGGTGAGCACGCCGTCGAAGGACTCCTCCGCGTGCCAGGCCTTCGCGTGCTCGATCAGGTCGTCGATGTGGTTGCTGCCGGCGATCCGGTAGCGCTCGGACGGCCAGAGATCGTCGGTCCCGACCCCGTTGAGCACGTACAGCACCCCGCCGAAGTCCTCGATCTGCTGGTACCGGGGCAGGTAGTAGTAGGAGTTCTGGCTGGCTTCCAGCGCGAGCAGTTTCACGACACACCTCGGAGGGCAAGACGGGACGGGTGGACGCCGGACGCGCGGACGAGCGGCCGGTCGAGCGGTTCGAGTCCGGTCGGGACCGGTTTCGCGCCGGTGAGGCGGGCGGCCAGGGACCGGGCGATCAGCGGGGCGAACTTGAAGGACGAGCCGCCGCACGCCGCGTAGGACAGGACCCGGTCGCCGAGGACGGCGAGCAGCGGGCCGAGGGTGGAACGCCGGGCCAGGTAGTGGCAGTCCCGGGTGTCGATCAGCCAGTCCCGGCGGAAGCCCGGGATCAGCGCGGAGAACGTGTCGATCAGGTGCTCGCGCCACCACGAGGGCGAGGTGGCGCCGCCGATCTCGTCGACCACCCGGCACGCACTGGCGGCGCTGAGCTTCAACGGTGTCCCGGCGACCGGCGGCACCAGCCACGCGCCGCCGGTGGAGCCGAGCGACGTGATCGCCGGTGTCGCCGCCCACGCGGCGGCGTCGGACGGCGGGACGTCGCAGTAGAGCAGCGTCTGCCGGTGCAGCACGAGTTCCCTGGCCAGCCCGGGGGCCAGCAGGTCACGGGACCACGGGCCGGCGGCCAGCAGGACCGCGTCGCCCCGCAGGATCCCGCCGTCGGCCAGCCGGACCTCGGCCCGGTCGGCGTCGACCCCGATCACCTTGCGGTGCGGGTGGAGTTCCGCGTTCGCGTTCCAGCGCAGCCAGCCCGCGCACGCCGTCAGGACCCGATCGGCGAGCAGGACCCCGGCGTGCGACTCGAAGACCGCGCCCGTCCCGGGGACGAACCCGGCGTGCGGGAATTCGGCGGCGAGGTCGTCCGCGCCGAACACCTCGGCCTTGGAACCGGCCGCGTTCAGCAGGTCCCGCGCGGCCGTCGCCTCGCCCGCCCCGATCGCGGTGAGCGCGCCGGACTGCTCGTAGAACGCCGTGGACAGCAGATGTTCCAGCTCGATCCACGCGTGATGCGCACCGACCGCGGCCGCCGTGGTGGCGAGGTCGCCGAGGTGCAACGCGCGCAGCACGCGATGCCGGTCGAACGAAGTGGCACCGCTGAACGGGATGTCCGCCTGGTCGGCGATCACCACTTCGTGCCCGGCCGACACGCACTCCACGGCGGTCAGCAGCGCGATGACACCGCCGCCCGCGAGCACGACTCGCATGACCTTCCCCCTCCGGGCGAGACTTCGTTCGGGCACGACGGGGTCCCGGACACCACGGCTGGGACGTGGCATCCGGGCCTTACCCCCGTCGGGTAAGGAATCAGGAAACGCGCGGGGTCACGAACGTGTCGTTGATGACGTAGCCGTCGAGGCCGTACGTCTCCCCGTACTCGATGAGATCGCTGGTGCGGTTGAGGAAACCGCGACCGTTGTTGTTCAGCGAGGTGTTGCACAGCACGCTGAACCCGGTCTGCTCGCGGAACGCCTCGAGCAGGTCGGTGATTCCGGCGTTGCGTTCCCGCGTCACCGTCTGCGTACGCGCCGTCCCGTCGACGTGCGTGATGGCCTTCAGCTCGTCGGAGTTGACGTGGTTGAAGTACAGCATGTACGGGTCCTGCACCGAGCCGACGAACCACTTGGGAGCGTCGGATTCCAGCGCGATCGGGGCGATCGGACGGTAGTCCTCGCGGCGCTTGATCTTGTTGAGCCGCACGGTGGTGTCCACGGTGAACGGCGCGGCGAGGATCGACCGGTTGCCCAGCGCCCGCGGGCCCATCTCGTACCGGCCGCGCGCCCAGCCGATGATGTTGCCGTCCTTGATGTACTTGGCGACCTCGCTCGCCACGAGCGGCCGGGTCTCGTACTTGGCCGGATCCGGGACGACGTCCTCGACGAAGTTCTCCCCCGCGTAGACGTCCCAGTCGATGGTCGCCTGTCCGGTGTAGAACCACTGCGCGTCGATGGCCGTGCCCAGCGCGGAACCGCTGTCGTTGGGGCACGGCGGAACGAACACCGAGGAGAACAGGCCGCTCTCACGCCACAGCCGGTTCCAGTCGCAGTTCAGGCCGCAGCCGCCGGAGATCAGCAACGGCAGGCCTTCGGTGAGGTTCTTTTCCGCGTAGTCGTAGAACCGGTTGAAGATCGCCTGCGAGTGCTTCGCCGCGGCGTTGCGGTACTCCTGCGACCAGACGCCCGCGTTGTACAGATGGGACCACGACATCTCCTCTTTGGACAGGCCGAGGATGATGCCGTCGCGGTCGAGGATGAAATCGATGGTCTTCTGTTCGTCGGGGGTCAGCGGACCCGGCTCGGCGAACCCGGTCAGCGCCATCTGCTTGCCGGCGTCGTTGAACCGGAACTTTCCCTTGCCCAGCGGGAACTTCGGGTCCGCCAGCGCGAAAAGGTACGCGTACTTCGCTCCCGGGTCGGTCAGCACGTGCTGCAGGTGAGTGGCCTCACCGCGCTCGTCGATCCGGTAGAAGTCCCCGATGTTCCCTTCCCACACCAGAGAGTAGTACGCCTGGCCGGGGGCCGCCGGGGCCATCCCGAGGGAGGTGTAGATGTGCGAACGCTCGTGGGTGGAGGAGAAGTAGCGCACGTCCTTGCCGAAGAACTTGCCAGCCTCGTCGGAGATCGCGCCTTCGCCGACACCGAAGTATCCCGTGCGGGACGGGGGTTCCACGGAGAACTCGCCCTTGACCCAGCCCCCGAGCGCGACCACGTCGGGCTGCTTGTCGAGCATGCCCGCAGCCCGGGCCATCAGCTCGCCGGTGATCCGGTCGTAGCGCGGGTAGTTGTCCTTTTCCGACTCCAGCGCGAACAGCAGCTTGCCGTCCTCGATGGCCACGATCCCGCCATCGTGGCCCTCTTTCATCGACAGAATCAGCATTGTGTCACCGAATTTCGCTCGCCTTCATTCGTCGACTCATTCAAACCGCGCGGCCCGTTGACCGGTAGCGCCGCGCGGTGAGAACAATCAACCTTCGGACGAGCCACCCGGCAGGGTGCGCACGGCCTCGTGGCGCAGCGATTCGAACGCGTTCTTCCGTGCCCGGCGGCCGACCAGCGGGACGGCGGCGGCGAGCGAATCCGGGTCCCGTTGCCGCTCGGCGGCGAACGCGCTGACCAGCCGGGAGACCGCGTACCGGCCGGCGACGTTGGCGCGCTGGAGAAGTCCGGCGTCCACGACGGACTCGAGGAGTTCGTCGGCGGTCTCGATCATGATGCCCATCGCCGCGGCGACGCCGATCGACGTCGTCCAGCCCGCCCCGCTCTGCCCGAAGTGGCGAATGGCCTCGCGTTCGGCGGGCGACAGATGTTCGTACGCCGCGGCGAACCGGTCGCGGACGTTGACGTCGCCCACGCTGAGGCTGTCCATGAGCCGCTCGCGATCGGCGAGCTGGCCCGCCGTGTACGCGATCGCCCATTCCGGGCGCGCGGCGATCTTGCGGCCGACGATGTTGACCGCCAGCGGAAGATCCCCGCACAGATCGGCGATCGAGTCGGTGGCGTCGTGCTCCGCCCGCACTCGGCTCGGACCGGCGATCCGGCCGATCAATGCCAGTGATTCCTTACGGGAGAACGTATCCAGTTCGACACGGTTCGTGTCCTCCAGCCCGAGCAGCCGGGCGCGGCTGGTCACCACGACCTGGCTGTGCGGGGCCTGACCCAGCAGCGGACGCACCTGCCCCTCGTCGCTGACGCCCGCGAGGAGAACGAACAACCTGCGTTCGGCCAGCAGGGATCGGTACAGCCCGATCCGCTGCATCGGGTCGTCGGGCACGAGATGGGCCGGGACGCCGAGCGCGCGCAGGAAGCCGCGCACGATCCCGTTGGCCGACCGGCCGCCGGATCCGCTGTTGCTCAGGTCGGCGTAGAGCTGCCCGTCCGGGAAGTCCGCCGCCACCTCTTCGGCCAGCCGCAACGCGAAGGCGGTTTTGCCCACCCCGATCGGACCGCTGACGAGCAACGGCACCTTGATCGGACCGGTCGCCCCGATCATCTCCGCCGCGTCGGCGAGATCCCTTTCCCTGCCGACGAAAGTCCTCGACCCCATGGGCAGCTGGGCCGGACGGGCGAGATGGATGACGCCGGATGCCAGCGCATGCGCGCCATCCGCCGGTATCTCCGCTTGCGCCGGCACGGGCGCCCGTTCCTCCCGGACCTCGACGCCGCCCCCGGTCTGCCCGGCGAGACTCCGCCACCGTCGTTCCCACGCCGCCCGGTCTCCCCCGCACGCGGAGACGAACGCCAGTGTCACGGCGAGCGTGGGCAGCCGATGCCCGCTCGCCGCGCTGGACAGTACGGAAGGCGCGAACAGTGCCGTCCTGGCGAGTTCCCGGTAGCTCGGGTTTCCCGCCCGGTTCCTCAAAACGCGCAGATCATGAGCGAATGCGGCGATCGGACCAGTGGAGCCGTCCAACGGTCGCTCGGGTCTGCCCATGCCTTACTCCTCCCCTGGATGGGGTAACGCGATCGCAGTGCGTGACCGCCATCCTTGTGGCCTTCCTGGCCACAACCCTAAAGGACCAATGAACCATGCAGCAGATACAAATAGGTGACTCAATGTACAAAGTCCAATAGTTGGACGCGGAAATTCACCCCCTTGGTGGCACCGGATAGGGTGCGCCCATGTCTGGCCCCCTGCCCCCACTCGCCGAACTCCGGCGCACCGCCGAAGTGTTCAACGGCTTCGCGAATGCCGACACGTCTTGGCTCCGGCTTGTCACGGAAACGCGGTCCGCGATCGACCTGTCACAGCCCGCACATCGCGCAATTCTTCTGCGCTGGCTGAACTCGTGGGGATGCCGTATCCGATACCCGCGGGAAGGCGAGCCCGCCCCGTTCGACGACGGGGTCCGGATCTGGTGGGAGACCTGGGGCTCCGCACTGCCCGCCGTCGACCTGGCCCGGCTGACGGACGCGGGGATCGACACGGCCGCGAGGGCGTACGCGGACCTCTCGGGTGTCGTCGTCTCAGCGGGACGGACAAGGCGTACGCTGGGCCCGACCGCCGCGGCCAAGGCGCTGTATGCGTTGCGGCCCAACACGATCATGCCGTGGGACGCCGCCATCGCTGCCGCCCTCCACGGCGACCGCGACGGCGCCGCGTTCGGCAGGCACCTGCGGCTCGGCCGCGAGTGGGCCACCGCGGTGATCGCGGAGGCGGGGGACGACGGGGAGAAGATCCCCACCCTTGTGGGCAGGCCCGTGTCACTGGCGAAGATCCTCGACGAATACCTTTACGTCGCCTTCACCATGGGCGCCAAGGGTGACTGGGGAACAGACAGCGGAGAATGGTGGAAAAATGGTAACCGGGGATGACGTCAGACGGATCACTTCGGACCTGCCGCGCGCCTATGAGGCGCTGGTACGGGACCGGGCGAAGTTCCGCGTGGGACGAATCGTCTTCCTTTCGCTCTCGCCTGACGAAACCGTGATGGGATTCGGCTATCCCAAAGAGGAGAGGGAAGCGCTGGTAGCGGGCGAGCCGGACAAGTTCATGATGCCGATTCCGTCCGATATGCGGTATCAGTGGGTTCGCGTCCGGCTGTCCGCGATCGATTACGAGGAGTTACGGGAGCTGATCGTCGACTCGTGGCGAATGTGCGTGCCGAAGAAGGTCTGGACGGAATACCTGGAAAAGAACCCGAGCTGAGTTGCTCCTTTCGGCGTGCGCCGTTCAGCCCCATGGACTGCCCTTTTCGGTCCCGTGAATTGCCTTTCAGCCGATCGAAAAGGGCAGAAATACGGTGCCGCCCGCCGTTCGTGCTTCGCTCGGCCGGCTTGAAGTCCGTGAAGGCCTCCTTCCCTACCCTGAAGGTAGGCAAGGAGGCCTTCACGGCTTGCCGGAGTCAGGCAGCCGGGCACGCGCAGAGCAAGCTGGTCGTGAGTGGCGATTCGGGTTGGGGCCGACCGTGTCCCAGGTACCGGCTAGCGGGCGGTTTCGCGTGACGGGATGGACGACGCGTGTGATCCGATGGACGACACGCGTGTCCAGACGGACGTCACGCGGCAGGACCCAGCCGGGAGCGTGTCGTCCAATCCGTCACGCGTGTCGTCCATCGGATCACACGCGCCGTCCCCTCGGCCACTCGAAACCACCGGGTCACCCACCGACGGGCAAGTACGTGAAGGCCCCCTTCATTGCGCTAGACGCAGTGAAGGGGGCCTTCATGTACTTGAGCAGGGGCTAGTCGGCGACCTCTTCGATCGCCGACGTACCACGGGAGCCATTGGTCCCGTATCGCTCCCACACCTCGTTCAGCCGGATCCGCCCGTCCGGCAGGAACTCCGGGGTGTTCGTGCTGTGCCCCGAGATCACCTGGCCGCTGGCCAGCACCATCGTGTAGGCCATGTCGATCGTGCCGTCGTCGCCGCACTTCCCGGTCAGCGACCCGAGCCGCACGCCACCACCGGTCAGCTCGGCCCACACCAGGTCGTCCTTCTGCCGGTACAGGGTGACCGGCGCGTTCGGGTCGGTGCTGACCTTGCGGAAGCGTTTGCCGTCGTAGTTGATCATCCGTCCTGCTCCGTCCGTGCCGATGAACCGGGGAACCAGAGGTCGTCCGAGGTGAGATCCGCGAGGTCGTACTTCCCGAGCGCGCTGGTGAGCAGCCGCAGTTCGAGTTCGAGACACCGCACCAGCCGCACGAGCCCTTCGGTCGCGTCCTCGTCGACGGCGAGCAGCGCCGCCCGGCCGAGGCCGACCGCGGAGGCGCCCATGGCCAGGCACTTCAGCGCGCGGGCCCCTTCCCAGATCCGGCCCGACACCAGCAGCGACGCGTCGTGTTTGCCGACCCGGCGCAGGCATTCCACCAGCGGCAGCCCCACCTGGTCGAGGAACACCGACGGTGCCCAGCCGGTGCCGCCCTCGGCGCCGTCCACGGTGACGGCGTCCGCGCCCGCCGCCCAGGCGACCCGCGCCGCCTCGCCGACGTCGCGACCCGGATGCAGCTTCACCCAGGCCCGGGCCCGCGGGTAGTTGTTGCGCATCAGGTGGATCTGCTGGCGCAGGATCTCGCCGGTGAACGTGCCCGGGCTGCTCGACCGCAGCACCATGGCCGTGTCCGTGCCGAAGGCTTCGTCCACTGTGTACTGTTCGGCGATCTCTCCCGCGGCCGTGCGCGAGAGCACGGTCATCCCGCCGAGCCCCGGTTTGGCGCCCTGGCCGACCTTGAGTTCGAACGCCAGCCGCCCGGTTTCCAGCAGTTTCGTGGCGGACGGGTCGCTGTAGACGAGGTTCCACACCTCGGCGTCGGCGTCTTCGGTGCTCTGCTGCACCACGACGCCACCCAGCCCGTCCGGCACCGCGCCCGCGTACGCGCGGATCCGGCCGAGCAGGCCGTCGTCGGCGCTTTCGCCCATCCGGCCGTATCCGTGCATGGGCACGACGTTCTCGCCGATCACCATCGGCATGCCGAGCCTGCCCGCCTGCTCGCTCGCGGCGATCCCGAGACCGCTGCCCGCCACCTGCGTCGATCCGAACGCGCACAGGAAGACCGGCGACGGCGCGGTGAAGCCACCGAGGACCGTCGAGAGCCCGACATCGCCGTACACCGGTTCGCGCGCGAGGTCGAACATCTTCTCCAGCCGCCGCGGGACGAACACCGGCGGCACGATGCGCGCGCGGTCGAGTTCATCGCCCGGGCTGTCGACGTCCGCGCCGAACAGCGACCGGCCGTATCCCCCGACGTCGGGGAAGATCGCCGCGCTGCCTTCCCGCGCCCGGGCGCGGATCGCGTCTTCGGGGAGCTGCCGCGCGGTGATCACGGCGCCGCGATCCCGGGCAGCTTCGGGTACGCGTTGGCCTGCCAGATCGCGTCCAGCCCGGCGATGTACCGCGTCACCCGTTCCAGCCCCATCCCGAAGCCCGCGCTCGGCGGCAGTCCCTCGCGCGCGAGGTCGAGGTACCAGGCGTACTTCGCCGGGTTCTCCCCCGTCTCACGCATCCGTTCGATCAGCCGCCGGTACTCGTGCGTGCGCTCACCGCCACTGCAGAGCTCGCCGAATCCCTCCGCGGCGATGAGGTCGAAGTTCCGCAGCACGCCGGGTTCGGTGCTCGACTCGCCGTCGGTGAACCCTCGCGACCCCTTGGGGTAGTCGACGATGAAGAACGGCCGGTTCGTCTGCTCGGAGATGATCCGCTCGCCCTGCCAGTCGATCTCCGCGTCGGCGCTCTGCCCGTGTAGCAAGCCCTGCAACCGCGAAACCGCCTCGCGGTGCGTCATCCGCTCGAAGTCCTCGTCCAGCAACGCGGTGAACGCCGCCTGGTCCCGGCCGAGCGTGGCGAGGTCAGCTTTGGACTCTCGCAGCGTGTACGTCACCACGTGCCGGAGCAGGCCCTGCGCCAGGTCGAGGACGTCCTCGCGGCTCGCGCGCGCCACCTCGACGTCGATCTGGGTGAACTCCACCAGATGCCGTCCGGTGGTCGAGGTCTCCAGCGGCTCCAGCCGCACGTTCGGGGCGACGTAGAAGATCTTGTCGAACGCGAGCAGCGACGCCTGCTTGTACAGGATGACGCTCGTCATCATCTTGTACTTGTGCCCGTAGTAGTCGACGTCGACCTGTTTGGCACCGCGGCATCCCGGGTCGGTGACCGGGCCGATCAGCGGCGGCTGGAGCTCCACGAACCCGTTCATGCCGAGGTATTCGCGGGTGCCCGCGGTGATGCTGTTCTGGATGCGCAACGCCGCCTGCGTCACCGGCGACATGAGGTGCTCGCGGGTGCCCGGCGGCAGGGCCGCTTCCGGTGTTCCGGTCATGTTCTGCTCCCCTGTATCAGTTTCACGGTTTCGATTCCGGGCATCCCGTACTTCTCGTCGAACGTCCGCTCGACGTACCGGAGCGCGTCGAGCAGATCGCCCGAGGTCATCCGCCGGTCCGCGGGCAGGTCGACCAGATCGCCCAGCGGCATCCCGCCGATCCGCTGCCAGTCGAGGCGCCCGCTCGCGTCCAGCCGTCCCCTCGCGCGGCCGGCGTTGTCCGGGTGCAGGCAGAACGGGACGTCCAGCTGCCCCCGCGCGAACGCGGTGACCAAAGCCCTCCCGAGATCGCTGTCGAGCGAAAGAACGTTGTCCACCAACGCTTTCGCCTGCGAGTGGATCCCGGTGTCACCGAGCTGCCCGATCCGCGGCACGCCACCGGCGGCCTCGGCGGCGTGCTCCAGCGCGGTCACGTTCTCCGCGACGGTCGGCAGCCGGTGCGCCTCGGCGGTGGTCTTGACGATCAGCCTGCTCGACCCGGTGCGGGCGGCCAGCCGCGCGGACTCCGCGAGCAGCGCCAGCGCGCCGCCGGGAGTCCTCGGATAGACGCCCATGTAGCCGTAGATCACCACATGCGTACGCGCGTGCGGCACGTATTCCCTGATCAGCGCGTGCAGTGCGGCGATCGCCTCCTCGTCCTGCCCGGCGTGCGTCTGCTGCGCGTAGCTGAAGGACAGGCACCGGATCCCGTGCCGCCAGAAGAAGATCCCCTCCAGCACACTCAGCGCGACCAGCAACGCCGGCGGGCACAGCTGGCCCATCATGCAGCCACCGAAGGTCTCCAGGTGTGGCTCCAGTTCGGGGCCCCGGGCTTCGGCCAGCGTCTCGCACGAACGCCGCCAGTTGTCGACGGCCGCCGAAAGCGGCATCCGGCTGTACGGCAGGCAGTACGACACCGGCCCGCCCTCGGTCGCGTGCAGTCCGAAGTCCAGCAAGGCCCGCACGATCCGGCGGGGATCCGCCGAACCGTGCCGGATCTGCACCGGGAAATCCCTGGTCAGCACGCCGTCGAGCAACGCCCTCGTCGTCACGGGATCGTGGTCGACGAGCGGGTACCCGTTGAGATCGGCGTCCGCCGCCAGCGCCGCGCGGGCCGCCTCGTGGTCGCCGACCCTGGTGTAGCTGTCGATCGTGATGGTCCCGACCGTCGCGGCCCGCGCCGCCCTGGTCGCCAGCAGGCCCCTGGTCATCCGCCCCGGATCGGCGAATCCCATCCGGGGCTGGACGACCAGGTCCCCCTTGGCGTGGTGGCGCGCGACCACCTCGCCGAACGAAAGTCCCCGGCGCGGGGCGAGCACGCTCATCCGGCGCCCAGCGGGACACCGGAGGTGCGCACGGACAGGGTGCGGAGGAAGGTCCGGAACGGGGTCAGCCCGCCCGAGTCCTCGAACACCGCGTCGAAACCGGCCTCCAGCAGCCGTGCCGCGTTGCTGCCGCCGACGACGTCGAGCTTCCCGCCGATGACTACCGGGGTCGTGACCAGTTCCGAGTGCGCGCGGAAGGTGTCCATCAGCCGGACGCCGTCCTGACAGCCGTGCCCGTTGAGGCTGCTGATCACCACCAGGTCCGGCCGGCGGTCGGCGCATTCGCGCACGATCGTCGCGTCCGGGACGCAGGCGCCGAGATTGGTCACCCGGCAGCCCAGTTCCTCCAGCAACAGCTCCAGGTACACCAGGTTCCAGGTGTGCGCGTCGGACGAGAGCCCGGTGACGATCACGTCGAGACCGGCGTCCGGGAGTGCGGGCTGGACGGCTTCGATGCTCATGGTGCGGCGTTCTCCCTCTCCTCGCCGTCCGGCCGCACGTCGATCTCGATCAGCGCGACCGCTTCTTCGGCCAGGCGCAACGCCTCCGCCGGGCTGTCCGCGGTCACCATCAGATCGCCGACGCGGTCCCACGAGCTGCGCAGCCCGTCGAACCGGTCACCGGCCGAAACACTGACGTCGCACAGGAAGACGCCCTCCGCCTGCGACGCCTTCTCCACCCCGCGCACGTCCTCGATGAGACCCGGCTCGATGGACACGAACCGGACCGCGGCGCCGCGTTCGGCCCGGCGTGGCAGCACGTCCGCGATCGGTTCGTCCTTCATCACCGAGAAGTAGGCGCGATTCAGCTCCACCGGGTAGGCGCGCTGGATCAGCTCGATGATGCCGTCGCCCGCGAACCGGCCGGCGCATTCGACCAGGTACGGGATCCCGTCCGAGACGATCCACTCACAGTGGACGATCCCGGTGCGGAACCCGGCCGCGCCGGTGAGCCGCCGCGTCTCCTCGTTCAGCGTCGCGGTGAGCTCGTCCGGGATGTCGGCGGGGACGATGTGGGCGAGCTCCACCGGGCGCGGCCCGGGGAACAGCTGCTTGCCGGTGACGTTGGCGAACAACGGTTCGCCGTCCCGCAGCAGCATTTCGACGCTGTACTCGTCGCCCTCGACGAAGCACTCGGCGAGCATCTTCAGTTCCATCGCGCGGTCCGGGACGAAGATCCCCTCGTCCTGCACCACGCAGTTCGCCCACGCCCGCTCGGCCTCGGCCGGGTCGGTGAGCACCTGCGTCCCCACCGACGCCTGCCGGTTCGCGGGCTTGAGCACGATCTTCCCCGGATTCCGCGCCATGAATTCGCGGACCTGCTCCGGGCTTTCGACGCGCGCCGACACCGGGTTCGCGATCCCCGCCGCCCGGCTGACCAGGCGCAGCACCGCCTTGTCCCGCAGGATCTGCGCCGCCCCGAACCCCGCGCCCGGCAGGCCGTAGCGTTCCGCGAGCCGGGCCGCGAACGGGGTCGCGTACTCGGTCAGCGGGACCACCGCGGCCGGATCGAGGTCACGGTGGACGTGGTAGAACTCGTCCGCCTTGCCGGGGAGGTGGAACTCCCATTCGATCAGTTCGCGCACCAGCGCCGAACCGGCCACCGTCTGCCGCGCGCCGCGTTTGCGGACGACGTCGGGCTCTTCGACGAAGATGACCGAACCGTCCGGCTGGAAGTCCTTGATGGACGACCCCAGCGCGGCGGCCACGAACCCGACCAGCACCACCGGCCTCGTCATACCCCCTCCTCGACGTAGTACCAGTTCTCGGGATTGATCAGCCCGTACGGGTTGATCGGCGAGAACCCGCGCAGGTTGCCCGCGACCTCGAACAGCCGTCTCGGGAACGTCGGCATGAAGATCACCGGCGCCTGCTCGGCGATGTACTCCTGGTACTCGTACAGCGCTTCGAGGGAGTCGGTGGTGACCGTCTTCGCGATCAGCTCGTCCGCCTTGGCGTCACGCCAGTTGCTGAAGTTGCAGGCGGCGCCGCTCTGGAACAGGTTCTCGCCGGTCGGGTAGTTGTAGACCCAGCCGCCGCCCCAGCAGGACAGCTCCCACATCCGCTTCTCACCCGGACCGTCCTCCGCCACCAGGACCGACCCCATCACCTCTTCGAGGCGGATCTCGATCCCGGCCTTGGCCGCGTCGTCCCGGAACTGCGCCATGAGCCGCGCCAGCGAGGGCCGCCCTTCCCAGTAGCGCAGGGAAAAACTCAGTTCGGTGCCTGCCGGGATGCCTTCACCCGCTTCCTCGGGGCGCACGCATACCGCGGGCGAAGCGCTGACGTCCCAGCCGTTGTCGGCGAGCAGCTGCCGCGCCTTCTCCAGGTCGAACGGCCAGAACCCGCCGCGCTCGGCGATCTTCGGCGACACCAGGTCGCTCTTGGGCAGCACCGGGATCGACCCGGTCTGGCTCCAGCCGTAGCCCTGGTAGACCTCGCGGGCGCCGTACTCCTGGTCGAAGCAGCTCTGGAGCGCCTGCCGGATGTACGGCTGCCGGATCATGTTCCCGGCGACGGTCGGGTTGCTGAAGTTGACCGCCATGAAGTTGATGTTGAACAGGATCTGCGGTTCCAGCTGGAAGCCGTCCCCCAGCGGGTTCGGCCCGCCCTTCGTCGGGTCGCCGTCCGGCTGGACGCCCATCCCCGGCGGCAGGAAGCCGACCTGGACGTCACCGGACTGCAGCAGTTCGTACTGCTGCTCGTCCGACTTCGTCGACACCTGGCGCAACTCGTCGAGATGCGGCGGGTTAGGCCCGCTGTAGTGCTCGTTCGGGACGAAGGTGACGACACCTTCCTCGGTGTAGCTCTTGAGCCGCCACGGACCGTTCACGACACTCCACACAGGACTGTCGGCCCAGCGCGTGCGGTGCGAGTTGTCCTCTTCGACGACGTCGCCGTTCTCCGCCATCAGGAACTCATAGACCGCTTCGGCCTGCTCGATGTCGTGCGTCGCGTCGGCCGGGCCGTCCGCGGTGCGGTCCCACGCCTTCGGCATCGGCGTGATCATGGTGAGCTGGTTCAACAGCACCCAGTTCGTCGAGTACGCCTTGTCGAAGGTGAAGCTCACCTTGTCGTCCGCGACCTTCTCGAACGACACCAGGTTGTCCGGGAAGTAGCCCTCGGAGTAGGCGCCGAACCTGGGCCCCTTCACCTTCAGCATGTTCATCCAGAAGATGACGTTGTCCGCGCAGACCGTCTCGCCGTTGGACCACTTCCACGGCTTGATCCGGACCGTGCAGGTGCGGCCGGTCTCGTCCCAGACCGGCTCTTCGCCGACGCTGAGGTCCCAGTCGATCTCCGGAGCGCCGTCCCGGCCCAGCCAGTACAGCGGCCGGTACATGAGCATCTGGAACTCGTAGAGGCTCCGCACGCCGAAGCGCTCACCCGGGGTGAAGGGGAAGATCACCGCGGGCGGGAACCCGGGCAGGCACGCCCAGGTCGCGACGCCACCCTTGATCCGCTTGTCCGTCATGACTTTCGCTTCCTCCGAATTCGGCCGCGCTCAGGCGGCGGTCGCCTCGAGAACCTCGGCCGGCTGCTTCTTCTCCTGCGCCGACAGCGGTTTCGCCAGACTGAAGTAGGTGCCGATCACGATCGCGCCCTGCAGGATCGCCAGCCCCCAGAAGGCGTAGGGCACGGTGGTCGCGTCCGCCAGCGCGGACAGCCCGACCGTCGCGCCGACACCGAGGCCGAGGCCGACCGCCTGCGTGCCACCGAAGATCCGGCCGACCCGGTCTTCCGGGCTCGCGCGCATCAGCAGGGTGCGAGCGGCGATCCGCCCCTGGGCGAAGCAGAACCCGGCGAACGGGATCGCCACCATCAGCGCGATGTAGTGCAGCGGCTGGATCGCGAGGCAGATCAGGTTCCCGAGCGTGCCGAGCACGGCCAGATGGATGCCCTTGAACCGCTTGCTGACCTTGCCGTACGCGGCGGCGCCGACGATGAACCCGACCCCGGCCAGCGCGTCGACCACGCCGATCATCCACGCGCCTTGATCGAAGGTCTGCAGGATGAGCGTCGTCAGGATGACGTTGGCGACCATCAGGCCGATGTTCCCGTTGGCGTACAACAGCGCGAGCCGCTTGATCGGCTGATGCGCGGGGGCTTCGACCGGCTCCGACGGGTCGGCCGCCGTGGTCTCCTCGACCACCTGGGGCTTGGCGGGCTTGCGGCCGATCGCGTAGACCAGGACGGCCGAGAGGATGAAGCTCAGCGAGTTGAACACGAACAGCGGCGTGGCGCCGAACCAGATCACCAGGAACCCGGCGAGCGAGGACGCCATCAGCATGCCGGCGTTGCTCGCCATCTCGAAGTGCGAGTTGAACTTCCCGAGCCGCTCGTCCCGGATGCGTTCCTTGATCAGGCCGTTGCTCGCGGGCATGAACAACGCGGCGGTGCAGGCGAGCATGAAGTTCGCTATGTAGGAACCCAGGTTCGCCGGGCCGCCGATCCACAGCCAGACCGGCAGGGCGAACGCGGTCATCGCGCTGACCAGGTCCGCGGCGATGCACAACATCCGCCGGTCGACCTTGTCGACCAGCTTGCCGAACAGCAGCGCCAGCGCGACCTGCGGGATCGACACCGCGATGAACAGCCAGCCGACGGCGAGGGTGGTCTGCTCGGCGTGGAAGACCAGGATCGCGGCGGCGGTGATCTGGAACGCGTTGCCCGCCGTGGTGACGAAGCCCGCCGGGACCAGCAGGCGTTCGGCGAGCCGGGAACTCCGGACCGCGTCGGGGGTGAGGGTGCTGTCGAGTGACATGGGGTCTCAGACCTCGCTCGTCGGGGGGAATTCCAGTGGTGGCACGGCGAACGCCGTGGTGTGCGTGACGTCGAAGGCGGCCGCGTCGATCCGGAGGTCGAACCCGCCTGCCTCGGCGGCGCGCGCGGCGAGGTCGATCAGGATCGGCGACGCGCAGCCGATCAAGGCCCGCAGTTCGAGGAAGAGGTCGCCCAGCGCGCCGCGGAGCACCTCCTGGTCGAGGTTGCCCATCAGCGTGCGTTCCGTCGCCGCGCCCAGGCGCCCGACGTGCTGCACGATCAGGTCGGCGGCCCGGCTGAGGCTGAAGTCCTCGAGCTCGTAGTTCAGGGCGAACCGGGAGACCATCGCCGCCGCGCGTTCCGTGGCCTCGGCCGAAACCGGGAGCGAGCCGTTCTCGCCGCCGACCTCGGCGGTGAGTTTGGCCAGCGTCTCGGCGAGTTCGTTCCACGGCGCGACGAGCCGCTCCCCCGCGACCTTCTCCAGCGCGACGCGGGAGAAGTTGGTCCTGGCGAACTCGGGAGCGGTGAGGTTGAGGTGGAACCGCGCGATGTCGCGGGGCACCTCGGCCGCGAGTTCACGGGCCCAGACGACGTGTCCCTTGCTGGTGGAGAACTTCTCGTTCTCCAGTTCGTAGAACTCGTTCACGAGCAGGGTGTCCGGGAGGACGTACCGGCCCTCGAGGGCGATCAGCTCGGCGACATGCACGACGCCCCAGGTGAACAGCGGGTCGAACCCCATGAACACCACGACCCGCGCGTCGTTCTCCGCGAGCCAAGCGTCGTCGTCACCGGCCTTCGGTTTTCCGTTGCGGCGCAACGCGTACTCGGTGCAGTACATCGAGGCGGGCATCCCCTCGACCCACGCGTTGAGCCGCTGGCCCGGCGTCTGGAGGAACGGCGCCGGAAGCCCCCACTTGACCGGGTACGTGATCGCGAAATCGGGCAACGGCCCGGCCAGCAGTTCCCGCATCAGCCCGAGCACGTGCGGGCGCCACGACGGACCGCGTTCCTCGTAGTAGGCGAGGAGCTGCTCGCGGTACTCCGAGACCGGGAAGACCATGATCTCGGTCTCGCGGTAGGTCACCTCGTCGGCCGGGTCGAGCACCGAATACGGCTCGATGAGCGCGTCGAAGTCGATCGGATGCCCGCAGCCCTCGCAGAAACCACCACGGCTGTCGGCGAGGCAGGTCGGGCAGCCGCCACCGACGAACCCCTCGACGAGGAACTCGCCCTTGCTCTCGCTGTAGGGCAGCCGCACCTTGCGCAGGCGAAGCTTCCCCTTGTCGTACAAGCGCTTCACGTAGTCGTGGACGAGCGCCTTGTAGCCGTCGTCGGTCGGCGAGAAGCCGTCGACCTCGACCCCCATCGCCTTGAACGTGCGCTGGATGTTCTCGGTCGACTGCTGCACCAGCTCGGGCGGGGTGAGCCCGACCCGGGCGGCGCTGGTGACGAGATAGGTCTGGCTGTCGTCGGTGCAGGAGGCGAACACGGCCTCGCGGCCCGCCGCGCGCAGGTACCGCCGGTGCACGTCGGCGCCGAGGTACGGGCCCGCGATGTGCCCGATGTGCAGGTCCCCGTTGGACGTCGGGGGCCCGCCGATGATCACCACCGGTCTCGTGTCGGCCATCACGCCAGCTCCTCGTGCCGGGCGGCGAACTTCGCCGACATGTCGGTGTCCCACCAGATCGCGTACATCTCGAAGTCCTCGGCGCCGTCGTTGAGGATGCGGTGCTCGGTGCCGGGCTTGTGGAACTCGAGGTCGCCGGGGCGGAAGGGACGGCGCTCTCCCCCGGACTCGATGACCGCCTCGCCGCTGACGGCGATGAAGAGCTCGTACTCGTGGTGGGAATGCGCACCCGTCGCGCCATGCGCCGGCACCGTGACCCAGGCGCCCTCGAACGGCGCGTTCAGCGCCGCCCACGGCAGGAGCCGCTGGCCGTAGGCGCCGTTCTCGAAGACCATCTTTTCCCGCTCCAGCGGCCGGATCTCCATGACGTTCTCTTTCTTCTCGATGATCAGCGGGTGGCGACGACGGTGTCGGTGTCCTGCGTCGGCTGCGGCGGGACCTCGGGGGTTTCGCCGCGGTGGGCGAGGATGTCCTGGAGGATGTCGTTGGCGCGCGGGGCGAGGACGCTGAGCAGCGAGTCCGCGATCCCGTGCGTCGCCTCGTTGACGCCCTGGAGGTAGACGGCCGCGGTGGCGGGCTGATCGATCTCCAGCCGGTAGTCGCGCGTCACCTTGATCTCCGAGAGGCCGATCGCCTTCGCGATCTCCTGGACCATCCTCGGCATCTCCGGGGAGAAACCGGTGCCGAGCAGGACCAGGTCGGTACGCAGTTCCTGGGTCATCCCGGTCCGCCGGTCGGTCAGCTCCAGCACGATCTCGTCGCCCTCGTCGCGGGCGTCGGTGATGTCGCTCATCGTGATCATCTGCAGGCGAGAACGGCCGGACAGGCGGTCCAGGTAGATCGACCGGTAGAGCGCGTCCATCGTGCCCGGCGCCAGCCCGGAGTAGTTCGTGTGGTGCATTTCCTTGAGCATCTGCTGGCGCGCCTCGGGCCGGGCACCGAAGAACGTGTCCACCTGGGAGGGAAAGAACAGTTCGTTGTTGAACTTGCTGCTTTCGTAGTAGTTCAGGCCGATCGAACGCATCACCATGGTCGGCTTGCATTCGGGCAGATCGTGCTGCACCGCGCTGAACAGTTCCGCCGCGCTCTGCCCGGCGCCGATCACCGCGACGCGGTACGGGAGGTCCTTGCGCAGCTTGGCGATCCTCGGCAGGTACTGCGTGCTGTGGATGACGCGGTCCTGGTTCACTGCCCGCAGCAGGTCGGGGATCCGCGCGTCCCGGCCCGCGCCGACCACCAGGTACCGGCTGCGGATGATCTCGCCGTCCGCGACGCGGGTGTCCCAGCCGGTCAGCACGCCGTCCGTCCACACCGGACTGACGTCGAGGCATTCGCGGCCACGCTGGAGATCCACCAGCGCCAGCGATTCGGCCGTCCACTTGAGATAGTCGGCGAGTTCGACCCGGTACGGGACGAAGCTGCCCATGTTCACGAACTCGTTGAGCCGGTTGGTGGCGTGCAGGTAGCTGAGGAACGAGAACCGGCTGCACGGGTTGCGCAAGGTCACCAGGTCCTTGAGGAACGAGACCTGCGAGAGCGCCTCCGGCAGGAGCATGCCCCGCTGCCAGGAGACCTCCTCGTCGCGTTCGAGCAGGACCGACTCGCGGGCCAGGCCGGGCGCGAGCTCCTCCAGCGCCACGGCGAGTGCCAGGTTGGACGGTCCTGCTCCGACTGCGAGAAGCTCGACATCACGGTTCGCCATTGTTTGCTCCGCCATCGTTGTGAGTGCTTGGAAGGTGTTCTGCGGTGCCCGTGCGCGGTCAGCCACCGGCGGCCACCGAAGGCAGCAGGGGATGCGCGGTCAGCCGGACCTGGGCCATGGCCTTGTCCAGCACCACTTCACAGTCGTCGGGGTCGCTGCCCGCACAGATCACGTACGCGTGCCGCGAGATGAACTCCGCCGGCGGCAGCCGCATCCGCGCCCCCGGCTCGACGAGCACGTCCGCGGTGAGGATCCCGTTGTCCCGCATGGAACCCGGCACGGACACGGACTCGACGACACAGTCCTGTTTCGGGTAGCCGAACCGCACCCCGACCCACCGGGGCTCGGCCTCGTGCGGGATGTGGGGACGCATGCCGAGCGCGATGTCGACCGCGGCCGCGCCCGGGTCGATCCCGGTCGCGAACCGCGCGAGCAACGGGATCAGGTCCCCGCCGAGCCTGCCGTTGATCTCCACGATCACCGGACCGCGCTCGGTGAGCTTGAGCTCGGTGTGGGTGATGCCGTACCGGAAGTCGATCGCGCTGTGCGCGCGGGCCAGCGCCGACCGGAGCGCCGGGTCGGCGAGCAGCTCGTCCGCGGAGCTGACCAGATGGCCGAGCTCCTCGAAGTACGGGTGCATGCCGACCGTTTTGTGCGCCACGAACATCGGCGTGTACTCACCGTCCACGACGGCACCGTCCACGCTGATCTCGGGACCGGTCAGGTACTCCTCGACCAGCGCCCCGCCCTGGTAGGCGGGAGAGCCGCCGAAGCTGGCGTCCTCCGCGGTCCGGAACGCCTTCCGCACCGACTCCGCGTCTTCCGCGAAGCTGACGCCGATGCTGGCCCCGCCCCCGCGCGGCTTGACCACGACCGGGTAGCCGATCCGATCGGCCACGCGGACCGCCTGCTCTTCGTCGTGCACGAACCCGAAGTCCGGCTGCGCCACCCCGGCCGCGGTGAGCGTGCGCCGGTTGAGCCACTTGTCCCGGCAACCCTCGATCGCCGAGATCCCCGCTCCCGGCAGGCCGAGTTCGTCCGCGACGTGCGCCGCGGTGACGATCAGCGCCTCGTCCCACGACACCACGCCCAATACCGGCGTCTTCGCGTTCACCACGCGGGCCGCGGCCAGCACGGCGTCGCGGTCTTGCAGGTCCAGCACCGTGCCGCCGGTGATGTAGCGCTCCTGCCAGGTCGGTTCGGTCCCGTTGAACAGCCACAAGGGATGCCGATGCCCGGCCGACGCCAACAGGTACTCCCGGTACGGCCGCATCCCGCAGCCGATCACCAGGACAACACCCTCCGCTGAGCTCATTCCCTCTCCCCACCAGCCCGTCGCTTCGTCGCGGGCTACTACATCCCGGGGATTGGTTGACCGGAACCCTTGATTCGGGCAGAACAATCAACGAGATGCGCGGCGGGGCCGAGGGTGGTATGAGATCGCCCCGTCGTCACGACCACACAGGAGGCGAGATGTTCGAGCCACAGACCGCGAGCGGGAAAGTGCTCTGGCACTTCACCATGTCGCTGGACGGCTTCGTCGCCGGGCCGGGACACAGCATGGACTGGATGACCGGCACGACGTTCCGGCCGGGCCTGATCGAGGAGTACACCTCGACCACCGGCGCCGTCCTCGGTGGACGCGACGGCTGGGACGCCTATCCCGATCCGAGCGGGATCTACGGCGGCGCCTGGCAGGGTCGACTGTTCGTCCTCACCCATCATCCCGAGGACGCGACGCCCACCGAAGGGGTCACGTTCCTGAACTGCGGCCCGGCCGAAGCGGTCCGGATCGGACTGGAGGCCGCGGACGGGAAGAACCTGGAGGTCTTCTCCCCGGACATCGGCCGCCAACTGCTCGAACTGGGGTTGATCGACGAGATCGACCTGCACATCGCGCCGGTCCTGCTCGGCGACGGCGTCCGGCTGTACACCAACCCGGGCGGACCGCCGATCCGGCTGCGCGGGGTCGGTACGGAGGATCCTCTCGGTTCCGTCGACGTCAGGTTCCGGCCGGCTTAGCGACGGTCGTCGCAGTCAGGGACGGATGCCGGAACCGATACTCCGCTCGCGGCAACAACGGCTCGATCCGTGCCCGCAGTCCTCCACGGACGCCCTCTTACAGAAGGTCAACTAGACACGGCGTCAAACCGCACTCGAGATCGTTCTGTTAGGCCCTCTTAGCCGACTAATTGCGAGCCTTGTCGATTCACTCTTAAGTGGAAACTGCACGGTTTTGCGGTTACTTAAAATTACGAACACATGTTCGATAATTTGGTGTATTATGAGGGGGTGTCCGAGACCTTCCTTCCCGAACTCCCGCAGGAGTTGTGGCGTGCCGGCAAGCTGGAGCTTGCTCATGGCGTGCAGCAGTTCTTGCAGTTGATGCGGGTCGCGTCCGCCGCTCTGGGGCAGTTCCTGGCGGAGGTCGAGTCTCGGGGTTCGAAAGATTTGTATGGCTATGGGTCGACGGCGGCGTGGTTTGCTGATGTGGCGGGGCTGTCGCGGGGTGAGGCGCAGTCGGTGGTGAAGCGGGCGATCGCGTTGAATCCCACCCGTAATCTGGATGGCACCGAGGCTCCGGCGTTTGCACCCACTGTGGGTGCGGCGGCTGCTGAGGGCGTGATCGGGGATGAGCGGATCGACCAGATCCTGGAGATCTTGGGGAGACTCCCGTCCGATACGTCGGTGGAGGATCGGGAAAGCGCGGAGAAGATCCTCGGAAACCTGGGCCGTGGCGCGGGTCCCCGGCAGGTGACGAGGGCCGCCGAGGACATCCTCGGCTGGCTCGACCCGGACGGGAACGAACCCAAAGACCCCGAACCGAAACAGCCACGCCGCGAAATCACTATCGAGCGCCGCAAGGACGGGTTCTGGAAACTGAACGGCTTGCTCGATGACGAAACCGGCGCCCGCACCGCCGCCGCACTGGAGGCGTACGCGAAGCCGCGTCCAGTGGACGAATTCGGGCAAGCTGATCTGCGGATGAAATGCGAACGCCAAGGTGACGCGTGGGCCGAACTTCTCGACTTGGCGATCGCGTGCCCGGATCAGCCCGGTACCAGCGGGTACCGGACTCTCGTGCACGTCACGATCGGCCTGGAAGAACTCAAAACCGGGATCGGAAAGGCGTGTCTCGATTTTGTCGGGGAGATGACCGCCCGCGAGGCGCGGATGGCCGCTTGCGACTGCCTGATGCTGCCCGTGGTGATGAACGCCGCCGGGGAACCCCTCGACGTGGGACGGCTGAGACGGTTCGTCACCCCAGGCCAACGCCGCGCCTTGAACATCCGAGACCGGGGCTGCGCGTTCCCGGGATGTCACCGAAAACCCAAGAACTGCCACGCCCACCACATTCACCACTGGGCAGACGGCGGACCCACCGACCTCCGCAACCTCGTGCTCCTCTGCGGATTCCACCACCGCCTGATCCACCACGGCGACTGGCACGTCCGCATGACAGCCGACGGACTCCCCGAATTCATCCCACCCCAGTACCTGGACCCGCTACAACGAACCCGGCGCAACACCCTCCACCGCGCCTGAACTCCCCGCATGACCCGAGGAGCCCGCCAGCCAACCCGGCGACGGGCCCCTCGGCATGCCCACGGAACAAGCGCCGGGAACTGGCGATGCAGGAATCGCGACGAGGGCAACCCCTGCCGTCGATACCCCCGCCGACCGCCGAGCGGGGAAGAATCCGGACGTTCAGCGTCCGAAATCCTCCTCCGTCACACACCTTGACCGAGACGGAACCCAAGCCCAGCAGCTACGCAAAGACCCCGCATGACCCGAGAAGCCCACCCCAGCGACCGACCCTCGCCATGCCGCAGACCGCCACAGCAGCAGGCACCGCCGCCCAGAAGGCGCGAGCTCCGACCGGACTACGCCCCAGCCGACCTGATCGAGAAGAACGGGCGCACGTCGCCCTCGGCCTTCAGCGAGCGGCTAGTTCCGGTTGCCGTAGGACTGCTCGCAGGGATACCCGTCGCGGTCGGCGTCCCAGCTCAGCGGGCGCCCGGCGTTCACCCAGGAGTTGTACGCGTACACGTACGAGAACCCGTCGGCGAACAGGCGCTGGCACGAGGTGAGCGAAGGTGCCCGCGTGACCGTCACCGGTGGCTCCACCACGACCACCGAAGTGGTCGGCGGCGCGACGACCGCGGTGGTCGTCGAGGGCGGCACGATCTCCCGGACGACGGTGACCGGTGTCCCGGTGGTCGTCGTCCCACAGGCGCCCAGTACCGCGACGGCACCCGCCGAAACCAGCAATGCCGCGACCATCCTGTTCATAGCCTCGCCTCCCGGTGGAACCGCCGAATCCTCACGAGAGGAGAACGGCGGTTCCACCGGTGGCATCACAGGTTTCGCGCGATCGGAGCCGCAAGTCCCCGGAAGTCGGGAGCTTCGACCTGGATCGGACAGGGCCGGAATGCCCTAGGACTGCGTGACGTTCACCATCCAGTAAATGCCGAACCTGTCGATACAGGCCCCGAATTCGTCACCCCACATCTGCTTTTCGAACGGGACCGAAACGGTGCCCTCCGCGGAGAGTTTCTCCCAGTATCCGCGCAATTCCTCGCCGTCATCACCGCTGAGGCTGACCGAGACATTCGAACCGGGGCGGTGTTCCATTCCCGGCGGCGTGTCCGACGCCATGATCGTGTAGCCGCTCGGCGAATCGAGCTGGCCGTGCATGATCTGGTCCTCCACCGGCGAACCGGCCATACCGGACTCGCCGAACGTGTTCAGCGTCAGTTCTCCGCCGAACACCGACTTGTAGAACTCCATGGCCTGCCGGGCGTCACCGGCGAAGCTGATATAAGGATTGAGACGGCTAGCCACTGGAACGCTCCTTCGGTTCGGGACACGAGCATCCTGGCAGACACCACCGAGCGCGACAACGGCTGAACTACGGCCGGGTGAATTCCTTCGCGTATCGGAAATTCAACCCCGTTCACCAACGCGGTGAGCAATTTCCCCAATACCTCCCGGCGGCCGAAGTGGCCCTGCCGCGAAAGCCGCTTCAAGTGCCGAGCCGCGCGGCACTCCGGCACAGGAGCCTCCCGGCCGCCGACGCTCCCCAGTCGACCGAGCCAGCCAAGCCAGCCAACAAGCCGGTCAACCGAGCAAGCCAACCAAGCCGGTCGCCCCAGCCAGTCGACTCAGCCAGCCAAACCGATCCACGATAGCTAACGATTGACTTTCGATAGATAACGCGCGAGACTCGATCCATGTTCACCGCACAGCGGGCAGTCACGCCGCTCAGGATGTTCCTCGTGGTGCTCTTCGGGATCCTCGTCCTGTTCCAGACCATGTCGCTGCCCGGGCAGTTCGCGCACCTGGCGCGGCAGGATCCGGAAATGGCCTACCTTCGCTGGCCCGCCACGGCGGTCTCCGTCTTCTGGGTGCTGTGCGTCCAGGTGGTGATCGTCGCCACCTGGCAGCTGCTCACCCTGGTCAAACGCGACCGGATCTTCACCGAGGCGTCTTTGAAATGGGTGGACGCCATCGTGTGGGCGATCCTCGCCGGCTGGCTGGTACTGGCGG
Source organism: Amycolatopsis thailandensis (assembly GCF_002234405.1). GTDB lineage: Bacteria > Actinomycetota > Actinomycetes > Mycobacteriales > Pseudonocardiaceae > Amycolatopsis > Amycolatopsis thailandensis. The sequence continues at coordinate 48,620 of NZ_NMQT01000103.1, read as the reverse complement.
GCGTGTTCCTCTACGTCGGATTCAACGCCGACGATCCGGGCCTGCCATTGCTGTTGTTCTTGGTGTTGATCGGCGTCGCCGTACTGTTCTTCCTCATGATCGTGATGCGCACGCTGCTGCGGCAGGCCACCTCGCTGCGTTCCGACCTGGAACAGGTGATCTGATGCCGATCGTCGTCCGCATCGACGTCGAACTGGCCAAACGCAAGATGAGCGTCGGCGAGTTCGCCGAACTCGTCGGGCTCACCCCGGCGAACGTGGCGGTGCTGAAGAACGGCCGGGCCAAGGCCGTCCGGTTCAGCACCCTGGAAGCGATGTGCCGGGTCCTCGGCTGCCAGCCCGGCGACCTGCTCGAATGGGTCGACGAGGAAACGGCCTAGGCCAAGGCCTCGAACTTCAGGTGGAAATCTGTCCAGCGTCGCGGGCGACGGCCGCAGGACGACCCGGAGCGCGACACGGACGGTGTCCTGAACGGAAGCGGTGGCAGGTTCGATCATGGTCGCCACGCACCCGGGCTACCCGGCCCGGCGGCCGCGTAACGGTTTGTCCCGCGACCGGGCGGGGAAATCGACCGCCATGGCGACCAAGGCACCCGGAGCGGACCCTCCCACCACCGTCGACCTGGGCAAGCTCCGTTCGGCGGCGTCCGGCTGCCGCGGCTGCGACCTCCATCGCGACGCGACCCAGACCGTCTTCGGCGAGGGCCCTCGCGAAGCAGAGGTCATGGTGGTCGGCGAACAACCCGGCGACCAGGAGGACCAGGCGGGCGCACCGTTCGTCGGTCCCGCCGGGAGGCTGCTCGACCGGGCTCTCGACGAGGCGGGTTTCGACCGCGGGAAGATCTACGTCACCAACGCGGTCAAGCATTTCAAGTTCCGCCGCGACGAACGCGGTAAGCGGCGCATCCACCAGACGCCGTCGAAGACCGAGATCGTCGCGTGCCGCCCCTGGTTGCACGCGGAACTGGCGGCCGTCCAGCCGGATCTGCTGATCTTCCTCGGCGCCACGGCGGCGAAGTCACTGCTGGGTGACGACTTCCGCGTCACCCGGAGCCGCGGTGAGCGGATCGACCTTGCCGAATTCGGCACCGTCGCGGTCGCCACGGTGCACCCGTCGGCGGTGTTGCGCGCACCGGACCGCGACGAGGCCTACCGGGCCTTCGTCGCGGATCTCGTGACGGCGCGCGGCCGCTGAGTCAGGCCACCTCGGAGCTGCGGCCGCCGTCGTGCAGGCCGAGCATGTCCAGCAGTGCCGCGCAGTCTTCGGCGCTCGTCGCCCGTGAAGCCACCGCGAGAGCCGCCTTGCGGCGAATGGCTTCCTGCTCCGGCGTGTCCTGACCGTCCGCCATCAGGTCGGGCACCGGGTGCAAGCCGAGTTCGTTCCTCATCATTCCCCCCTTGGGTGAAGGACAACGTGTCGTTCTGATACCCGCGTTCGCGGGTTTGAACACAGGTGTCCCCGTTCGGGTGTGCGGAGACACAACGGCCTTACTCCATCCGTGTGATTCAGCCCCGCAACGCCGGGAGCAGCGAGTCCTCGGCGAATCGGAGGAAGGCTTCCTGCTGGTCGCCGCCGATCTGGATCAGGGCGAGATCGGTGAACCCGGCCGCCTCGAATTCGCCGACCTGCTTCACGATCCGGTCGATGTCCGGTCCGCACGGGATGGCCGCCGCGACGTCCTCGGGTTTGACGAACTGGGTGGCCCCGGCGAACCCCGCGGGCCCCGGCAGTTCGGCGTTGACCTTCCAGCCGCCGCCGAACCAGCGGAACTGCTCGTGCGCCCGCCGGATCGCGGCGTCGCGATCTTCGCCCCAGGACACCGGCAGCTGGGCGATCTTCCTCGACGGCGCGCCGCCGAGTTTGCTCGCGTCCCATTCCTGGCTCAGTGACGCGTTCGGCTCCACCGCGATCATCGCGTCGGCGATCGGCGCGAACCGGGTCACCGACTGCGAGCCGGACACCGCGACGGCGATCGGGACGCGCTGCTCGGGAAGATCCCAGAGCTTCGCCGAATCCACCCTGAAGTGGTCACCCGCGTAGTTGAAGTACCCGCCGTCGAACAGTCCGCCGATGATCTGGACCGCTTCGGCGAGCATCTCGTGGCGGACGTTCGCCGGCGGCCAGCCGCGTCCGATGACGTGCTCGTTCAGGTTCTCCCCCGCGCCGAGCCCGAGGGTGAACCGGCCGTCCGACAGCGCCTGGACGGTCGCCGCCTTCTGCGCCACCACCGCCGGGTGGTATCGCATGGTCGGACAGGTCACGAAGGTCATCAGCTCGACCCGCTCGGTGCTCTGGGTCACAGCTCCCAGTACGCTCCACGCGTACGGCGAATGGCCCTGCTCGTTCAGCCAAGGCGAGTAGTGGTCGCTCATCACCTCGAAGTCGAATCCCGCCTTCTCGGCTCCGGCGGCGTATCCCACCAGGTCCTTCGGCCCGGCCTGTTCGGTCATGAGCGTGTAGCCGATACGCATCGAACCCTCCTTCGCGTCTTGACCTCCGCGTACCCGCCCCTTCCCGGGATCAACCGGACGTTTATCCGGCGAATCGAACGGGGTACCCGACCCTGGGAAGAGAGGAGCCGTGCGATGCCCCAGCAAAGTTGGAGCGACAAACGAGAACGACAGTACGAACACATCAAGGATTCGGCGAAGGACCGGGGTGCGAGCACCGACCGGGCCGAGGAGATCGCCGCGCGCACGGTCAACAAGAACCGCGCGCAAGCGGGCGAGTCCCGCGAAGCGAGCCGGACGTCCATACAGGACATGTCGCCGCAGAGGCGAGGCGGCAAGCGGTCCGGCAACCGCCAGGGCCCGAACGGCCCGACCAAGGACCAGCTCTACAACGAAGCGAAGAAACGCGGCGTCGAGGGCAGGTCGAAGATGTCCAAAAAGGAGCTTCAGCGAGCCCTTGGCCGTTGATCACGCGTCGCGCGGCGGATCACCGTCGCGGATACCTCATGGCCACGGATGGATAGGGTTTGTCATGGATGCACAAGGACGCGGCGGTCTGACCCCGCAAACCCGGCCTCAGTCGGACGATCTGTTGGACCGGGTCGAGCTTCGCCTGCCCGCCGAGGCGGAACAGATCCCACTCGTCCGCACGCTCACCCACGGTGTGGTGGCGCGCGCGGACTTCGGCTTGGACGCCATTTCAGACGCGAAGATGGCCGTCGACGAGGCCTGTTCCCAGCTTGTCCAGCCCGCTGAACTCGGAGCGGTGCTTTGCTGTGTCTTTCACGAGGTGCCGGGAGGAATCGCCGTCTCGATCTCCACGAGGACGGCCACCCCTTTCCTGCCGAGCGAGACGACGTTCGGCTGGCACGTCCTGACGACTTTGACCGGCTCGGTAGCGGCACGGTGCGAGCCGATCCCCGGCGAACTGGGGGGTACGACGACGATCGACCTCGTACTGGCCCCGGGAACGAGCGACGGGTGACCGGCGAACGCAAAACACTCACCCGGCAGGCGGACGACTACGCCCACTGCGAACCACTCTTCGCGGAAATGGCTTCGCTGCCGGAGGACTCCCAGCGCCGCCAGGAAGTGCGGGCCACGCTGGTGACCGAACTGCTGCCGCTCGCCGAGCACATCGCCACCAGGTTCTCGGGCCGGGGCGAGCCCCGTGAAGATCTGGTGCAGGTGGCGCGGATCGGCCTCATCAACGCGGTCGACCGCTTCGACCCCGGCCGCGGGCACGATTTCCTCTCCTTCGCCGTCCCCACGGTCATGGGTGAGGTCCGGCGGCATTTCCGGGACACCGGCTGGTCGGTCCGGGTACCGAGGCGGCTCAAGGAGATGCACGTCTCGCTCAGCCAGGGCACGGCCGCGTTGTCCCAGCGGCTGGGCCGCGCGCCGACCCCGACCGAACTCGCGGAGTACCTCGGGCTCGGGGTCGACGAAGTGCGCGAAGGATTGCTCGCCGGCCAGGCCTACCAGACGTTGTCGGTCGACAAGCCGGTGCACGACGACGCCACCGAAGCCCTCTCCCTCGCCGACACGATCGGCGAGGAAGACCACGAGATGGCCTTGGTGGAGAACCACGAGGCGCTGCAACCGCTGCTGCGGGAACTCCCGAAGCGGGAGCGCGCGATCCTCGTGATGCGGTTCTTCGGCGGGTACACGCAGACGCAGATCGCGGAGCGGGTCGGCATCTCGCAGATGCACGTTTCGCGGCTTCTCTCCCAGACATTGGAGCAGCTGCGGGGAAAGCTCTCCGAGTAGTAGCCCGACGCGCGTGAAGGCCCCTTTCCCGCAGCTGATGGGAAAGGGGCCTTCACATATCAACCGGCCGGAAACTCTTGCCGGCACTCGACTTTCTACGGCGTCGTGTACGGCGCCTGCTGCTCGATCGACGGGCTCGCGGTCGGATAGCGGCCTTCCTGGCCGGGCACCGGTGTCACCGTGGTGCCCTGCTGTTCGGGCTCGACACGCTGCCTGGGGCGATTGATGACCGCTTCGGCCTCCTGCTCGCCGCGGATCCGCGCGAGCACGCTGAGCGTGATCGCGTGCGCGATGGCCAGGACCAGCAACAGCACACCCAGCCTGCCCACCACACCGGGAAGGTCGCTGCCCCCGATGTCGATCGTCGACAGCAACGCCAGAACGCCCAGTGTGGCGAGGTGGAACAGCACTGTGACGAGCCACGTCATGGACGCACCGGCGGCGGGATCACCGTAGGAACCCCGCAGGTAGCGCTTACCACTCTGGTAGATGATCAGACCGTCGAGCATGACCAGGGCCACCCCGATGACGAGGAAGGCCACGTACGCGTTGGTAGTCATGCCGGAACGCTCCCTTCGTTGTGGACCTCACCCCGAGAGATACCCGGGACCTTCCCCTGGAAAACGCGGTTTTCCAGGGGAAGGTCCCGGGCGGCGGGTCAGCTGCCGGGGCGGTCCACGTCGCCGCGCCACGCGCCGGACTCACGACCGCGGCTCTCGATGAACTCCTTGAACCGCTTCATGTCGCCCTTGATCCGGCGGTCGAGCACACCGAGCTTGTCGGCGACGTTCTCGGCGAAGCCCTCCGGATCGATGTCCATTTGCGCCGTGACACGGGTCGTGTTGTCGTCCAGGCGATGGAAGGTGATGACGCCCGCGTGGTCGGGACCGGAATCCGACGTCCACGCGACACGCTCGTCGGGATGCTGTTCGGTGATGGTCGCGTCGAATTCCCGGCTCACACCACCGAATTTGGTCACCCAGTGGGTGTGGGTCGCGTCGATCTGACGGATCTCCTCGACGCCTTCCATGAAATTCGGGAAGGTCTCGAACTGGGTCCACTGGTTGTACGCGGTCTTCACCGGGACTTCGACGTCCACCATTTCGGTGATCGTGCTCATGCATCCTCCTCCTCGGTTGGGTGCTTTCGAGCCGGCACTCCCCGGCTACCCGACGTCCGGAGGGGCGAAACACACCGTGATTGATCGCGCGCGCCGCCGGGTACACGGCGGGCAGAACGCTCCGAGGAGGTGCTCCATGATCGAAGAAGCCCACCGGAAGCCGTCCGAGGAAAGGTCGGTCGGCGAACTGGTCTCCGACCTGGGCGACGAGGTCAAACGCCTGGTCCGGGACGAGATGCGGCTGGCCGTGTTCGAACTGCAGGCCAAAGGGAAGCGGATGGGTCTCGGCGCCGGTTTGTTCGGCGCGGCCGGGATCTTCGCGCTCTTCGGCCTGGCGACCTTGATCGCCGCCGTGGTGCTGGCGCTTGCCCTGGTCATGCCCGCGTGGCTGGCGGCCGTGGTAACCGGCGCGGCGCTCCTGCTGATCGGCGGCCTTTCGGCCATCGTCGGCAAGAAGGAGGTCTCGAGCGCGACACCACCGGTGCCCGAGGAGGCCATCGATGGCGTCCGTGAGGATGTCGAGACCGTCAAACAAGGAGTGCGCTCATGACCGATTTCCCCAAGAACGCCGAGGAAGCCCGCACCGATCGTGACGTGACCCGCGAGGAACTCACCGAGACGCTCGACGCGCTGGGCAAGAAGATGGACGTCAAGTCCAGGGTCAACGACAACCTCGACACCAAAGTGGACGAAGTCAGTGCCAAGATCTCCGACAAGGTTTCCGAACCCGCGGCGCAGAAGTTCCGCCAGGGCACCGAAGTCGTCCGTGCGAACCCTCTCCCGATCTTCGCCGGTGCGCTCGCACTGGTGGTGACGATCCGCCTGATCCTGCGAAAGAGGTCCACGTCGTGAACAAGGTTCTCTACAAACCACTGAACATGGTCGTGAGTGCCGCGGGCGGCGTGCTCGCCGGGATCGCGTTCAAGCAGATCTGGAAACGCGTGAGCGGTGAGGAAGACGCGCCGAACGCCACCGACCGGGATTTCACCTGGACCCAGGTGATCGTCGCGGCGGCCGCGCAGGGCGCGATCTTCGGCGCGGTGAAAGCGGCCACCGAACGGGCGGGGGCGGTCGGCTACCGCAAGGCGACCGGCGACTGGCCCACGAAGGATTGACGATGCGCGTAGTGATCATCGGGGGCGGATTCGCGGGCTACAACGCCGCCAAAACCCTGCTCAAGTCGGTCGGCGAAGACACCGAGGTCGTCGTGCTGAACCCGACCGACTACTTCCTCTATCTCCCTCTGCTGCCCGAAGTCGCCGCCGGGATCCTCGAACCGCGGCGAATCTCGGTGTCGATCCCGGGCACTTTGCGCGGGGTGCGCCTGGTGCTCGGCACCGCGACTTCGGTCGACTTCGACGAGCGCCGCGTGAGCTACACCGACCCCGAGGACCGCGAGCACTCGATCGGCTACGACCGTCTCGTGCTCGCCGCCGGCAGCGTCAACAAGCTGCTGCCGATCCCCGGCGTACCCGAGTACGCCCACGGTTTCCGGGGGCTGCCCGAGGCGCTCTACCTGCGGGATCACGTCACCCGGCAGATAGAACTCGCCGCCTCCGCGAAGGATCCCGCGGAACGCGACGCGCGCTGCACGTTCGTCGTGGTCGGCGCCGGGTACACCGGCACCGAGGTGGCCGCGCAGGGGCCGGCGTTCACCGCCGCGCTCGCCGCCCGGCATCCCGAGCTGAACGGCCAGAAGATCCGCTGGCTGCTGCTGGACGTCGCCGACCGTGTCCTGCCGGAACTCGACAAGCGGCTCGGCACCACCGCGGACGAGGTCCTGCGGGCCCGCGGTGTCGAGGTGCTGATGAAGACGTCGATCGACAACGCCGGTGAAAAGGGGGTCACGCTGACCTCCGGCGAATCCGTGCCGACGCACACCCTGGTGTGGTGCGTCGGGGTCCGGCCCGATCCCTTGGTCGAGGCGCTGGGGCTGAAGACGGCCAAGGGCAGGCTCGTCGTCACGACGCAGCTGAACGTTCCGGGCAGGCGTGACGTCTACGCGTGCGGGGACGCGGCCGCCGTGCCGGATCTGACCAGGCCCGGCGAATACACTCCGATGACCGCCCAGCACGCCGAACGGCAGGGCAAGCTCGCCGGCCGGAACGTGGCCGCGTCCCTCGGGCACGGCTCGCACGGCACCTACCGGCATCACGATCTCGGTTTCGTCGTCGACCTCGGCGCCCATCAGGCCGCGGCGAATCCCTTGCACATCCCCCTTTCCGGACTCGCCGCCAAGGCGGTCACGCGCGGCTACCACCTGCTGGCCATGCCGGGAAACCGGCTGCGTACCGCCACCGACTGGGCGCTGGAGGCGGTGACGAAACGCCAGACCGTCCAATTGGGACTCGTCCGGTCGGCGTCGGTGCCACTCGACACCGATTCCCCGGAACTGCCGCGCACCTACCGCTGAGGAGCGATGACCATGCCCGCAGAACCCGATCCCGTCCGCGCCGGGGGCCCGCCGGTGGTGAACAACGGCGAAGACGAGCAGGCCACGCTCCTGGTCCTCGACCCCGCGGGCGAAGGCAAGAACGGCGAGCTCCCGGCGACTTGGCGCCCGCTCGCGACCCGGCGCCGGATCGTCTGGTGCAGGCTGCCGGTGGACGGCGCCCTGAGCCAGGCCGACGACCTGCTCGGCGACACGGAAGCCGGTGATCCGCCGATCGACGTCGTGGCCGCGGGCGAATCGGCCGAAGACGCCCTCCGGCTGGTCGAACGTCATCCGGGCGCCGCGTCGCATGTCCTGCTGGTCGACCCGGTGCCGGACGAATCCTCCGAACTGGCCGAACGGGTGCGTTCCGCCGGGACCGTGGTCGAGGTACTCCCCCACAGCACCGGCGAGCCGTACAACCGGATCCCGCCGCCGCTGCCGCTCGGCCACCCGGACGTCGTCGCCGGGATCACCAAGATCCTCGAGGACGTTTAGCCGCCGGAAGAGGGCGGTATCCGCCGCCCATGAGCGAAACCGTTGCGGACCATGTTCTGACCAGGCTGCGCGAATGGGACGTCGAGCAGGTCTTCGCCTATCCCGGGGACGGGATCAACGGGCTGGTGACCGCGTTCGGCGCGGCGGGGAACAAGCCACGTTTCGTGCAGACCCGGCACGAGGAGATGGCGGCGTTCGCCGCCGTGGGGTACGCGAAGCTGAGCGGGCGGCCCGGTGTCTGCATGGCGACGTCGGGCCCGGGGGCGATCCACCTGCTCAACGGCCTCTACGACGCGAAACTCGATCACGTGCCGGTGGTCGCGATCGTCGGGCAGACGGCGCGCAGCGCGATGGGCGGCAGTTATCAGCAGGAGGTGGACCTCCAGGCGTTGTTCAAGGACGTCGCGAGCGAATACCTCGTCGAAGTGAACGTCCCCGAGCAGCTGCCGAACGCGCTCGACCGGGCCCTCCGCACGGCCATCGCGCAGCACGCGCCCACCGCCCTGATCATTCCCGCGGATCTGCAGGAGGAGACTTACCAGCCGCCGCGGCACGAGTTCAAGCACGTGCCGTCCTCCCCGCCGGATCACCCGCGGGCCAGCGTCATCCCGCCCTCGGAAGAGGTCGCCCGCGCCGCCGAGGTGCTGAACGCGGGTGAGAAGGTCGCCATCCTGATCGGTCAGGGAGCGCGCAACGCCGTCACCGAGTTGCGCGAAGTCGCCGGGCTCACCGGCGCCGGTGTGGCGAAAGCGTTGCTGGGCAAGGACGTCCTGCCCGACGATCTGCCGTATGTCACCGGTTCCATCGGCCTGCTCGGCACGCGGCCGACCTACGAGATGATGCGGGACTGCGACACGCTCCTGATCGTCGGCTCGAACATGCCCTACGCGCAGTTCCTGCCCGAATTCGGCCAGGCACGCGCCGTCCAGATCGACATCGATCCCCGGTTCCTCGGGTTGCGCTATCCGACCGAGGTCAACCTGCTCGGCGACGCGAAGGGCACCCTGCAGCAGCTGATTCCGTTGCTGGAGAACAAAACCGAGCGTGGCTGGCGGGAACGGATCGAAAAGCACGTCGGCGAATGGCAGGAGACGGTGACCCGCCAGGCGATGCTGGAAGCGGATCCGGTCAACCCCATGCGAATCGTGCACGAACTTTCCGAGCGTGTCCCCGAGAACGCGATCATCACCGCGGACTCCGGTTCCGCGACCAACTGGTACGCCAGGAACCTCAGGATGCGCGGCCGGATGCGGGGCACGCTCTCCGGGACGCTGGCGACGATGGGCTCCGGCGTCCCGTACGCGATCGGCGCGAAGTTCGCCCACCCCGACCGGCCGGTGATCGCGCTGGTCGGCGACGGTGCGATGCAGATGAACGGGATGGCGGAACTGCTGACCATCGCCCGGTACCGCGAACTGTGGGCCGATCAGCGCTGCGTCATCTGCGTCTTCCACAACGGCGACCTGAACCAGGTCACGTGGGAACTGCGTGCCATGGGCGGCGCGCCGAAGTTCGAACCTTCACAGAGCCTGCCGGAAGTGTCCTATGCGGACTTCGCCCTCGAGGTCGGCCTCGGCGGGATCGCCGTCGACGATCCCACCCGGCTCGGCGAGGCGTGGGACGTCGCGCTGTCTGCCGACGTGCCGACCGTGCTCGACGTCCGCTGCGATCCCGAGGTACCGCCGATCCCGCCGCACGCGACCTTCGAACAGCTGAAGTCGATGACCGAAGCCGTCCTCAAGGGTGAACCCGACGCCTGGCACCTGGTGACACAGGGGCTCAAGACGAAGATGCAGGAGCTGTTGCCTTCACGCCGCTGAGCATTGTCATGAAAGGGTCGTTCAGGACGAAAAACGTCTTGAACGACCCTTTCATGACATCCAGGAGGATCGGCGCGGCCGAGGGTCAGGCGCTCGCGCCGCCGTCCAGGACGATGTCGTGCCCGACGACGTACGCGGATTCGTCGGAGGCCAGCCACAGCACCGCCGCCGCGATCTCCTCGGTCGCGCCGATCCGGCCGAGCGGGATGGTCGCGCCGAGCCGTTCGGCCCGGTCGGCGTCGGTCTCGCCGGGCCGGAACGACATGTCGGTGGCGGTGGCGCCGGGGCTGACGGCGTTGATCCGGATCCCCTCGGCGATGTGGTCGCGGGCGGCGGTCCGGGTCAGCACGTCCACGGCGGCCTTCGAAGCGGCGTACGCGGCCATTCCCGGGAGGCGCACGTGCGAGCCGATGTTGGAAGACATGTTGACGATGACTCCCCCGCCGCCCGCCCGCATCTGCGCGATCTCGTGCTTCATGGACAGCCAGACGCCGGTGATGTTCGTCCGCACGACGGCGGTGAAGCCGTCTTCGTCGAGATCCGCCGTCGGGGCGGGACTGCCGAGGATCCCGGCGTTGTTGAACGCGATGTCGAGTTTGCCGTGCCGCCGCACGGTTTCGGTGACGAGGTGCTCGACTTCGCCGCCTTCACTCACGTCCGCGGTCACCGCGTCGGCCGCGCCGCCGTCGGCCTCGATCTCCTTCACCGTCTGACGCAGCTTCTCGCCGTCCCGGCCGGAGACGACGACCTGAGCGCCTTCGCGTGCGAAGGCCGCCGCCGTGGCACGGCCGATCCCGGAACCTCCGCCGGTGACCAGGACGACCTTGCCGCTGAATCGCTTCCCCACAGTTTCCAACTTTCTGGTCCGATCGTTCTATTATCAGTGTTTGCGAGCGGCGTCGACGACCGCGATGGCCTGCTTCGCCGTCGCCTTGGCCCGCGCCGCGGGATCCGGCCCCTTGCTCAGCACGCGCATTCCCTGGAGGACGGTGAGCAGGAAGCAGGCCAGCGCCTCCGGATCGACGGCGTCGTCGAGTTCGCCTTGCGCCTTCGCCCGGCTCAACGCCATCCGCAAGGCCATCTCGAGCGCGTCCCAGTTGCGCTCGACCAGGCGGGCGACGTCGGGATCCTTCGACATCATCTCCATGGCCGCGTTGACCACGAAGCAGCCTTTTCTTCCCGATTCGTCGAGGATTTCGGCGAGATAGCGGTCGATGAGCCGCCGCACCCCGGCAAGCGCCGGCCCGGGTCCGGCGAAGTCCTCGATGAACCGCTTGTCGCCCCGGGCGATGTAGCGGTTCAAGACGGTCAGGTAGAGCTCACGCTTGGTGCCGAACGTCGCGTAGAGACTCGCCTTGCCGATGCCGAGTTCGGCGACGAGGTCGCTGACCGAAGTGGCCTCGTACCCCTTCCGCCAGAACAGCTCCAGCGCGGCTTCGCAGGCCACGTCGACGTCGAATTCCTTCACCCTGGACACGGGAGAAGCTTAACCACATCTGGACCGATCGGTCAAATAAGCGGCCATTCGCGGCCGATTCGGGCTTTGACCCTCGCGACTTGCCCTACCGAAAAGGGACTTTCACGTGTCTGGGCGGAGGGCACGTGTGACCCGACGGACGGCACGTGTGATCAGACGGACGACACACGTGATCGGGTGGACGCCACGCGCACGCGGCCCGTGCGGCTCCGCGAGAAGCCGGTGTTGCGAAAGCCACTTTCGCAACGTTGATTGTTGCGAAAGTGGCTTTCGCAACGCTTTCGGTCAGGCCATGCCCCCGCGAGCAAGGGCGGTCACCCGGACGAGCGTGAACCTGAAGTCCGGCGCGACGGCTTGCCTTCTGGCCACCGGCGGGACAGGCGTTCAGGGAGCGGAGTCGTAGGCCGACCGGGCCTCGTCCACCTTCGGCAGGTTCTCCGCGGACCAGTCCGCGAGGGTCGCGAACAGCGGCGCCAGACTCCGGCCCAGCTCGCTGATCTCGTACTCGACCCGCGGCGGCACCTCGGCGTGATAGGTCCGCGTGAGGAGACCGTCGCGTTCCAGTTGCCGCAGCCGCTGGGTGAGCACCTTCGGCGTGATCGAGCCGATTCGCCGCTCGAGTTCGACGAACCGCTGCCTGCCGAATTCGTTGAGCGTCCACAGGATCGGCGTGGTCCAGCGGCTGAAGACGAGGTCGACCACCGGGGCGATCGGACAGGCCTGCTCGGGAGTCGTCGAGGCGTCGGCGCGCATGAAGCCAAGGTACGCGGGTTGCCGAGTTGTCATGATCCAGACACCCAATCACCCCATCAATGCGCGTAACGTTCTGTCATGGACTTGACCACCGAAAGGCTCGTCGTCCGTGACTGGTCCGAGGACGACGCCGAAGCCGCACTGGCGATCTACGGAACCACCGACGTGACCCGCTGGCTCACCCCGGCGATGGACCGGGTGACCGACGCCGCGGCCATGCGTTCGGTACTGCAAGCCTGGCAACAGGCTCAGCCCAATCTCGTGCCGCCGCGCGGAAGATGGGCGATCCAGCGCAAGGAGGACGGCGCGGTCGTCGGCGGGCTGGGCATCCACCTGCTGCCACCGTACGAAGAGGACCTGGAGATCAGCTGGCAGCTGCATCCTGACGCCTGGGGCGAGGGGTACGCCTCCGAAGCCGCCCGCGCCCTGCTCGGCTGGGCGTTCACCCAGGACACGGACGAACTCTTCGCCGTCGCGCGGCCCGCCAACGAGCGCGCGATCGCGACCGCGAAACGGCTTGGGATGGTCTGGGTCGGGGAAACCGAGAAGTACTACGGACTCCGCCTTCAGGTGTACCGGATCCGCCACACGGACATCGTCTAACCGCGGCGATCCACTCGGGACACCTCGCTCGTCACCGAGACGGCGTGCCCCGCGCCGCGCCCGTCCGCCGTGGCGACGATCCGGCCCCGCTCGATCCGCGTCGCCACCTCGGTCTCGTCACTGACCGCGAGCACCCCCGCGGCGGCCGCCAGCGTCCCGGTCACGTCGCACACCACCCGCACACCCGGCCAGGACGACCTGGGGAACGCCTGCCGCAGGCCACCACAGACCTCCGCGACGACCAGCCGGGTCAGGGGGGCCAGCTCGTCGGGCTCGCTGGTCACCACGACGACGGTGACCTCGCCACCGGACGCCCGGACGGCCTCCTCCGCGGCGCCCAGCCGATGAGTGCCCAGGACGACGACCACGCCGTCGGCGGGCACGAACGGCTCGGCGCGCACCAGATCCACGGCCTCCGGTGGTGACCACGGCCGATCGGCGGCCTGCGCGGCGGGCGCGATCACCGGCGGCGCCCACCAGTCGTTCAGTTCCATCCCCGCCAGCCGCTCGCAGGCGCTCACGACGTCGAAAGGTTCGACGAGCCCCGGCGCCGCGGCCGCCAGCTGGCCGGCGCCGTGCAACGTGGTCAGCACGGTCTCCGCGAGCCGGACCCGGCGCCGGATCGGCGCCCCGGCCGGACGCTCCGGCGGGTCGAGCCGCTCCAGCGCGAGCCCGAGCAGCAACCCATTGAGCTTCATCAGCTGCGCGAACGGGCGCCGGATCCGCGCGTCCGCGAGCACCTCCGGCATCAGGTCGCGCGTCAGACCCGCCTGCTCGTCGTCCAAGGGAAGCGCCGCGACCTTCACCCTGGCCAACGCGCCCAACGCGTCCTGGAGCGTCTTGCCCGGTTCGGCGTGCGGCGCGACGGCGGAGCGTTCCGCGAGTTCGGCCAGGACGGCGAGGTACAGCGCGCGTTTCCCGGGGAAGTTCGAGTAGACCGCGCCGCGCGTGAGCTCCGCCCGCTCGGCGATGACGTCGATCTTGGCGTCCCGGAAGCCCTGCTCCGCGAACTCGTCGCGCGCGGCGGCCAGCACCTTCGCACGATTGCGCTCCTGCGTCTCCGCCCTGCTCAGCCGGACCATCGGCCTCCCATCACCCCGCACGATTGCCCTCGGACCCGGTTCAAGATACCTTGGCCATTCAGATGATGAGAACATCTGCTTTGAACATTCGAACTGGGAGAGCTGCTTTGTCCGACGTTCCCGAGATCCAGCTGACCGACCCCGAGGTCCTGCGCGATCCGTTCACCGCCTACAGCCCGGCCCGCGAGCGCTCCCCGATCGCCAAGCTCGTCGCGCCAGGGTTCTCGGCGTGGGCGGTCTTGCGCCACGAGGAGGCGCGGAAGATGCTGAGCGACCCGCGCTTCGCCCTGAGCCCGGGCAGCTACCCGCCGATGGACATTCCCGAGCACTGCCGCCCGTATATGCGGTCCATGCAGACGGTCGAGGGTCCGGAACACCTCAGGCTCCGTCGCCTCGTCTCCCCCGCGTTCACCCCGCGCAAGGCCGTCGCGCTCCGCCCGGGGATCGAGCGGCTCGTGGACGATCTTCTCGACGGCTTCACCGCACAGGACGAGATCGACCTGGTCACGGCCTTCGCGCGCCCGTTGCCGATGGACGTGATCTGCGCGCTGGTCGGCATCCCCGAAGCCGATCGTCCACGCTGGCGCGAGTACGGCGCCATGGTCGCGGCCGGCGACGGGGCGGGACTCGCGAAGGCGGTCCCGGGAATCGTCGAAGACTCGCTCGCCGCCATCGCGGACCGGAAGGTCGACGCGGGCGACGACGTCGTCTCCCAGCTACTCCTGATCCAGGCCGAAGACGGCGACAGGCTCAGCGAAACCGAACTGGTCTCCCTGGTCTGGCAGCTCGTCCTCGGCGGCCAGGTGCCCGGCCTCCTCATCGCCAACGCCGTCGAAGTCCTGCTCTCCCACCCCGCGCAGCTGGCCGAGCTCCGCGAAGACCCGGACCTCATGCCGGGCGCGGTCGAGGAACTGATGCGCTGGTGCAGCCCGCAGCTGCTGACCGTCCCCCGGCTCACCACGACCGACGTCCGGATCGGCGACGTCACGATCCCGGAAGGAGAACCGGTTACCGTCGCGATCGCCGCGGCGAACCGGGACCCGAGGGCGTTCGGGGACCCGGACGTCTTCGACATCCGACGCGCGGCGGGCCCCGCCTGGCACCTGGCCTTCGCGCACGGACCGCATTTCTGCCTTGGCGCCTCGCTGGCCAGGGTGCAGACCGAAGTCGCGCTCACCGCCCTGCTGCGCCGGTTCCCCGATCTCGCGCTCGCCGACGGCCCGGCGCGGATCCCGGACCCGGGCACCTGGCGACTGAACGCGCTGCCGGTCAAGCTGCGTGCCGCGGTTGCAAACTGAAACACGTTCTAATAGCGTGACCGCCTGTGAGACACGGGATCGTACTGTTCACCAGTGACCGGGGCATCACTCCGGCGGCCGCCGCACGGGCGGCGGAAGCCGCGGGCTTCGACGCCTTCCACGTACCCGAACACACGCACATCCCGGTCAAACGGGAGGCTCCGCATCCGCGCACCGGCGACTCGTCGCTGCCCGACGATCGCTACCTGCGCACGCTGGACCCGTGGGTCGCGCTGGCCACGGCGGCCTCGGTGACCACCCGGATCAGGCTCGCGACGGCGGTGGCCCTCCCGGTCGAGAGCGACCCGATCACGCTGGCGAAGACGATCGCCAGCCTCGATCACCTCTCGGCCGGGCGGGTCACCCTCGGCGTCGGCTTCGGCTGGAACGTCGACGAACTGGCCGATCACGGCGTCCCGGGGCACAAACGGCGGACGGTCCTGCGCGAGTACCTCGAAGCGATGCGCGCGCTCTGGACGGACGACGAAGCCTCCTACGCCGGTGAGTTCGTCTCGTTCGGCGCGAGCTGGGCATGGCCGAAACCGGCTCAGGCCCGCATCCCGGTGATCGTGGGCGCGGGCGGGACGGAGAAGACGTTCCGCTGGATCGCGAAGTCCGCCGACGGCTGGCTCACCACCCCGGGCGACACGGACATCGAGGACAAGGCCCGGCGATTGCGCGAGATCTGGCGCGAAGAAGGCCGTGCCGGCGAGCCGGAGATCTCGGCGCTCGGCGTCCGCCCGGATCCGGAGAACCTGGCCAAGCTGGAAGCCGCCGGGGTCACCGAAACGATCTTCGGCCTCCCGGACCGCTCCCCCGACGAGGTCGAGGCCTGGCTTCAGCGCCTCGCCGGAAAGCTCGGCCTCACCGCTGGGAGTCGATGAGCCAGCGGCCGTCCTGCTGCACCATGACGAAGGTCGCCTTCTCCGTCGTAGTCCCGCCCGCGGCCCTGGTGTAGGTGAGCGTCGCCGACACCGTGTTCCCGGATTCGGCGATGTTCGACACCGCCACCCCGCGGTACTCCTTCCAGAAGTTCGAGTAGCGCTCGAAGCTCTGGTTCTTGGTGCGCTTGAAGTTGTCGGTCAGCGTCGCGAACCCGGCCTGGAGATTCCCCGGGATGAGTGCGTAGTACGCCGAAAGCGCCTGGCTGGGCGTCTCCGCCGGAGGCGGTGGGGCTGACGACGACGTGGCCGGAGGCGGCGAAGAAGACGGAGGCGCCGGAGAGGACGACGGCGGCGGTTCGGCGGAGGTCGTCGGCGACGGGGCGACGCTCTGCGACTGCGACGCAGGCGGCGTACCGGCCGAGGTGTCGTCATCGCGGTTGAGCACCACGACCACGGCCGCGGCGGCCGCCGCCGCGAGCACGAGGAACACGACGAGAACGCCGACCAGCATCCCCTTGCGCGCCTTCGGCGGCGGCTCCTCGGCGACGAGCGTCGTCGGCTCCCCCGCCGCCAGCGCCCGCAGCTCACGTTCGGTCTCGGTCATCGTCGGCCTGCTGTCCGGCCGGACGTCGAGGAGGCGGTTCAGCAGCGGGGTCAGGATCCCCGACTTGGTGGGCGGGGTGATCTCCCCGCTCGACGCGCGGTACAGCAGCGCGATCGGGTTCTCCGCCGTGCCGTACGGCGTACCGCCTTCGAGCGCGGTGTACAGCGTCGCGCCCAGCGAGAACACGTCGGACGCGGAAGTGGCGTCCTCGCCGCGGGCGACCTCGGGCGCCAGGAACGCCGGGGTCCCGGAGATCTCACCGGTCGCGGTGAGCTGGACGTCGCCCATCGCCCGCGAGATCCCGAAGTCGGTGATCTTGACCGTGTCGTCGTCGCCGAGGAGGACGTTCCCGGGCTTGATGTCGCGGTGGACGATGCCCGCCCGGTGCGCGGCGGCCAGCGCCGAGCACAACTGGATGGCGAGCCGGATGACGTCGTCGACCTCCATCGGCCCGTCGCGCAGCTTGTCCGCGAGGCTGGTCGAGGGCAGGTACTCCATGATGATCCACGGGCGGTCCTGCTCGTCGATCACGCCGAAGACGGTGATGGCGTGCGGATGCACCAGCCGCGCGGCGATCCTGGCCTCGCGCAGCGCGCGATTCTTGGCCTCGTCGGCCTTCTGTTCCCCTTGCCCGTGCGGCAGCAGGAGTTCCTTGACCGCGACCGTGCGCTCCAGGTTGTCGTCGCGCGCCCGCCACACGGTGCCCATGGAGCCACCGCCGACGGGCTCGATGAGATCGAACCGGTCGGCGAGGCGGCGGATCTCCTCCATTATCGACGTCCCCCTGGAGCTGTGGTGTTCGCGCGAACCTTGCCAGCATGCCAGGAACGCACCCGGACACCGGACCCGGCACGGTTGTTTCCGACGCGGTGTCGGTCACGTCGGCCGCTGGGCCGTTCAGCGGAACCCCGCCCCATCGGCTGCCCGAAAGTTCGTATCCCGGACACCCGGGTGCGCACTTTACTTCTCCGGTGTGGCCTGACTTCGGGAAAGGGCGGCGATGCGGGAAACCATCGGCGGACGCGGCGTGCTCGAAGGCGCGTTCAGGTTGCTGGAAGCACTCGACGAGCACGGCGGGCGGGCCGGGCTGACCCAGCTCGTGCGGACCACGGGGCTGCCCAAGACCACCGTGCACCGGCTCCTCGAGCAGCTGGCCGACCTCGGCGCGGTCGAGCGGGCGGGCCGCGGCTACCGGATCGGCTCGCGGGTGTTCCGGCTCGGGCGGTTCTGGCAGCCCGAACTACGGGACCTGGCCAAGGAATGGCTGCCGGTGCTTTCGGCGCGGATGCGCGCGAGCCTGGTGCTCGTGGTGCCGAGGGAGGGGCGCGCCCTGGTCGCGGCCGGGGCGGTGCTACCCGCCGACGACGTCCCCGTGTGGCCGGGGACCCCGCTGCCGCCCGGGACCGCCGCCGGGCGGTTGCTCGCCGCTCATCACCCCTCACTGGTGGAACCGGACGCCGACGCGCTGGAGATCCGCGCGGCCGGCTACGCGGCCGAATCGGAGACCATCACGGCGGGGCTCGGCTGCGCCGCCGTCGGCATCAGGACACCGGACGGCCGGATCGGCGCGGCCCTGGCCGCCGTCCTGCCCGTCCGGCGTGACCCGGTCTCGATGGTCGCCGGATTGACCGGCACCGCGCGTTCCTTCGGTGCCGCGCTCGCCGAGCACTCGCCGCCGAAACTGGCCGGATGATCGACGAAGCCCGACCAAACCCCGAACAACCCGAAAACCGGCAAGCCGCCGAAATCGGACGGAATTTTTCCGACGGAAATCCCGGAAATCGTCTCACCCAGCGTCCGCGCCCGAAAGCTCCGCGTGCCGAAACCACCTTGGATCGCTTTCATCAGGCCGTTTCCGTGACCGGCCGCCTACCGGGCAGTCGCTCGAACGGGAATTCAATCACCGTTTTCCCATCCCGTTCGGCGTTTTCCAGACGGCAGTGGCGCACGTACGGTGCAGGAATTCTTTCGACCAAGGAGGGAATTCCTTGATAAGACATTCCTCGAAATGGCGGAGCGCGATCGCTCTTCTCGTCATGACGCTCGTGGCCTCCGCCGCCGCAGCCGTCCCGGCGCAGGCCACGGCCTTCTCCGGCCGCGTGGTCGTGGCAGGCATCGATCTGGAGCGGGCGACGATCCCGGATCTGCAACGGGCGATGCGCTCCGGGCGGCTGACCTCGGTCGAACTGACCGCCTTCTATTTGCAGCGGATCCGCAAACTGAATCCGACACTGCACGCGGTGCTCACCACGAACCCGGACGCGCTGCGGCTCGCCGCGGACAGTGACCTGAGACGTCACCGGCACCGGTCGAAGGGGCCGATGGACGGCATTCCGGTGCTGCTCAAGGACAACATCGACACCGCGGACCGGCAGCCGACCACGGCGGGCTCGACAGCGCTGCTGGAATCCCGTCCGTACCGCGACGCCGGCGTGGTCGAGAACCTGCGCGAGGCGGGGGCGGTCATCCTCGGCAAAGCCAACCTGTCGGAATGGTCGAGCTACCGGTCCACCAGTTCGTCGAACGGCTGGAGCCCGCTCGCGGGGCAGACCGCCAACCCCTACGTCCTCGACCGCAACCCGTGCGGCTCGTCGTCCGGCCCGGGCGTCGCCGTCGCGGCACACCTGGCGACCGTGGCCGTCGGGACCGAAACGGACGGTTCGATCAGCTGTCCGTCCGGCGCCAACGGCATCGTGGGCGTCAAGCCGAGCCTCGGGCTGGTCAGCCGCAGCGGGATCGTTCCGGTGTCGAAGCAGCAGGACACCGCGGGCCCGATGGCGCGCAACGTGGTCGACGCCGCGATCCTGCTCGCGGCCCTCAACGGCGCCGACCGCCGTGACCCGATCACCGTCGACGCCGCCCGGCAGTCCCTCGACGACTACACGAAGTTCCTGCGCCCCAACGCTTTGCGCGGCAAGCGGATCGGCGTCTGGCGCGAGGTCTACACCCCGGACGACACGACGAAGGCCGCGTTCGAACAGGCGCTGGGCAAGCTGCGAAAGCTCGGCGCGACCACGGTGGAGATCACCATCCCCTACCTGGACGTCATCGCCGCGAACGAGTTTCCCGCGATCAGGACCGAGTTCAAGCACGACTTGAACGCCTACCTCGCGTCCACCGGCGGCAAGCACCCCGCCGACCTGGCCGCGCTGATCCAGTACAACCTGGACCACGCGGCGGTCGAAATGCCTTACTGGACACAGAATCTGTGGGACCGGTCGCAGGCGACCACCGGTGACCTGAACGATCCGGCCTACCGCGCGCTGCGGGAAGCGGCGACGAGCGCCGCCCGGCGGGGTCTCGACGAGACGCTGCGCGGGAACAAACTGGACGCGATCGTGGCGCCGACCAACAACGCCGCGTGGAAGACGCAACTCGGCGTCGGTGACGGCGCGCTGCTCATCGATTCGTCCGGACCCGCGGCGGTGTCGGGCTACGCCAACATGACCGTCCCGATGGCGTACGCCGGGCCGCTGCCGCTGGGACTGTCGATCATGGGCGGGAAGTTCAGCGAACCGTCGCTGCTGGCCATCGCCTACGCCTTCGAACAGGACACGAAGGTCCGCCGCCTCCCCACCTTCATCCCGTCCATCGGCTGACCCCGCCGAAGTACATGATGGCCCCCTTCCTTGCGCCCAGGTACAGGAAGGGGGCCATCATGTACTTCACCTCAGGAACGCGAGGCTGCGATCGACCTCCGCGACGGCGCAGTCACGCTCGACGTGACCGTCGATCACGAGCGTGGCCAGCCCGTGGAGCAGGCACCACAGCGTGACGGCGAAACCGCCGGGGTCGTTCCTCTCGCCCACCCTGTCGGCCAGCAGCGCACAGGTCTCCCGGTGCGCCTCGGCGAGTTCCGGATACGCGGTACGGTCACCGATCCCGGCGCCCGCCATCAGCCGGTACAGCGCGGGATTCTCCAGCACGAAGCCGAGATAGGAGTGTCCGAGCGCGGTCATCGTCCCGGTGCCGCGGCCGCGCAGGCGCTCCCGCAATTCGGCGTGCCCTTCCAGCGCGACCGCCACCAGCAACGCGTCCTTGTCGCGGAAATGCCGGTACGGCGCCGCGGTGGACGCGCCGACCCTCGCGACCGCGCCGCGCAAGCTCACCCCCTCGGGACCTCGCTCGACGAGGACCTCCCGCGCGGCCATGACGAGCGCACGACGCAGGTCCCCGTGGTGATAGGAACGTTTGACGACCATGGCGGACCCCCCAGCCCTTGATGCCACGCGAACGCCTCACCTTAGCGGAGGGAGCGCTCCGGTGGAGCCGAAGATCCGGTCGGCATTGTCACGTGTTCGTCAGATTCGAAACCGGCGCCGCGCTGCGATCATGGACTGATGGCCGATGATTCCCACTCACCGGAGAGTTCTCGAACCGGGCCTCCCTCGCGCTCCCCCGGGGAACATCGAACACTGTCGAACCGCACCATCACCATCTGCGCCGGACTCTTGCTCGTCTTCGCCGTCGCCGCATGCTGGGTGCTCTTCTTTCTCTATGGCAAAGGAACCGACGCCGACAAAGCCCGGCTGGAAGCCGTACGCACCGTCGGCACGATCGTGCTCGGGGCAGGTGGAGCCATCGCGTTGCTCTTGGCCGCTCGACGTCAGCAGACAGCCGAACAGGATCTCCTGACCAAACGACATGACCTGGTGCTGCGAGAACAAGCCAATGACGACGCGCGCCACGACGCCGCGGAGCGGCGGATCAGCGACCTTTACCTCAAGGCGGTGGAACAGCTGGGGGCGGACAAGGCACCCGTCCGGCTCGCCGGACTGTACGCACTCGACCGCCTGGCGCAGGACAATCCGCCGCAACGGCAAACCATCGTCAATGTGATCAGCGCCTATCTTCGCATGCCGTACGAACTGCCCAACAAACCTCCCGATCCAGGCGCAAAGAAAGAGATCCACGACGAGCACCGAAGCGATATCCAAGAACGTGAGGTACGGACGACCGCTCAACGGATTCTGACCGACCATCTCGATCCGACCTACCAGGAGGGGAAACGGTTCTGGCCGGACATCGACGTGGACCTCAGTGGCGCACTGCTGATCGACCTCAGATTCCGAGACTGCCGGCTCAACAACGCTCGCTTCTCGAACGCCCGGTTCTGCGGTGACACCTTGCTCATGGGCATCCACTTCGAGGGTGAGACCAGGTTCGACGGAGCCACGTTCACCGGAGACTCCTGGTTCTCCGAAGCACAGTTCACCGGTAACGTCCGGTTCGACCAGGCGACCTTCGAAGCATCCGCCAGATTCGACGCGGCCACCTTCAAAGGAACCACCACTTTTCGCTCCGCTTCATTCCTGCGCGAAGCACGGTTCAACGACACGACGTTCACCGGTAGCGTGGTCTTCAGCAAAGCAGTGTTCACCGACAGAGTGAACTTCGACGACGCCACGTTCTTCGAAGATGCGTACCTGCCAGGCGTGACGTTCGCCAGTCGGTCCTACTTCACCGAAGCCTCGTTCGCGGGTGATGCTTGGTTCAACCAGGTGACGTTCAGCGGATACACCACGTTCGACGGCACGACGTTCAGCGGCGACATCAGGTTCACCGACTCGACCTTGGATGGCGTCCCTTTCACTCCCCCGCAACTTGGGTCGCACAAGCCGTTCGAAGACGAATAGATTGAGGAGCAAGGAAAGCACGGCGCGTTACCGAGTTGCTCGCCTGCGCTCCTCCGGCCGCGATGTTCCGTGAAGGCCTCCTTGCCTACCTTGAAGGTAGCGATGGGGCCCTTCACGACGTCGCCCGAGTAATGCGGCGGTTTCGCGTCGGCTCCGCCTCCGCCAGGTCGTTCGCCGCGATGTACCCGAAGGTCATCGCCGGGCCGATCGTCGACCCCGCGCCCGCGTAACTGGGGCCCATCACCGCCGCGCTGGCGTTCCCGGCCGCGTACAGGCCCGGGATGACCGAGCCGTCCGCCCGCAGGACCCGCGCCCGCGCGTCGGTGCGCATCCCGCCCTTGGTACCGAGGTCGCCGGGGACGATCTTGAACGCGTAGAACGGCGGCTCCCAGAGCGGGGCGAGGCATGAGTTCGGCAGGACGTACGGGTCGGTGTAGTAATGGTCGTAGGCACTGGCGCCCCGGCGGAAATCACTGTCCACACCGGACAGAGCCTGGCCGTTGAACCGGTTGACCGTGGCCCGCAGCGCCCGCGGCGGAACACCGATCGCCGAGCCGAGCGCCTCGACGGTCCACGCCTTCTTGACAGCGCCCGCCGCGTACCACTCGTCGGGAAGCGGCAGCAGCGGCGCGACGTCACGGAAGAGATAGCGGTTGCGGTAGTGCTGGTCGACGACCAGCCATGCCGGAATGGTGGGCGAGGCCGGGTTCCGGTCGTACATCGTGTGCACGACGTCGCCGTACGGCGCCGCCTCGTTGACGAACCGCTTGCCCGCCGCGTCCACCATCAGCCCGCCGGGCAGCGTCCGCTCGGCGAGGCAGAAGTACGGCTCACCCGGCAGCGGGATCGCCGGTCCCCACCAGGCGTCGTCCATCAGGTCCAGCGCCGCCCCGGCGCGCTTGCCCGCCAGGATCCCGTCGCCGGTGTTCGACCGGGCGCCGACTGTCCATTGTGTACCGATCGGCTGGCGCTGGTATTCCGCCCGCATGGCGGCGTTGTGCTCGAATCCGCCGGAGCCGACGATGACGCCGCGTCTGGCCTTCACCACGCCCGCGGCGACGGTCACCCCGGTGACCCTCCCGTTTTCGATGACGAGATCGGTCAGCGGCGTGTTCAGCCACACGGGGACACCGGCGCGCTGGAGCCCGGCCCGCAGCCCGGCGGCCAATGACTGCCCCATGGTGAGCGGTTTCTGCCCGGCGAGGGCGGCGGCCGTGCCGCGGGCGAGGCAGGCGGCGGCCACGGCGGCGCCCTTCGGGTTGACCGCGGCCAGCGCGAGCCACTTGTAGTCGGCGCTGAAGACGACCATCCCGGCAGGCGTGGCGAGGTACGGCGGGTTCAGGTTGGCCAGTTCGGCGCCGAGCACGTTCCCGTCGAGCTGATCGGGTTCGATCGAGCGGCCGTCCGGCATCCCGCCGGGCAGTTCCGGGTAGTAGTCGCTGTAGCCCTCCATCCACCGGAACCGCAGCGGGCTGTTGGCCATCACGAACGACAGCATCGCCGGGCCGGCCGCGAGGAACGCCTGCTGCCGCGAGATGGGGATCGTCGGGCCGACCACGGCGGCCAAGTACCGTGCGGCCTGTTCCGGGGTGTCGCGGACGCCGGCTTCGGCCAGCACCGGGTTGCACGGAATCCAGATCCCCGCCCCCGACCGGGCGGCCGAGCCACCGAACTTCGCCGCCTTCTCCAGCACGACGCAGCTGAGCCCGCGTTTGGCCGCGGTCAGCGCGGCGGTCATCCCCGCCGCGCCCGCTCCGACCACGACGACGTCGTACTCGCCGAGCACCGCGGCGTCGGCCGAAGCCGTCCCGGCGAACGGCAGGCCCGAGGCGAGCGCGATCCCGGCGCCCGCGGCGGTGCCGCGCAGGATCTGGCGCCGGGACAGGCGGTTTTCGGGCTCCATGAGTCCTCCTCGCTTGGCGATCGAGCGAGGTCATGTTCTCCGGACGACGGCAAAAGTGAAACAAGTTCTACCCGCTTGGAGCAGACGGGACCGGCCACGCTCGGCCGGTCACCTCAACCGGCGCGGGCATTCAGCCCAGAGCGCGGACCAGGTCCAGCGCGCGGCCGAGGGTGGCGAGCCGATCGGCGACCGTCTCCCCCGCCGGGTACAGCCGGACGGTGTCGACCCCGGCGTCGCGCCAGACGCGCAGCCTTTCGGCCACCATCGCTTCGGTGCCGATCAGTGTCGTGCCGAGCACCATCTCGTCGGTCACCAGCGCGGCGGCGCCTTCCCGGTCGCCCGCCTGCCAGCGCTCGCGCACCGCCGCGGCGGCTTCGGCCCAGCCTTGCCTGCTGTAGGCGTTGTTGTAGAAGTTCGTCTTCGCCGAGCCCATCCCGCCGAGACTGAACGCGAGTTCGGCCTTGCGGCCCGCGACCATCCCGCGCAGCTCGTCCTCGTCCCCGGCGAAAGCGACCTCGGCGCCTTGGCAGACTTCGAGATCCGCCCGCGATCGGCCCGCCTTCGCGAGACCGGCGTCGAGATGCGCGAAGTACGCCTGTGCCCCCTCCGGGACGAAGCTGGTGCCCAGCCAGCCGTCCGCGATCTCGCCGGTCAGTTCCAGCAGTTTCGGCGAAAGCGTGGCCAGGTGGATCGGGATGTCCGGATTCGGCGTCGTGGACAGCCGCATCGGCCTGCTCTCGCCCGGCAGCGGGATCTCGAACTCCTTGCCGGAGAACGAGATCTTCTCGCCCGTGAACGCGCGGCGGATGATCTCGACCGTTTCCCGCATCCGGGTCAGCGGCCGGGCGAACGAAACGCCGTGCAGCCCCTCGATCACCTGCGGTCCGGAAGCTCCGAGCCCGAGGGCGAACCGGCCGCCGGACAGCTCCGAGAGCGTCAGCGCGGCCTGCGCGATCGCCACCGGGGTCCGTGTGCCGAGCTGGATGATCCCCGAGCCGAGCCGGACGCGCTCGGTCCGCGCGGCGAGGTAACCGAGCACGGACGGCGCGTCCGAGCCCCACGCCTCGGCGACCCAGCACTCGTCGAGACCGAGCTTTTCCGCCTCCAGGACGAACTCCAGCGTCTCCCGCCAGCCGCTCGAAGCCTCGACCGTCGTCGCCGTCCGCATCACGCGCGGCCCGCCTCGGCCCGTTCCTTGATCGCCGAGAGCGTCCCTGTCATCGCCTTCTCGAACTCGCGCAGCCGGACGAAGACGATCTTCTCCTCCTTGTCCGGCATCTGGTCGATGGCCAGCGAAAGGCCCGAACGCCCCGGTCCCAGCTGCATCCACTGCCGCAGCTTCGTCCCGCCGTTCTCGGGCTCCAGCGTGAAGCGCCACAGCGCGGTGGGTGTCTCGGGATCGTGCACGGCCCAGGTGAAGACCCTCGGCTCGTCGCATTCGACGACGTGCGACGTGGTCTCCCATTCACCGAGCGCGTCGTGCTTGCTGCGGCCGACGAATCGCCTGCCGACCGCGGCCCCGCCGCCGGCGCCGTCGCACCACTCGGCCGACTGGAGTTCCTGGCTCATCGTGGGCATCAGCCGGACGTCGGAGACGATCGCCCAGACCCGCTCCGGATCGGCGTCGACCCACTCCTGGACCTCGACCGTCGGTTTGTCGGCGTACTTGGCGCCCGTCCACTCCATCGTGGTCCCGCCTCCCGTGCTCGTGACCTCGATAGTTGCTTAGATAGACTTAGCTTGTCAAACCCTCCTGCGCGGCGAAGCGGCGCACCACGTCAGGCCGGTTCGCGAGCTTCGGCGGGTAGCCCGCCCCGAGCCGCGCCCGCGTGTTCTCGGCGGTGAGCGGCGCGGCGCAATGCGCGCAGACGACCTCGGCGTGCGTGTCATGGCCGCAGGTGTCGTGATGCAGGGTGATCGGCGGTCCGGCCTCCTCGGCGAGCCAGCGATCACCCCAGCGGGACATCGCGGCGAGCACGCCGTAGAAATCCGCGCCCTTCTCGGTCAGCACGTAGTCGTAACGGACCGGTTCGGACTGGTAGGCGCGCTTTTCCAGCAGCCCTTCGCCGACGAGGCGGCGCAACCGGTCGGCGAGGGTGTTCCGCGCGATGCCGAGCTCCTGCTGGAACTCGTCGAACCTGCGGATCCCGTAGAACGCCTCCCGCAGGACGAGCGGCGTCCACCAGTCGCCGAGCAGGTCCATGGTGCGCGCGATCGAGCACGGCCACTGCGCGAACGAAGTCCGTTTCATGCCAGCGAGCCTACGCCCGCCGGAATTGATCCGGTCATTCCTCCACCTATTCCGCGGCACTCAGGCCGCGGCGCGAAATGTCGCGATCCGATCAAGGAGATCTCGCGCATTAATATCACCCACCCGTTTCCGCACGCTTTCCGACAGTGGCCGCAAACGATCCCGCGTACGCGCGGAACGGATTCCGTACGCGATCTCCATCGCGGCGAGGCCGACCTCGGCGGCCTGGCCCAGATCGCCCTCCAGCGCGTGGTCGACCGCGAGCCAGATCATCGTCAGCGACCGGCTGCGCACCATGTCCGGACCATAGCCGTCGATGGCCTCGGTGAGCGCGGGAATGGCCTCCCGGCTGTGGCGGACGTCGACGACCCTGGCGAGCTCGGTGCGCACCGTCCCGATCATCGCGGCCAGGTCGTTGGCCGTGAAGAAGGCGGACCACGACGGCACCGTGTCCCCCAGCGAACTGGCGAACTGTTCGGGGGCAAGGGAAAGCTTGTCCAGCGCCTGCCGGACGTCGCCGAGCAGCGCGTACGCCCACGCCTCGTTCGCCGACAGGATCGCCTGCGACAGCGGCCTTCCCGCCCGGCGTGCCGCGAGCTGGCCGTGCCCGAACTGCTCCAGCGCCTCCACCGGAGAACGGTGGTGCAGATACATCCGGCCGAGCCGATAGCGGACGTTGGCGACGAGATCGTCGTTGCCGGAATGCGCCGCGAGTTCGAGCGCGCGACGGAAGTGCCGCTCCGCCTTGAGGGGGCGCCCGGAGTCGAATTCCGTCCAGCCCTTGAGGTTGTGCAGATCCGCGACCACGCCCGCCAGCCGCCGCGCCATCGGCTCGCTCATCGTTCCCCGGCGCAGTGCCGCGCTGTATGGCTCCAGCACACGCAGCAGCTCCCGGCAGGATCCGCCGCCTTCCCGATAGTCGCGCGCCCGGAGCGCGGCGATGACTCCCTCCAGCCGGTCGATGTCGGCCTGCCCGACCCGCATCGGGAGCCGCTCAATCACGGCGGCGTCCCCGGACTCGTGGCACAGCCGGTTCGGTCCCGGAGCCGTACCGGGACGTGGCCGGAACCGTCCGCCTGCGCGGGCCGTAAACCGCGTCTCGACGCGCTTGGTCTTCCCTGGGAATGACGAGGGTGATTCTTACGCCCATTGCCGCTCCTCTCCCGATCCACAACGATCAAGCTCGCCGAGGTCCAGGACGGAGCCACGCCGGTCTCCTGGAAACACATGAACGACGCAACGATTATGCTAACCGCGGGAAATATCGATTCACTCCGCCGAACGGTTGGCTATTTCCATTCACCGGAATATGCACGTGCGGAATCTCTTTCTTTTGCACGAATGATCGCACTTATCGCCCGCTCACCGCACGTGCTCGATGCGAACCGTCCGTGAGCACCTGAGACGCAGCTCTCAGCCGAACGTGTGAAAGTTGCCATCTCGGGTCACGAAAACGCTTCACATTGCGTTATCAATGATTGAAGATCAACAGCAACCGAACGTAAGGGGCTGAAGCGTTGGACAAGGAAAGCGACCTCATCCGGGGGACGATCGTCTTCGGCCTGCGCACTTTCGGTGCGGACCCCCTCCCCGTCCAGGCCGATCTCGAATACGACCCCGAGGACCCCTACGCCGTCGTGGTGGCCTACCACTCGGGCGGCGGGACGGTCCGCTGGATGTTCGGCCGTGACCTGCTGGCGGACGGCCTCCTCACCCCATCGGGTGAAGGCGACGTGATCATCAGTCCGGCCGACGACACCTCGATCGTGATTTTCGCGCTCAGCGCGCCCGACGGCTGCGCCGTCCTCGAGGCCTCGGCGCAGGAGCTGGCCGAGTTCCTCGACCGCACCTACGACGTGGTGCCCGCCGGTTCCGAGCAGGAGTGGTTCGACTTCGACCAGGAGATGACCAAGCTCGTCACCGAGTCCTGACCGGTGGCGGCACCGCCGTGCGGATGCCGCCACCGCTCCGGATCAGCCGAGTTCGCGCAGACCCGGGACGACCTGCTCGGAGAACGAGCGCAGGAACCGCTCCTGATCGTGGCCGGGGCCGTGGAAGACGAGGTGGTTGAAGCCGGCCTCGACGTACGGCTTGATCTGCTCGACGGCGTCGGCCGGATCCGAAGTGACGATCCAGCGGCGGGCGACCTGCTCGATGGGCAGCGCGTCCGCGGCCTTCTCCATCTCGGCCGGGTCTTCGATGCCGGCCTTCTGCTCCGGCGTCAGCGAGAGCGGCGCCCAGAACCGGGTGTTCTCCAGCGCCTGCGCCGGATCCGGGTCGTAGGACAGCTTGATCTCGATCATCTTGTCGATGTCGCCGGTGCTCCGGCCGGCCTGCTCCGCGCCTTCCGCGACCGCGGGAAGCAGCTTGTCGGTGTAGAGGTCCATCCCCTTGCCGCTGGTGCAGATGAAACCGTCGCCCTGCTTGCCGACGTACTTCGCCATCACCGGGCCGCCGGCCGCGATGTAGATCGGAACGCCGCCCTCGGGGCGGTCGTACACGGTGGCGTCGGTGGTCTGGTAGTACTCGCCCTCGAACGTGACGCGCTCTTCGGACCACAGTTTGCGCATCAGTTCGATCGCCTCGCGCAGCCGCGCGAACCGCTCCTTGAACGCGGGCCACTCGATCCGGGCGACCGCGACCTCGTTGAGGGCCTCACCGCTGCCGACACCGAGCAGCACGCGACCGGGGTACAGGCTGCCGAGGGTGCCGAACGCCTGCGCGACCACGGCCGGGTTGTAGCGGAAGGTCGCTGTCAGCACGCTGGTGCCGAGCACCACCCGTTCGGTGCGCTCGCCGACCGCCGCCATCCAGGCGAACGAGAACGGCGCGTGCCCGCCCTGGTGCCGCCAGGGCTGGAAATGGTCGCTGACCATCACGCTGTCCAGCCCGACCTTCTCGGCGAGCACGGAGTACTCGACGAGATCGCGCGGGCCGAACTGCTCGGCCGACGCCTTGTAACCGATCTTCAGTGCCATCCGGGGTCACCACCTGGGCTCTTGGATTGTTCCGCTTTTCACCTTGGCACAGAGTCGATCAGGTTCGCCCATACCTCGATGTGTCGGGAACGCCACTCCGCCAAGGGGAATGTGTGATCGTGGAAAGGCCCCGTACCCGCCCTCACCTTCCGGGACCGGCACATGGTGATGAGTCGTGCCGCTTGCGCCGTCACCTGTGCGTCGTGCTGGGCTGAGTCGTGATCGGGGAGTCGAACCCCCACGCTGCCCTCCACGTGCCAGGAGGTGGACCGGAGTACCGCCGGCCCTCGGCTCGTGCCCGCTTCCCGGAGGGCTACCTGCTTTCCACGTTCAGTCCAGGAGATCGGTCTCCCAGTTGGTGCGCTGGATCTCGACGTCGATCACCCGGATCTCCCCGGCGACCCGGTCCGCGCTGGACCGCAGTTCCGCGACCGGAAGCGCGGAGAGATACCGGAGTTCCGAGCGAAGCTGACGACCGTAGCCGCCTTGGTTGCGACCGGCCGCGGCGTCGGCGGCCGCGGTGAGGACCCCGTGCCGGAGCCGGAGGACGTCGCGGCGTGCGATCGCGTCGGTGATCGTGCCTTCCCCGAGCGGGGTGGCGGCGTTGGTGCGGTTGATCCGCTGGATCAGCGACTCCAGTTCGCCCAGCGCGGTTTCGGCGTCGACGAGCAGAGCGGCGGCGTCTTCCGCGGGCTCCTCGCCTTCCTGGTGCCGCGCGTTGTCGACGATCCGGGAACGCAGCGCCTCCACCTTCTTCGTCGCGTCGGCGCGCAGCGCGAGCGCTTCGGCCAGTTTGATCGGGGACATGCGGGGAAGTATCGCCAAGATCGCCGACCGCCGCATCCCGTTTTCAGCCCACCAGGGAATGCTTCCGGTACGACGAGTCCGGCTCGGTGAACTCGATCCCGTTCTCGTCCATGGCGTTGAAGACGGTGAAGCGGCCCTGCGGAAAGACGAAGCCGATCGCGACCATGCCGCCTGCCATGTCCCTCCCCACCCATTCGAGCAGTTCGACGTCGTGGAGCACCTGACCCTCCAAAGCGGACAGTTCGGGGTAGATGTCCTGCCGCCAGCTCAGCGGGCTGGGCTCCGCCGGGTCACCCCAGTCCCATGCGGACTTCCCGTACGGGTCGATCGTGTTCCAGGTCAGGGAAACCTCGTCGAACTTCCAGTGCGTGATCTCCAGCCGTTCGTCACCGAAGTCCACCACGACGGGCGCGTCCTGAAGCCATTCCCGGTATTCGACGAACCACGTCAGGTGGACGCGCTGGAGCCGCTTGCCCACCAACGCGCCCAGCCGGTCACCGTGCGCTCCCCGGATCCTCTTGAGTCCGGAGAGCCACACGGGTTCATAACCCTCGATGTCGAAGAAAGCCACCCGGTGAGTATGCCCGGTACCTCACACGGCGAACGGCTCCAGAAGGATCTTGATCGCGCCGTCCTGCTTCTTCTGGAAGATCTCATAGGCGTGCGGCGCTTCCTTCAGCGGCAGCTTGTGCGTCGCGAAGCCTTCGACGCCGAGTGGGTCGGCGCTGTCGGCGATCAGCGGCATGATGTCGTCGATCCAGCGCCGGACGTTGGCCTGCCCCATCCGCAAGGTGATCTGCTTGTCGAACAGGTCCATCATCGGCAGCGGGTCGACCATGCCGCCGTAGACGCCGCTCAGCGAGATCGTGCCGCCGCGCCGGACGCAGTCGATGGCCGCGTACAGCACGCTGAGCCGGTCGATCGCGGCCTTCTCGGTGATCTTCGCGCCGACCGGATCGGGCAGGAGGGCGACGAGATTCTGCGCCAGCCGCCCGATCGGGGCACCGTGCGCCTCCATCCCGACGGCGTCGATGACCGAATCCGCTCCCCTGCCGCCGGTGGCCTCGCGGATGACGTCGCCCAGGTACTTGTGCTCACGGACGTCGTAAGTGACGACGCCGGCCGCGGCCGCCCTCGCGAGGCGTTCCGGGACCAGGTCGATGCCGATCACCTTGCCCGCGCCCCGGTGTTTCGCGATCCGGCAGCAGAACTGGCCGATCGGCCCGAGGCCGAAGACCACGACCGTGCCGCCTTCCGGGATGTTCGCGTAGTCGACGGCCTGCCAAGCGGTGGGCACGACGTCGGACAGGTAGACGAAACGTTCGTCCGGCGGACCGTCCGGCACCTTGATCGGGCCGTACTGGGCCTGCGGGACACGCAGGTACTCGGCCTGGCCGCCCGGGACCTGACCGTAGAGCTTGGTGTAGCCGAGCAACGCCGCGCCCTTGCCACGATCGGTGACCTGCGTGGTCTCGCACTGCGACTGCAGCCCGCGATCGCACATGAAGCAGTGACCACAGGAGATGTTGAAGGGGACGACGACACGGTCGCCGGGTTTCAGGTTCGTCACCCCGGTCCCCACTTCTTCGACCACACCCATCGGCTCGTGCCCGAGGATGTCGCCCTCGTCGATGAACGCACCGAGGACCTCGTAGAGGTGCAGGTCGGAACCGCAGATACCGGTCGAGGTGATGCGCACGATGGCATCGGTCGGTTCGACCAGCTTCGGATCCGGGACGGTGTCCACCCGGACATCGCGTTTCCCGTGCCAGGTGACGGCCTTCATGGTGCTCCCTTCGGCGAGTGGCTCTCGTGTCCGCCGGATGCCCGTCAGCGCGATCGGCAAACCTCGCCGTTCCGTGACACCGTGGACGGATGCGAACCCGGATGCTCGCCGTCACCGTCGACTGCCGTGAGGCCGAAGCACTGGCCGCGTTTTGGAAGGAAGCGCTCGGCTACCCCGAGACCGAACGGTGGACGGATGGCCACGGCGTGACCTACGTGGAATTGAAGAGCCCAGAGGTCCCGAGCCTGTTGTTCCAGCCGGTTCCCGAGAAGAAGTCCGTCAAGAACCGGCTACATCTCGACGTCGCCCCCATCGAACTCGAGCAGCGCGAGGAGGTCGCCAGACTCGTGTCACTCGGCGCCAAGATCGTCGAAGACCCCGAGCCGGACCCCTGGGTGGTCATGGCCGACCCGGAAGGCAACGAGTTCTGCGTGCTGCCCCGCCGCTGAAGGCTCGTGAGTGGCTAGGCCGGTTCTAACCGACTCGTATTTACCTACCCACTGGTGTGATTGGCGGTCGAGTAAAGCCGGTGCGGTCGACGGGGGAAGATCCCGGCCGTTGAACGTCCGGAATCTTCCCCCGTCACCTCGTCTGCCACCGGGTCGCGCCCGGCACGACCTTGATCAACGGAAGATCCAGGACACTCAACGTCCCCGATCCTCCGTTGATCAAGGTTCAAGACCGGGCATCCCGGCGACGATGTAGGAATTGGGACGTTGAACGTCCCAATTCCTACATCGTCACGCCCGGCAGCCGCGGAACCACCACTTACGCCCGGTCAGGCGCGGGTAGATAAATACCGGTCCGCTCTAACCGACCTTGCCACTCACGAGCGGCTCAGGCGGCGTCGAACCGGTCGGCTCGCTCGGAACTCAGCCCCAGCATGTCCAGCAGCATCCGGCAATCCGTCGCGTCGCGGGCGTTCGCGACCACCGCTTCGGTCGCCTTGCGCAGCACCGCGGCCCGCACGGTCGTCGCCCCGAAGTCGACCGGTTCCCCGGCCGGACCCGGTTCTTCGAACAGGTTCCCCATGACCCACCTCCGTGTCCCTTTCGTTGATACCTGATCCCGGCTGAGATGGCCCCCGCCTTCTTGCTGTCCCGGCGGCGAGCCCGCCGGTTTCTCCCTAGACTGGCGTCATTCGAACGAGCGGACGGAGCCGGACCTGACCACCGAGTTGCGCGGGGAGATCGTGACCCTGACCCCGGTCACCGAAGCCCACGTCCAGGAACTGCGCCGGATCCGCGGCACGGCCGGGGTCAGAGCCCGCTGGGGTTCGGTCGAGGACTCCCCCACCTGGCCGTTCGACGATCCGACGACGGCCCATTTCACCGTGCTGGAGGAAGGCGTCGTCCGCGGCTTCGTGCAGTACGGCGAAGAGGACGACCCGATGTACCGGCACGCCTCGGTCGACCTCTTCCTCGACCCGGCGCAGCACGGCCGGGGCCTGGGCACGGACACGGTCCGCACGATGGCGCGCCATCTCGTGCGCGATCGCGGGCACCACCGGCTGGTGATCGATCCCGCCGCGGACAACAAGGCGGCGATCAGCTGCTACAAGGCCGTCGGGTTCCGCGAGGTCGGGGTGATGCGCCGCTACGAACGTGACACCGAGGGCGACGGCTGGCACGACGGGTTGCTGATGGATCTGCTCGCCGAAGACCTCACGTAGCGCGTCAGGGCGACTCCGAGCAGTACGACCGCCATCCCGGCCAGCACGCGCGGGCCGAGTTCCTCGCCGAGCACGATCGCGCCCAGCGCGACCGAGACGACGGGCAGCAGATAGCCGACGGTCGCCGCGGAGGTCGCGCCTTCGTCGGCGATGAGCCGGTAGTTCAGATAGAACGTGACGCCAGTGCCGAAGACGCCGAGGACGACGACGGCGATCACCGCGGTCACGTTCAGCGGCCCGGCGGGCTCGGCGTCGAACGGCAGCGCGAGCGCGCTCAGCCCGGTGGCGGTCAGCAGCTGCGCGGCGGAGATCGCGATCGGCCCACCCTGGCCGACGAGTTTCCGCCCCATGTAAGCGAAAGCGATGGCGTAACTGAGGCCGGCGCCGAGCAGGGCCAGCGTTCCCCAGCCGAGCAGGCCACTCTTCTGCCAGGGCGCGAAGATCAGCAGGATCCCGGCGAAACCGAGGACCAGCCCGCCGACCCGGAGTGCGGTGACCCGGCGTTCGGTGCCGATCGACAGGCCGATCAGCAACGCCCACAGCGGGGTCGTCGCGTTCATCACCCCCGCGATACCGGAATCGACGGTCAGCTCGCCGATGCTGAACAACGCGAACGGCAGGGCGTTGCAGAAGAAGGCGGCGACGAGGAGCCTGCCCCAGATCCGGCGGCCACGCGGCAGGCGCTGCCCGGCCCGGCGGCTCAGCACGAGGAGGACGGCCGCGCCCAGGGCGCAGCGGATGACGGTCACCTGAACGGGCGCCAGCCCGGTCAGCGCGAGCTTGATCCACAGGAACCCCGATCCCCACAACAGGGCGAGAACGCCCATCCGGACCAGGGTTCCCGGCGCGCCGATGCTCACTTCGTTCCTTTCGCCGGGCCGCTCGATACCACTCCAAACTGCCTCGGACGACTCGTCAGGACAAGTGAAAAGATCTACACCGACGTTAAGTGTTCCTACATGTTCCGAAAGGGCCCGGCCGTGGCCGCCGGGAAGGCGGCCACGGCCGGTTTCCGAGGAGATCAGTACTCGCCGGGTTGTTCGCAAGCGGAACAGGGCCTGCTCACATTTCGCGGTCGCGCATGATCCACCTCCCTTTCGACCGGCGCACCGGTGGGGAACGGGCGCGTTCTCGCACAGTTTGGGGGCTCTCTTCGCGCCTCCGCACACCCAGTGGCCGTGTTGTGACCCAGGTAATGGGAAGGTTGTGGCACGATCTGCCGCGGTGCGGGAAGAAAGGTGCTTCTGGTGACCGAGAATTCCGGCTCGGCCAGATCCGGGGAGACCGGGAAAGCACGCGCGGAACCGAGGCCGGTTTCGACGGCAGCACTGGCGTTCGGCCGTGCGCTGCGACAGCGGCGGCAGGCCAAAGGACTCGCGTTGCGCGAACTCCAGAAACTGGCCTACGTCGACAAAAGTCTGATCAGCCGGGTCGAACGCGGCCTCACCCCGCCGAGCGCGGAATTCGCCGAATCCTGCGATCGCGCGCTGGAGGCGGGCGGGACACTGATCGTCCTCGCCGAAGCCGCCCGCGCGGAACCGTACGTCCACCTCCCCCCGCCGCCGGGCCATTTCGTCGGCCGCGAAGAACACTTCGCGTTGCTCGACGAAAAAGTGTTCACCGGACCCGCCAAAGTGGTCTTCGTGGCCGGACCGCCCGGCGTCGGGAAGACCGCGCTCGCGCTGCATTGGGCGAACCGGCGGCAGGAAGAGTTCGACGGCGTCCTCTGGTCGGATCTGCGCGGGTACGCGGCGGGCTCGCCCGCGCAGCCCGCCGACATCCTCGACGATCTCCTCCGCTGCGTCGGCGTCCGCCCCGACCGGGTCCCCGCCGAGGAGCACATGCGGCTCGCGCTCCTGCGCGGGCTGCTGCGCGGCCAGCGCACCCTCGTCGTGCTGGACAACGCGCTCGACTCGCATCAGGTGCGGCCGGTGCTGCCCGGCACCCCGGACACCACCGTGCTGATCACCAGCAGGCGACGGCTCTCCGGCCTCGTCGTCGGCAGCGGCGCGGTCCAGGTTTCCCTGGAACCGCTGGAAGATCTCGAGGCGACGCGGCTCATGGCCGACCTCATCGGCGACGAACGCGCGGCGGGCGACCCCGAGGGCGTCGGCAAGCTCGTCCGGTTGTGCGCGGCGCTGCCGCTGGCGGTGAACATCGCCGCCGAACGGGTCGCCACGCATCCCCATCAGAGTGTCGGCGACCTCGCCCGCGAACTCGTCGCCGAGGGGCGGCGGCTGGAACTGCTCGCTGTCGACGACGACGCCGTCGGGGTCCGGGCCGCGTTCAGCTGGTCCTACCGCGCGCTCGAAGCCGACACCGCCCGCATGTTCCGGCTGCTCGGCCTCCATCCCGGACCGCGTTTCCCCGCGGGCGCGGCGGCCGCGCTCGCCGGACTGCCCGAACACGACGCACGGCGGCTGCTCGACAGGCTCGTGCAGGCACATCTCGTCCAGCAGGTCGGCGCTCAGTACTACCGGTTCCACGACCTGCTGCGCGTCTACGCCGCCGAGGAGGCCACCGCCGAGCAATGGCGGGAGGAGCGGCAGGCGGCTGTTTCCCGGCTGACCCAGTGGTATCTCCACGGCGCCAACGCGGCGAGCTGGACGCTGACCCCGGCCCGCGACCACCACATCGACCTGGGGCCCGCGCCCGAAGGCGTCGAGCCGCTCCGGTTCGCCACCTTCGACGAGGCCTACATCTGGTGCGCGTCGGAGATGCCGAGCATCACCGGTGTCGCCCGGCTGGCGCTGGACCACGGGCTGTACGAGACCGGCTGGCGGCTGCCGGTCGAGTTGTTCGACTACCACCTGCTCGGCAGGCCGTGGCAGACGTGGATCTCCAGCCACGAGGTCGCGATCGAATCCGCGAAGGCGGGCGGCGACCCCGGCGGGCACGCGTGGTCGGCGATCAACCTCGCCGAGGCGCACCGGCGGCGCGGGGATCTCGACCGCGCGCACGAACTGTTCGGCGAGGCCGTCGAGCTCTCGAAGGAGATCGGCGAGAACCCGAGTCTCGGCTGGGCGCTGGTGGGACTCGGGAACATCGCGCACGAACGCGAGGACTACCCCGAGGCCGTGCGGCTCGCCGAAGAGAGCGTGGCCGTGAACACGCGGATCGGGTACCAGCTCGGCGAAGCGACCGCGCGGGTCCATCTCGGCCGCGCCTACCGCGATCTCGGCGAACGAGATCTGGCCCTCGACCACGGCCTGCGCGCCTATGACGCCTACGCGAAGGACGCCGACCAGCACGGAATGGGCTTCGCGCTGGTGCCGCTCGCCCGGACCTGCCGCCGGTTCGGCGACCCGGAGCAGGCGCTCGGGTACTGCGAGGGGGCGCTGACCGCCTACCGGAACTGCGGCGACGTCTGGGGACAGGCCGACGCGCTCGACGAACGCGGCTGCGCGCTGGCCGCGCAAGGGCACACCGAGGAGGCCATGACCGCCTGGCGCGACGCGCTCCAGCTCGTCATGGATCTCGACGACCGCAAGGCGAACGTGCTGCGCGGCCGTATCGAGGGCGCCGTCTAGAGCGAGCTGAAGGGGACTTTCTCCGCATGCGACGCGGTGAAGGGCGCTTTCACCTCATGCGATGCGGGCATGGTTCCCTTCAGCCACCGGCCTAGAGTTTCACCGGGAGGTTGTGCAGGCCTCGGGTGATCGCGCTCGGCCACCACACCAGCCGGTCCTCGGGCACGGTCAGCGTCATCGACGGCGCGCGGCCGAACAACGTCTCCAGCGCCGCGGACGCCTGCATGCGGGCGAGCGCGGCGCCGATGCAGATATGCGGCCCGACCCCGAAGGCCACATGCCGCACCGGCCGTTCGCCCGGGCGGAAAGCGAGCGGTTCCGGGTGGACCTCCGGATCGCGATTGGCCGCCAGCAACGACAACAGGATCGGGTCTCCCGCCTCCATCCGCTGTCCGGCGAGTTCCATCGGCTCGGTGACGAACCGCCAGCTGGTGTTCTGCAACGGGGTGTCGCGGCGCAGGACCTCTTCGATGGCGAGCGTCAGGTACGAGCCGTCGGCGCGGGCGCGGGCCGCTTCTTCCGGATGCGTGATGAGGGTCAGCGCGGTGGACGCGATGAGGCTGATCGTCGTCTCGTGCCCGGCGATCAGGGAGAGGAACGCCGTCGCGGCGACCTCGTCGTCGGTCAGCCTGCCGTCGGCCTCCTGGGTGAGCAGGTCGCTGATCAGGTCCGCGCCGGGTTCGGCGCGCTTGCGGGCGACGACGTCGGCGAGCAGCGCGTCCAGGTCGTCGGTCGCCTCGATCATCGACGCCATGTCGGTGACATCGCCGGCGGCGACCACCAGCGCGGGCGGGCGGACCTCGTCCAGCAGGGTCCCGGGGATGCCGATCAGCTCGCAGATCGACCGGATTCCCAGCGGGTACGCGAAATCCTCGACGAGGTCGCCCTCGCCCCGGTCGAGGATCGGGTCCAGCAGTTCGTTCGCGAGCTGATGCGTGCGGTCACGCATGTG
Source organism: Amycolatopsis thailandensis (assembly GCF_002234405.1). Classification (GTDB taxonomy): domain Bacteria; phylum Actinomycetota; class Actinomycetes; order Mycobacteriales; family Pseudonocardiaceae; genus Amycolatopsis; species Amycolatopsis thailandensis. The sequence goes on along the minus strand of NZ_NMQT01000103.1, from coordinate 10,316 downwards.
CTGCAACCGGCGCGGGCCGAACGCGCCGGCACAGGCCTTGCGCAGCCGCGCGTGCTCCTCGCCCTCGAAGTTGTTCATATGCCCGATGAGCGTCGGCCGGTGGTCGGCGGGCAGACCGAGATTGGCCTTGCGCCAGTGGTCCGCGGCGACGGACGGGCATTTGGACAACCGGGGGTCGGCCATCGCGGAAACGACGTCCGCGTGCCGGGTCAGCAGCCAGGTCCAGGTGTCGCCGGGCAGCGGAAGCCGGAACGCCGGGGCGTTCGAACGAAGCCATTCGTAGGCAGGAGACGGATCTCTGTCGAAATCCGGACCGAACATCACGGGGACCGCGGCGGCGTCGTATGCGGCATCAGGCATACGTGCCACGATGCCAGCTGGTGGCGACCCCGGTTCCGGCGAACGCAGGCATCGGCCTGTCTCACGCGATCGTCAACGCGGTCCCCCTGTCACCCCCTCACGGTCACCCAGCAAGATCGAAGCGGGTGCGGTGCGTGACGAATGGAGGTGGACCCCGTCAGCGAGTTCGGCAAGCACGACCGTGACGCGGTCTCTGAGCGGCCGCCCGGTTCACTCCGGGGTTTCGCCGACACCGTCGGCCTCGCCGCCGCCCGCGTCTGGCGGCTGCGTGGTCGCGCCTGGAACACCCTGCGGCATCCGGCGGGGTGGGAACTGTGGCGACTGCCGCCCGCGGCGGTCTTCTGGATGCTCGGTACCGAGATCGCGGTCGCGGTCTGGGCATTGAAATCGCAAGTCAGTGCTTCCGTCACGACCACGGACCTCGTCCGCTTCGGGGTGATCGCGGGTTGCGCGATCTGGTATCTCGTCCAGACCCAGCATCCCGAGGAACAGCGACGCGCCGACGACCGGCGGGGCGAGCACATCGACCAGACCGCCGTCTGGCTGGGCAGCGCGGCCGTCCTCCTGCCGCCCACGTTGTCACTGGCGCTGCTGCTGATGGTGCGCGTGCAGCGCTATTCCATCGCGCACAAGGCGATGACGACGTTCCTGTTCACCACCGCCGCGCATGCCGCCTCCATCCTCGGCGTGCACGCGATCACCCGGCTGACGTCGGTGCACACCTGGCTCGACTCGGGAACGCTCCCCCAGCGAGCGGGCGACATCGTGGTCGCCGCCGTCACCCTGGTGGGCGCGGCGCTCTGGTACTTCGCGTCGCAAACGCTCCTGATCAGCATCGCGCGTGGCCTGGCGTGGGGCGGCTGGCGTCGGCAGAAGCTGATCGGCAGCTGGGCCGACAACGCGGACTTCGTCTACGCGCTCCAGCTCGCCGCGTGCACCACGATCCTCGGCGCGGTCAACATCGCGCTGGTGCCGCTGGTGATGATCGGGGTCGCGCTGCGCTCGACCCGGCTTTCGCAGACGCTGGCGGACACGATCGCGCGCAGCCAGCGCGACCGGAAGACCGGGCTGCTGACCGAGGACTCCTTCCACGCCCCGGCCGCCTTGCGGCTGCTGGAAGACCAGACCGACCGGCGGCCGACCGCGTTCCTGATGCTGGATCTCGACCACTTCAAGCAGTGGAACGACAAGTACGGGCATTCCGGCGGTGACATCGTGCTCGGCTGCGTCAGCGCGGTGCTCCGGCAGAACACCCGCGCCACGGACGTCGTCGGGCGCTGGGGCGGCGAGGAGTTCTCGGTCCTGCTGCCGGACACCACCCGCGAGGAGGCGATGCGGATCGCCGAGCGGATCCGGGAAGCCGTCGCGAAGACCGCGATCACCGGGCTGACGGAACTCGCCAGCGGACACGCCACCAACGAACCCCGCGCGGTGGGACCGATCCACGGCTGCACCGTGTCGATCGGCGTCGGGCTCTCGCCCGAGCACTCGACGGACTACGGCGAGCTGTTCCGCGCGGCGGACACGGCCATGTACCAGGCGAAGCGGAGTGGACGGAACCGCGTGGTCCTGGCGCCTTCCACCGTTCCTCCCTCCCCCCGGGCACCGATGTCGCCGTTGACCCGGGCCGGGGAGTCACGCCGCGATTGACGCGTCAGCGGCGGGTCACTAGGCGGGTTTCGAGGAGGTCGTCGACCACCCGGGTCTCCACCCCGGTCCGCCGCTCGAAGGCTGAGCCGCGCAACGGCCACAGCGCGACCAGCACCACCCCCATCGCGGACAGCGCGGCCAGCACCAGCGCGGCGACGAACTGGGCGGCGCCGTCGGTCGCCGTGCTCAGTACCGCGAACCCGATCAGCACGATCGCGGTGGGCAGCACCGCGGCCAGGGCCACCAGGCCGACGGGCGTGCGGCGCAGGTCTCGGCGCCGGGTGGTCAGCCAGGCGGCGACGAGGCAGGCGAACGACGCTCCCAGCAGGCAGGCGCCCGCCGTGTCGCTCAGCCGGTGCCAGCCCAGCGCGATGGTCGACGACGCGACCCAGGCGACCGCGACGCCGCCGATCCCGATGATCGCCGGGCGGAACCGTTGGGGCAGAACGAAGGCGGCGGCCATCAGGATCGCCATGGCGGCACTGACGTGCCCGCTCGGGAAGCTGTTGTGCCCTGGTCCGTAGCCGGCGTCGGGCAGGTCGGGGCGTTCGAGGACGTACAGCTTGAGCAGCTGCGCGACGATGAGCGGGAGCACGAGGACGCTCAGCGCGGGGACGAGGAGGCCGGGTTTGCGGCGGATCAGCGCCAGGCCGGTCAGCACGATCCCGGCGGCGCCGAGCACGAGCACCATGTCCTGGTCCCGGAGCGGGCCCGCCCAGTCCATTGTGGACCACTGGCCGGACTGCGCGCTACGGACGACGCCGTTCTCGGCCAGCTGTCCGGCCGTGGTGTGCACGAAGAGCACGAAGGTCACGATGAACGCGACGGCCAGGCCCAGTCCGGTGGTGAGCTGGAACACCGCCCTGGACAGGGTGCGCCTGGTCTCGGCGTGCCGTCCGGGCAGCGGTCGGTGGGAGGGGGTCGGTTTCGCTTCGTGGATGAGTACGGCCATGGGGCCCACTCTCCCCACGCCGTTTCCCCGTGAGGTCCGGACAATGTCATGGTTCTGCTACAAGATCGAGCCGATTCGCACAGGCGCGGAGACATCCGAATAATGGCGGCGTGGCCAGTGTCCTTTTGATCGAAGACGACGCGTCCGTCCGGGAGGGACTGGAGCTCGCGCTGCGCCGGCAGGCGCACACCGTCCACACCGCCGAGAGCGGTGAGCTCGGTCTGGAGAAACTCCGGGTGTTCCAGCCCGACATCGTCGTGCTGGACCTGATGCTGCCCGGGATCGACGGCTTCGAGACCTGCCGCCGCATCCGCTCGGCGGGCGAGGTGCCGATCATCATGCTCACGGCCCGCAGTGACGACTTCGACATCGTCGCCGGGCTGGAGGCGGGCGCCGACGACTACGTGACCAAGCCGATCGAACCCCGTGTGCTCGACGCCCGGATCCGGGCGGTGCTGCGGCGAGCGGTGAGCGAGAAGCCCGCGAGCGAGGACCACCCGGCCGGGGAGCGGCACGGCAGCCTGGTCATCGACCGGAGCGGGCTGGTGATCACGAAGAACGGCGAGCCGGTCTCGCTCACGCCGACCGAGCTGAAACTGCTGCTGGAGCTCTCGCGCACGCCCGGTCAGGTCTACAGCCGCCAGCAGATCCTCTCCGCCGTCTGGGATCACGACTACCTCGGCGACTCGCGGCTGGTCGACGCCTGCGTCCAGCGGCTGCGCGCGAAGATCGAAGACGTGCCCGCGAAACCCGACCACGTCCAGACCGTCCGCGGCTTCGGGTACCGGTTCGGCCGTTCATGAGGCTGCTTTCCGGGCTGCGGCCCCGGCTCATCCTGGCGTTCGCGGCGATGACGATCATCGGGGCGGCGGCCGCGGCCGGGGCCAGTTACGTGTCGGCCCGCAACGCGATCCTCGAAGCGGTCCAGGACGCGGCGATGAACCAGTTGAAGGACCGGGTCAGCAGCTACGGCCGCCCGCTGTCCACGCCGCCGACCCAGGAGCAGCTCAACGATTTCGCCGGCAGCCTGCGGTTGAACGCCGTCGCGGTCTACCGGAACCTGCGGTCGGTGAACGGGCCGGACCTGACCATCTTCTCGCCCGAATTGCGGAAGACGGTCGCCGAAGACCTCCATATCCAGTTCCAGCGGCTGGACCGCGACGCCAAGCCGGAACTCCTGGTCGGCATGCCGGTGCTGGCGCCGCAGCCGAACGGGGCGATGCGGGCCAGCGGCGTCGAGGTCTACTCGCTCACCTCGCTCGTCCAGCAGCAGCAGGCCATCGACGAACTCGCGAAATACGCCTGGCAGATGGCCGCGCTCGCGCTCCCGCTGGCCGCCGCGCTCGCCCTGCTCGCGGCGAGGCAGGTGCTGCGGCCGGTCCGGGCGCTCAACACCGCCGCCGCTCAGCTGGGCGAAGGCAGGCTCGACGTCCGGTTGCCGGCCAAGGGCTCCGACGAGCTGGCCGAACTGGTCACGACCTTCAACAACACCGCCGCCGAGCTGGAACGCACGGTCGGCGAGCTGAAAGCCATGGAGGCCGACGCCCGCCGGTTCGTGGCCGACGTCTCGCACGAACTCCGCACCCCGCTCGCGGCGATGAACGCGGTCACCGACGTCCTCGACGAGGACGCGGAGGCGCTGCCGCCGGACACCGCCGTCGCGGCGCGGCTGGTTTCGGGCGAGACCAGGAGGCTGACGCGGCTGGTCCAGGACCTGGTCGAGATCTCGCGGTTCGACGCGGGTCGTGCCGAACTCGTGCTCGACGAGTGGGATCTCGCGACGGCGATCCGGGACAGCCTCGACGCGCGCGGCTGGCGCGACGGCGAAGACCTGGTCACCGACCTGCCGGAGGGGGTACTCGCCCGCGTCGACCGGCGGCGGCTCGACCTGATCGTGGCCAACCTCGTCGGCAACGCCTTCCGGCACGGCGAGGCCCCGGTCGAGGTCCGGCTGCGCGCCGACGGCGACGGCGTCACGCTGGAGGTCGACGACCACGGGCCCGGGATCGATCCCGAAGTCCTTCCGCATGTCTTCGACCGGTTCACCAAGGCGGACACCGCCCGCGCCCGGTCCGAGGGCAGCGGGCTGGGCCTGGCGATCGCGCTGGAGAACGCCCGCCTGCACGGTGGCGACATCACCGCCGCCAACACCGGTCGCGGCGCCCGGTTCGTCCTGCGCCTGCCGCGTCGGACCGAAGGAGGGGCACGATGAGGAAGACCCGGATCCTGCCCGCCCTCGCGGCCGCGACGCTGGTGGCGGCCTGCGGGGTGCAGCCGACGGGTGTCGTCCCGGCCGGGCCGGGACCCTCGATTCGCGCCACGTCGGGGGCGAAGGGCCTGGGCGGGACGACGTTGTACTTCGTGTCCGAAGGGCGCGTCATCCCCGTGACCAGGCCCAGCGAGAGCTACATCTCCGCCGAAGGCGCGATCACGATGCTGCTGAAGGGGCCGACGGAGCGGGAAGCCGCGCAGGGGCTCACCACGTTCATTCCCCCGGGGCTGGACCGGATCGCGGTGTACCCGGGTGACCCGTCGAGCCTCGCGCTGCCGTTCTCGGTGCGCAAATTCTCCAACCAGGCCATCAATCAGCTGATCTGCACCGTGATCGCGGCCACGACGGCCACCGGACGGGCCCCGAACTCCCCAGGCGTGAACGTGATCTCGCCGAATGAGGAAGTGTACTTCCAGTCCTGCAAAGCGGACTGAATTCGTCACTCAAAGTGCTCACACAAAAGCACTTCTTGTACCTGTACGGACGTGAGCTCCTTTTGGTTCACGGATCAAGGTAACTGTGGGCGAACACACTCGGGCGTGACATTGCCGTGTCCTTTTCGTAATGTTGCCCGGAGCTCGCGGCCCCCGACGCGAGTTTCCCGTCCCCGAAGTGGTGAGTGATCAGAGAAATGGCCGGCAGACATCGCAAAACCAAGGCTCCGCAATGGAAGCTCCCCGCGGGTATCGCGGCAGCGGTCGCCACGGCGCTCCCGGCGTCGATGTGGCTGACCACCGCGGGTACCCCTGACGTCGAAGCGGCCAGCGCGGCCCTCGCGGTGAAGGCTCCCCCGGTCTCCAGCGTGACTCCCCCGCCCTCGACCAGCAGCACCCCGCCCTCCAGCACGACCACCCCGCCGCCCTCGACCTCCTCGGCTCCCCCGAAGCCGACGACGTCGACCAAGGCCCCCGCCCCGGTGAAGACGACCGTGCCCGCCTCGACGGCGTGTTCGACCAGCCTCGCCGGCACCAAACCGCACGTGGCCCAGGTCGGCAACCACGTCAAGGCGAAGTTCGGCGTCAAGACCGTCGGCGGCGTCGCCGGCCGGGCGAACGCCAGCGACCACCCCTCCGGCCTCGCGCTGGACTTCATGGTGGACACCGCCACCGGCAACGCCATCGCCGAGTACATCCTGGCCAACCAGAAGGACTTCGGCGTCACCTACGTCATCTGGCGCCAGCGCTACAACGACGGCAGCGGCTGGGACACCATGGAGGACCGCGGCGGCGCGACCGCCAACCACATGGACCACGTCCACGTTTCCTTCGCCAAGAGCGCGAAGGTCAGCGTCAGCTGCTAGGGCGTCGAGCGGACCGTTCGCCGGGCTGGACGACAGGTCGCCCCACGACCTCTTCCACGCCTTTGACGGCGAGCCGGTCCGCTCGCTCGTTCTCCGGATGCCCGGCGTGACCCTTGACCCAGTGCCATTCGACGTCGTGCCGCGAAGCGGCTTCATCGAGACGGCGCCACAGGTCGGCGTTCTTGACCGGTGTCTTGGCCGAGGTCATCCAGCCGTTGTTCTTCCAGTTCCGCACCCAGCTGGTGATGCCGTTCCGGACGTACGTGCTGTCGGTGTAGATGTCCACCGTGACCCGGCGTTTGAGGCTTTCCAGCGCTTCGATGGGCGCGGTCAGTTCCATCCGGTTGTTCGTGGTCGGCCCGGCGTCCCCGCCGTAGATCTCCTTCTCGACCGTGCCGTACCGCAGCACCGCGCCCCAGCCGCCTGGGCCGGGGTTGCCGCTGCACGCGCCATCGGTGTAGATCTCGACTTCCGCCACCGGGACACCCTAGTGAACGGGATCAGTCCGGCAGCAGCGGCACCCATGGCTCCTCGGCCTGCCCGAGGTGCACCGCCCGCGTGATGGACTTCGAACCGAAGCGGTTGCGGACGGTGTCGAGCGTCGCGTCGAGCGCGTCCCTCGGCTTGGCCTCGAACGGCAGCGCCAGCTGGATCGAGTCGTCCTTCGTCAGGTTCGTGAGCGCGAGGCCGATCAACGTGAGCCCGCGTTCGTCGATCACCGGTCTCGCCGCGGCGAGCAGGTCGCGGGCCGCCGCGACGATCGCGCCGGTCTGCTCGGTCGCCTCCAGCAGGGTGTGCGAGCGCGTCGCCTTGGTGAAGTCGGCGAACCGCAGGCGCAGCACCACGGTCCGGCACACCCGCTGCGCCGCGCGCAACCGGCGGGCAAGGCGATCGGCGAGGGTCAGCAGCATCGCGTCGAGTTCGGCGGGCGTACGCGGTCTGCTGCCGAGCGCCCGCTGCGCCCCGATCGACCGGCGACGGCGGCCGGTCTGTACCCGTCGCGGGTCGTCGTTGTGGGACAGCGCGTGCAGGTGGACGCCGACGCCTCGGCCGAGCATCCGGACGAGTTCCCGTTCCCCGAATCCCTCCATCTGCCCGACGGTCGTGACGCCGCGCTCGCGCAGCTTCTGCGCGGTCACCTTGCCCACCCCCCACAGCCGCTCGACCGGTAGCGGGTGCAGGAACTCCAGTTCCTTGTCGTGCGGCACGACGAGGAGACCGTCGGGTTTCGCGACACCGCTGGCCACCTTCGCGAGGAATTTCGTCCTGGCGACGCCGACGGTGATCGGCAGGCCGACCTGCTCCAGGACGTCCTTCCGCAGTTTCGCGGCGATCCGGCTCGGCGTGCCGGCGATTTTCAGCAGCCCGCCGACGTCGAGGAAGGCCTCGTCGATCGAGATACCCTCCACCAGCGGCGTCGTGTTGCCGAAAACCTCGAAGACCGCCTTGCTCGCCTCGGAATACGCGTGCATCCGGGGCGGGACGACGATCGCGTCCGGGCACAGCCGCCGCGCCTGCCCGCCGCCCATCGCCGTGCGGACTCCGTACGCCTTGGCCTCGTAACTGGCCGCCAGTACGACGCCCCCGCCGACGATGACCGGGCGCCCGCGCAGGCTCGGGTCGTCACGCTGCTCGACCGACGCGTAGAACGAGTCCAGGTCGGCGTGCAGGATGGGACCCTCGGGCGTCATAGAACATATGTTCGCATCAAACGGCCGGGCGGCCAACACGCGCGCGGAGGAAATCCGTCACCGATCGCCCGCCCGCGAAGCACCAGATCGCGATCACCGGGTCGCAGATCGCGCAGCCGAACGAGGAGTGCTCCGCGAACGGGATGATCGGGGCGCCCTTGAGGTGGTGCGCGACGTCCCAGCCGGTGTGCAGCAGCCAGGCGATGCCGATGAACGTCCAGGACTCCAGGCCGCGATACGCCACGTAGGTCATGACGGCGGTGAAGGCGAACTCCCAGATCCCGAGGCCGCCGCCGCTCAGGTACGCGGCGCCGGCGCCCGCCACCATGACCGCGTTGAAGCGTCGGCGGTGCGGCTCGTGGATCAGCGACATCAACACGACGTAGACGAGGCCGACGAGAATCGGCGCGATGATCACCATGGCTCGACGCTAGAACCGGGCGGCACCCGCTCCCAGTGGCGCGAACGACGTCTTCCACCGGGATCTCGCCATCGGGCGGGTAGGTTGCGGTCATGCACACCGTCGCCGTCCTCGCGTTGGACAAGGTGATCCCGTTCGATCTCTCGACGCCGATCGAGGTCTTCGCCAGGACCCGGCTCGCCGACGGGAGCGCGGGCTACCGGGTGATCGTCTGCGCCGAACACCCGGAGGTCGACGCCGGCCACTTCACCTTGCGCACGCCGTGGGGGCTGGAGGCGCTGCGCGAGGCCGACACGATCATCGTCCCGGGCACGGCGGATCCGGCCGGGCCGTTGCCGGAAGCCGTCCGCGACGCGCTCACCTCGGCCGCGGCGAAGGGCACGCGGATCGCCTCGATCTGTTCCGGCACCTTCGTCCTCGCCGCCGCGGGCCTGCTCGACGGTCTCCGCGCGACCACTCATTGGGTCGCCGCCGAGGCGCTGGCCGCCGCCCATCCGGAGATCGACGTCGACCCGGACGTGCTCTACGTCGACAACGGGCAGATCCTCACGTCGGCGGGCGCCGCCGCGGGCATGGACCTGTGCCTGCACCTGATCCGCCGCGACCACGGCGCCGCGATCGCGGCTGACGCCGCCCGCCTTTCGGTGATGGCGCTGGAACGTGAGGGCGGCCAGGCGCAGTTCATCGCGCTGCGGCATCCTCCGGCTCCCCGTGGCGCGGCGCTGGAGCCCACTTTGCTTTGGATGCAGGAAAATCTCGCTCGCGACCTCAGCCTGGCCGACATCGCCGCCCGCGCGGGGACGAGCACGCGCACGCTCATCCGGCATTTCCGCGAACAGACCGGGACGACTCCGTTGCAGTGGCTGCACCGGACGCGGATCCGGCAGGCGCAGCATCTGCTCGAGACCACCCAGTACGCCGTCGAACGGGTCGGCGCCGAAGTCGGCTTCGGTTCGCCCACCTCGTTCCGCGACCGGTTCAAGCGCACGACCGGCGTCAGCCCCGGCACCTATCGACGTGCCTTCCGTTGAGCTGACTCACACGGCCAGCGGCAAGGCGGTGCCCGCGGCCCGCACCCGGGCCTGTTCGGCGAATCGCCTCCGGGCGACGACGACTCTGCGCCAGCGTTCCGAACGCTCGGCGTCCAGTTCGGAGGTGGCGCGGGCGAGGACCTCGGCGGCGTGCGCGGCGGAATCGATCTCCGCGGCGGCGCCGAGGTAGTCGCCGGTCTCGATCAGCTTGTAGGCGTGGCGCATCTCGGTCTGCGCGGTCGAGTAGATGGCGTAGGCGGCCAGGTTGTTCGCCAGCGGGCCCAGTGAATGCGACATCGGATTCTCCGTTCCTTCTCCTGCTGACACGTCGAACGGGTACCCCGCGGTTCGACATGACAGCCGGAAATCTTTCGAAGATCTTCGGGGTTGCGCGAAGTAGCCGGTTCACGACAGCCTGAAGCGCATGCCAGCCCGGGCGGCGTCGTTCCGCAGCGTCTTCGCGGTCGCCGGGTTTCGGCGGATCTGGCTCGCGCATCTGCTGTCGGTCGCCGGTGACCAGCTGGCCAGGGTCGCGCTCACGGTGCTGGTGTTCGACCGGACGTCGTCGGCGGGGTGGGCCTCGGCGGCGTACGCGCTGACCTTCGTCCCGGATCTCCTCGGCGGTGCGCTGGGCGGCAT
>NZ_NMQT01000102.1 GCF_002234405.1 Amycolatopsis thailandensis | reverse complement strand
TATCTTGATCGGTATAACACCAAGTTCGCCGACTCGCTGAACAACGTCGGGATCCGCCTCGATGCGGTGGGCCGGTATCGGGAAGCCCTGGAGGCCACGGAGGAGGCCGTCGCGATCTATCGTGGGCTGGCCGATATTGAGCCTGATCGGTATAACACCAAGTTCGCCGCCTCGCTGAACAACCTCGGGGCCTACCTGTGGTCGGTGGGGCGGTATCGAGAAGCCCTGAAGGCCACGGAGGAGGCCGTCGCGATCTATCGTGGGCTGGCCGATATTGAGCCTGATCGGTATAACACCAAGTTCGCCGCCTCGCTGAACAACCTCGGGACCTACCTTCGGTCGGTGGGGCGGTATCGGGAAGCCCTGGAGACCACGGTGGAGGCCGCCACGATCCGCCGTGGGCTGGCCGATATCGAGCCTGGTCGGTACCGCCCCGACCTCGCCAGCTCGCTGGACAACCTCGGGGTCGACCTGCAGCGGGTGGGGCGGTATCGGGAAGCCCTGGAGACCACGGTGGAGGCCGCCACGATCCGCCGTGGGCTGGCCGATATCGAGCCTGATCGGCACCGCCCTGACCTCGCCGACTCGCTGAACAACGTCGGGATCCGCCTCGATGCGGTGGGCCGGTATCGGGAAGCCCTGGAGGCCGCGGAGGAGGCCGTCGCGATCTATCGTGGGCTGGCCGATATCGAGCCTGATCGACACCGCCCTGACCTCGCCGACTCGCTGAACAACCTCGGGATCCGCCTCGATGCGGTGGGCCGGTATCGGGAAGCCCTGGAGGCCACGGAGGAGGCCGTCGCGATCTATCGTGGGCTGGCCGATATCGAGCCTGATCGACACAACCCCGACCTCGCCAACTCGCTGACCAGCCTCGGGAACTGTCTAGAGAAGGCGCATGACATCGAGGGCGCGCTCGTTGCCCGACGTGAAGCGCTGGCAGTATGGAAAGCCTGCAGTGAAAACGATCCGCAAGGGTACGAAGCACGTTACCGAACCGAAGTGGCGCGTTTGAGTCAGCAGCTGACCCTCCTCGGCCGCCACGATGAAGCAGTAACTCTCGGTCTCCATCCGCCGGACTCACCCACTTGCCGCACCAACAACGCCTAAAGTCAGCTGTCCGTGCGCGGATCTCTGCTGCACCTCGGACGCCGATAGCGATCAGGCCGAACAAGGCCACTCAGCCCGCGGGCTGTTGCTTCCCTGGCCGGTACGGAGCGGGTAGCTGTGCAGCTATCCGCTCCAGCATGGGCTTTCGCCCCGCCGTGGGCGGTGTCTATTTCGATCGCTGGCGAAAGGTGGCATGGCTGACGGCGTGGCGCGTTTCGTGGTTTCGGTGCGGGCGCTTGGATGTCGCGGTGGTGGTCGAGCATGTCTTCGGACTGCTCGACGCGTTCACCTCTTACCGAGCCCAACTCGAACACACCATCGACCACGGAACCTTCAAGCCGCCGCAGCGACAGATAGTGTAATCATGTGACAGATAGCGCGGTCCGGTACATCAGTCACGGTGACCTCGACCACCGCCATGCCAACTAGCGCTGTGAGTTGCCAACTAACGCCTGTCGTCACACTCGTTCTGCTGGTGCAGTGCACATATTCGAACGTGCAGTATTCGACCGCGCGTGCTCGGGTTCTCGAACACGTACTCAGGCGGCCACGACAGGGCGTCGTCAGGAGACTGCGATAGGGGGACGACGGCCTGGGGCTGTGTCTGAGGGTGGTTCACGCAGTTTCGCGGCCCGCATAGGAACCCGACTTGTCGGGGAGTTCGTTGCACCTACTTATAACGGAGTAAGAACCCCAGTGGCTGCGTCACGGCAGTCCGGCCGGTGTAGGTGGCTCGCCGCAGGAAGGTTTACCGCTGCCGCCGAGGATGGCTCCGAGCAGAATCTTTAAGCAGCGTCAGCGACTGTTGTGAGGAAGTTTCGTGCCAGTGCCTTCAGGGCGCTGCCGCATGACTCTTCTGCTTGCTCCAGCGCTGGGCGGCTCAGGATGCATGCGTGGCCTTTGCCTGCCGTGTAGGCAGCTGGTCTCGGAGAATTCGTCGCGTTATCGGTCTTCGTCGCGACGTCGGGGTGGGTGGACCCGGTCGGCGGCGGCTCACAGGCGGGGCCGTTCTTCCGTCGACCCGGTGCACAGAGTCCGGCGCCCCTGTTCGTGGTGCCGCTATCGACGTTCCGCGAGTTCGGTCAGGGTGAGTTCGCCCGAAAGGGTGACAAGCCGCTCGGGCCTCTGATTCGAAGGATGATTCACGGAAAGTGATCTCAGAGTAAGAACGGGCATCCCACTGGGTTTAAGGAATAAATATCGGGGTTACGGGTGATTACCGGGGCGGCGACAGACACTTTCGAGTGCAGTGCGGCCGCTCATTCGCGCACGGGTACATAGTGGCGTTAACGTCATGTCCCGAGAGTGAAGTGGCATTGCAAGCGTTATGAGACTTTCCGGCGAGGATGGATTCACTGTTTTGCGTTGCACTGGGATGGCTCCTTTGAATGAGCGGCGAAGGGTTTCCGGTTTGTATGCAACTCTTGTCGCCTATGAGTACCTCCACGGTGAGCGGCAGGGAAGATGTATTCGGTACTGACTGAAGTTTCCGCTTCAGTTCGGGACTGGCTGTAGGTTGAATTTGGCAGGACGGCAATATTGATCGGAGTGGTGAGATGCTCAGGAAAATGACTTTGACGCTGATGGCGGCGCTGCTACTGCCATCCTTGGTGGTGACGGCCAGTCCGGCTTACGCTGATTCGGTCCTGACGGTGGACAAAGTCGCACTGGAAAAGAACGGATTTCTCACGTTCGCGGGAAGCTTCACATGCAAGGAAACTGCACTGAAAAAACAGATCTATGCGTTTATATGGCAGGTGGACCGGGAGAAGAAGCGCGCGTCGCATGCGCAAGGGTATCTGTTCGACCAGAGTTGCCTTCGCGAGGGTGAAGCCAAGTCTTTCGTGTTCAGTCTGGCGCCGATATCGGGGTCTGATCCGTTCATCGTGGGCAAGCTGGAAAGGAGCTCACTTTCTCTTAAAGAAGGCCCTGTCGTTCTCGACAAGGTCGTTCTCCGCGAGCTGACCGCTGCAGGCTGACATTCCTCGGCGGAGAGGTAGCGACTCTTTGTAGTCGTCTTGCTTTAGGAGAGGTGCAACTCGCTAGCGGCCGGCCGTCGGCCGGGGTCGAGCCCTGCCGACGGTCGGTGAGCCGCTCGACCGGTGACCAGCTCACCCTCGGCTACGTTGCCTACCGCGACCGACTCGCCGCCGCGGGCATCCCCGGAGAGCCACTGCCTGCCCCATCTCTGCGGGCACGACTCGACACGCTCGATAGTCCGCAATGTTCACTGGCTGGCAGGTCCGGGTCGAGCAGGCTGCTCCTGCACTCCCACCCGGTATTGCGGCCCGGCGCGACGAGTGCCTCACGGGCAGGCCGCACGCCCCTCATGACGGAGCTTTGAGAGGGCCTGTGTGGCCCAAGCGATCGGTCTGTGACAAAGAAAATTGACTGCTGCCCGGCGGGCCGTCGCCGCCACGGTGGCTATCCGCGATCTCGTGAAGGGTGTTTGTGCTGTGAAGGTTCGTTCTGTGATGGGCCGTAAGCCTGTTCTGCTGGCCGCGGGTGCGGTGGCGGTGGCCGCGGTCGCCGCTGGTGTGGTCCCGGCGCTGGCGGGTCCGGCGGCGCCGGGCCAAGGGGCGGAAACAAGGTCGGGGGCGGTGGATCTGGCGGTGACGGCCGGGCAGGTGGCGCTGGCCCCGGGCACGACGGGCACGCAGACGGTGACCGTGGTGAACAACGGCTCGGCGGCGACCACGGGCGGCACCCGGGTCACCTATCTGACTCCGGCGTATGTGAACATCGATCGTGCGAAGCCGCTGCCCGCTGGGTGTGAGCTGCGGTTCGAGGATCAGGATCCGACGGTTCCCGAGGTACTGACCTGTGTGCTTCCCGCGGGGCTGGCGCCAGCGGCGCCGGTGACGATCGACGTGCCGGTGGCGGTCACGACACGGGCCCGGGTGACCGGGGTGATCCGTGGCCGGGTCAGCGCGTTGCCGGTCCCGGGTTCCGCGGATGTGGAGGCGGATCCGGCGGACAACTGGACGCTGGCGTATCTGACCGCCACGCAGCCGACACCGGCGTTGCCGGAGGGGAACAAAGTCGGCCTGTATTTGACGCACGCGATGCCCGCGCAGGCCAAGGACGGGACGTCGACGCTGACGATCACCTACGGCAACGTCGGGCCCGCCGACACGGCGGGGGCGGTGCGGGTGACCGTGGCGACGCCGTTCTACACCAACGTCGACCGGGCCAAGCCCCTGCCGGAGGGCTGCGCGTTCCAGCTGGAGGACCCCTCGCCGGGTATTCCGGAGATCGTCACCTGCGAGGTCCCGGCACTGAAGGTGGAGCAGCAGCGCACGCTGGACGTGCCGCTCAAGGCGGTCGACGGCGGCCCGAAGGGCATCGTTCTCGGTCCGACGATCATCTCCCCGGCCTCGTCGTCGGACGTCGACACCGACCAGACCGACAACCTCGACGTCGCCGGCGTCATGGTCCCCAGCCGCGGCAAGTAGCTGGGAAGGGGCTTCGGGATGAGTGAGCACAGCACGGTCGTGGTGATGGGCGGCGGCCCGGCCGGCGCCACCGCGGCCGCCCTGCTCGCACGAGAAGGCATCGACGTGACGGTGCTGGAACGCGAGGTGTTCCCCCGCTACCACATCGGCGAGTCGCTGCTGCTGTCGTGCGTGCCGATCCTGGAACTGTCCGGGGCCGCCGACGCGGTACGGGCGGCTGGCTTCCAGACCAAACGCGGCGCGGTGATCCACTGGGGCAGCGACGACTGGGTCATCGACTGGACGGCCACCGTCGGCGCTGGCGCCTCCTCCTGGCAGGTCGATCGGGCCCGCTTCGACGAGATCCTGCTCGGCAACGCCGCCGCCCAGGGAGCCCGGGTGGTGCAGGACGCCGAGGTGCGGGAGGTGTCCTTCGCCGGCGGCCGTCCCGTTGCGGTGACCTGGTCACCGAAACGCCACCCGGACGCGCGGCGGACGATCAGCTGCGACTACCTGATCGACGCGACCGGGCGTTCCGGGGTCCTCGCCACCCGGCACCTGGGCAACCGGCTCCCGCACGCGGTGTTCCGTAACGTCGCGGCCTGGTCCTACTGGCACGGTGCGGAACTGCTGCCTGAAGCACCCGAAGGTGCCGTGCATTCCCTCGCGGCCGAACACGGCTGGTGGTGGGCCATCCCGCTCGGCGGCGACCGCCTCAGCCTGGGCTACGTCGCCCACCGCGACCAGTTCCGGGACCGGCTCGCCGCCTCCGGTTCACTCGAGGACTACTACCTGTCCAGCCTCGCCAGGCACGACACCATCCGCTGGATGACCCGCGGCGCCCGCAGGGTCGAGGCGGTCCGGGCCGAGCAGGACTACTCCTACACCGCGACCCGGTTCTCCGGACCCGCCTACCTCATGACCGGTGACGCGGCCTGCTTCCTGGACCCGCTGCTGTCCACCGGCGTGCACCTGGCCCTGTTCAGCGCCACCACCGCCGCCGCCTGCCTGGCCTCCACCCTGCGCGGCGACACCGGCGAGACGGAGGCGTGGGAGTTCTTCGAAACCTCCTACCGGCGCGCCTACACCCGCCTGCTCACCCTCGTCTCGCACATGTACGAACGCTACGAAGGCAAACAAACCTTCTTCTGGCACGCCCAACGACTACGCAAACCCCCACAAGAAGTCCATGGTGGACATCTGCTCGAGGCGTTCGTCGACATCACCGCGGGCAACACCGACCTGCGCGAGGCGTTCGACCCGGACACCCGCGTCCTCACCGAACACCTGCTCCGCGAAGGCCACCGTGCACAGGAACTCGCCGCAGGTTCCCGTGCCAGCGGAATCCCCGGCGTCGACATGAGCCCCGCCCGCGACCTCAGCACCGCACCCGGCTTCTGGGACCCGCGCGCTGCGGCGGGCGAGCGGTACCGGCTCACCACCTCACCCCGACTTGGCTTATCCACCAGTAAGGAGGTCGCGAAGCAGCGCGCGTAGAACCTGGCGAGCTAGGTCGACAGCACAAACAAACCTGAGCAAGGAATGCTCACATGAGAGAGAAAATCGTAACCCTTGTCGTCGTGATGCTTGCTGCCGCCGTCGTCACTACAGGTCCTGCTGCCGCCACGAAAACCCGTGCCGGCGAGTACATCAAGATGGACAGGATCTACATCACGGACACCGGCGGCATCAAGTTCGAAGGATCATTCGCGTGCGCTGACATCGCTACGAAAAAGCTGCTGGTCTTCCGCGCCGTGCAGGAAACGCCGACGGGATTGGCGGCTGTCTTCGAGGGGAGGGACGTCGATTGTATCCGTCCTGGTTATGTGCACACGATCTCCAAAGAGCTGCCGAATCTGCGCAAGAACAAGTTCACGAATGGTCCATTGCGCCCCAGGGACGCCTACATCCTCCTGAGGGATGGGCCGGTGAACCTCGCCAGGCTGAGGTTCGATTCGCTGCCGCAGGAGAATATATCGACGCTGCCGTGACAAGATGAGATGACAACGAAGGCGGATCGGGAAGCTCTCCTGCTGTTCTCTGTGGCGCGCCGGGACTAATAGAACGCGCGGCCGATGATTAGTTGGACGGCGCACGACCTTTGTTGCCACCGCGGTCACGGCGGCGTGACCGCGGTGGCTGTTTCGGGCAGACACAACACTCATAATCAAGACGGGTATCGATCATTCATGTTCTTGTGGGTCTACGACCTTCCGACGTGGCTCCTGTTCACTCTCATCGTCGTCGGGTCGCTGGTGGTGGCGTGGAGTGGCGTGTTCGCGCTCCGGCCGGTGGCGGCCAGGCTGTTCGGTGACAAGGACGAGCGGAACTCCATGGTCGAGCTGGTGCTCACCGGTACCGGTCTGTTCTACGGCCTGCTCCTGGGGCTGATCTCCGCGGCCACCTACACCACGTTCTCCGACGCCCAGGCCGCCGCGGACACCGAGGCCGGAGTGGTCGCGGCGCTCTACCGGGACGTCTCCGCCTACCCGGAGCCCATCCGCGGCACCATGCGGGCCGAGCTGGAAACCTACGTCGACTACGTCATCAACGAGGCCTGGCCGCAGCAGCGACTCGGTATCGTCCCGACCGACGGCATCGGCAAGGCGGACGCGCTGCTGAAGACGATGGCCTCCTTCGAGCCGGCGACCCCGGGACAGGAAGCCGTGCACGCCGAGGCCTTCAGCCAGTTCAACCACTTCCTGGAAGCCCGCCGGGAACGCCTGAGCGCCGTCACCGGCGGACTCCCGCCCGCCCTGTGGTGGGTACTCATCGCCGGGGCCGCCATCAACCTCGTCCTGATCGCGATGATCGACATCGACCGGGTCCTCGGGCACCTGGCCGTCTCAGGTCTCTTCGCCGTCTTCGTCGGTATGATGATCTTCCTGATCGCCGCCATGGACAATCCGTTCCTCGGCGACTACAGCGTCGGACCCGACGCCTTCGAAGCCCTGCGCGACCAAGTACTACGCAGATAGCGACGCACGCAAGCCCATCTCAGGCCCAGCGGACGCGTCGATCGCACATCGGAAATGAAATGAACTGAACCGTCCCTGAAGAACGCGGTCGCCGGCACCGTCGACCGGACACCCACAAGGAGGATCACATGACTCGCGCGAACCGGATGGCGTCGGCGGCTATCGCGGCCGTCCTCGTTCTCGGCCTCACGCCCGGCCTCGCTGCGGCAGCTCAGGCACCTGCCCCGCAGGTGAAGTCCGGCGACCCTGCCTTCGACAAGCCCTTCCTCAGTGAGATCAACAAGTACCGGGCCCGGCACTCGAGCGACCCCGTCACCGTGAACCCGGACCTCGACGCCCTAGCTCAGGACTATGCCGTGTGGGCACTGGAAAACGGCATCAAGGGGGAGTACTCGCCAGCGGCCCGATACGGGAGGACCTTGGCCTCTGATAAGAGCACGAACGGATATCCCGGCATGAAGAACGTGCCCTCCCGATGGTACGCGGAGTCCCGGAACTACAACTATGACGACCCCGCTAATAGTCCGGGACGCGTTAGCGATTTTACCCAAATGGTCTGGAAATCCAGCAAGAGTGTCGGCATCGGCAAAGCATGCGGAAAAAAGCAACGGTTCTACGCGTGTACTGTAGTCGCACTGTGGGATCCGCGGGGAAATATCTATTATGGCGGCGAGGACAGTATGAAATTTTTTCGAGAGAATGTGACGCGCCCGATCTCGTGACTCATGGTCGCGATTGCGTCTCAGAGTGAATCGGTGAGGGAGCCCGTCGCTGCCGGAGTCCGCGACACCGGGATGGTGCGGCCTACGGTGCTCCGCGGGACGCCGTCCGCCTCAGGCTGATCTCACCTGATGTCTGGACGTCGTCCGGCAGCGACGGCCGTGCTGCGACATATGAGGTCCAGTCGTGGCCCGCGCGGTGATTCCACTCGGCAGCGGTGTCTACCTCGATACCGGTGAGCTGGGCGAGGACCGAGGCGGGTAGCCGGGCGGCGAGAGCGAGGCGCGCGCTGTTGCGCGCCGTGAGTCCGGCGAGTCCGTGGCCGGCCAGGCGGTGGGACAGTGTGTTGGCCGCGATCGGCCGTGTACCCGCTGCCCCGGGGAACAGCAGTGGCGAGGTTTGCTTTCTCAGGCCAGGCACTTCGTGGGGAGCGGGTGGCTCAGCGGCGAGGCGTTCCAGGAGCGTGGCGAGCCGAGGTGGGAGCGCGAGTCGATGCTCGGCGAGCTTCAAGGAGGTGCCGGTGGTTGTCGTGGCCACCTGGTCGTGGCGCAGTCGCACGATGGTGGTGACGGGAAGTCCATAGAGGAGGGTGAGGGCGCCTGCGACGCGAAGCGTGAGCGGGAGGTCTTCGTCGTCGAGACATCGGCGGAGCTGGTGCAGGCGTTCGTCATCGTCGAGCAGTGGCAGCCGTTGCGGGTACTGCGGGAATGGTGCCCGGATGCCGGTGGGAATCAAGCCGTGGGTCCGGGTCCAGGTGATGAAGGGATACAGGTACCTGTAGTGCCCGCGGCCGCTGTCGAGCCATTCGTCCACATGCGACTGGGAAAGTTCGGCGAGCGCGAGGTGCTGGCTGTCGAGCCAGTGCAGGAAGCGGGAGGCGGCCAGGACGGTGGAAGGAATGGTGGTGGGGGCGCTCTGGCCGACTCCACGCCGGTGCGCGGCGCGGCGTGCTTTCGGCAGGAGGTACCAGCGGGCGAACGGTCCCAGGACGTGCAGGTGGTGTGGTGGCGCGTCGGCCATCAGGTTGCGTAGCCACGGGTCGATCCGGTCGATGTACTCGGCGTCTCGTTCGGGCAGGACAGCGCATCGGACGAGAAGGTCCCGGACGCTGTTGACTGTTCGGGAGGGGGCGAGGGTGTCGAGGTGTTCGTGGGTGACGGGGATGTCGTCGATGACGAGCTGGCGGAGCAGCCGGCTGCCTTTCGTCGCTTGGATCCAGTGGATCGTGGCCGACGGTGTATCGCTGGCAGCAAGCTTCGCATGGAGAGCAGCCCACCGGGCAGAGATTGTCCCGTCCGGCCCCATCAGCAACTTGGTTACCCGGTCCGTCAGGGCGCATCGACGGCAGGATCGGGCGCTGTAGTTGTCGCCGGTGGCGCCGCAGGTGCGGCAGGCGAAGGTGAGCGGGCTGCCCGCACAAGGGCCGCAAATCCTGGCGCCGTCGGCGCCGGAGCCGATAAGCGGCAGAACGGTGCGGCAGACCGCACAGGGAGTCTTGGCCGAAATCACCTTCCCACGGCAGCAGCCACCGACGGCGCCAAGCGGCCAGAGTGCGGCGACGCGCGAGACTTTGCCGCACAATGCGCACGGCAGGTAGGTGCAGCGTCGCCGCCGTGCCTCGGCCTTCTTGGGCTTCGCTCGCGCTCGCGGAGGGGAGCGAAGGCCACGTCGGCAGGGCGAGCAGATCGGCCCCTCGGGGGTGATGGTCTGACGTCCGCCGGACGTGCCGCAGCGCCAGCATCGGGTCAGGCGGCCGACACATCGCGCGCACCAGCGACCGTCCGCCGCGATATGCGGCAGAAAGAACGTCGCGTGCCCGCAGGCGGAGCACTCGGGCTGCGCGACGTCCACTCCGGAATGGACGGAAAGCAGGTGCGCCAAGGGAAAGTATGCCGCTGGTACGGACGACCTCGCCACCGTCAGCGCGTCGTCGTGTCCGTCCAAGAAGGCCACGAGGTCAGGGATCTCCTCGGGGGCGATCCGCGTCGAGTGCAGCAGCAGACGCAATTCCGTGCCGCTCATCTGGGGCAGATGCCTGGCCAAGGAGTTCAAGAGCGTGGCCGGCTCTCCAGCCGCGTTCGTCGGGTTCGGTTGTGTCATGACAGGTCCGGGCGGCGGATGGTGCTGCGACGGACCTGCGGGAGCCGGGTTGCTCCAGCTGCTTTCGTTGTCGCCGTACCGGCGACCTTGATCTCGATCAGGTCGTTCGGTGCGCAGGCGAGGATGTCGCACAGCGCGGCGAACACATCCATCGACAGCCGCTGAGGTGGCGTCGTCACGAGCCGATAGATCTGCTCACGGGACAGCACGATTCCGCGTTCTGCCAAGGGCTTGACCAGATCCGAGGTCTGAAACATCCCGCGTTCGGCCATCCGCATACGCAGATGCCACTCGAAGGTCATCTTCTTCGTCACGGCGCCTCCCACATGAACGGCGCGAAGGCGCCGAGTGCCTGGTGCATCAACCGGTTCCGGAACTCGTCCGACACGTCGGTGTAGATCGAGCTCGTACTGGGATACGCGTGCCCGACCTGCTCCTGAATGAACCGCGGCGGGTATCCGAACTCGACCAGGTGCGTCACATAGGAGTGCCGCAAACAATGCAGGTCCAGCTCCGTATCCAGGCCCGCGGCGTCACGGGCCCGCTGGAACGCCGCATTGAGACCCCGCGGCGCCAGCCTGCTACCCCGCTCAGTGAGGAACACTGCCTGTAGCCCGGCGGTGTTCAGCAGCGGCCGGATCTCCTCGAGCCACTCCTCGAACGGCTCGACCACCCAGTCCATCTCGGGCACGAGCAGAACAGTCCGCCGCTTCGGCGGACTACCGCGCGAGCCCTTGCCCCAGCGCACGAACAGCGCACCGCACCGTTGAAAGTGGCGGATACGAGGATTGTGCCGCAGGTCCGGCAGATCCAGGCCCCAGGCTTCCCTGCGCCGGAGGCCGAACGCATACACGGTCTTGAGCGCGATCGAGTCCCGCAACGCGGTGATGCCGCCCTTGCGGCCACGAGCCCGCGCCTGATCCGCCAAGCCGTCGGCAGCGTCGAACAACGCCTGCACCTCGTCGTAACTCAACGCGCGCCGTTCAGGGCGGCTCTCGACGTCGGCGACGTGCCGGACGCTGTTGAACTCGTGCAAGACCATCATCGGCGCCGCGCCGAATCGCTGCAGGCACACGTCAGGCCATTGGTATCGCGGGTCGGTGACGTACTGCATGAACAAGCGCAACACGCACTCGTGCGCGCGCAGCGTCGACATCCGCACTGGCCTGTCGCCGGAGCGTAGCTGCGACAGGAACGCTTCCACTTCACCCGCTGTCCATTGCCACGGGTATTGGTTCGACGCCGCGGCGAACCGCCGAACCAGGTGCAACCGTGCATGGATGGTCCTCGGTTTCAGGAACCGGACTCGCTGCTGCCGCGCCCACCCCTCGAGCATCGCCTCGAAGACCGCCGTCTCCGGATCGAGAAACGACACGCCCTCGACAAGCATCATGCGAGCCGCCCCGGCAAGACCGTCGTCCACCCCAGTATGTTGCATCAAACACAACGATGTGGCGTTAAATGGAGTGGAGTTCTACTCGTTCGGGTTAATACTCAAAGGGTCTGTCGACCTGGGCGGTAGCGGCGTCTGCGACTCGACTTCGGAGGCTCGCCTTGACTCCCTGCGGTCGCGTCGGCAGGCTTGTGATCTGCATAAAGGTTGCACTGGCGGCCTGTTGTGATAGATGCAACTCGGCTCATTCTGCAATTTGACAAAGTCCCAGGTTGGAACGCATGATCGCACGGATGTTCGAGGTCTGGTGCTGTCTCCCCACGGCTCCTCTGGTGTGTCGTGGAGTGGTCGATGGCGTGGAGTGGTGGTCCGGCGAGCTGGTCTGAGCTTGAGCGGATCGCGTCGGGGCGTTTGCCGTCGCGGGGTGACGGGAACGACGCGCCGGCGTGGTCGCGCAAGCGTGAAGGATACGCGGGTGCGCCGCCCGACTTGATGACTCCGCGGTCTGACGACGCTGGTGGCGCGCTTGCTCGGACGCCGTACGCCGAGCTGCATTGTCATTCGAACTTCAGCTTCCTCGACGGGGTGAGTCATCCGGAGGAGCTGGTGGAGGAGGCGGCGCGGCTGGGGCTGGATGCGATCACGCTGACCGATCACGACGGCCTGTATGGGGCGGTGCGGTTTGCTGAGGCGGCGAAGGAGCTCGGGGTCCGGACGGGGTTCGGTGCTGAGTTGTCGCTCGGGTTGACGGAGCCGCAGAACGGGGTTCCCGATCCGGCGGGTACGCATTTGCTGGTGATCGCGCGGGGTCTGGAGGGTTATCAGCGGTTGTGCCGGACGATCTCGACCGGCCAGTTGGCGGGGGAGAAGGGTGCCCCTCGGTATGAGCTGGATCAGGTGGTGGAGGACTTGCGCGGGCATGTGCAGGTTCTGACCGGGTGCCGTAAGGGTGCGGTGCGGCGCGCGCTGGTCGAGTCCGGTCCGGCGGCGGCCTTGGAGGAGTTGCGGGTGCTGGTGGACCGGTTCGGGCGGGACCTGGTCGCGGTCGAGCTGATCGATCACAGTCTGCCGATGGACTCGACGTACAACGATGTGCTGGCGGGGATGGCCGCGGAGCTGGGGCTGGCGACGGTGGCGACCACGGCCGCGCACTACGCGGCGCCGCAGGACGCGGTGTACGCGGACGCGGTCGCGGCGATCCGGGCGCGGCGGAGCATGGAGGACATGCAGGGCTGGCTCCCGGCGGCGGGGATGCAGTTCCTGCGCTCGGGAGAGGAGATGGCGGAGATCTTCGCCCGCTACCCCGGCGCGGTAGCGCGCGCGGCGCTGCTGGGAGTGGAGTGCGCGGTCGACCTCACTTTGGTCGCGCCGGAGCTGCCGCCATTCCCAGTCCCGGCCGGCCACGACGAAGCCTCCTACCTGCGCGAACTGACATATGCGGGCGCGCTTGAGCGGTACGGGACACGGGAGGATGCGCCGCGGGCGTACGCGCAGCTGGACTACGAGCTCGGAGTGATTACGGAGCTGGGGTTTCCGGGGTATTTCCTGATCGTGTGGGACATCGTGCGGTTCGCGCGCGAGGCCGGGATTCTGTGCCAGGGCCGTGGGTCGGCGGCGAACAGCGCGGTGTGTTTCGCGTTGCGGATCACCAGCGTCGACGCCGTGCGCTACGGCCTGCTGTTCGAGCGGTTCCTCGCTCCTGAGCGTGACGGCTACCCGGACATCGATGTGGACATCGAATCGGATCGTCGCGACGAGGTCATCCAGTACGTGTACGACACGCACGGGCGGCGGAACGCCGCGCAGGTCGCGAACGTGATCACCTATCGGGCGCCATCGGCGATCCGGGATTCCGCCCGTGCCCTGGGCTACAGCCCCGGGCAGCAGGACGCGTTCGCCAAGGCCGCCGATCGGTGGGGCGGGGTCGCGGCGACCGCCGGTCAGGACGGCCATGGGATCCCGCGGGATGTGCTTGGGCTTGCCGCGCGGATCGAGGGATTCCCGCGGCATCTCGGGATCCACTCCGGCGGCATGGTGCTGTCACGGACACCGGTGTCGGAGGTGGTACCGGTCGAGTGGGCCCGCATGCGGGGCCGGTCGATCCTGCAGTGGGACAAGGACGACTGCGCGGCTGCTGGTTTGGTGAAGATCGACCTGCTCGGGCTGGGGATGCTCTCGGCGCTGCACTACATGCTCGACCTGATCGCCGAGCACCACGACACCGTCATCGACCTCGGGCAGCTCGACCTCGCCGACCCGGCCGTGTACGACATGCTCTGCGCCGCCGACGCGATCGGCGTGTTCCAGGTGGAGAGCCGCGCACAGCTCGGCACGCTGCCCCGCCTGCGGCCGCGTGTGTTCTACGACCTGGTCGTGGAGGTTGCGCTGATCCGGCCGGGCCCGATCCAGGGCGGCTCGGTGCACCCGTATCTGCGGCGCCGCCGCGGCGAAGAACAGTGGTCACACGCACACCCGCTGCTCGCGGGACCGTTGGACCGCACGCTCGGCGTTCCGTTGTTCCAGGAGCAGGTGATGCAGCTGGCCGTCGCTGTCGGGTCGTTTAGCGCGGCCGAGGCCGATCAGCTGCGCCGCGCGATGGGCGCGAAACGGTCGGCGGCGAAGATGGAACGGCTCCGGGACCGCTTCTACGCCGGCGCCGCGGCCAACGGTGTCACCGGTGAGCTGGCCGACACGATCTACGAGCAGATCAAGGCGTTCAGCGGTTTTGGGTTTCCTGAGGCCCATTCGATGAGTTTCGCGTTGCTGGTTTACGCCTCCGCCTATTTCAAGTGTTACTACTCGGCGGCGTTCACCGCCGGGCTGCTGCGCGCGCAGCCCATGGGTTTCTACTCCCCGCAGTCCCTGGTCGCCGATGCCCGCCGCCACGGCGTGAAGGTCCGGCGCGCCGACATCAACCGCAGCCACGCCCACCCCACCCTCGAACCCGACCCGGACAGCACCGGCGGCGTCGCGATTCGGCTCGGCCTCGGCGGGATCCGCCAGCTCGGCGACGACGCCGTCGATCGCCTGATCACCGAACGGGCCCAGCACGGCTCCTTCACCAGCCTTGGCGATCTCGGCTACCGTACGGACCTCTCCACACCCGCGCTCGAGGCGCTCGCTACCGCCGGCGCGCTGGAATCGCTCGGGCCGGACCGGCGCCAAGCGTTGTGGGCCGCCGGACCTGCCGCCACCAGCCGCGACACTCACCTGCCCGGCATCGCCTCCGGCCTCGACGCGCCCGCCCTGCCCGGCATGACCGCCATCGAGATCACCGCCGCTGACCTCTGGGCCACTGGAATCTCACCAGACGAGCACCCGATGCGGTACCTGCGCGACCACCTCGACGGCCGCGGCGCGCTCACCACCGCCGCCGTCAGCCGAGCGGGCAACGGCGCGACGATCTGGGTCGCCGGAGCCGTCACCCACCGCCAACGCCCCGCCACCGCCGGCGGCATCACCTTCCTCAACCTCGAAGACGAAACCGGAATGCTGAACATTGTCGTGACACAACGGCTTTGGGACAGGGAGCAGAAGATCGTGCGCAGCTCACCCGCACTGCTGGTCCACGGAGTCGTCCAATCTCACCACGGCGTCACCAGCTTGTCGGCTGATCATTTCGAATCACTCGACCTGAGTGGGCTTGCCGGAAAATCGCGAGATTTTCGGTAGGAACAACCAAGTGTAGGCCTCTGCAGGGTCCCAGAATCGATGACATTTTCCCGAAGATCTTGGCACTGAAATGGCACTAGTGCCACGAACACTGGGATTGATCATTCTTTCACGCCCGCTGGGCCGTTCGAGTGGGAGTCCACGACGCGCCGTCGATGAGCAAGCGGCGAGTTGGCGCTGAGGTGTAGCTCTGAAGGTCGTCGAGCAGCTCACCTGCGGCAGAGGGCAACATGACAGCTGATTCGAACGGCTTGTCGTCGTCGGTCCCGGGAGGACGTCGGGCACGGGTGTTGAACGAGCGGCTCAGCCACCCTCGGCCTCGGGGCGCACGCGTCCGCCCATCTCCTGCTGTCCGATCTTGATAGGGCGCGAGCCAGACTCGCAGTTCACCGCGCCGGGTAACGTCCGGCAAGCTTGTGGAGACCTAGCGTGGGAGGTCGTTTAGGGGAGGCACACGTGTTTGGTGGGCTCAGCGTGGTCGAGCTGGCTATGTTCGGCGGCCTGATCGTGCTTCCGCAGTCAGCATGGCGGTGCTCGTGGTGAGATTCCCTCGCGATCCAGACCGACCGACAAGCAACCGGCGACAGGTGCTGGCCGCAGTCGTTGCTCTGATTGGTTTCGTCGCCTCCGCATTGGTCCTGTTCATTTTCGTTCCGACAAAGTCAGGAGTAGGTCCGAGGCCTCCGGTGACGACGGCCTGCTACCTGACGCCGCAGCCGGTCACGGTAGACGTGAACCAGCCGACGACGGCCACAGTAGTGATCAGGCTCGACCAAAGGAGCTGTGCCAAAGCGACCACCGACGCTGCGGGCCGGTTGATCCGCGTCACCCCGAAGGTTCGCGTCGAGCTGTCGAACAGGGGTTTCAATGGAACGGTCGATGCCATCACCGCTGCTGAACTTCCCCTGGACGCGGACCGGTTCGAGGCGGTCTGGAAGTGGTCAGTCAAAGGGGACGTGCCCGGTGACTATCGGTTGAGCCTCGTCGCGACCGCCTTGGACGACTCCGCGATTTTCTTCCAGGACTCGAACAGCGAGCTTCAGGTCCGCGTGAACGCCACCTGGGCGTACCGGTTGTCCAAGGCTGGCCAGTGGTTGAAAGAAGCTGTCACCAACACCCAGACCATTGTCGTGGGGGCGATCGCGATCGGGTCCGCTGGAGGGACGGCCTTCTGGTTCAGGCGCAAGAAGCGACCGCCGGCCAGTCGTGGCCGACCCCGCCGTCTTCGGAGCCCGAGACTCCGCAGACGCAGGTGGGGCGCCTAGAATCGGTGATGGCTGCGTCCGCAAACACGTCGTCCCGACGACGCTGTCCGAGGTCGCGTTGGGCAACTCGGTACTGTCCAGTGATCCCGCGGTGGCCATCCGCGAACTTCAAGGCGGAATCAGGCGGCAGCGGCACCGCCGTCAGGTGCCTGCCGTCCGCAGACTTGGTCGACGGAGCTGCGATTGCAGCTGCACCAGGTCATGGTCGGCACCGGGAATCGTCTGTTCCCTGTGGAAGGCTCGGACTTCCCGCTCGCACTCAAGACCTGCACGGCACTCGGCAACGGCGTCGTCCGCCTGACCTGCTCACAAGTCTGAGCAATTCGGACGTCCGCTCGTGCCGCTGCCCATGCCGGGCATGCCGGATTCCGCCCTTGTTGAGCGCTTGCCGTTTCTGGCGGTTTCATCGGTCCGGTGTGCTCGAGCGCTCGAGCGTGTAGCCGATCTCGAAGAGGTGGCCCGGCAACACGGTTTCGTTGACCTCGCAGATCCGTTCGTCCGGGGCGCGGGCGATCCGCCGTAGCCGCAGCATCGGCGTGCCAGGGGGCAAGTGCAAGAGTTCGCGTTCCTGTGCGGACGGCTGGCGGGTGCCGATACGTTCCTCCATTCTCAGTTGCGCCTGCAGGTGTTCCTCCATCCGATCGTAGATTCCGCCAGGTCCGGTATCGGATTGCGCGATCACGGGAACCTCGTCGACCAGCCACGGTGGCAGGTAGCTGAGGGAGGCATGGCGCACTTCGCGCGTGTTGGGGTCGCCCATCACGCGATCGCGGATGACTACAGGTTGCCCCGGGGCGGTCTCCAGCAGAACGGCGATATCGGCAGGGGGCGGTGCTGTCCGGACCTGCGGCTCCCGGAGCGCGACCCAGGGCTGTGCCGCCAGGTCGAAGAAGTAACCCCGCTCGTCCCGGAAGATCTTGCGCTGCCGCACGATGACTTCTCGCGCGGGCGCGGCCGTCACCACCGTGCCGCCGCCGACCCCTCGCTTCGTCTCGACCAGGCCTTCTCCGATCAGCAGCCGCACCGCTTTCTGGACCGTTTCTTTCGACGCGCCGAACTGGCGGGTGAGCTGGCTGAGTGGCGGCAGCGTGTCGCCTGGTGGGTGTGTGCCGTCGATGATCGAGTCGCGCAGGGTCGCTGCGATCACCTCGTAGGTCGGCTTCTTGGCCACCACGCCAGCCCTTCCCTGTCGCCGGAGAACGAAAGTCCTAGGACTATTGCGCATCGAGGCCCACCATGCAATTCTCAAAGTCCTAGGACTTTCGGTTTGCGGTGGTAGCCGGCCGGTGCCCCGCACCCACGTCGTAATCACGTCCACCGGGGAGTCAGTCGTGTCCACCATCGTGTTGCCCAGTGAGCGGCCGTCCACCGTCGTCCTCTGCCACCGAACCGGTGACCGGCGCAGCAGCCCTCGGAATCGGCGGGCCACCGCGGCCGCCGTCGCGGCCGGGGCACCGACCGCGGAATGGAACGAACCCGAATTGCTGCGGGCCGTGCGCCACGGGAACACCGCCACGAGCGCGGCCGCCTTCGGCGTCCTGTACGCGCGGCATCGGGCCTCGGCGCATCATCTGGCCGAGCAGCTGGCCAGCTCGGAGCACGATGCCCACGACCTGGTCGCCGAGGCATTCCTCCGGGTTCTCGACATCCTCAAGGGCGGGGATCGCGGTCCCGAGAACGCGAAGTTCCGCGCGTACCTGCTCACGACCCTGCGGCACATCGCCTACGACAAGACACGCCGGGAACGCCGAATCACCGTCACCGAGGACGTCGAGACCACCGCGATCGGCTCGGGCAACCCGGGCACGATCACCCAGCCGTTCCGGGACACCGCTCTGGCCGGCTTGGAGCGCCTGCTTGCCGCGCGCGCGTTTGTCCGGCTCACCCAACGGCACCAGGACGTGCTGTGGCACCTCGACGTCGAGCAGCTGACACCCCTGCAGGTCGCCCCGGTGATGGGACTGACCCCGAACGCGGTGTCCGCCCTGGCTTGCCGGGCGCGTGAACGCCTGCGACAGGCTTACCTGCAGATGCACGTGCCCGAGCCGGACGAGTGTTCACGGGGCTGTCGTACGACAGTGGGGAAACTGGGGGCATGGGTCCGGGACGGGCTGGGGAGGCGGGAGGGTATGCGGGTCGGTCATCACGTGAGGGAGTGCGTGGCCTGCGGCGCCGTTGTCGCCGAGCTGCGCCAGGAGATTCCAGCCTGAGCCAGGCTGAACCACGGTGCCCCCGGCGTCCTTGCCAGTGTGGGGAGGGTGTTTGGCATGGCGAGCGGCAGTTCAGCGTCGGCGCTGTATCGCTCGCGCCGGGCGGGGACGAGGGCGACGGCTATCGACAACCCGCTTCGGAGACGCTCGCGAGCAGGAGCCACCCCAGCGCGCTTGGCCGTGGCGTCACTGCGTGAACGACTTGGAAAGCATCAGCTTGACAGTCGGGAGGCCGCCGGATCAGGCGGACTTCCCGTGGCGTGCGAAGACGTCGGCGAAGAATTGCTCTGCTCCCAACGCTCGCACGAACTTGTACATCAGCCTGCTCACCACAGGCCCTGGGGCGTCCTGCAGCTCACCTGTCCCGGCTGACGTTCCTTGCACGTATCGGCTTGCGCTGTATCGCAGAAGCTGGTCGGGCTCACCCAGAGACGGTGTGCTGCTGTGGACTAGCCCGTTGAGGTTGGTCAATCCGACAGCGATCTCCCACTGCCCTCGATAGCCGAACGTGGCTCCGACCTCGCCGGCGAGGGTGACCAGGGCGAGGACCAGTCCGACAGCTCCTTCGGTGTAGACGAAGCGCTGTCTGACGGGTCGGGCGTAACCGATCGGTTTGGTACCGACCAGCGCTGAGGCGAACAGCGCGATGGAGCCGTCATCGGAGATCTCCAGGTCGGCCTGGGCGCGGTCTTTACCGACGGCGTCCGGGGCGAGGATGCGGGAGTGCAGGTCGTAGGTGTGCCAGCCGCGACCGACCGCCCGTGGTTCGTTGTACGCGGTCAGCGGTTGCAGCCAGCTGTCCGTATGGGGAGTGATCGCGGCTCCGGCGACGAGGGTTCGCAGTTCCTCGCCCATCAGGTGCGGGGTGAGTAGCTCGGGAGGGCTGGCGACCGGGTGGGCGACCGCGTACAGACGGACGTCCTGGTCGCGGTCGTCCTCGATGGGATCGCGGGCGATCTCGGCGGCGATCAGCTGCTCGGCGGTGATCTGGCGGGCAGCCCGGATCGCGAAGAGGCGCTCCACGGCCGCATCGTTCAGCCGGTGCTTGGTCTTGTCGCCTCGGCCGTGATACTGGCCGTCGACCATGTGCGGTGCCAGCGGACTCGGCGGTATCTCGATCACCAGGTAGCCGTTCTCCATGTCTTCCGGAGACACGGGGATCGGATGGCATTGCACGAACAGCGGCGGGTCACAGCGCTGGTGCAGGATCTGCTCGACGGTTTCCGCCAGCCCTGACAGTCGTGTCGGCGCCAGGGTGAGCTTCCCGGTCGGCCTGTCCTCGTCCACGCCGATCAGGAGCACTCCGCCGTCGTTGGCGAATGAGGCCGCGTCTCGGGCGAGTTCGACCTTGTCGTGTTTGTCGTGGTTGAGCTTGCGTTTGATGTCGAGCCAGTGCCGTTCCTCCAGCGCGCCGTTGTCGATGGCGTGCTGGATATCGGCGGGGGTGTTCGGGCGCCATCGTTGGATGGCTGGTCCGAGGTACAGGTGTGGTGGCTGGCTCATCGCTTCATCGTCCTCAGGTTCGGTGACTGGCTGGGCTGCCACTCGGATCAGTGCCGGGTGGCTGACGCCCAGGCTCTGTCATATCCGGGGGAGGTGGCATGGGTGGTGGGCTGTCGTTGCGGGACAGGTGTCGCTGATCTCCGTCCGTGCCGAACGTGGTGGGAGGGGCCCGGCGTCGTGTGGCGCCGGGTGTCTCCGGTTGCTGCTCAGGGCTTGCCGAGGCGGATCGGGCCCAGGTCGACAACAGCGTTGAGCAGCCACAGTCCACCGATGATGACGGTCAGGATCATCACCAGCCGGACTGTGGCTCCCCAGGAGCCGAGGATCCGGCTGGCGAGCCGGACCAGGGATCGCCGTTCGTCGCTGCGGTCAACGGTCGTGGCGTTCGGCGCGGATGATTCCGCCCCCTGTTCGTCGTCGCGCACAGGCGACGTTCTGTCGTTGCGCGATGGCAACTCGTCTCGCGCACCACCTATCGTCATGTGTGTTCCGTTCTCGTGTTCCTGCTGCGGAGGCAAGACACCCTCGACGGAACCTGTAAGGGGCGGCCTCTCGTGCCAGAGAGGCCGCCCCGGTTCGCGATCGGTGGCGCTCGTCAAAGACGTTAGAAGGACTGGCTGTGCCAGGACCACTGGCAGGCGACAGTCGGTCGGATCGGCGAGGTGAGTTGAGGTAGCCCTGACCAGCAGGGCCGAATCGGGCAGTCCTTCCAGCGGGACAACCGGCAACGACGGCGACATAAGAGCCACAGATCGGGACAGCTGGACGCCACGACCTTACGATTACGCTGCGCCGAGGCTCCCAGGATTCGGCCCAAGGTCAGGGCCTATCACGGATAGCTCTGGCCGACGATCGACGGACGTCAGGTATTAGCCGGAGGGCGGTCAGGCCACAGGCCAGGGAAGACCGTGGCCGGTGATGATCTGGCCGGCGAGGTCGTGGAAGGCGTCGCGGGCGTGGTCGCCGGTGACACGGCGGCCGAGGAGGTGCTCGGCGAGTTCGTCGACGGGCCACGTGATCAGCTGGCCGTGGCGGCCGAGTAGGAGGCCGACCCGTCGGATCCGGTACCGGTCGGCCGTGTCCAGCCACGCGTAGAGCAGTACTTGCCAGAGCCAGCGGCCGACTTTGGAGGTGTCGCGCACGCTGACGACGGTTTTGACGTCGAGCAGTGTCCCGCCGCGGGCGTCGATGCCGTGGTCGGGGTCGATCGCGCCGAGGAGCAGGTCGGCGTCGGCCCAGTGCGGCACGATCGTCGGCCCGGCGATCCCGAGCGGCACGCCGGGTCCGGGGTTGCCGGCGAGTTTCCGGAGCTCCCACAGGGTTCCGCGCTCGTGCAGCCGCCGCGTCAGCGCGGCCAGTTCGTCGACCTGGCGCTGCTCGACCAAGCCGCGCAGCTGGTCCACGGTCGGGCGCCCGGCATCGAACAGCCGGGCCAGCCGGTCGTCGACGAACCCGCTGCGGTACACGTCCTCGCACACGGTCAGTAGCCAGCACAGGCGCGCCAGTCCGGCCTCGGCGCCGGGCAAGCCGAGCGCCCCTGCCGGGGCGTGACGGGCGAGGTAGCCGCGGCCGCGCTCGAGGAAGTCCGCCCAGGCCGCCTCGGCGGCCGGGTTTCCGGGCAGGTGCGGTTCGCTGCCTCCGCTGAGGTCGAGCCAGGAGGCCGCGGCGGGCCGGAGATGCAGGGCACGGGCGCGGTAGTCGCCGGTGAGGTCGCGATGGCTCGGATACTGCGCGGCCTGATGGTGCGCCCATGCCGGGGACACCCACTTGGCGTGGATCATGCCAAGCAGCGCGTAGTACGGCGGCGCGGGCTGCACCAGGTCGGCGAGCCTCTGCCCGAACGCGCCGCCGGTCTCCGCCCACCAGCGTGCCGGGACCTCGCCCGCCGGGCGGACGGGACGGACGTCGCGCACCGCGGTCGCGATCTGCTCGACCACCGACGCGGTGCCGGCGAAGGTTCGCTCGCACCACGCGGCGAGCGGGCTCCGGCGGCTCGCGAGCTCACTGGTCAAGGACACGGCGCCACCACCCCCGACTGTCGCCGAGACAGCTGCGCCAAATCACCGTTCATGCTCAACCGTCTATCACGCCGGTCCGACACCCTGGGCAACCACACGCCACCTTCGCCATCGCCGCACACCGACCGAGCCCCAGAGCGGCGATCCGGCCGCCTCCGTCGATCAGCCTCCTGGGGAGACACTGCTGTCACCTAACCCGGTGAACTCGAACCTGGAACGTCATGCCGGCGGGAGTTCGGCCTCTCGATGGTTGTTGCGGTGGCCGGGCGGCACGCCCCCCGACCGGTCGGCCACCGCACGCGAGCTTCAGAGGTGACAGAAGGCGGGCCAGCTATGGTCACCAAGTGTCCGGTACCGGACAGAACATAGGCTGCCCCCGGTCGGATCGTGGTGGGAGCGGAGCGCATACTCCGGTCATGTCCGCTGCGCCATCACAGGACCCGTTCGCGGGCGGCGACTACGTCGTGCGGTCCGGCGTGCGGCACAAGCGATGCTTGAACGGACACGACCTCGACATCGCCGGACGCGGCGGCGGCTGGAACCAGATCCTGGATCTACCGACCGGACACTGCGAGCTGTGCGTCGAGATGCGGCTCCCTCGGGCGCAGTGGCTGGAAGTCGATCTCCGGTTCCGGGGCGAAACACCCGCGTCGTCAGCCGCGTTGCTGCTGTCCCGACGGCCGCCGGTCGTGTACGGCGGCGTCGAGCAGATCATCCTGCAGCTGTGGGGCACCGCTATCGCGGATCTCGACGTCCAGACGTGCGACACATGCCGCGTCGGCGTCCTTGAGCAGGTCCGGGTCGACGCGGCCTACCTGCGGAGGGGGATCGGCACCGTTCTGCTGGACGCGGCGCTGGCCCGCGGCCGCGGCTACTGGTGGTCGACCACCACGATCGCCGACACCGTGCCCGCGAGGGCTTTCTGGGCCACCCAGCACCTTCCCCCGGACACGGTCCTCGGCGAACCGCAACGGTGCCCGGACATGCTCGGTGCCGACGAGTACGCCATCTGACAGCTCCACTGCGTGCCGAAGCAGGCAGCCTTTCGTGGCACCGCTCCGCTACGCGGAGACGGTGGCGCGCAT
Organism: Amycolatopsis thailandensis; assembly: GCF_002234405.1. Classification (GTDB taxonomy): domain Bacteria; phylum Actinomycetota; class Actinomycetes; order Mycobacteriales; family Pseudonocardiaceae; genus Amycolatopsis; species Amycolatopsis thailandensis. Next base: position 119,722 of record NZ_NMQT01000102.1, on the reverse strand, counting down.
CGGCGAAGTCAGGCGGCGCTGGACGGAGGCGACCCACCGTGCCAGTCGACGATCGCCGCTTCCAGCGAGCGTCGACGGTGCCGCCACGCCGTGGTCAGCGTTTCCAGAGTCACCGTGTTGGAGTAGTCGGTGCTGGTGATCTCCTCGGCCCAGGCGTGCAGCATCGACCACACCGTGTCCGGTGTGGCGTTGTGTTCTGCGGGCCTGGTCATACCGGATGTATCGCTGGAATGCCGCGAAACGCAACATCAGTGTCGAATGTTGTGGAGGCGGTGTCCGTCGAAGCACACGGTGCGGCACGGCTCCGAACGCTTGTGGACTGCCGGTCGGCGAGTGCGGGGTGTTCTCGGCACTCGCCGACCGCTCAGGGAGAGTTGTGGTGTGTTCAGCAGCGTCCGGGGCGGAGGGAGCTGATGTTCATATCCATGTTGTAGAGGGCTGTGTTGCCTCGCCAGTTCCCGACTGGCCAGGGGTTGGGCGGGCCGGTGGTGACGTCGGCGTAGTTGATGTCGGGGAAGGTGCACCAGACGGCGCCGGTGCGGTTCCAGACGGAGCGGATCCTGTCGTTCCAGCTGGGCGCGGGGGAGCGCAGGTCGGAGTCGGGGCCGGTCCAGATTTTGATGGAGCCGTTGCCGTTGAGGTAGTCCCAGCCGCAGAATGCGCCGACCGGGCAGTCGTCGTAGTTGGTGATCGACGCGCCGCCGTTACCCGTTGCCGGTGCTGCCTGGACCGTGCTGGTACCGCCGGCGGCGACGAGCGCCGCGAGCCCCAGCACGACTCCTGTCCTCTGATACTTACGCATGTCGATGTCGTCCCTTCTGATGTGGTCGGCGCCGGGATGTCCGGCGGCGGCCCGGTCCCGTCGAGAGCGGGTCGCGACCTCTGTGTAGGTCGGATGGGTTGTCCGGCGCCGGGGGCCTGGACGCCGGACATCAACGCCCGGACAATCGGTCATCGGCCTGGGGAGGGGGTGCCGGACTATGCCGCGTGCGGAACGGCCACTGGAAGCGGATGGGTCAGCTCTTACTGAGTTCGCCGCTGACCTGCGGACAGTGCGGGACAATGCCGGTGGTCCGTCGTATCGGGAGCTGGCCCGGCGGGCGCACTACTCGTCGACCACGCTGTCGGACGCGGCCGGTGGTCGTCGGCTGCCGAGTCTCGAGGTCACGCTGGCATATGTGCGGGCCTGTGGCGGCGACGTCGAGCAGTGGGAGCGGCGTTGGCGGTTGGTCGCCACGGAGTTGACGGCGCCGACGACCAGGCCACCGGCAGCGGATGACGGGTCGGCTCCGTATGTGGGTCTGCGTCCCTACGGCGGCGGCGACGCCGACCGCTTCTTCGGGCGGGAGAGGCTCACCGAGGATGTGCTCCGCCGGGTCGCGGGTCAGCGGTTTGTCGCTGTGTTCGGTCCTTCGGGATCCGGGAAGTCGTCCGTTCTTCGGGCTGGCCTGGTGCCACGGCTGGCGTCCACGGTCGTCGTTGTGTTCACCCCGGGCGGCCATCCGATGGAGGAGTGCGCGATCCAGATCGCGGCGGCGATCGGCGGCAGGCCGGGTGCTGTGCATGATGAGCTGACGAGCGAGCCCCGCGGCTTGCACAGGCTGGTCCGCCAGGCGCTCGTGTCCGAGCCGTCCGAGGCGGAGATCGTGATCGTCGTGGACCAGTTCGAAGAGCTGTTCACGGTGTGCCAGGACGACCGTGAACGGTCTGCGTTCATCACGATGCTGCTCACCGCCGCGTCCGCTGCGGACAGTCGTTGTCGCATCGTGATCGGTGTGCGCGCCGACTTCTACCCGCAGTGCGCCCTGCACTCGGAGTTGGCCGCAGCGCTTCAGGACGCCCAGGTCACCGTGGGCCCGATGAGCGTCGACGAGCTGCGGCTGGCGATCACTGAACCGGCACGACGAGCTCACTGCGCCGTGGAGAGCGCTCTGCTGACCACTCTTGTCGCGCAGACGCATGGCCGGACCGGGGTGTTGCCGCTGCTGTCCCACGCGCTGCTCGAGACGTGGCGACGTCGCAAAGGCAACACGCTCACCCTGGCCGGGTTTCAGGCTTCCGGAGAATTCGACGGTGCGCTGGCGAAGACCGCTGAGGCCGTCTTCGCCACCCTCGACGAACCCCAGCAGGACCAGGCCCGGGATCTGTTCCGGCGGCTGACCGCTCTCGGCGCAGGAACCGAGCACACCAGACGCAGAATCAGCACCGGTGAACTCGACGAGGATCCCACCCTGGTGCAGGTCGTGGACCGGTTCACCCAGAGCCGCCTGCTTACCCGGGGCGAGGACACTGTCGAGCTCGCTCACGAAGCGTTGATCAAGGCTTGGCCGCGCCTGGCCGCGTGGCTGGCCGATGATCGCGAGGGGCAGCGCGTGCACCGCGAACTCACCGATGCAGCCGCGGCGTGGCGCCGGCACGGCCGCGATCCCAGTGTGCTGCTCCGCGGTACCCGCCTCGCCGTGGTGGGTGACTGGGTTGGCCATGGGGGACGGCCCAGCGCAAAAGAACAAGAATTCTTCGACGCGAGCATCGCTGCGGACGCCCGTGAGCGCGACGGGAAAAGGCGAGCAACTCGACGGCAGCACAGACTTCTCGCGCTGCTCACCGTGCTGCTTGTGCTCGCGATCTCCATCACCGTGTACGCGCTGCACGCCCAGCAGCAAGTCGCGCACGAACGCAACACCGCGATAGCGCTCAAAGCACTTGATGACATCAATAGTTTGGCCAGGAGTGCACCCGGAGAGGCTGCGCTCCTGAGCCTCGCTGCATACCGATTGGCACCGTCGGCGCCGACCCGAGACAGCCTCATCGCCGCTGCGGCCGACCAAGCAGTTGTGGACAACGACGACGGCAGCCCACTGACAGCGCAGGCGGCCGCCGACGGGCAAACCGTCCTGAAACCCTCCACCGACGACAACACGACGCGCCTCTACCGTGTCTCGAACAATCAATGGACACAGCACGGAACTCTTCGCGGTGGTTGGAGCGCAAGCGCGGGCGGCAACGTAGCGGCCACCAGCGACAACGAGCCGACCAGAGCGCCCAAAGTCAGGGTCTGGAACGTTGAACGGCCTCAGATGCCGGAGGAATCCGCTGCTATCCCGATCCCAGCCCGGGTTGGCGCACTCAGTGCCGACGGGCGGCTCCTCGTCACGCTCGACGTCCCCTCGGGTCCTGATGGCGTGGGGCGAACCGCGTCGGCCAAACTCTGGAATCTGGACGAGCCGCGCCGGCCCCGCTTGCTGGGTCCGCTCTCCTGCGACGAGCGACCGGACCTGGGGCAGAGCTTCATCTTCGGCACCAGATTCCTGGGAAATGAGGCGATCCTGCTCCACTGCCTCATAGATTCGGGCAACGCCACACCTCCAGCGAGATCGGTGCCTTTATGGGATATCAATGAACTGGGCAAGCCCACGCGAACAGGACAGCTGGGAGTCACCCGGGCCGACCCATGGGGCAGCGCTGTGATCGTCGACGACAGAGTCGGCCTGACCAGGGAAGCACGCGGCCTGACTCTGTGGAATATAGAGAATCTCAGTCAACCGCAGGAAGAGCCGACGCCGATCGCGCTGAAGGAGTCCTTGAATGCGGGCGCGATCTCGTCCAACGCAAATCTCGTCGCCATAGCGGACGACGACGGAAGTATAACTATCAGAGACTTACGAGAACTCGGCGCTGTGCTACATGCGATTGCGCTTCCAGGCCGGATCGGCTTCGTGCACTCTCTCGCATTCGAACCGGACGGGAAAACCCTGATAGGCTCCAGCATCGGTGACGTCACAGTCGCGTGGCGCTGGACCCTCGACCCGGAAGCAGCGGCTAAGGCGGTCTGCGCTCGTCCTCATCCGCCCATCGCTGCGGCTCGGTGGAACACGTATTTTCCAGGCATCAGATACACAGAGCCTTGTCCATGAACTCGCATCCGATCAGCCTCGGCGAGGGGCTCCCCGCCCCCTCCGACAAATGAGCGAAGGATCGTCAGCAACGCGCGGTTTTGCAGGCGATCGCTCCGGGCCGGCAGGGTGTCGAGTTCCGACGGGACGAGGACGCGCACCGCGAGAGTGTGCTCGGCAGAGAGCCGGCCGCAGCCGGTTGGAGCAGCACGGTCACGATGATGAGCGCGACCCTCAAGCCGAGCGCGATCCCACGGGGCGGGCCGCCGAAGCGGATGCCATCCCCGTGAGCCTCAGGACCCTGGCCATGGCCATGCGGGCCGACCGGGTGCACTTGGGGAGCACTTCCTGGTACCTGTTCGCGATCATGCGGCACTACGAGGCCCAGATCATGCCGGTCCCGCCCCTCTGAGCCGTGACGGCTATGCGCCGGCCACCGGCAGCGGGGACCTACCTTGCGGCGGGATCGGTCCACCTGACGCTCCGAGCCGGTGTCGAGGTCGAGGTCCGCTCGACCAGGTGAAACAGCCGCGATGGCATCCGGTGCGCGGGCACGGGCACCTACAGTCGGTCACTGTGACGCACAGCGGGAACGACGCAGGTGACACCGGGCCGCACGAGCATCGGGAGGCGGTGCGCCTGGTCCGGGAGGCCGAGCGCCGCCGAGAGAACATCTTCGGCGACTGGGACGCGCATGAGCTGCGTCCGCGCGGGCAGCAACTAGCCCTTCTGCTCGATTTCGAGAACGTGGTGCTCGGTGCGGGCGCGACGCTGCCGGATCGGGACGAGCCGGTTCCGGCGAACGCGGTGACCTGGCTATGCCGGGCGTATGGGCCGACCACGATCCGCCGTGCCTACGCCGACTGGGCCGACCCGCGCTTCGGCCGCTACCAACAGGCGCTGGAGCGCAACGGGATCGACCTGGTGCAGCTCGGGCACGGCCCGTCCCGCAAGAACGGCGCCGATATCCGGATGACCGTGGACGCGATGGAGACGTTGATCGTGCATCCGTCGGTCGACGCGTTCGTGCTGGCCAGCGGTGACAGTGACTTCTCGCCGTTGGTGTCGAAGCTGCGGGAGTTCGGCAAGCACGTGATCGGGGTCGGCGCGGAGACCTCGGCCAGTGCCCGGCTGGTGTCGGTGTGCTCGGAATACAAGCTGTGGGGCTCGATCGTGGCGCGCACCGACCCGCGGCCGGGCAGCCCCGTCCTGGCCGGGCAGACGGGGCAGCGGCTCGCCGATGCCGAAGAGTTGCTGGTGACCGCCATGGGAAAGGATGACTCCGCGGTCCTGACCGCGTCGGCGGTGAAGTCGAAGATGGTGACGCTGGACCCTGCGTTCGACGAGGCCGACTACGGCTGCGCGAGCTTCCGCGAGTTCCTTGCCCGCCTGGGACATCGCGTCCACATCGTCGGCCGGCGCGGAGGCGACATCACCCTGGCCCTCGTCGCCCCGGCCGCTCAACCGCTGGAGAGCTCGGCCATCGGTTGAGGTGTGGGTGCTGCCGCGGGAGGTGTGCCGCGAGATGGTGGGCGCGCTTGATCGGGTGGGGGAGCACGGCCGGAGTCAGCACAGGGTGCGTCCCTGGCCGGCAACAATGGTCAGGCGTAAACCAATTCGCGGCTTCGCGCCTGCAGCTCGTCGAACCCGCCTTCGTTGACACCACAGACGAAGGCAGCCCATTCGGCGGTGCCGAACGTGAGGATCGGGCTGGCGGCACCGAGTTCGATGTCGCGGACCCGGCCACCCCGGGGACGGACCCGATCACGACGCAGTCGCCTTTTCCTTGCTGTAGAAGGCTTACTACCAGTTGGTCGCGGCGGCGAGGGGTGATCGCGGCCGGAATGGACGCAGGGATCTCAGCTCCACATTCGACACGGCGGTGACGCCCGCGATGAGCGGGAATCCTGCTCGACCCTAACGTCTACGACGCGGCTGCTCAGAACCGCGCGATGGGTGGACTTCCCACCAGGGCGAGGCGGACGTGCCGGTGATGCGGAGCTGGTAGGACGGGCGTTCACCGCGCCAGCAGGCGCCGAGCTCGTCGAACAGGCTCGCGCACGCGCGGAAGCTGCGCTGGTCGTCCCACTCCGTGGCGGCGTCGGCGGTGGCTCCCGCCACGGTCTCTGCCGTGCGTGTGAAGTCGAGAATCGACTGGATCATCGTCGCGGCCCAGACGGTGCCGCGGGTCTCGGAGAGCCTGGTGGCCGGCTGGAGCACGAGCGTCAGGCTGTTGGCGGCGTCGGTGCGGGTCAGCTCCCGCGCGAGGAGATATTCGACGGTCTCGGCGTTGCGCTGCCTGCTGTCCCACTCTGCCGGGACGGCGGTCGCGGCGGCCAGCCCGCACGCACGTGCCAGGCCAAGACCGTCCCACGCTGCGCGCAGCACCGGAAGCGGCGCCGACGGGCTGATGTCGGCCAGCGAGGTCATCAGGCGGGTCAGCGCCCGACTGTGCTCGTCGGGAGCGGTCAGGGCGGCGTCGGACACGCCATGATTGTTCACTGACGGCTACCGAAACGCGCACGCAGGACAACGCTAGCCGGGGAACGGGACACGCTCTGCCGTCGGCTGGCTGACGCTTCCTGCGCGGAGAGGACCGGGCACCCCCGGTGCGGCCGCCCACCCGACACAGCCAGTCGACGCGGGCAGGGCCCTCGAGATCCGCCGGCTGGCCGCGACGATCACCCGCCGGGACGGCACCGTGATCCCCCTGGGCAGCCTGGCACTGATCCTGGCCGACCTTACGTAATCGGCAGTCGCCGACGGCACGACGTTGTCGTACTCGCCGTCCGAGGTCGCTCGGCTGCGAGGCCTGCGGTCCTTTCGTCACCTTCGACGGTGGCTTCCGTGACACGCCGCGCCAGGACGGGTCGGTACGCCGAGACGGTTGTCGAGATGCCCGCGCCAGAGTTCCCGGAGCTTCAGGCCCGCGACGGCGACCATCGTCCGTGAGGTCGTCACCCGGCACCGCGCGTGCCGGAGCAGACGTTCGAGGTCGTCCTCGGTCTCCCCTCAGCGAACTGGTGCCTGCGTACCCACCCGGCACGCCGAGGGCACGTTCGTCTCGCGTGCTACCGCTTCCCCATGGCCCTCGGCGATCGCGATCGGGAGAATCGACTCAATGCCGACCTCGATCGGCTCCTCGGCTGACACCCGCCGAACGGGTCCCCGCTGTCACGTGTCTACTGTGGACTAAAGTCGCGGTCTCAGCTCTGCGGCCGCGTGGCGGAGAGTCTTCGCGGCATCGGTCGCGGTATGTCGGTGCCCTGAGGTCGATGACACACTGGATGGTGGGGTCGGTGGCGTCGATCCGGGTCATGTCGGCGAGACCTCCGGGCTGCCCTGGGCGTTGGCGACTTCCGGTTTGCTCGGCCTGCTTGCAGCGCCGAGTCGCCAGGAGGGGCAGGCATCCGCGGGACCCGCCGCCGGCGCCTGCCCGACGGTGAGCCCGGACCTATTCGGCTCGATCTGGCTCGTCTTGCCACCGTCAAGGTTGAGGACCATCGCTGATCGCTATGACCTGAGGTCGGCTGCTGGTCCTAGGTTCTGGTCCTTATCGATGCCGGGGGTTGCGGGCCAGAAGTCCACGGACCATTCCTCAAGGCCGTGAGGGTTCGCGTCGTCATCTGGAGAAACGTAGGTTTCCCGATCTGCCAGCAGGCACCGCGCTACGCGTGCGTGGCAGAGCCCAAGGTAGGGAGGTTGCACCGTGGCAGCCGGCATGACGTGGTCGGGGTTGGAGAACACCAGGCCCCTCGCACGCAGCACGAGGGTGCCTTCACCGGTCCTTCCGGACATGTCCACAGCGGAGCCAGGTGCCGCCTCTGCCCGGTCGGGGGCGATGTCCAGGAACTCGATCGTGACAACGGTCGTGTGGGACTAAAACCGGCTGTTGAACGTGATGCCGTTGTCGCCGGCCATGCAGACAGCGTCGGTGTCGAGGAGTTCGGGAACGAGGTCGCTGGGATCGTGCTCGCCGACCGGGTTGACGGCGGTGAGATAGAACAGACCTGGATTGACATCGACGGTACAGCGTTGTCGATGTAGGGAAGGCATCAGCGCAACGTATCAACCCGGGGTACCGCCGCGTCATCGCGAACGCACCACAATGCCGGACGCCAGACCTGCCGCGGGGCCCGCACAAGGTGTTGTCATGGGTTCGTGATCCTCATCGGCCCGGAAGGGCCGATGCCACAACATGTTGGCCGACGAGGCCAAGGCGCTGGGGACGCGGTTGCGATCCTCATCGGCCCCGGAGGGCCGACGCCACGCGCTCGCCGCGTCCTACGCGGTCGGCTGGCTGGTCGTTGCGATCCTCATCGGCCCCGGAGGGCCGACGCCACCGGCGACGCGACGGTGCGCCCAGGTCCCGGTGTCCTGGTTGCGATCCTCATCGGCCCCGGAGGGCCGACGCCACAGGTCGAGCTGCGCGACTTCACCGTGGGCGTGAGCGAGTTGCGATCCTCATCGGCCCCGGAGGGCCGATGCCACACTGCCCCCAAGGGCAAAGCCCGCTTCGTGTCGATGTTGCGATCCTCATCGGCCCCGGAGGGCCGATGCCACTCATCCGTCAGCCGAAAACGCGAGGACCCGCCGCCGTTGCGATCCTCATCGGCCCCGGAGGGCCGATGCCACCGAACCCCGACAACATATGGGTGCCCTCGGTCGCGTTGCGATCCTCATCGGCCCCGGAGGGCCGACGCCACGCCGCCGACACCATGCCCGACTACCCCAAGGCACCGTTGCGATCCTCATCGGCCCCGGAGGGCCGATGCCACTCTGTTTGAGCTGGGCTTTTGTCTTCGACGTGGGGCCATTGTGGCCTGTTTGTTGCCGACACGCCCGGGAATCGCTGGAGAACCTGGTGGCGTGTCGCTCCACGCTTCTCACTCCGAAGTGATGGTACAGAAGTTCGGGGGTCTTGTCGTTGTGCGTGTGGCGGCCAGGTCTGGAATGTTGTGGTGCCCGTATGGTGTGGCGTTTCAAGCTGGCCGGTCTGGCGGGGGATGTATGTGGGCGCATAGTGCGAATGTGTTGGGGCGGCGTCAGTTGCTGTCGGATCATGCGCGGTCGACGGCGGTGTTGGCGGCGCGTTTCGCGGGGGAGTTCGGCGCTGGCGAGCTGGGTTTCGCGTTGGGGTTGTTCCATGACGCGGGTAAGGCGTGCAGGTTGTGGCAGGAGGGTTTGTTGCGTGCCGAGGTCCACGGCGGGCGTGTCGGTGTCCCACATAAGGAACTGGGGGCGAATCTTCTTCGCGGGGTGGCGGGTGCGGCGGCGATGGCGGTCCACGGTCATCATGGCGGTCTGACCAGTCCGGGGGAGTTGCGTGCGCTGGACCCTGGGGACGCGGTGCGTGGCCGGGACGAGGTCGAGGCGTTCCTCGGTGTGCTGCCGGAGGCGGAGAAGGTTTTGACAGGGGCGCCGACGTCGTTGCTGCCGGCGGGCTGGCGGCGGGGGAACACGGTCGCGGAGATGGGGGTGCGGCTGGCGTTTTCGGCGCTGGTGGATGCCGATCATCTGGATACCGCCGCGCATGCCAAGGGGCGGTCGGGGCCGCGGGTGCGGGACGACGTGGACATGGCGGTGTTGCGGGATCGTTTCGAGGCTGCCCGCCGGGACCGACTCGCGGGCCGGACCGGTTCTCCGGTCGACGCGGTCCGCGAGCGTGTGTACGGGCAGGCGGTGCGGTGCGCGGGGGATGCTCCTGGGGTGTTCCGGTTGCCGGCGCCGACCGGGTCGGGCAAGACGTGGGCGTCGGCGGGGTTCGCGTTGCATCATGCCGCCCGGTATGGGAAGCGGCGGGTGATCGTCGCGGTCCCGTTCATCACGGTGACCGAGCAGAACGCCGCCGAGTACCGGGCGATGCTCGGCGCGGACGCGGTCCTGGAGCATCACTCGGCGGTGCACGTGCCCGAGTCGGGTGCGGCGCGGTGGGCCGCGCGCGCGGCTGCGGAGAATTGGGACAGCCCGTTCGTGGTAACCACGACGGTGCAGCTGTTCGATTCGTTGTTCGCGCGCACGCCGTCGCGGATGCGGAAGCTGCACCGGCTGGCGAACGCGGTGATCGTGCTGGACGAGGTGCAGGCGCTGCCGTTGCGGGTGCTGACCCCGATCCTGGACGCGCTGCGGGTCCTGACTGAATACTTCGGTGTGACGGTGCTGCTGGCGTCGGCGACCCAGCCCTCGTTTCCGGAGTTCGACGTGTGGCGGGGTCTGCGGGTGCGGGACATCGTCGAGAATCCGCGCGAGTTGTTCGCGGCGATGCGGCGGGTGCGGTACGAGTGGTGGCTGAATCCCCGGCCGACGCTGGCCGAGGTGGGGGAGCGGGCGTGCTCGCACGAGCAGGTCCTGATGGTGGTCAACACGACCGCGGACGCCCGATCGGTCTTCCAGGGGTGGAAGGAGTCCGGCGCGGAAGGGATCTTCCATCTGTCGACGCGGATGATGCCCGCGCACCGGCGGACGGTGCTCGACGAGGTGCGTGAGCGTCTGTCCGACGGGCGGCCGGTCCGGCTGGTGTCCACGCAGCTGGTCGAGGCTGGAGTGGATATCGACTTCCCGGTCGTGTTCCGGGCGTTCGCTCCGGCCGAGGCGGTGCAGCAGGCCGCGGGGCGCGCGAACCGGGAAGGCACGCTCGGCACGGACGGCCTGGTGGTGGTCTTCGCCGCCCGGGACATGTCCAGTCCCGCCGGATACGTCCTCGGGTCCGCGGTGACGGCTGAGTTCTTCGGGCCACGGGGTGACGGCATGGTCCGGCCTGATGATGTGGACGCGCTGGACCGCTATTACCGGACGCTGTATCGGCGGGCGAACGCCGAGTACGGCACCCGCGCGGCCGAGATCCAGCGCAACCGGAAGCGGCTCGATTTCCAGTCGGTGGCCGAAGGGCCGGAACGCGCGATGGGGGAGGTCAATGGCCGCGACCCGGCGCTGGCGTTCCGGATGCTCGATGACGACACCGTGCCGGTCGCGGTCACCGACCACGACGGCCCGACCCCGGCGGCCGCCCTGATCGCCCGCCTGCGTCGTGAACCGGAGCAGGCAGGGACGGTGCTGCGGCAGTTGCAGCCGTATCTGGTGGCGCTGCCGAAGCGGCTGTTGCAGGACCCGGCGATCGCGGCGCTGTGCGAGCCGGTGTTCGGTGACCTCTACGAGTGGACCGGCCCCTACGACACCGACTACGGCATCGACACCACCAGTGGGTCCGAACGCGAAGTGTGGTGACCCGCCCGCGCCGCCCTGGTCGGGCAGCATCAGGCGTGAACGACGGCATCGGATCAGTGGGCCCTGGGAGATCGGGTTCACTCGATCGATTGAATCCGATTCGCACGTGAATGTGAACAGGAATCAGGTTTTCTGTGTTCATGGCTCTGGTACCTGCGTATTTCGATCCTGTTCGACAAGGGCGCAAGGTGGGGGCGCGAATAATCCTCCAAGAACTGTCGGTCCGGCCTGGTAGCTACTCCTCGGCAAGTCAGATGCGAGGGAAGGGACCGTTGTGGGCGAGGGGTTACCGCTGTCACCGGAGGGTGCTGTTCCGGTGGGTGTGCAGGTGTGGGGTCCGGGCGCGTTGTTCACGAGACCGGAATTGAAAGTGGAGCGGGTGTCGTATCCGGTCATGACGCCGACGGCGGCGATCGGTGTCCTGGAGTCGATTTTCTGGAAGCCGGAGTTCAGCTGGGTTCCGGTCGCGATCGACGTGCTCGCACCGATCACGCAGTTCACGCAGCGCCGTAACGAGACCACCGACATCGCGTCGGTGGACGCGGCGCTGGCGGGCCGCACTGTGGACACGGCCGAGCACCGGACACAGCGGAACGCGGTGTGCTTGAAGGACGTCTGCTACCGCATCCACGCCCAGGTTGAGCTGCGTGCGCACGCGACCAAGCCGGCCGCGGCGTACCGGGATCAGTTCCGGCGGCGGGTGGAGCGCGGGCAGTGCTTCCACCAGCCGTATCTGGGGACACGGGAGTTCAGCGCCTATTTCGGTCCCGTGGACGAGCGGGAACCGGTTCCGCTGACCATGGCTCTCGGGACGATGCTGCACAGCGTCCACCACGACCCGGCGGGCGTGCGGTTCTCCTGGTTCGACGCCTGGCTGCACGCCGGGCGGATGATGATCCCGCGCACCGGCCAAACCGCTGCACTGGCGGAGGCGTGAATGCTGCTGCAACGCCTGGTCGGCTACTCCGAGGACCATGTGACCACGCCGCCGTTCCATCGGGAGCGGGAGTTCCTGTGGCGGCTGGACCTGTTCACCGACGGCCGCGAGACCCGGCTGACCGGGCTGCGTGAGCCGGACGGGAAACGACGCGGGCAGTACCGGGTCGCTCCGGCGGTCACGCGGACGGTCGGTGTGGCACCGCAGCTCGGCGCCGACGATGTCCAGTACGTCTTCGGCTGGGGCGACGACACCACGAAACCCGAACGTGTCGCCGAATGCCACAGGCGGTTCGCCGACCTGATTCGCCGCTGGGCCGAAAACGACCCGCGGGACGCGGCCGCCGCGCGGCTGGCCGGGTTCTACCGGGACGAAGCCATGCTGGCGCGCCCGGAGGGCGTGGCGGCGAAGGACGGCGTCCTGATCGCGGTGGACGACGAGCTTGCCATCCACCGGCCCTCGCTGGTGCGGTTCTGGACTGCGGAGGTCACCCGCCGGAAAGGCGGCACGGCACCTCGCCAGGGGCTGTGCCTGGTGTGCGGCCAGACCGGGCAGCTGGTGAACTCGATGCCAGGCACGGTTCCCAAGCGCCTGGTCCCCGGAGCCGGTAACGACGCGGCGCTGGTGAGCGTGAACGCCTCGGTCTTCGGCTACGGCCTGACCGACGACCTGACCCACACGCCGATCTGTTTCACCTGCGGCAACGCCGTCGGGAGCGGTATGACTCAGCTGCTCGGCTCCCGGCACGCGATCAACCTGCCCGGACAGGACAGCCGCATGGTGTGGTGGGTCCTGGGCGCCGAGGAACCCGATGTGCTCAGCGGTTTCGCGACCGGCCCCGACCCTGACCAGGTCAACGCTCTGCTGAAGCGGCTGTGGTCCGGGGACCTGGCGCGGGCGAAGGACACGGCGGAGCGGATCGGCAGCGACGAGCGGTTCTGCTCGCTGACCGTCGGCGGCAACGCCTCCCGGATCATGGTCCGGGACTGGATCGACCTGCCGTTGCCGACCGCGCTCCTGTCCGTGGCGCGCTGGTACCGCGACACGCTCATGGTCACCTATGGCCTCGATGAGCCTGTCGCGTTCGGACTGTGGCAGCTCGTGCTGGCTACCGGACGCTGGGAAGCGCGACCCGGAGAGTCCGGCCGCTACACCGAGCTTGGCAGCAAGAGCGGACGGCGGCGCGACCACGTCCAGCGCGACCTGCTCGCCCGCGCGCTGCGCGGCCTGCCGCTGCCCGCTTCGGTCCTGCACCACGTCCTGCACCGCATCGCCGCCGACGGCCGCATCGACGCCCCACGCGCGGCGCTGCTGCGGCTGGCGCTGTGCGATCCCCAAGAGAAGGAGTCCCGCGTGTCCGCCGGTCTCGACGAGAACAACACTGACACCGCCTACCTCTACGGCCGTGTGTTCGCGCACCTGGAGAAGATCCAGCGCAAAGCCCACGGACCCGACGTCAACGCGACGTTCGGCGACAAGTTCCGGGGCTCCGCGCAGAGCAACCCCATCCCGGCGGTGATGACCGGCACCAAACTGGCCAAGGCCTGGCTCGCCAAAATCCGCCGCAAGCCGGAAACCCGAGCCGCCGCCGAGGCGCTACACACCACACTCGACGCGCTGATGGACAAGATCGACTCAGCGGAGCCGCTTCCCGGCTTCCTGCCACCGCAGCGCCAGGCACAGTTCGTCCTCGGCTACCACCAGCAGCGCGCCGCCGACAGCCGCCAAGCCCGCGCCCACCAACAGAACACTGACGCCGAAACTGGCGGAAGCGTGGACTGACCTCCGTCCGCCAACCCACCTTCCCATCACAGCAGCGAAAGGTTTACCAGTGAGTATCGCACCGCACCTCGACCCCGCCGTCCGTCACGACATGGTCTTGCTGTTCGACGTCGCCGACGGCAACCCCAACGGCGACCCGGATTTCGGTAATCGGCCGCGCATGGACGAGGAGACCGGGCACGGGTTGATCACCGATGTCGCGATCAAACGCAAGATCCGCAACACCCTGTCCCTCGCCGCGGACGGTGACCCGCGGTACGGGATCTTCGTCGAAGCCGGCCACGCCCTGAACACCCGCCTGGCCGAGTCTCTCGAGGCCGGAAACATCACCGACAAAAAGAAGAAACCCACGGCCGAGCAACGGGAAACGGCCCGTGCCTGGCTGACCGAGAAGTACGCCGACATCCGGCTGTTCGGCGCGGTTCTGTCCACAGGCGACACCAAATCCTTGGGCCAGATCTACGGGCCGCTTCAGGTCACCAACGCCCGCAGCTACCACCCCGTCGCGCCGCAGCAGCACACGATCACCCGGGTCACCCAGACCAAACAGGACCACATCGACAGGGGTGAGAGCACCGAGATGGGTTCCAAGTGGACTGTCCCCTACGGGCTCTACAAGGCCGAGATCTACTACTCCGCCTCCCGCGGTAAGCAGACCGCGGTCGACAGCCGTGACCTGGAACTGCTCTACCGCACCCTGGAGATGATGTTCGACCACGACCGCTCCGCCGCCCGGGGAACGATGACCACCCGCGGCCTGTACGTCTTCAGCCACGACAACGCCTTCGGCAACGCCCCGGCGCACAAACTCACCGAACGCGTCACCGCCGGCCTCGCCGACCACGTCACCGGCCCGCCCCGCTCTTTCAGCGACTATGTGGTCAACGCCGCGGACGACGATCTGCCCGCCGGTGTGACGCTCGCCAAGCTGCTGGCCTGACAGGCATGGACGACGCACGACCTGCCGGGGTGCCGTGGGCCAGTGTCCCGATCTCGGCCCTCGAGCACTACGCCTACTGTCCCCGGCAGGCCGCGCTGATCCATCTGGACCGCGACTTCACCGACAATGCCAACGACCTGCTTCTGCGATGCGCCGCGGACAACCGTGCGGTGACATGGTTGTCGCGCAACGGTCGGTTCCTCGGACGCGTCGGCGGGAACCTGATCGGTAACCCGCTCCTACGGCTCCAGCAAGCCCGCGCGCACGACGATCCCGGCCGCCGGCTCGACATCGCGAGGTCCCTCGTCGCGGGAAAGCTGCACAACTACCGTCAGCTACTGCTGCGCATCGCACGCGACGCGGAACCCGCGAGGCAGGGTGAGATCCGGGCGGTTGCCGCGTCACACGCCGATTCGCTTGCGGCGGCAGCACGCGCGGGCTCGATGACCGAACTGCTCGGTGTCGAAGGCGCGGCCGCCCGGCCGTACTTCCAGAGCATGCCACTGCTGGCGAGAGGAGTCCCGCGGGGCCGCAGCCGACGTCCGCCCGAAGACCAGTTCAACTGCCTTCTGTCCTTCTGTTACGGCATGCTTCGTGTGGCGGTGGTCGGAGCCCTTGAACAGGTCGGGCTGGATCCCTACATCGGCTACCTGCACGCGGTCCGCCCCGGAAAGCCGTCGCTCGCACTCGATGTGATGGAGGAGTTCCGGCCCCTGCTCGTTGACCGTTTCGTCCTGACCCTGTTCAACCGCAAGGAGATCACCGCCAAACACACGACTCAGGATCCCGCGGGTGGTGTGACACTCACCGATGACGGCAGAGCATTCGTGCTCGACCGATGGTCGAAAGCACGTGAACGGGTCTGGCGACACTCCGTGCTTGAACGTGACATACCCGCCGCTCTGCTGCCCAACGTGCAAGCACGGCTACTCGCGAGGCATCTCCGAGCCGATCAACCCGCCTATCAACCCTGGATCGCGAGCTGACATGGAACTCCTGGTCACCTACGACGTGGACACGACCACGCCCGCTGGCCGCGGGCGACTCCGCCAAGTTGCCCGATCCTGCGAAGCGTACGGAATCCGGGTGCAGAAGTCGGTGTTCGAGATCGTGATGAGCGAGGCCGAGCTGCTGCTCCTGCGCCATCGCCTCCTCGACATCATCCACCCTGATCTCGACAGCATCCGTGTCTACCGCCTCACTACCGGATCCTTCGCCAATGCCTCGCACATCGGGCACTCACCGCCAGCGGGTCACGGCACCCCGCTCATCTTCTGAGGGAAGGTGAGAGCCGGGAGCGTAGACAGACACGCCATCAGGTTCCGAAGCGAAACCCGCGCGTGTCGATTACAGAAAGGTCACTATGAACCTCTGAAACAGTAGTTTCCCCTGTATAGGCAGGGGTGGCATCGGCCCTCCGGGGCCGATGAGGATCGCAACTCCGGCACTGCCAGAAAGCGCGCACTAGATTCGCGCGGTGGCATCGGCCCTCCGGGGCCGATGAGGATCGCAACAGGTACGTGTTGGCCACGATGGACCTCCTTAAAGGTGGTGGCGTCGGCCCTCCGGGGCCGATGAGGATCGCAACAGGATCGCGAACGCGGTCTCGGTCTGCTCGACGCGGTGGCATCGGCCCTCCGGGGCCGATGAGGATCGCAACCACCAGCGGGTGCCGCCGATGATGGTAGCGATCAGGTGGCATCGGCCCTCCAGGGCCGATGAGGGTCGCAACCTCGGCTGCACGGCGCGTATGCAGTTCGGCAAGGAGTGGCATCGGCCCTCTAGGGCCGATGAGGGTCGCAACATCGGCCTCGCCCCCGCCCAGGCCGAGATGGTCGGCGGTGGCATCGGCTCTCCGGGGCCGATGAGGATCGCAACGAGAGGTTGTTGATCCCGGTCGACAGCAGGTTCAGGTGTGGCATCGGCCCTTCGGGGCGGATGAGGATCGCAACTTGGTCTTCTGGTCCCAGATCACCGCGCGGGTGACGGTGGCATCGGCCCTTCGGGGCAGATGAGGATCGCAACGAGGTCGCGGCAGATCTCGACGGCGTCCGCGGCGAGGTGGCATCGGGCCTCCGGGGCGGATGAGGATCGCAACAACGAAGCGATGGACCGCTACGCCGAAGCGGACAAGCGTGGCATCGGCCCTCCGGGGCCGATGAGGATCGCAACCGCTTTTCCAGCCCCTTGGCCTCGTCAGCCAACGTGTGGCATCGGCCCTCCGGGGCAGATGAGGATCGCAACTGGGTGGCCTCGGGGCACCAGTCGAGGAGCTACCGGTGGCATCGGCCCTCCGGGGCCGATGAAGAGTGCAACAGCGCGGCGAGCATATCGCCGAACCCGGCGACCGGCTGGTGGCATCGGCCCTCTCAGCCGATGAGGATCGCAAGATCATCATTTCGGCAGCAGGGATGGGACTGCAGCATCGACCGGCCGGCCCCCTAGGAGAGCCATTTGTCGGGGCTGGGACCGGGCAGGACGTGCCGGATCCCGCCGCGGGGGTCGGGGACGTCGCCCTGGTGGCGGGGGATGAGGTGCAAGTGGAGGTGGTCGATCGTGCGGCCCGCTGCTCGTCCTTCGTTGATTCCGATGGTGTAGCCGTCAGGGTGGAACCGGTCGGCGAGGACGCGGCTGGCCTGGATGGACAAGGTGTGGAGTTCGGTGTTCTCGTGGGTGGTGAGGTCGATGTAGGACTCGACGTGCCGTTTCGGGACGATGTTGAGGTGGCCGGGGCCGCGGGGTAGTTGTCCCAGCGGACGTAGGCGGCCGGTCCGTCGATCAGCACGGTGCTGATCGTGGGGTCCTGGTACCGGCAGAAGGGGCAGTTGCTGGCGGTGGTCGCGGCGGTGTTGTCCGGTTCCGGGGAGGGGTGCATGGCGGGTGCTCCTGCTCGCTGATGGTTGCGATGTCTGCTCTGGTGTGGGTGCCGTAGCCGGCGGTCAGGTGGCCGCATGGCCGCGTTCGCGGCAGGTCGCGACCACGCGGCGGACGACCTCATCGATGGTCAGCGTGGAGGTGTCGGTGATGACGGCGTCGTGGGCGGGCTTGAGAGGCGCCGTCGATCGGGATGTGTCCGCCTCGTGTCGGCTGTGGATGCTCGCGAGGCCCTGTTCGTCACCGGCGGTGCCGTTCTGCAGCGTGCGCCGTTGTGCCGGGATTTCGGGCGTCGTTGTGCGGTAGAGCTCCACCCGCGCGGTGGGGATGACGGCTGTGCCGATGTCGCGGCCCTCGATGATCCGGGGCGTGTGGTCGGCGGTCCATTGCCGGATCAGGGTGGTGGCGTGGGTATGGGCGCCCGGGATCCGGGCCACGGCCGGCACGAGGCCCGTCACTGCGGGGGAACGTAGAGATTCCGGTGTGTGGCGGGGTGAGGTTAGGGCGCTGTTCGGCCCGGTCTCGGTCCCGCTCAGGACATCACCCCGCCTTCTCGGCAGCTTCTTCGGCGGTGCGTACGAGCGCGCTGAAGCCCTACTTCGCCTCATACGTCAGGGTTCACGGGGTACGCTCCAGTTGATCACAGGGAAACATGCTCACGCACCCGCCTTGGCCTTCAGCGTCGCGGTCACCGCACCCGCGGCGTCTGCGGCGATGCCGCACGGATCCACGATGCCCTGCTACGCGGATCCGAGGACTACAGCGACATCGACGGCGAACTCGTCGGCGAGTCCGACCGTCACGACACACAGATCCTTCGTTGTCTGACCTGGACTGCCCGCGTGTGCCACCGCCGGAAAACCTTGGACGTCGGCGATCGGCCTCCACACGCCCGACTGCGGTTTGGTGTTCTGGTACACCCCGCTCAAACCGGTCTTCGCCACAGTGGCGTATCCGACGTTGAGCTGAGAGCCCCTGTCCAGGTTGGCCCAGGTGCACGCAGGCCCCACCGCTGCCAGGTCATCCCGGCTTTGCTTCAGAGGCGCGCCGAGAATCGGGCGCACCTGCTCAGGCGTCAACGCGTCCACGCAAGGATCACCCGACAGCACAGTCGCCGACAGCGGGTTGGCGACCTTCGGCGCACCGGCATACGGCAACCCTGACGCTGGCGACGAAGGCTGGGTCGATGAACCTCCCGGCGGAGGCGTGCCCCCGTTCCAGGGATCCTGTCGCGCGCACGCGGACACCAGGCCCGTGGCCGCGACGATCGCACAGAGGGGCATGACGAGACGGCGGGTCATCCGACGGCCCCGCGGTTGCCGAGCTCAGCGTCGGACGCCCGCGCCGGCCTGATCGGCTTGTCCTTGCCTCGGCGGGCCCGGTAGGCCGTTGCCATGCGGTGGATGACCTGCTGGATGGTGAGGTCGGTGGTGTCGATCTCGATGGCGTCGCGGGCGGGGATGAGCGGCGCGCTCGCCCGGGTCGTGTCCTGGTAGTCACGGCGGAGGATGTCTTGCAGGACCGCGGGGTAGGACAGCCCGGATTCTTGCCCTACGCGGCGTTCCGCCCGGACCTCTGGGGTTGCGTTGAGGTAGAACTTGACCGGTGCCGCGGGGAACACGGCTGTGCCGATGTCGCGGCCTTCGATGATGCAGGGCGCAGCCTGGTCGGCGGCCCACTGCCGGATCAGTGCGGTGGCGTGGGTGCGGACGCCCGGGATCCGGGCCACGCCCGGGACGAGGCCTGTCACCGCGGGGGACCGTAGCGAGTCGGGTGTGTGACGGGGCGAGGCCAGGGCAGTGTTGGGTCCAGTCTCGGAGAGGAGTTCTTCGCAGAGCGCCTCGATCGCGGCGATGTCGTCGGGAGGAAGGTTCCGGCGCAGGGCTTCGGCCGCGATGATCCGGTAGATCCTGCCGCTCTCGAGGTAGCGCAGGCCGAAGATCGCCATCAGGACGCGGCTGGTGGTGGTCTTTCCCGCCGCTGCCGGTCCGTCGACGGCCACGATCGTCTCTGTGGTGGTGGGGTGTCCTGCTGCCATCATGTGCTCCTTCGGGTGGTTGCCAGTACGCGCGTCGCGGGGATTTCTTGTGTCGACGTTGGCTGTGGACTACGTCAGATCGATGCGGATACGGAGTTATTGCTGTGGCGGGACACGGAGGGTGCGGTTCTGGCGGGCGCAGGTCGTACGACCGGCCGGAAAGGCCGCCCGGCTGGTCCATCAGGGTCGGTGACGAGTTGCCACGACCCGGGTATCCGAACCGGGTCATGGATCCGGGTGAACGTGCGCTCTGACCGGCGTTCGGCGTCCCGGATGTACCAGGCGAGAATCCCGCCGAGGACGAGGATCACGGTCACGCCGGTAGCCAGGAGGATCACCGCGACGGTGACGATCACGCCGAGGGCGACCATCGGTGCCGTCCGGTGTCGCGGGCCTTGGGCCACGGCCTGCGGGTCTGGCGGGGGAGGTGGCACTCGTTCATGTCGGAGGGACCCATGGGTGCTCGGCGGCCGGTTCCGGGAACTGGAGCTTGAACGAGACACGTTTGTGGTCGTTGACCCGTGTCTTGGGCTCGTGGACGAGCATGCTGCCCGGGACGAGCATGGCCGTGGCGCGGGGGTTGAGCACGGCGGAGTCGATCTGGGTGGCCGGGCGTCCGTTCGGGGCGGGGAAGTTGGTGGGCGTGTAGTCGCCGCAGAGTTCGCCGAGGTGGCTGAACCCGACACCCCCGCCGCGGCGGCCGGGTTTTCTCCTGCGCCACGCGGTCCGCCAGTCGCGGCGGCCGTGCTGCCAGCGGCCGCACAGGTAGTCCAGGGCGCGGGTTTCGAAGGGATAGTCGCCGGGCATGGGGATCCCGTCCGGATACAGCATGCGGGGCGCGTAGTGGGCGAGCTCCTCGAAGTGCTCGGCGTAGCTGTCGGGTTCGAACTCTGGGCCGGAGGGATGGCCGAACCAGTCACCGAGGACGACGGTCGGCGTCGCGGACCGCGTGCCGTAGGGGCGGAAGTGTTTCACGTCGTGCAGGCGCTGGTCGCCGTCGGGATGCCCGTGAAAGCCGAACAGGATCAGTTTCTGGTCTGGGTTGTCCCGTGGGGACAGACGGGCACGGTTGCGGTTGCGTGCGAGGAACCCGGCGTTACGCGGGTCGCCGTGCCAGTCGTGTTTGTGGACCTTGCCGGCGTCATAGATCAGCGCGGGGCCGATCTCGCCCCAGTCGCCCGGCAGGCTGCCAGGGCGGATCACGTAGCTGCGGTGCCGGTAGGTGGTGTTGAGCGCGACTTCGGCTTCGCCGATTCCCCGCTCGCCGAAGTAGCGCCAGAAGTTGCCCTCGCCGATGATGCCCGCGTCGGGTGTGCGGTCGTCGGCGCCCAGGAGTTCCACGAGGGTGTCCATGTCGTAGACGGTGGACTGGTCGTGGGCGGCGCCGCCGTGGTCGTAGTTGAGGTAGGTGAAGTCCAGAATCGTCATGAGGTCCGGTGTTGTCCTTGTCGGGTCATGGATACGGCCGCATCAGCGAAACGAGCCAGTGCAGGGGCGCAGGGTGAGGGTGTTGATGCGGTGGATGGTCGTCTGGAGGTGTGTGAAGGGAACTCGTATCTGCTAGTGCGTGGCGGTCGTCGAGGATGCGAGCCGAGGTCCATGTCCGTGTCCGTGTCCATGTCCGGGCAAGAGTGTGGGCAGGGTGAACGAGTGGACGAGTTCCCAGTCGTAGACGCTCTCGCGGTGGTTGTGCCGGACCCAGGCGAGCAGGAGAGTGTCCAGGGGCCAGGTGGCATGGCTGGGGCGGATGGCGGCGAGGTCGGTGAGGAACCGGGCGTGGTCGGCGTGGGTGAAGCGGGGTTCGTTCCCGTAGGCATGGAACAAGGTCAGGTGTCCCGGCCGGGGTGGGTCCTGGACCGAGGCCGGCCCGCATACGTTGGAGACGACCTGCCGGATGTCGCGCGTGAGGTAGCCGAGGGGCTCGTCGAAGTCGTTGTCGAGCGTGATCGTGTCGACCCCGACGAGTGGTGAACCGGACCGGACCGGGAAGGCGCTCCACCGGCCGAGCTGGAACGTCAGTGCGCTGACGAGTTCGGCCAGGGTGGTGTCATCCGGGGGTGGGCAGTCGGAGTCCCTGGGGTTGATCACGTGGATTGGCTGGTGCAGCCACTTGTCGGGCACGGGCACGCTGTGTGAGAGGAAGGGTTGCGCGGTCCAGCGGACCGTGTCGACGAGCTCGGCCAAGGCGTCGCCGTGCTGTCGTAGCTCGGGGCGGTCGAGGCGGGGTGTGGCGATGATGGTGAGTTGCCGGTAGTGCTCGGGCCATCGCTGGCCCGGTCGGAATGCGTCGCGCAGCAAGGGGATCGTGCTCCTTCGTCCGGTGAATGGTCGGTGCGGTGGGTGTCGTACTGGGGTCGTCGTGGGTTGTCAGCGCGAGAACGGGGCGTGCTGGTTGCTGAGATGGCATCCGGTGGTCAGGGCGAGCACGGCGTTGCGGAAGGCGTTGAGGCTCAGGAGCGCGCCGTCGTCGTCGATGAGGCTGATCGTGTATTTGCCTGGCTCGTCCGAGGCCACCCGCCCGCGTCGGAAGCCTTGCCTGGCGGCGATGTCCGTGACCAGGTCACGCGCCACAGTCCATTGTGGACTGGTGATGTCGGGGGAGGCTGTGTACCAGAGCGGCAGGGGCACGCGGTTGCCGTCGATGGCGGAGAATTCCGGGGCGCAGCTGCGGGGTAGGGAGTTCTCCCGCATCTCGGCGCCGCGGTCCCACTGGCCCCAGTGCAGCCGCGCGGACAGCGTGTCCCGCAGAGCGGTGAGAAGGCGTTCGTAGCGGGCGACGGCGGTGGCGATGTCCGGGCGCTGGCGCAGGATCGCCAGTTCCCGTTCCTCGACTGTGGCGGTGTCCGGCGTATTCACGGGGACGACGTGCGGTGAGGAGCAGGCCGTGACGAGTGCCGCCGCCGTGGGCAGCAGACAGCCCGCGATCACGGCCGCGACACGCGCCGGGTATGGGTTGCGCATCTATTCCGCTTCCTCGCTGTGACAGGGGACCACGTGCAGGCTGGCCGGTTCGTCCGGGACCAGCGGGGCAAGCTGGCAGGGCTGGTTTGGTGTGTTCTCGTGGCCGCACGTGCCGAAGAGCAGGCAGTGGGAGACCTCGTGCGGGGAGACCAAGCGGGCCTGGACTTCCAGATCGCGCAGCACCGTGGTGAAGATCGGAGCGTGCACGCCGATGTGGAGCGGGACGCTGCGGTGGCGGTCGCAGCCGATGACGGTCCCGCAGGAGGTGAAGCAGGCGAACCAGTATCCGTGGCAGCGGGCGAGTGTCACTTCGAGTTCCTGCAAGTCGTTGTCCAGTGCCGGGACGCGACGATCGTCGCCGTTGAGTCCACTGTGGAAGCTTGCGGGATAGTCGAGAATCGCGGTGGTGTGGGAATCGCGGTCGACGATCCGCCAGCCGCGCCGCAGGAGGTAGGCGACCAGAGGGTCGACGGCACCCACGTCCGGGGGCGGTAGGCGGCGGGTGGCGAGACCGGTGTTGGTGGCGGTCTGGAGCCGGGTGAACATGGTGCGGAACATGGATTCGGCCTTCGCGATGGAGTGGGATTGCTGTGTGAAACGGGGCGCCGGGCGCGGAAGTTCTCGACGACGCATGTGGTGATTCTCGTAGCCGTACCGGAAAGGGGGTGTTCCGCCGCGCCCGCCTCCGCCCGTTCGCCGACCTTGGTAGCGGCGCCATCGGTGTCCGGCCGCCGGCGCGGCTGTAGCTCATCGAGCTTTCTGCACGGTCTGTTGCCATGTGCATGGCGATCGCGGGTGCGACCTTCCTGCTAGACATGGCGCCTCTCGCGTTTCTTGACGCGGGGTCGTCCCGCGAGGGCGTAGACGGTGGCCGCGAGCGCGGCGCCGGCGAGGATCAGCATGTGGCCGGGGCGGCGCGCCCAGGTCATGCCGGGGTGTGTCACGTCGCCTCCTGTACTGGGCTGAGGGTGCCCGGAACTCGTCCCACGGCGGTGATGGAGAAAGGTGCCTGCGGTATCCAGTGGTCTTCGCGTAGGGGCCAGCGTCGCGGCGTGGTGAGACAGCGAGGAGCGATCAGGTCCAGGCGTGTGAAGATCCGTTTGAGCGCGGCGAAGGGCAACGGCCGAGGACACGGGGGAAGCACCTGATTCTGCACTCGGCACCAGTTGTACGTGGTCTCCCGCAGTTCGGCGTGTGCTTCGGCGTTGCCGAAGTAGGAATACAGGGGGTAGCCGCACAGCACGGAGATCGCCAGCCAGCTTCCAGGCGCGAGACGGTTCGAGAACCGTCGGACGACGGTGCTGGGGTCGATGTCGGGTTCGAGGTAGTGCAGCAGGTCGACCAGCAGCACGCAGACCGGTCGTGTCAGGTCGAGGATCTCGTTGGCGCCGAGGTAGCGGAGCAGGTGCCCGGCGGCGAACGCGTTCCGGTGCAGCAGGTGGGTACGGTTCCGCACGTCGCTGGTGGCGTGCCGGAGGTCGGTGCTGTTCTGGGTGTGGACGTGGTCGTCGTTGTCGACCAGCACGATCCTCGGTGCGGGAACGTGGTCCGTGCTGGTGACCACCGCGTGGGCCGCGTTGGTGGCGAGGTAGCCGGAGCCCAGGTCGAGGAACTGGTCGATCCCGTGCGCCAGCGCCTCGTCGACGACCCGCGTGGTGAAGGCGTCCCGGGTCCGCAACGCCTGGGCGGTGTAGGGGGCGATGCGGGTCAGCTCGTCGGCGATCCGCCGGGCACCGGGCGCAGCGAAGTGGCCACCGCGGAGGGCGTTCTCGATCTGCGCGGTCCGCGGATGACAGTTACAGGATTGCGGCTGCTGGGTCCATCGCCGTTGCGCCGCTAGTCGCCCGCTCACTGTGTGCAGCACGGCGCAGTCGCAGGTGCACGGGGGAACGTCGGCGACGTCAGGTCCCTTGACGGGTGAAGGATTCCGGGGTGCTGGGTTCATCGGAGGGTTCCCGTCATGATGATGGCGATCGTGTCGAGCGGGCAGTTGTCGGGGGTCCTCGCCAAGTGGCGTCCACAGTGGAGTTCGAGGTCGGTGCGCTCCCGGCCAGGAGGGTCGTCGGCAGACAAGGCGGTACGGGCAGATCGTTGAGCGGCGTGCGTTGTTCTGTTCGTTATTGGTCGCAGCCGAAGGCGGCCAGCGCGAGGCGCGTTTCGAGGTCGGCGGGCAGGAGTTCGGCGTGGGCCGGAGTCTGTGACGGGTGGCCGGTCCGGGTGAATCGCAGCCGTCTGCCCTGGGACCCGGTTATGGTCACGGTGTCGGCGGTGATCGCGACCACGGCAGGGTCGGCGTATTCGGTACCGGCCACGCAGGCGCGGCGGCTGTCGGGCACCCCGGGCCAGGTGTCCGGTGTGGAGGGTGTGCCGATGATGATCAGCACGACCGCCACGGCTACCGGGAGTGTGGTGGTGCTGAACCGGAGCCAGGGGCGGTGGAGGAAGAGCGACCTGGCAAGGCATCCCAGGGCGGCTCCGGAGACGCCGGCTGTCACGACCAGCCCGAGCCACAGCGGTGTCGGCAGAGGGACTCTGATGCTCGGGATGGCCAGCCACGTGCCGAGGGCGATCGTGCCGCCCCACCACAGCGCGTCCACGACAGGCGGCGGCGTCCGCCGTCCGCCGTCGCGGCTTACGGACCGTGTGCCGCGACGGCGGACGGTGCCGCCGGAACGACGCATCCGGCGGGGTGGCAGGGCATGGGTGCGCCTGCTCGCGCCCGTTGATCATCCGGCCTGGTTTCCCGACGTTCCAGCCGATGCTGTCCGCGATCATCGTTCGCGTGCGGCCCGATCGCAGCAGGACGCCGCGCAGCCCGGCACCGAGTTCACGGCTCTGTGCCGAGGATCCTGTGGCCGGGCTGAAGGTTCTGGCGGGGCGGGGCGAGTTGGACACGGGGATCACTTTCTGCGGTGCTCAGGGACAACGGGGCCAATGAATCAGAGAGCGCGTGTGGGCGGCCTTCTCGGTGCGGTCGACTACCGGGCGGCGGGGCACCAGTCCTTGCCGGGCCCGGCAGGGGCTGGTTCCCGGCAACCGCGCGGCACCACGGCAGGGTCTGGACCTGCCGTGGTGCCGCAGGCGGTCCGTGGGACCGCACACGATGCTCGAGTTCCCGCAGGGGCTAAGCGGTTTCGGGTTCGTGCCGGCCGTCGAGGTGCTCGGCCAGGAACCGTTCCGCCCAGGCATAGAACTTCAGCCTGTTTTCGGGTTTCACCAGCCCATGGCCTTCGTCGTCGAACAGCAGGTACTCGGAAGGTACGCCGTTGTCCCGCAGCGCGGCGACGATCTGGTCGCTCTCGGCTTTCGGAACCCTGGGGTCGTTGGCTCCCTGCGCGATCAACATCGGGATCGTGATGTTGCCGGCGTGCAAGTGTGGCGATCGCTTCCGCAGGAGTTCGGATTCGGTGTCCGGGTTGCCCACCGCCTTGTACATCTCGGCGATCATCAGGGTCCAGTAGGCCGGTATCGAGCGCAGGAGCGTCTCGAGGTTGCTCGGCCCGCACAGGGAGATGGCGCACCGGAATACGTTGGGGGTGAACGCCGCGCCGGCCAGGGCCGCGTATCCGCCGTAGGAGGCGCCGTAGATTCCGATCCTGTCCGGGTCCGCATACCCGGCCTTGACTGCGAAGGTGATGGCGTCCAGGAGGTCGTTGTGCATTTTGCCGCCCCATTCGCGGTTTCCGGCGGCGCTGAATGCCTTGCCGTAGCCGGTGGAGCCGCGGAAGTTGACCTGAATGCAGAGGTAGCCTCGGTTGGCCAGCCATTGGGCTTCCGGGTTCAGCCGCCACGTGTCCCGCCAACTCGGCCCACCGTGCACCAGGAGCACGGTCGGGAGCTTCTCGCTGGGCCCGGCCGGGAACGTCAGGTATCCGTGGATCTCCAGGCCATCGCGAGCGGTGAAGGAGAATGGCTTGACCTCCTTCAGCCTGGTGGCGAGACCGGGGCGGTCATGGAACAGAAACCGTGCTCGGCTGGTGGCCCGGTCGTACACGTAGCTGGCGGTCGGTCCGTCGGCGTGGACGTAGGACACGACCCAGGTGGTGTTCGCGCGGTCGGTGGAGACGATGTGCAGGTCTCCGTCATCGACTGCGGCCAGCGTGTCCAGGTCGTGTTTGATCTCGTCGACCAGGGCGTGCGTGTGCAAGCGTTCACGCTGGACCGACACCATGACCGGCAGTTTCGTTGCGGCGTCGGTGTGGACCGAAGCCACGTCGTAGATCGGGTCTTCGACGACGACCTCGTGCTTGCCGGAGTCGACGTCGATCCAGATCAACCGTGTGGCGTTGACATCCGCTGACGTCTTCACGAGCAGCCGGCGACCGTCTCGGTCGAACCCGAGCGCCATGGTGCTCAGCGCGTCGATCGGGTCAACCGTCAGCACGGGGCGCCACTCGCCGTCGGCCTCGCGCACCATGATCGTCCGGCCCCCGTCCTCGTTCGACCGGACGGCGGCCCGCACGTCCAGCTGGCTGTCGGCCACGAACCCGAGCAAGCCCGGGTTGTCGAGGACCTTGACCAGTTCGCCGGTCGCCACGTTCAGGTCGTAGACGTCGTGCAGCTGGGGATTGGTCTTGTTGAGTCCGACCAGCACCCGGTCGGTGATCTGCAGGTCGCGGGCAATCAGTACCGCTTTGACACCGTCGACCGGTGTCAGGTCCCGGACATCGCCGCTACGCACCGATACCGCGTAGAGGTGCGAGTTTTCGTCGCCGCCCTGATCCTGGGGGTAGAGGAGGTGATCGCCGTCCGGCGCCCACACGTACTCGAGGATGCCTCGGTCGCGATCGGCGGTAACTGGCCGGGCATCATCGCCGGCGTCGACTGGCCTCACCCACAGGTTGAGCACGCCCTCGTGTGGGGCGATCCATGCCAGCCACCGCCCATCCGGCGAGATCGACGGCGTCATGCGCTCTGGGTTGCCGAACAGCTCGGCACGCGGAATGACGCTTCCTGCACTCAACTTCGGGTGCTGGGCTGTACTGGTCACGCTACGAGTTCTCCTATCTTGGTTGGAAACGTGGGTCTGTGTCGGCGGGTGATACAAGCTCGCGGTTGCGGTTGGCCGCCAAGGCCATCTCGGGAGGGGATCTGGCCGGCCCGGCGAGCGTGTCGGGTGTGGTGATCGGCTCGGACCGGGCACGCCAGGCCCCGGCCGCAGCGTCGTGGCGGCTAGTCACAACCGACGTCTGCCAGGGCTTCACGTGTCGCACGGTCGCGCGGGACGACACCGAGCCCCCAGATCTCCGCACGGGCCAGGGACGGCCAGCGCTGCTCGGTCCTGGTGAACCGCAACTGCCCGCCCTGGACACCGGTAAGGGTCACGGTGTCGGTGGTGATGCTGAGCGCGGAACCTGGGGCGGTGTATTCGGTTCCGGACAGGCACCCGCCGCGGTAGTCGCGGATCCCGGCCGAGGTGTCCGGGACGAAACCGGTGTCCGCGGGCGTGCCGACATCGAACAACACGACTGCGACTACCAGCGGGATCACGAGGGCGCTTCCTCGGATCCACGGGCGGCGGTGGAACGTCGAGCCCACCAGCCGCCCCAGGACGGCCCCGGCGACTCCTGCTGACGCGACCATCCCGACCAACACCGGTATCGGCTGGTAGGACCTGCCGCTCCAGATCGCGAGGCCGGTACCGATGGCGATCGTGCCACCCCACCACGCCATGTCCGCGATGAAACTCGGTCCCTTCTGGCCGCCGGAGAGATCCCGGTGTGTGGCGAGGGTGGAGCGGTACACGACCGTTCGTGTACCGCGGCGGCGGACGAGGCGCATGGCTCGGCGAGGCGCCAGCGCGCGTCTGGCCCCGGACGCGGGAGGCCGCAGCCGGGACCCGCGGTGCCGCCGGGCTCGGGGCGGGGTAGCGCTGGGCTGGTTGGGCTCGTTCACGCGGTATCTCCTTCGGGTCCGTGCTCGTCAGCGGCGGCGGGTCGGGCCCGGGGTGTGGTCATGCTGGGACCCGTCCGACGGCGGCAAGGGTGAACGGTGGGCGAGGGTTGCGGGTGGTGTCGGGATCCGGCCAGCAGGAGGTGCTGGTGATCCCTGGCGGCAGCAGTTCCAGGTCGGACGTCACCGTGGCGAACCGGGCCGGTGTGAATGTCCTGGGATGTGGGGGAACACAACGCTGGTAGGCGCGGCACCAGCGGGCCGTGTCCTCACGCAATGCTCGGCGCGTGGAGAGCGGGAGCTGGCGCACCAACGGTTCGTCGGTCAGGTGCGTGACCGCGATGATGCTGCCCGGTGGCAGCCATCTGACGAGAGACCGCAGGACGGCACGCGGCGCGCGGCGTTCGAAGAAGGGCAGGATGTCGACCATCAAGACGCCCACGGGCCGTCGGCGGTCGAGGAGCTTTCTCTCGCGAAGTCGTCCGAGCATCCTGGGGACGGCGAAGCAGTTCCCGCGGATCGCGGTGGCCCGCGGGCCTTGGTGCGCGTTCTGGCGCAGCCATGCCCGATTGAGCTCGTCGACCCGGATGTCGTTGTCCACGAACACGATGCTCGGCGCGGCATCGGTGTTGGACGACGCGTGGCTGAGGGCGGTGTAGGCGGCGCTGGTGTGGACGAGGCCGGAGCCGAGGTCGAGAAACTGGGTGATGCCGCTGTCGAGGGCATGCTCGACGACGCGAACGGTGAACTGGTCGCGTTCGCGCACCGCGGCCGGCGCGGCCAGCGAGATGTGCGCGAGCTCGTCGGCCAGGCGCCGGTCATGCGGGGTGGCGTGGTCACCGTTGCGGAGCACGGTGTCGACCAGCGCTGGGTGCGGGCGCGTGCTGCAGCGGGTCGGCAGGGCCGTCCACAGTGCCTGATACTCGGCGCGTTTGGCGAGGGTATGGTTGTGCTGGCAGCACCCGCGCGACGCGGGGCAGGGGCCACCCCAGTACGGCCCGCGTCCGTCCCGCCACGTCTCTGCCGTGTGAGTCATGCCCTGGTCGGCAGCGCGCACGATCAGCATGCTGGTTCACCACCGAACACTCCCGGGGCGGGAACCCTGTCCGCTGACTCGATCGCGGACAGGGCAGCGATCGCGAGCCGGGAGATCATCTGCCGGTACGGGGCGAGCTGGCCCGGGACCGTCAACGCCGGGGTAGTTGTGGGTTTTCCTGCGGTGTGGCGGGGTGCTGCGCGCGACACAGTGGATCACTTTCTCGGGTGTTCGAGCGACATTGGCTGTAGGAGTCGTGCCGAGGAACGGATACCGTGCGCCACAGCACTGACTAGGGGTGCGGTCTCAGCTGACCGCTGTGGGCGGTCTCGGTGCCGGGAGCGGAGAAGACGGATCGGCGACCGTCCGAGGTGGACGGTCACCGACCCGCCCACCGGTCAGCCCGCGAGCGTCAGATCCGCCTGCGTGACCTGTGTCCGCGCATCACGCTCGTGCATGGTGCGGATGATCCACCACAGGAAGCGCGGTTCCGCGACCTGCGTGTAGATCGTCGAGCTGACGCACGCTTGCGTCATCGAGCGCGACCCGAGTCCGACCAGGACCCAGTCCCGCCCGTGCCGCTGCAATGCCCCACCGCCGGAGTCCCCGGCGCACGCGGCGCCACCGTTGGGGGCGGTGCCGAGACAGACCTCGCCACGCCCGATCCCCGCCTGGGAACAGTCGTCCTTCGGGGAGATCGGGACGTCGAGCTGCCGCAGCCACGCCGGTGCCGGGGCACCCCAGTGAGCCGGATCCGGGTCGGTCACACCCCACCCGATGATCCGGGTTTGCTTGCCCGCCTTGGGGTAGGCGAGTTTCGCGGGCTTGACCTGCCAACCGGGGACCGGGTGGTCCAGCTGGATCACGGTGAGGTCCCAGATGTAGCCGTCGCCATCCGGCATGCCCCACTCCCAGTACTGCGGAAGCGAGATCGACGTGACCTTACGGACGGCGCCACCGTAGTGCCGGTTGACCGACCCGATCCGCAGCGTGTACTGCGACGGATCCTGCGGAACCGCCTGCGTACCCACTCCGGCCTGTTGCGGAGGCGGGGCCTGCTTGAACGCCCGCCACGCCAGCTCGCCCGCCCGGTCCGCGCGCTGCGGCGCGGGCGGTTGCACGGACAGGCAATGACCTGCCGTGACGACGAACGACGGGTGGATCAGCGCACCGTTGCAGGTGTGCCAATCATCGACGCCGTTCCTTTTCAGCTGGATCGACCCGGCACCGGCGTACGCCTCCGGCGCGCGTTCGCCACGGACGATCATCGGCGACACATCGTCGCCTCCGCCCTCGACAGCGGCCGGGCTGGTGGTGCTGGCGGCTACGGCCGGGGCCGCGCCGTGGTACCCGCCGTCGGCGGCAGCGACCGGCGCGCCACCGAACCCGGCGGCGATCAACGCCGCCAGGGCCGCTACGGCGACACGCAACCCGCCACGGCGGCGGGGTCTTGTCGTGTTCTTCACTGTTTCCCTTCTCTGATCGTGCTTCCTGACGTTCACGCGGGGCACGTGAACGCGACTGTGGGGCCACCGGAACTGCTGGTGGTGGGGCCGCGGCGACGTCGGCCGCCGGGCGCGGCGCTCGCCGAATCTGGCGCGGTGCAGCTGGACAGTCCTGTTGGGACGCGCTGGCACCCGGCTCACCGGGTGGTGGACTGCCGTGCCGGGCGGGGACGTCAACTGTCGACGGGGCCCGCGCCGGGCCGGGCGGCGTCGACGAGCTCCTGGTAGAAGTCCGTCTTTGAGCCGGTGCCGGTGCCGGGGGATTGCGCCATGTAGATCATCGGCTCGCGGGTGTCGTGCCGGATAAGGACGAGCCGGACCGCGCGGTGGGTGGTCACGTCGACGAGCAGGTGCTCCGACCGGGAGCAGTGATGCTCGATCCGGCGGCGGAGCAGACCGGAGAACCATGTTCCGGCGTCCTCGCGATCCAGGGCACCGGCGTCGGTGACCCTGATCAGACCGCGTGTGGCCACGTCGATCGCGGCGTGGTCGACGAGATCCGCGATCGGGGCGTCGTCTTCCGGCGTGTGGCGAGCGGCGGCTCGCGGGACCGCGGTCGACGGCGTCACGCCGCCACCTTGGTCACGATCGCGCACCACACCGGCAGCTCCGCTCCCGCGAATTCCTCGGGTGACTGGACGCCTGCTGGCTGTTCGGCCCAGTGCGACGCCGGAGCGACCCCGGGGTACTCGAGGTTCCAGTGGTCGTTGTCGAACCAGCTCTGGATCTCCGCTGGGTCCCGGAGCGTGAGCTGCGGCTCGGTGGTCTTCCTCAGGTACCGGGCCAGGTGCTCAAGCGCGGAGGCTTCCTGTGTGCCCGCGGGTGCGGGGCCGAGGGCACTGACCGCCACCACGCTGCCGACGGCGAGCTCACGGTGGTAGGCGCGGATCAGGGCGGTCATGTCGCCAGGCCAGTGCGACGGGTCGCCGATCATCGTGAGGCTCACCGGCTCGCCGAGGTCGAGAGACCAGCCCTGGGGCTCATGCAGGTCGTGCAGCGGTCGGTGCACGTCGTGGACCGCTGCCGCGACGGCCGCCGCCTGTGTGGTGTCCCCGTGGAGGTGCCGGCGGGTCATCAGGGCGTTCCGCAGATGCGCGGCGGGGATCTCTTCGCGGGACACCATCACCGTGGACGGGGACGCGACGTGGGCCGTCGCCAGGGTGTGTGGCGTGGTCTCGTCCGGACCGAGCGGCAGCGGCGCGCGCAGGAACACGAACTGGGTGATCTTCTTCCCGGCCGCGTCTTTGACGGCCTTCGCCAGGAACTGTTGCTGTGCGAGCAGGGCCCTCCCGTAGCCGGGAACATCGTTGTCGATCTTCTTGGCCAGGTCACGATCGGTCGCGTAGATGCCCATCTCGGTCACGGTCTGTGCTGCCTTGTCGAGGACGACGGCATTGACCCGGGTGACGGTCGGGTGGGCCAGTTCGATGGCCATGGCGGGCAGGGCCCCGT
This sequence comes from Amycolatopsis thailandensis, assembly GCF_002234405.1. Taxonomy (GTDB): domain Bacteria; phylum Actinomycetota; class Actinomycetes; order Mycobacteriales; family Pseudonocardiaceae; genus Amycolatopsis; species Amycolatopsis thailandensis. The sequence goes on along the minus strand of NZ_NMQT01000102.1, from coordinate 87,188 downwards.
GCGGTGTCAGGAAATGCGGGCCGGGCGATGTGGTCATGAGGTGGTGTGCTCCTGGGTGCCGGGCATCAGTTCGTGTGACCGGGTGCGGGGTGGGCGGACGGCTATCCGCGTGATCAGCGCCGACGGTGAGTCCGTTGTGGACAGTGGAGGCGGGTGATGTCGCGTGTCGAGGAGCTGGGCGGGCCCGGCTGTCGTGAGGTCCCAGTGGTGGGGATGCCCGAAGAGGGCGTCGAGTTCGGTGGCGGTGCGCAGGATCAGAGGTGTCCGTGTGTGGCGCTCGAACACCGGGCAGGCGGGCGGATCGCCGGGTTCCAGCGGCGTGTCCGAGGCGAGTGGGAGTACCTGGTTAACCGCGACCCAGCTTCCGGGAGGCAGGACGTTCCACAGCCCGTTCAGCAGGGTGTGGGGGTCGTGGGTGTGTTGCAGCGCGGTTGAGGCCAGCACACAGACCGGCCTGGTCAGGGTGATCGCGCGGATGCCGTGGGCCATGCGCAGGCACTGTTCGATCCCGGGGGTGGAGGAGAGCCAGTCGACGCCGGAGGTGAGTCTGTAGGTGGTGACGATCCGGGTGCGGACCGCGGGTTCGTTGTCGTCGAGCAGATAGGACACGCGGTAGCCCTGTCCCGGGGGCAGGACCTCGTGCACCATCCGCAGCGGCGGGAGATCGGGCCTGAGCGCGACGAACTGGCGGATGCCTGCCCCGGCTGCCCAGTCGATGACCCGGTTACGGGCGCGATACTCAGCCTCGATCGTCCTGTCGAACCCAGGCCGGCACCCGCGGATCGCTGACGCCACGGCGGCAGGCTCGGCGTGCTGACAGACCCCGGCCAAGGCCACCCGGAGCTCGGCCAGCGACACGATCGGCCAGGCGTGGCCGCTGTCGGGTATGGCGGGGGCGTCGGGGTGACTGGTGTGGTCAGGCATGGTGACGGGCTTTCGCGGTTGCGGGATCCGGGGAATTCGTGACGGACGTTCGGTGCGTGGCCGATTGCGGGGCGTGGAGCAAGTGCGGCTAGGTGCCGGGTGGCGGGGGAGGGATGATCAGCTCGGACATCTGGATGGGCCGGCGGAATTTCGCGCCGTAGCGGCGCATCAGGTCCGGGACACGCTGCAGCTCGGTGATGATCGGGTCGCTGCGGTACACCGGGAGTTCCATCAGGGCGGCGGTGTCGGCGTCGATCCCTTTCAGGTGTTTGACCGCGGTGTCCTCGACCAGCTTCCGGTTCGCCATCGCCGCTGCCGCCGCGTCGCGCATGGCCCGCTGGAAACCGGCGATCGCCCCGGGGTTGGCGGTGGCGAAGGCATCGGTGGCGCCGTACAGCCCGATCGGGAAGTTTTTCGCGGAACCGGTCGCCGGATCCGCGATGGGGCGCAGACCGTGTTCTTTCTCTGCCTTGGTCGCGAATGGCTCGGGGAACAACGCGGCCTCGATGTCGCCGGCCTTCACCGCGGCCGCCATGGCCCCGAATTCCAGGTTCGCCCAGGTCACCGAATTCGGGTCGGCGCCGTGGTCGGCCATCAGCGACTTGGTCAGCGTGTCACTCACGCCGCCTGGGGCGTTGCGGCCGAGCTTCTTCCCTGCCAGGTCCGGGACCGACTGCGCCGGCCCGTCCTGGCGGGCGAGGACCCGCATGGTCCGCTCACCCGCGACGGCGGCCTCGGCGACGATCTTCAGCGGGAGACCGCCGTCGACGGCGTTGACGGCCGCGATGTCGCCCGCGTAGGCGATATCGGCGTCACCGCTGGCGAGTTTGGTGATCGCGTCCTGGCCGCTGGAAGCCGGGATCAGCGTGACCGCGATGCCCCGCTGGGCGAACAGGCCGTGGTCGATCGCGATGTGCAGCGGCGCCACGTCCGCCAGCGCCAGCGCGGCGACCTTGACCGGAATACCCGGGCCAGGAGCGGGCTCGTCACCGCCGAGGAGCCCGCAACCCGCGGTGACGGCGAGCAGAGCGGCACCGGCAGTAACGCGACCGCCGATGTGGACGAGCCTGTGACGCAGGAGAGAAGATCTCATCGGGGAGTTCTCCGGGATCGACGAAGGAATGCCGGGCCGGACACGGCCAGGCGGGGACCAGGGGATGACGAATGCGGCGTCGTGTCAGCGGCGCAGGCGCCGTCGGGACGAAGGCCGGTAATGGGGCGCGTCGCCGCGCAGGAGCAGGCCGGTCAGCGAGTCCGGGCAGGCGCCGCGCGGCTGCAACGCCGGCATGTTGAGCTGATCGCGATGCAGACCCGCCTCGGCCAGGATCGTCCAGAGCGCCTCGGCCCGGCCGTCCTCCGGGACACCGGTCTGATGAGCATGGGTGAGCACGCGATGCCACAAGAACGTGAACTGCGGATCCGTCAGGACCCAGCCACCGAACAGACCCTTGCGTGCGCCGCGTCCCCGCTGCACCGCCGTCCACGCGACCGTGTACGCGGGCCCCACGATCGCGGCGAGCATGTCCTCGACATCGAGATTTCGGGACAGGGTCGCGAGGATCGCGCGGCCGCACGGCGCAGCTAGTGACTCGACCGTCTTACCGTCGAGAACCTCGACACGACCGTCACGGACGCTTACCGCGCCGGCCAAGACGAGCTCGGCGGCAAGACCGTGCGCCACCGCGGCTCTGCCTCGATGGGACTGACGCGGGACCACGTGATCGCGATGGTCTTCCACGGCCGCCGAGAGCACCAGCGCCGGAAGGAACGTCGGTCTCCGGTCATCCACGGTCCTCGTGGAATGCGGTGATTCAAGCAATGCGTCCTCCCATGGGGACGAGAGGGCCGAGTCGGGGCGGCCTTCTCAGAAATAACGGGTGGCTAGACAGAAGGCCAGGGTTTCCCTTTGTGCGCCACGGCTCCCAGGTTGAAGTTGTCGACGGCGGCCTGCTCCAGAAGCGGACCGGCCGGGTACCACTTCGAACACGGAACCAGCGCTGGCGCAGTTGTCAGAGGGCTGGGAACGACAAGCGGGAGGCCCCCGAAGAACGTGGCGATCTCCGTTTCCGGGCGGCAAAGCCGGGTACCGACGGTCTCGTCGAGGACATTCGCCGCCCTGACGGCTGCCGCGCGGTCGGCGGCGCCGTCGGGGATAGACAGGTGGCTCACGGCGACGAATGATCCCTCGGGAAGCGTGTCGATCTGACCCGCAGTGATCTCCGCCGGGGTCGTGCCGCTGTCGGACGGGAGAAACGGCAGTGTGGCGCAGTGAAGCAACGCGACCGGTTCGGAGTCGTCCAGTGGAACACTCGAGCTTTCGAACAGCCGGGTCAGCAGGGCCGGGTCGTACATGTTGTCGTGGACCACATGAACGACTGGCCCACGCTCATTCGTCCTCGTGTCGAACTCGAGCGCATGGGTCGCGCTGTCCAGTTCCGGCTCCACGTACACGACGACCGCATCAGGGGCATCGCGGTGAACGACCTTGTGCAGCGGCGCGGCACTTGTTTCACACTGATCAACGCCAAACAGCACAAACTGAGAGACCTCGGTCCGGGCGAGCAACATGCGGCATACCCGAACCCGGAACCAGAAATCCTCGGTGAACAGGCGCTTCGCGCCCTCGAAGCCGCCTGGCAGCACTTGAGCGATCTTGTCGGCGACCCTCCGGTCCTCGGCGTAGTTGTCCTTGCCGCCAACCAGCGCGTCGATCACCCGCACACGACTACGCCGCTCCTGGCCCGCCAGCTGCTCTGATGGCAGCAACCGCGGTTCGGCGACACTGGAACTCACGTTCAACGTCCTCTCGATTTTGTTGGGGTGATCTTCAGGTGCCAATGGGCGAACGACCAGGAAGGTCGACCGGGCGGTCGCCGGAAGCAACCGGGCGGTCGGGGTGCTTGACCAGCAGAAACAACTCTCTGTGGTCGGCAAAGTCTTCGAGGCTTCACGTGGGCAGACGCTCCGCGACGGACGGGCACCTCGTTGCAATGACGTGACACAGTTCATTGGCGGCATGCCCTATCGCGCTTACGTTCTGCGCGAGGTGCCGTTTCCCGTCAGGCATGGTTTCGATGCGAAGAGCGATAGAGGTCCTCGTCGACCATCGCATTTACCGTCGTCACCCGGCGGCCCTCGACGCGAGGTAGGTCCTGGCGATTGCTCGCGGGCTTTGATCAGGTCGCTTGTCTCGCGGACAGTGAACGCCGTGCCTGGTCCGTTGCCGATCGCAATCCTGGATCGCCATCTGCCGTTGTGGTTGCTGCGCACGAGTCCGGCGATCACTTTGATCCCCTGGCCGTGCGTAGCGGCGACGAGAAAGCGATGCACTTGTCGCCACCACCGAGATCCCATACCAGGACTTTGTCGCAGAGTGATCGACTGCAACACAGCCCGTGACGACCAGTTGGGTGGTAAGACCGACGCGAACTAGGCCTGAAAGGCATAGTTCAGCCGGATCGGCGCCGAGACGCTAGCCTCCGCGACGTGGATCTCTTGCCGTTCGACGACTACGTGCGCTCGCTCAACCGGAAACGAATGTCCGCCGGCGTCCTCTACCGCGACCAGAACGACCGGGTGCTGATTGTTGAGCCGTCCTACAAAGAGCGCTGGGACATCCCCGGCGGCGCCTGTGAGAAGGACGAGCCACCGTGGAAAACCGCCGTCCGCGAAGTCCTGGAAGAACTTGGCATCGACCAGCCGCTCGGCCAGCTGATCATCATCGACTACATCCCCGCCGACGACCGGATGCCTGAAGGTCTCGCATTCATCTTCGACGGCGGCCTGATCAGCGACGAGGACGTGGCACAGCTCAACATCACCGACCCCGAGATCGTCTCGGCCCGCCTCATGACGCTCGACGACGCCGCACCGAAGCTGAAGCCGATCCTGGCCCGGAGGGTCGCCGCTGCTCTGGATGCCGCTCGTTCCGCCAAGCTCGTGACCTGCGAAGACGGACGCCCCGTCGCGGGCTAACCTGAACGGCCGGAAACCGGAGGCACCATGACCGGAGACACGCGGACCCCGTTCGCGGAGAACCTCGCGCGAATCCGCAAAGGACGAGACCTCTCCCAGGAGCAACTCGCCGAAGCAGCCGCCGTCGGCATCGACACCGTCGCACGGATCGAGCAGGGCACCCGCACCACCTGCCGCCCGAAGACTTTGCGCAGCCTCGCGAACGCCCTCGGCGTAACCGTCGACACGCTACTCGGCGCCGCCCCGGAACAGCACTCCCGCGACGTCGACTTCATGCCCCTCCGGAGAGCGATCACCGCCGACGCCCGGATCCCTGGCCTGGACGACTTCGCCGAGTCCCGCGAGCTTCTGCCGCTCTCTGAACTGACGACCAGCGCACACAGCACCTGGCGCGCCTACGTCGACGGTCACCACGCCGAGCTTCTCCACGCACTGCCCGCCGTCCTCACCGACGCCCGCCGCATCGTCCGCGACGCCCACGACGAAGAGCGCGCGGGCGCGCACCGAGTCCTGTCCACCGCCTACCGGCTCGGCGCTGGAATTGCCGGACGTCTCGGACTCGACGACCTCGCCTTCACCGCAGCGACTCGCGCGCTCGACGCCGCCACCGAGTCCGATTCCCCCGAAGTCGAAGCCGCGATCTCGCTGCGCTACCTCGCCTGGACCCTCCTCCGCCAAGGCCGCGCCGAAGAAGCCGAGCGCGTCGCCACAGAAGCGGCCGCCGTCATCGAGCCGCGGATGCTCGACCGAGACCCCGTCCGTGCCGGTGTCTTCGGCAATCTGCTGTTCAACGCCGCCACCGCCGCGCTCTTCTCCGGCAGCGCGGACCGAGCCGAAGACCTCCTGGCAGCGGCGCACGCGGCCGCGATCCGCTCACGCGGCGACACCGCGACGGAAGCCGCGATCTTCGGACCCCGCGTGGCAGCGCTCCAGCGCGTCGACCTCTCCGTCCGCTCCGGAGACCCAGAGCGAGCGCTCCGCCTAGCTGACACGGTTCCCGAGGTCGACGGTGGCGACGTTCCTGCGTTTTGGGAGGCAGGCCATCGGCTGTACCTCGCGGCCGCCGCCGCGGAACTGCGCCGCGATCGAGCGGCCCTGGCATGGCTCGCCGAAGCGAAAGACCTCGCCGCCGACTGGGTGCGCTACCAACCACTCGGCAAAGCCACGATGACGACGATTGTTGATCGGGCCACGCGACGCGGCGGCCCGGAGTTCGCCGAGCTTGCCGCTCACTACGACGTCATCGCCTAGGTGTAGCGGTCAGATGCCGTCCTTCTGCACGGTCAGGCTGTGAGTCGAGTTCCCGCAGCCTGCGCGCACGAACGCGCGGAGAAATACAACCAGTGGCGCATGCTCGCGCGCCTGCGGCTCTAGCGGGGCCGGGGCGCGGGCGCGTCCTCGACCCAGTCAAGATAGCCGGTGGATCCCTGACGAGCTCGACGGTGGTCACCTCAGGCTTGTCCCACGGTTGATTCGCGATGATGTGCGCTTCCAACTCGGCGTACCTTCCATCGGTCGTCTTGAGCGTCACGTTGAAGTCTTCGCCCTGGCAAGACTTGCCAAAGTGCCAGAAGAGCGACGAGACCGGCCCGACGACCTGCCTGACTCGCGGCCTGGGGTAGTTGTGGTCACGACAAGGTGATCTGTCATTCCGGCAGCGAAGGGCCACACTTAACTCCGAAAGCCCGCTAGCAAGCCACCCATCGTCCATCGTGCCGAATCGGGTGCGTACGAGGTAGAGCCTTCCGAACCGGCCGCACACTGCCGAGGTTCGCTAAGGTCGGGAACGGCCGTGTCGACAACCGTGCCTTTGTACAGGTCCGAGCGTCGCGGCAGAAACCGGGTCAGGACGCCTGCAAGCGACGATCAGAGAAGGGGCATGGCCAGCGTGATTCGCTCCGTGGTGTTCGACGTCGGCGAAACGTTGATCAAAGACGACAGGGAGTGGGGAGCGTGGGCCGATTGGCTCGGCGTGCCGCTGAACACCTTGTCCGGTTTGGTCGGCGCGGTTACGGCGGCTGGCCGTAACAACGCTGAGGCGTTCCAGCTCATTCGGCCAGGCTTCGATCTTGCTGCCGAGCGCCAGCTACGGGAACAGGCCGGTGTTGGCGAGCGGATAGAGGAGTCTGATCTCTATCCCGACGTACGGCAGGCACTCGAAGCCCTAAAGGCAGCCGGCTACTGGATCGGGATCGCGGGCAACCAAACCGACCGTGCCGCCGAGCTGCTCCGGCGACTCACCTTGCCCGTTGACGCCATCGCCACGTCCGGCGAGTGGGGAGTCGCGAAACCGGACAGCGAGTTCTTCCAGAAAGTTATCAAGGTCGCGCAGGGAGAGCCGCACCAGATCCTCTACGTCGGCGACCATCGAGACAACGACGTCGTGCCTGCCCGCACCGCCGGCTTGCGATCGGCCCTGATCCGCCGCGGCCCGTGGGGATACTTGTGGGCCGAGGATCCGGTCGTCCGCGAGAACGCTGACTGGGTGATCGACTCGCTCGTCGAACTTCCTGGTCTGCTCGCTTCCTGACTACGGTCCAAAGGCGCTTCGGCCCTGTGGCTTCACCAGGCCGGCGGCGAAACCTGCGAAGGCATCACGCAATTGTCCGCGTGTGGTGAGCTCGAGGTGGTCGACCACGTCGATGACCTGCGAATGTTCACGCACATGCTCGGGGGCGATGCGCTTGGCCTCCCAGAACGCGCTCAGCACACGTTCGGGCTGATCGGCGAGGTGGAACGCGCGCCCCAGGTCGATGTAGAAGTGCGAGCGGCGCTCCGCGGGCATCGTTATCGGTGGTGCCCAACCGGTGGCGAGTCGCAAGGCGCCGCCGACGTCGCCGAGTTCCACGTCAAGAGACAGCTGATGGATACGCGCGGACGGCAACCCGAACACCGTTCCCAGGTGGACGCCCTCATTCACCTGCCGCGCTGCCTGTCTCGCTTCCTCGATGTGGTCCCGCGCTCGTAGTGCGCTCCCCGCTCGCGCGGCCATGACGGCCGCCCGCATGTGCAAGGTGCCGTACGTGGCCGCCGCGGTCTCGGACGCACTGACTCGAATCTTGTCGGCCGCCGCGGTCAGCATTCGGCAGCCGGCCTCCAGGTCATGGGATGCGAAGTAGATCTCGCCCCGGACATACGCGGCGCTGCCCACGAGCAACTCGTCTCCGGACTGCGTCGCGGAGGTTCGCATCAGGTCGATGATCCGCGCCGAGAGGTCGTAGTACCCGAATTTGTCCGCGATCGCATCAGCTGCCCGATAAGTACGAGCGAGCAGCCCGGCATACTGAGGCTCCAGCGCCGACGGTGCGGAGAGGACCGCTCGGTGCAGTTCAGGCAACAGTTCGTTGACGTCGGCCGCCAGCACCGCATAGTCAGATTGCAGCCGCCGCGCCACGACCGTGTCAACAGCCACCATCAGCTCGGATAGTGAGCGAACAGGCCCGTCCTCAGGCAAATCCCGAGTGTCCAGGACACGACGAAGCTGCGGTATGTCCGAATGCACCACGCTGGGCGCCGGGCTTCCCGGTCGCGACGACACCTCTCGCCAGTCGATGACGTTCCTGCCAGCGCTGCACAACTCAGGGACGGGACGGGATCGATCCGATACAGAAGGGACGTCACAGCCCGTCGGTTCTGAGTCTACCTCGTGGTCAGCGAAGGGTGCAGGCGTGTTCTCGGCGGGCGGATCAAGCCGTAAGGCGAGTTGCCGACGGGTGATGCGGAGTTCCTCGGCGAGGCGCTGCTCGAGGAAATGTGTGCTGGGTCTGTAGGTACCGTTCTCCCACTGGCGGACCGTCTTCACATCGAGGCCGAGGGCCGCCGCCAGGCTCTCCTGCGTGTGACCCACTCTCTTACGATCTGCAACCAGCCCTAGACGTGGAATCTTCACCAAAGTCCTCTCGGCAAGCCCATGACCAGCATCGTCGCTGGTCAAGGCTACCAAACGCCCGGTTCCCTTCCGGTTAGCTGGCGGGATCAGCCTGGGCCGAATGCCCGGCTAAACCGCCCCGAGGGAGTCAGTCCGCGTGTGCCAACTCGCGGCGTCGTGCCGCCCACTCTGACCCGGCCCAGCCGGGCGACATTTCGGCAAGGCAGTCGAGTGCGGCCTGCCGAGAACCCGAAGGGTTCCCGAGCGCGTGCAACACGAATGCTTTTTGGCCAAGGAAGAACGGTGGCGTATACCAGTATCCTGATGCTGGAAGATCTTCTTCGTCCGGCAGGTTTTCGACAAGATGATCAGTGGTGAGAAGCTGTCGAACACTTTTATTTCTCAAGCCCAACCGTGCGAGAATTTCGGCGCGCTCGAATATTTCGTAGGTGCGCAGTCCTGGATCTACCCGACCGTCCCGCTGCGCGGCCTCCGATAGCGCGTCCGCGGAACTGAAATCGAATCGTCGGATCGCCGAGTAGGCCGCGAAGGAAAGGGCGGCAGACAACCGGAGCGGATCGTCGGACTCCAAAGCGACCACGGCCGCACGATCGAGGTGACGCCTGGCTGTTACCCAATCCCGGCTAGGTATCGCAAGCCATCCACGATACTGCTCCATCTCGGACAATAGTCCAGCGGCCTGGCGGCGCACATTTAATCGAGCCTCTCTCGCAAAAGCGTCAGCGACACTATGAAGCTCACGAACTGATGAGACCACCATTGCAGAACTTGTGTCGTCTTCGAGTCGTCGCACAAAAGTCAGCGCCCTAGACAAGAACCCAAGAGTGGCCTGGTCGACGGAGTTCGGCGAATGCATTGCCCAGGTTAAGCGATCCGACTCTTCACTCTGCAGTGCTTGCTCGAAGACGGTGTCCAAACGAAGTGGGTGCGACCTGTGCCTGTTCGGGGTGATCGAGCAGGCAAGCGCGTCATCCGTAGCGAGAAAGCGTTGAGCGAGTTGCCGACGGGTGATGCGGAGTTCCTCGGCGAGACGCCACTGAAGATCGAGAGTGCGGGGCTTGTAGGTGCCGTTCTCCCAGTTGCGCACCGTTTTCAGGTCAACGCCGAGCGCCGCGGCCAGGCTCTCCTGCGTATGGCCTGCTTGCTTACGATCAGTGACCAGTCCGCGGCGTGGAATCTTCTCAAAGTCCCCTCAGCTAACCCGCTGCGCGAATCGTCGCTGGTCAAGACTGCCAAACGCCCGGTTCACGCCCGGTGACGCGTGGGCGGGCGCCCTGGTCAGGGCAGTTGATGCAGCGCAAGATCATGTGCCCGAAGGAGCCGGATTCTGTTGAACCGCAGCCGAGCCTGACCGTTGCGGGTTCAGCGTCCTCCAGCCGAACGTGGCTAAGCCGTCTTGTGAAGGAAGAATCGTGAGAGTTGCCCGCCGCATTGCACTTGTCGCGCCAGTGAGGAGAAAACACGTGGCGTATGACCGTTGATGCCGCAACAGCGGTCTCCACCGTTGAATGCCCTTGCATGGTTGCGGTGGGTGCCGCCTTCGTCAGTGGGAGAGACCTGCCGCTTCTCGGGCGTGTCGGCAGCTCACTCGGACATTGTCCATGCGCTCGATCTCGATGTGTGGAGCCAGAGCAAGGTCCTTGTACCGCTGTGCCTATCGGCCTCGTCGCGCGCCAACCATGTCAGCGAAGGACGTCGAGGTGTACCAGGATTTCGCGCTCGACCGTCGCCTGTGGACTGTCAGGGTTGCTGGGAGAGGGTTTCTGACTCTGCTACGACGTGGTTTCCGACGGTCTCACCGGAAAGCACCACGCTTCCCGTCTCCCGGATCTGGTGGTCGTCGGTGCGAGGGGACCGGCCGTTGTTGGATTTTCAGCGGGATCCGAAGGGGTACGAGCGGGCTCGTTCCGAGCGGACCGCGGCAAGGCGTGTGGAGGCTGCGATCGCTCGATCGCCGGTCACATCGGTAATAGATGCCAGGGGCGATGTGCTGTCGCACAGCGGAGTCCTGTTCGGGTCCGGATCTGGGAGAGAAGACGTCACCGCGGTTCTCCGCCGTGTGATGGCAGGCCTTAGACACGTGTAGGGGGATCCAGCTTGAGTAAAACCGTTGTGCGGTCCGGTCACGTCCGGTTCCTGACTTTCAACGCGTTCGGCTACGGCGACGCCCCCGAGCGGGCTGAGTTGGTTCACGAGGTGATCAGTCGGGAGCGCGTGGTCGCGGCTGCGGCGGGTGAGGCTCTGGTGGTCGCGGTGCAGGAGCTGATCGCGGACGGCCCGAGGGACGGCGCCAGGCGGTGGCCGGGCGCACGCTGCGGAGTAAAGCTGGCTTGGCGGCGCGGCGGTTGCGTGAGCTGGGCGAGGCGACCGGTTTGCGGTGTGAGTACGAGAGGAACCGGCCGGCTGTCGCGGTCGGTGATCAGCGGTATCAGCAGGGCCTGTTGTGGTCGGAGGAGATCGAGCCCGCTGGTGGGTTCACGGTGGTATCGGGGGATGCGCTGTGGCATGCCTACCTGCAGCTGGATCTCGATGTCGGTGCGAAGGGGCCGGTGGGGCACGCGTCGTATCACGCCCGGCCGCACGGCCTGTGTCAGCGTGCGGACGATGCCGAGGTCGTGCTGAAGCGGGTGTTCCGGCCGCCCCACCTGCGGCCGACGCTGATCGGCGGGGACTGGAATGGTGTGTCGGCAGATCTGCCTGGCTGGCCGCCCCGTGCCCGGGGCCCGGTGGGGTCGTGGCGGGAGTACGACCATGACCCGTATCACCTGCGGCACGGCCAGCCGTGCACGACGGTGGAGTGGCATCCGGAGTTCATTTATCAGTGCAGGACCTGGATGAACGCCGACGGGTCCCTGGGGTGGGAGGCGGACCGCACGGCGGGCCGGATTCTGCGTGATGGTGGTCTGGTCGACGCGGCCGCGGCGTTGGATGTGCCGTGGGCGGCGACGGTCGGGCACTGGCCCGGCGATCAGGTGTGCGGGCCGCGGCGGATCGACATCGTCCGCACCATCGTCGAGGTGGTGTCCGCGCTGGTGTCGTGCGAGGTCCTCGCCACTGATTTGACGAGGAAAGCGTCCGATCATCTGCCGGTGCTGGTTCGGTATGCCCCGGCCGCGATCGCCACAGGAGCCTGGGAGCGCGCCGGTGGGTAGCGGTGCCGCGGACGTGCGACGTGCCCGGCCCCCGGTTCCGGTCGGGCCGCAGCCCGGTCCCGAGCCGCCGGGCCGGGGGCCGCGATCGCGGGGTGATGGTGTGCCAGAGCGGATGCCGTGGCGGCGCAGCAGCTTGAGCGCCCGGTCCGCGCTGTGGTTGACGGTCGGTGAACAGGTCCTGCTGGCGGCCGGCGACGGTCCGGCGGATCCGGACTGGTCCGGGCCGGGGGAGGGCAGCGGGGTGTTCGTGCGGTGGGTTCCCCGGTTCGAGCGGTCGCCGGATCGGTTGTGGACGGTGCTGGAGTGGCGGGCGCACGGGATCCCGGTCGGGGATGCCGCGGTTCTGGTTGGTGTGCCGGAGGCGAGGGTGTGGTCGTGGCTGCGCAGAAACACCGTCGAGGCAAGGAAAGAACAGGAAACGGCCGCGATGCGGCGACCGGCGGACAGGGGAGAGAACACGTGACGGACACGGATCTGCTGGTGCGGGTCGCGACAGCGAATCAGAAGCGCGCGGGCTACAACCGCGCGACGCGGCGGCATGAGCACGACAAGCTCGCGGCGATGCTGTCCCCGCTCCCGGAACACCCGCATGCCCTGTACCTCTCTGAATGCACCCACTACAGCGGCACGCACTACGAGCCGGATCCGCTCGAAGAGGTCTTGCGGTTGCTCGGCTCGCTGTGGGCGCGGCGGGGTCCTGATGGCCGGAAGTTCGGTGAAGTCCCGTACCGGGCCTACATTTCCGAGGTTCCGGGCTCGGTGAACGTCCCCGGTTTGTTCATCGATCCCCGCACCGTCGTGCCGCGCCGCCGGTATCCGCTGGTCGGCAGTCGCGCACAGTTGGCGAACACGGTCACCGCCACGATCAACGGTCACAAGTGGCGGCTCAAGTGTGTGCACTGGAACGGTTCCCGGGGTGAGACCGGCCTGGATCAGCAGGCCGATCAGGACGGTCAGATGGCGTCGGAGAACGCGCTCTACGCCGGTGATTTCAACGCGACCAGTTCCGCGACAGGCGAGACCGTCTACGAGAACTGGGGTGCGCTGTGTGATGAGGTCGGGCGGCCGTGGATGCGCAGCCAGAAAGGTAGACGCCGCCCGGACGGCACCTGGGGCACGAACACCGGGTCGATCGACCGGTTCCTCGAGCATGGCTGGTGGGACGCGGGCCAAGTCGCCAATGACTTCACAGAAACCACGACCGATCCGAGGACGGCGTTGCGGATCGACCGCATCATGCTGTCTCGGCGCTCCCCGGCCTGCTTCGCCCCCGAGCTGTACCGGGTGCATCAGGATCCGCCGTTGAGTGTCGGCGGTGTGCGGAACGACCACAGGATGGTCAGCGTGGGCGTCCTTGTGAGGGCGGCGGCATGACCCGGTTTTCCGCGCCGGCGGCACGGTCGAGCGCGGCAGTGCTGGCGGCCCTCGCCGCGGCCGGATGCGGACCATCCACAACAGACGCCCAGTCCTCCGCAACGGACATCCTGCCGTCTCCGACGGTGACCCGGACGATCGGGGCGACGACCCAGGCGCCGCCGTACGCGGGCGCCCCCGTGGTGCGCGCCCCGTTGCCGGTCACGGTGGTGGCCGGGGATCCCTGTACGACGGCCCTCACTCCGGGGCAGGTCAGGCAGATGCTGGGTGTCGAGGTCCGGGGGAGGCTCGGGCCCGAGGAGACACCGGGGCCGACGTGCTGGTGGGGGAACCCGGTGACCGCGCGGATGATCCGGGTGGCGTTCGGGACCAAGGACCGGTGGGGCGTGAGCGCGGCGTACCCGTCACCGGCCCCGGGCCGGGGGTGGGTGTGGCGGGAGTTGGAGGTCGGGGGGTTCCCGGCGGTGGCGGCCACGCGGGATCCCGCGTGGCAGTGCACGGTGATCGTCGGCCTGGCCGACGACGTCGCGGTGGAGGTGTCGAGGGTCGGGTGGCCTGAGGACAGTCAGGACGTGTGTCTGGCGGCCGAGCGGGCGGCGGGTCTGGTTGTCGCGACGCTGGTGAAGCGGGCCCGCCGGTGACCGCCTGGACGACATCGGCCGGTGATTGGCGGGATGGGGCGGGGTGGCTGCCGCGGGTGATGGCCGACCATCCCGGGTGGCGGCTCGATGACGATGGGCGGTTGCGGAGGCTGGTGTGGTCTCCGGACGCGGTGTGGCTGGTGGTCGCCTCCCCGTCGCCGGACGGCGGGCACGAGATCGGCCTGGAGCGGGTCGCCGGGCGTTCCGGCACCGAACCGCGGGTCGATGTGGTCGACCCGGCCGTGCTCACCGGTACCGGTTCCCGGCTGGGGGAGGTGCTGCTCGCGGCGGGTCCGGTGGTCAGGGTTCGGACGGGTGATTTGTGGGACGCGCTGGTCGGCGCGGTGTTCCGGGACGCCATGCCGTGTTACCGGGCCCGCGCGGTGTACCGGGCTACCGCGGTGAACTTCGGGACCGGTCATGACACGTCACTCGGCCGGGAGTGGGTGTTTCCCGGGCCCGCGCTGGTTCTCGAGCTGCCGCCGGAGGTGTTCGACGTCGACGGGCTGAGGCAGGTCCGGGATCGGCTGCGCACCGTGGCATGGGTCGCCCGGGAGCTGGAGAGCCGGTGGCGGGCGGTGCCGTGGGACGGGCTCGCCACGCTCCTCGCGCATGTTCCGAGGATCAGATCACTGATCGGCGGCGCCGCGATCGCCGACCTGTCCGGCGACTTCCGTGCCCTCGCGACCAGCGATTTCCTGGTCAAGCAGCACGTTCACGCGCTGGATCCCACGACCCCCTGGCCGCGGAGCGCGGAGCATTTCGGTGCCCGCTGGCAGGCGATGACCGGCATCGAACGATCCGCCTGGACCACGCTGGTCCTCGCCGCCGGCGCCTGGCACACCAGGCGCGTGCCATGAGTACCTGCCTCGCGGGCACGCGCAGGCGCGACGGCGACCCGCTGGAGCCGGAATCACGCTGTACATGAGGAAAGGTGCCTGGACCACGATGGACATTCTCGACGAGGTTCGTGCCGGTGCGGTCGCGCTGTGCCGGGCCGTGGAGACCGCGGTGTCGATCCGCTGCTTCGGCGGGATGGAGCTTCCTGATCTGTTGCTAGACGGCGTCTATGCCGATCAGCTGTGGTCGATGCGGAGGGTCGTCAGGCCGTTGCACGCTATCGCGGGAGCGATGCTGCAGTCGCGGCGGGTGGCCATGCTGCGACGCGATTCGCCGATCGAGATGTCGTTCGTGGTCAACGAACACGCGCTCACGGTGCTGGAGCACGGGCGGGGCGACCCCGCTACCGCGGCCGTTCAGCTGCAATATTTGCTTGACCACACTGACGAGCGCACCCGCCCGCTGCGGGTCCTGCCCATCGACGTGGGGTTGGTGCTGCCTCCGGATCCCGAGGTCACCTTGGAACCCGGATTCGTCATGGTGCCCGACGTCACGCCGGGGCCCGCGTTCACGATCGTGACCGGTGCCGACGGGCGGGTGACAGTGTTCGCGGACGCGCCGACACCTAGCGGTCTGCGGATCGTCAGCGACCACCTCGGTGACGACCGCGCGGTCGGCTTCCACACGCGGCGTTTCAGCGATTTGAGCGACGCCAGCCTCGACCACGACAGCAGCCGGGCGCGGATCGGTGACGCGATCCGGCGCTGTGAAGAGCTGGCCGCCGTAGCGGACGGCCGATCGGAGCCGTAGACGGCTCGCCACCGCACGACAGCGCCCCTCCCCGCCGGCCCTCGTGGCCGATGACAGTGGTGGTGGCGTGCTGAATTCACAGCCAGGGCGGGAGAAGAGGGGATCAAGAGTCTGTTGTGGACTGTCGAGAGGGTTCGCGCTGACGCGCTGGCGTTGTGTGAGGCCGAGGAGGCGGCCGTCGCGATCCGTTGTTACGGCGGCACCGACATTCCCCACGTGTTGCGGGCCGACGGGTACGCCAGGCAACGGTGGGCGTGGGCGAGGCAGCACAGTATCTGGCAGCCATCCGCCGACGCGGCTGAGAAACTGCTGCCACGACGCCAGTCCGCGCTGCACCGCACGCCGCGGGCACGCAGGTCCTTTGTGGTCCGCGAAGGCGCGATCATGGCTCTGGAGAACAAGGAACGAGACCTGGACGTCGCGATCGATCAACTGCGGCACCTGCTGGCCCTGATCGACGACCTGCCCTGCAGTGTGCGGATCCTGCATTGGGGAACACGGCTGCCGACGGAGCCGGGACCCGCGTTCACGATCGTGACCGACCGCGGCGGGCGCGAGACGCTGTTCGTGAACTCGTTGTCCCCGAACGATTTCCTGCCCGTACGCGACAGCCACCGGATCAGCGACGCCGCCCGGCTGTTCACCGAAATGTGTGACCACTGTTTCGACCAGGCTCGTAGCCGGGCCCGGATCACGAGCGCGATCCGGCGGTGCCAGGAACTTCTGGCCCCGGCCCGCCGATGACGATCGGGCGGCCGTGCCCCCGCACCCGCGAGAAGACACGACGGTCCCTCCCCGGGCACTGCCCCTGCCGATCTCTGCTCAGATCCAGGGGAGGCGCGGCCCGCGCGGAAGACGGGATCAACGCCGCCCGCGGCGTGGGGTCAGGGCCGATACGCGTGACGGCCGGACGTGCCGGTTCCGGTGTGGCGGTCGAGGTCCCGGGTGAGGTCGCGCAGGAGGCGGCATCCGCGCGGTCGCCGCCACCGGCTGCGGGGGCATCTCGCGCAGTGGCCGTGCGGGTCGACCGAGTGTCCGGCGAGCGCGTTCCGCACGAGACCGGTGAGAGCCTGGATGGCGTCCCGGGCTTCGCGCTCGGGTATCGGGGAGCCTGTTCGTGCGAGGGTGTCGTAGCCGTCGAGGCGGGTCAACAGGTCGTCGGTGAAGGCGCCTGCGAGCACGTGATTCACGGGTTCGCCCCCGGGTGGCTGGACGGTGCGGGCGGTTGGGGTGAGGGCAGGGGGAGGCGGCTGTGCAGGTAGGCCGGGACGAAATCGGCGCGACGGAGACCGGCGTTGTCGATCTGGTGCAACGCGGTGTCGGTCGGTGTGCAGGGCCAGTCGCGGTACTGCCGGCAGATCGAGCACTGGAACGGATCGTCGCTGGTCGGCAGATGCCGTGTGACGGTGCTGATCGGGTCGTCGGACTGGCCGACCTGGCTTGATCGGGACACCCACACCGCGACCTCGGCCGGTGGCCTCGGCGTGGCGGGTGTGTCGGCGTTGTCGTTCATGGGTCGGGCCTTCCCGGGTGGATTCGGATGCTGGTGCCGGGGCAGGCACCGGCGCCCGAACAGCACGTCGTCGATCAGGACGATCTGGTCGGTGATCGCCCTGTCCCGCTGGCGTTGTGCGCGTGCGGGCGCCGCGGTGATCGTGTCGTCGGTGTCGTCTTCGACCCGGGTGGCCTCGGCGCGGGCCAGGTGAAGGACGGGGCACACGTGGTGCCTCCGGAAGGGGCGTTCGGCACCGGACTCCGCCGGTCCGGCGCTCAGGTACGCGGGCGTAGCGCGTGCCGGCCGGTGGCTGGTGCAAGGACTGTCGGGTCGGTGGGGAGAAGGTGGAGATGGTGCAGGATCCGGCAAGGGGTCCGGCGGCGCCACCACGGGCGGGGACACGCGTCGCACTGTCCGTGGCTGTCGATCTCGTGCTGGGCCAGCAGGGTGCGCAGCGCGGCGGTCAGGACCGGTATCCCTGATCGGGCGGTCTGTTCCAGGGCGGTGATGGTGCCGTGCTGGGCGGTGTGGTCGTAGTGGTCGAGGCGGGCGGTCACCGTGTCGATGAAGGCCTGCGCGAGGACGTGGTTCACGGATTCCCCTCAAAGCCAGTGCATGCCCCGGCAAACGGGCGCGGAACGTTTGTGGTGGAGCGTTGCGCGGGAATGGTGTTCCCGTCGCACGGTTGATCCGGTGTCGTAGCGACCAGGTCGAGCAGAGCGGACGAGGCGGTGGCGCATTCGCCCACACGCTCGGGCTCGCGGCGTCCCGGGGGCTGCTCGGGGAGCTCGGTGATGGTGGCCGGGCTCATGGTGCGCCACAGCGGTCCGAACGCGACGGGGAACGTGTTTTGGGAGAGCCTGGCGTGCTGGTAGTCCATGACCTCGCCGACGACGGTGTATCCGTCGATGACCGCGGTGACGAGCGTGCCGATCCAGGGAAGGACCGGCGGTGTCGAGCCGGTGTTCACGACGGTGTCTCCGGTTCCTGTGGGGCCGGTGGCACGTCCTTGGGGCCGGTCGTGGGCAGCTGCCGAAGCTTCAGCAGCACACGCGCCAGGACAACGTCGTCGGGAATGGGTAGCGGGTCCTGTGTCGCTCGCGCCTCGGCGAACGAGGCCACGCGCCGCGCGAGCGGCAGCGGCCGGGCCGGGTATCGGCACCGGTCGGCGGGAAGGAGCGCGGTCTGGGGCAGCCGGTGGCGGGGAATCGTGGGGGTCTGCGTCATCGCGGGGGTCTCCTTGCTGATCAGCGACCCCAGGTGCGGCAGGTACGCGGTCGGCGGTTCAGGACGGCGGGCCCGCGCGGTGAGGGTGACTTCCTCGCGGGGGCACGAACAGCGCGGACATGTGCAGGGCCGTCGGGTCATGCGCAGGTGGTGAGTTCGCGTTCGGGTTCGGTGGTCGCGGGGCCCCAGGTGTGCCGGCCGCGGACACAGTCGGCACACGGGGCGGGGTCGAGGGCCACGGCACGTGCGACCTAGCGCGGACACCGGGTCATAAGGCGCGCACCGGCCGGTCCGGATTCGGCGGACGGTCCGGCCAGTCCGGACTCCGCTCCGCCGTGGGCACAGGCCGGAGAGGGCGTGCCGTGGTCATCGGGGAACGTCCTGGCCGGACGCGGCCTGGAACGACTCGTGGACCTGGGTCCGCCACATGACGAAGCCGTGGTCGCACTGGTATCCGCCGACATCCGGGTTCCACGTGTCGCAGCTGTGGCCACCGACGGCGAAACGCATTCCCCGCTGGACGACGAGGACGGTAGGCGCGGGCAGGGCAGCGGTGGGATGAGACATCACGATCAGCTCCTGAAGGAGAGGTAGGCGATGGGGTGGGTGCTCCGCGCCGGGGCGGGACGCGCCGGACGGTGGCGGCCGCCTGCGCTGCCCGGAGCCGGGGGTCTCACGGTCAGCGTCGTGGTCGCGGCGCGAGCGGCGCGGAGCACCTGGAAAGGGGCACGGCACGACAGGGTCGCGGTGGTCGAGCTCAGCCGCTTACTGCCAGGCCGGGCGGCCGCGGTCTGTCCGGGTGGTGCGGTGTGATCGCCGCGAGAAGACGGTCGACGGGGCTGGGGGAATCGAGGGTGTGGTCGTGCAGGTGACGCCAGCGGACTCCGCGCACGTCTGGTGCCCGCAGGCGCAGGCCGGTGCGGCTGGTGACGGCCGCCATCACCAGCGTCCCGGACTGGACCCGGCCCTGGTTCGCTGTCTGGCTGGTGACGCCGAGACACCGCAGCGGTGTGCGGGTGAAACCCCAGTCCGACAACAGCCAGGTAGCCGCGTTCTCGATCGACCCCGCGGGCACGTGAGGAACGGAGGGCAATTGCCACACCGGTTCCTGGAATGGCGGTGTCGTCGTGCATTGGAGGACGTCATCCTGGTGAACAATGGCCAGGATGAGGCAGGCGTCAGGGTTGTCTGCGGTCACGTCATTTCCTCGGGTCCTGCAGAAAAGAAAACGGCGGCGGAAGCGCCGGAACCGTTGGTGCTGTGGGAAAAGAGTTGCGGGTGGTGGTGTTGCTGTGGTCTGAGCGTGCCTCGCGAACCGTGGCTGGGGAACCCTGTCGTGTTGCAGCCGATTGCAGCGGACTGCAATTCGTGTTGCAGCCCTGTTGCCATTCCCGATGCGGGACCGGCACAGTGGACCCGACGAGGGGAGGGCGATGACGATGCATGTCCGCTGGACGGCGCACTCGGCGATGGCACTGAAATCCGCGTTGAACCTGAACCTGGTTCCGTTCGCCGAGCACCTGGGGCTGAGCCCCAGCACGGTCAACCACTGGAGCGCACCCGGTTCCTCAGTCACCCCGGGCAGGGAAGCGCAGGAGTTGCTGACTGTGGCGCTGGACAAAGCCTCGGGAGAGGTGAAGAACCGGTTCTGGGCCGAGATGGCGGCCGGCGCCAGCACTGGCACTGCGGCCCCCGACAGGGACCCGCGTGATCTCGGCGGTCAGATCCGCGACGGCGCGGCCCAGTCGATGACGATGGCCGACGAGGCGTCGCAGCTCGCCACCAGCGACGAACAGCTGGCGTATCTGCGTGACGAGCTGTGCCGGATCGCTGTCGCGTATGTCCACACGCCACTGTCCGACGTGATCGACGACCTCCGGGACGCGCAGAAGACCCTGGCGGCCATCGCCCAGACCCGGCACCGGCCCCGCAGCGCGCGGGAGGCCACGGTCCTGTCCGGAGTGCTATGCCTGCTGTTCGCACACGCCAGCCAAAACGCGGGCGATCAGAAGTCAGCGCTGCAACAGCTGCGCTCGGCGACCACCTTCGCGAACGTCGCCGACAGCGACGCCCTGCGGACCTGGACACTGGGCTCGGCGGCCTTGATGCTCGAATGGTCGGCCCGCCCCGGCGAGGCCGCCGACCGCGCCCGGAACGGTCTCCAGTACCCGGTGAGCACGCAATCGCACCAGCGGCTGCTCGCGATCATCGCCCGGTCGGCCGCCCGCGCTGGGGACGCCCCGGCGGCACGCGACGCGCTCGCCCGCCTCGCCGACCTCAACCCGCACGACGCCACCCGCGGCGATGAAGTGGTCGGCTTCGGCGGGCTGCTGAGCTTCCCCGAGGCGAAGCTGACCTACTACCAGGGCGGCACCCTGACCCTGCTCGGTGACCACACGCAGGCCGAGATCCACTCGTCGCGCGCGATCGAGCGCTACGAGACCGGCCCGGACGAAGACCGCTCCTACGGCGACGAGGCCCTCGCCCGGCTGGACGTGACCCGCGCCCGGCTCGGCCAGGGCGACGTCACCGGAGCTCTCACGGCCGCCGAACCGGTCCTCACCCTGGACACGCAACTGCGGATCCGGCAGATCGACAACGCGATCAGCCTGGTACGCGCGGACGCCGTGGCCCTCGCGGGACGCCGCCACCCCGACGCCGGCCAGCTCACCGACCGCCTCACCGGCTACCTGACCGCGGCCCGGACAGCGCCCCGAGCATTACCATCAGCCAGTGGCTGAACTCCCGGACACCGCCGCCCTGGTCCTCGCCTGCCGCGAAGCAGGCCTCGACCCCGGCGACGCGGTCCCGCTGCGGCGGCACGCCACCAGCGTCTACCGCATCCCCAGCCCAGGCCGGGACCTGATCGCGAAGGTCGCCCCACACGCCGCACAGGGCCGCGCGGAACGCGCCGTCCACCTGACCCGCTGGCTCCGCGCCCACGACTTCCCCTGCGTGGAACCGGCCGAGATCGTGCAGCCGATCGACGCCGGCGACTTCGTCGTCACCTTCTGGATCCACTACGACCAGCGCCAGAAGGCAGTGCCGGACGCCCGGCACCTCGGCCGTATCCTGCGGCAGCTCCACGCTCTGCCCGTTCCACCGGTCGACCTGCCCGCGGCCGCGCCGCTGTGGCACTTCGCGGACCTCGTGACCTCCTCGGCCGTCTTGTCCAGCGACGACAAAGCGTGGTTGGTGGCCGAGCGTGGTCGCCTGCTCGCCGAGTACGCCGACCTCGACTTCCCCCTCGGCGTCGGGATGCTGCACGGAGACGCCTACCCCGGCAACACCCTCTGGGACGGGAGCACCGCACTACTCGGCGACTGGGATGAACCGGCCTTCGGCCCCCGCGAACTCGACCTCGCGCCCACCCTGCAGGGCGGGATCAGGTTCGGGCGCAGTACCGCCGAACTCGATGCCTTTACCACCGCCTACGGCTACGATCCCCGCGACTGGCCCGGCATGGCCACGCTGACCGGCCTGCGGGACTTGCACACCCTCGGCTCCTTCATCCGCCGCGCCCAGCACGGCGACACCGACGCCGTGAACGAACTCGGCACCCGGATCGCGTCCTTGCGCAGACGAGACAGCTCCTCCTGGCGTGCCGCCTGACCTGGCTGAAGCGATGAAGGCCATCCACACCAGCGTCGCCCAGGCCCCGCCGTTCCACGACAGCGACGACAAGGTCATCGCCCTCGGCAACGGCGTGATCATGCTGGACGGGGCCTCGGCGTTCGTGCCTGGGCCCGTCCCGCCCGGCGTCTACGCCGACGCGCTCGGCACAGGCCTCCGCCGGCACCTGGACAACGACCCCGCAGCGGACCTGACCGGAGTTCTCGCCGACACAATCCACGATGTCGCCGTCCACCTCGACCTCCGGCCCGGCCACTCGCCCTCGAGCACCGTCACGATCCTGCGGGCCCACGACGGCTGGACCGACATCCTCATGCTCGGCGACAACCTCGCCGTCCTCCCGGGCCTGACCATCACCGACCCGAGACTGAGCCGCCTCGACCTCGAACCGAGCTGCCTCTACCGTCACCGCCTCGCACAGGGAACCGGATTCGACCAGACGCACCGCGCTTTCCTGCATGAGCTCCAGACACAGCAAGCCGCCCGGCGCAACCGCCCCGGCGGCTACTGGATCGCCGAGGCGGACCCCACCGCCACACAACACGCCATCGTCCACCGCATCCGCGCCGACGACGTTCCCCGGGCGGTCCTGGCCACCGACGGCGCCTACAAACCCATGCGGCATCTCGGAATCACCGACTGGCCCACCATCAGCTCCGCCTCCGCCGCCGACCTGGACGGGATACTGAAGCAGTGCCACGCGGTGGGATCGCGGCGCGGGTTCTCGCAGCTCGTCAGCCAGATCGCGTCGCTGGTCTTCTGCTGGTGGACTCGTCCCATGAACATCAGGCCCGGTACCTTGCCGCGTATGACCCGAAGATCCCTGCGAGCGAAATGTGGCGCCAGGCCGCACGGTGGCAGGCGCGACCGCTCGGCGTGTATCGCGCGTGGCAGGACCTGACTTGGCGGCGGGCATTGCTGCGGGAAGCCACCGACGAGGTAGGGGTACGGTTGGCGCCGGCGGTGGTTGCTCGCTCGCTGCGGACCGCGCGCCGCCGCGCGGTCGTGGGAGAGATGCTGGGACTTGCTCTCGCTCCACGCACTACCCCGGAGTGGGCCAGGCGGCTGGGTGACCTGCCGACAACGGTCCTCACCGTCGGCGACGGCAACATTTGGGGTCCGGCCTACCCGGCCTGGGTGGACCTGCACCGATCGTTCCTGGCTATGTCCACCTGTTCCCGCCATGCCGTGCTCGACGGCACCGGGCACCACATGAACCACGACGCCCCGCACGCCGTCGCGAACGCGATCTCCAACCTCGTCAATCGTGCACAGCGTCTCGACAGGTGACGTGCCTCGCCCCCGCTGACGATGGCCGGAGCGTTGCCTTCCGGCCCGGTGCAGCCGCCGCTGGCGCTAGCTGGAAGTTGGTCCTGGGCGTTCTGGACGATCTCTCCGCACGGCAAGATCTGGGTTCTGCCGAATGGTCGCGGCAGCTTCATGGTCGCCTGATTTCTCGAACGCGTGTGCAGCGGTCTCCCACGTCTTCGCGGCGGGTTCGCCGACGAACTCGAGGAGCTCGGCGAAGTGTGCCAACGCGACTCCCTCTGAATGGCTGTCGTTCAGTTCCCGGAAGATATCGATGGCCGTCTGCATGATCAGTTTGGCATCGTCGAGGTCCGCAGCTGTTGCGAGCGCCAGGGCGCACGCTGCCAGTGCTCTGCCTTCGGCCCGTCGGTCACCGTAGCCGCGGCAGAGCGCGGCGAGGTCATTGAAAGCTGCGGCGGCTCGATGAAATTTACGTGTTGTGTTTAGGGCTCGCGCGAGATTGTATCGGGCTGAATATTCGCCTTGCCGGTCGTCGAGGGTCTGATACAGGTCGATCGCCTGTTGGTGCTCCGCGACCGCATCGACCGCTTTCCCCGCGTCCTGCAGGAGGTCTCCAAGGCGATTGTGGGCCCTTGCTGCGATGTGCGGGTCGCCGATCTTCGTGGCGATGGCGAGCTCTTCTCGGGTCGCGTCCGCGGCCTCATCATACCGTTTCGCCTTACCCAGTGTAACGCCGAGGTTGTGCCACCCTTGCGCCTCGGCAAGAAGATCTTGATTTTTTCGACACAGGACGATGCCCTGCCGTAATGAATCCGCCGCCTCGCCGGTATGTCCAAGTCGAGTCAGTGCAAGCGCGAGATCATCCAGCGCCTTCTGCTGGGAATCGACATCACCAGTGACCTCCGCGAGCGCGAGTGCTTGCCGAAGCACCGGGACGGCGTCATCGAGACGGTCGGCCTTCTCTAGGGCTCTCCCGAGATTCCCGATCGCCGGAAGTTCCCAGCGGCTGTCGCCGATCCTCCGGGCAACCGCAAGCTCATTTTCCCGGGCGGCGACCATCTCATCGAAGCTTTCAATGCTGCGTAGCGCCTCTGCGATGTCCCTCCAGCAATGACATTCTGCCCGCAGATCACCAAGCTCGTTATAGATCACAAGAGCTTCACGGTGAAGTTCAACTGCCTCCAGTGCCTGACCTGTTTTCATCAGTGCGATGCCGAGACTGGTACACGTCAATGCTTCATCTTCGCGATTGCCGATACTTCGATGTATCGTCAATGCCTGGCGATATGCCGCGACTGCTTCATCGAGCCTCCCAGCCTTACGTAGGGCGAGCCCCAAATTGAGGCGAGCTATGCCTTCGCCCTGTACGTCGTGGACCTCCTGGTGAATTGCAATACCGCTCGTATGGGCTCGTATCGCGTCCTCGACGTGGCCTGCTTCCCGCAGAGCGAGTCCGAGAGCATCGATAGATTTGCCCTCCTCGGCACGCAGATTCCCCTGTCGACTGAGGTCAAGGGCGCGTGAATGTGCCATTACTGCCTCGTGCGCCTTCCTGTCCTCCAGTAAAGTGCGCCCCTGAATGTTCAAGATCATTACGCCTAGGCCTGTATCATCGATTTGCTGTAGGTCTGTGACAGCGTCCTGCAGAACGGCGATAGCTTCCTCGTAGCGTCCGAGCTTGCGCAGCGAGTAACCTAGTCCGCCACGTACGGAAATCTGATACCTCCGATCGGAAGTCACTGCCATCATGTCAAGAGCCTTCTTGTAGACGCCGACGGCGTCCTCGAATCGGCTCGCCCCTTCTAGGCTGACAGCGATCCGCCATGTCGCGCGTGCGGCGTCCTTCTCGTTGCCGACGCTTCGATATGCTTCGACTGCGTGACGATAGGCGGCAATCGCCTCATCGTACCGACAACAAGAATGAAACAGGGCCCCGATACTGTCCCATATGTCACCTATTGCTGACGACGCGTTAGCTTCTGTTAAGATATTCAGGCACTGTCGATACGACGCCTCCGACTCCTCAATGCGGTTCACTCTCATGAGTAAGTCGCCAAGACTTCGCAGAATTAATACTTCGCCTTCCGGGTAGGTGTGGCCATGAAATATGGTGACGGATTCTCGGTAAAGCTCAATCGCCTCGTCAATCTTGCCGGATTTCTCCAATGCGTTGCCGAGACTCATGCGCGCTACCGTCTCGCCGCCAATGTCTCCCCGTAGTGCACAAAGGTTGATAGCCTCTCTGTGGACATTGGCGGATTCATCATAGCGGTGTGCATCTTCTAGGCGTTCGAGGCGTATCAGGATTCTACTACTGACAATGTGATCATCGTGCAAGCTGCTGCAATCAAGTGCATGGCGATAGACATCGATCGCATCTGAGGGCCGCTCGGCGCCTTCGAGGACTAGGCCAAGATTCTCCCAAGATTCTAGTTCTCCCGAATGATCGCCGTCTTCTAGTTGAATAATAATCGCACGCTCAAGCGAAGATATCGCTTCGTCAAACGATTGCAATTTCGCAAGGCTTAAGCTTAGGTAAGTGAGTGTTCTCGACTCCAAGGACCGAGAATGTTTGTTGCGACCAATGGTCAGCGCTCGCTTATGTACAACGACGGCATCAGTCGATTTCTCCTGCTTGTCAAGAATGATCCCGATCGTGTTCAGTATGGATGCCGCATTCAGTGGAAACCGATTTTCGGCGCAGATTTCATGTGCTTGCCATAAGGTATCTAATGCCTCATCGTCTCTATTTGCCATCATGAGCGCGCTACTGTAATTGAATAAGGCTTCGGCGTGCATGTCGGGACCTTCGAGAAAGGTTGCGGAGTGCGCCGCACGTTCAGTGGCGGTAAGCCAATCGGTCCCATGCCAGTGGCGTCTTAGGGAGAAGAAATTTTCAAGAAAGCTGGCGAGGTAGAAAACGTATGGATGGTTTTCCATTCTGGAGGATTCAACTAATGCTCCAACAAGGTTGCCACATTCATCCTCCAGCCACTTTAAGGCGCTTTCCAGGTTGGCGAAAGTTGCGGAAGGCGGGGTGTGAGGCGAACTGTTGAGGTGCTCGCTGGCGGCATAAGCGGTCTCGATGTAGTACGTGAATAGTCGATTTCCTGCCTGATCGAAGATGTCCTGGCGGAGGTGTCGACGAAGGTAGAGCGCTACGAGGTCGTGAAGTTGCCACCGTCCCGGAGCGGACTGTTGGATCAGCGAAGTGGCTCTCAGGATCCGTAAGAGGGACGCGGTCGCTGCTGGGGTGGTGTCGGCGATCGCGGCTGCGGCCTCATTCGCCATGTCTGGCCCTGGATTGACGAGCAGAAGGGGAAGGAGCTCTGCTGCTGCGGGGTTGCGGTCAGCGAGCCGCCGGTAGGAAAAGTCGATCACCATTTCCACGGCGGGGGTTCCATACGCCAGACCGCCAAGCCGGGTCTCTGCGTCGGCGAGATCGCCGGCGAGCCTGGTGATGGACAAAGCGGGCTCGTCGCTGAGGATCGCGGCCGCGATCTCTAGCGCCAACGGCAGCAGCCCGCAGAGCCGGACCAGCTTGGTGACGTCTTCTAAGCCCGCATCCAGTCGTTGATCTTGAGGGTTCGCGTTCCGCAGCTGGCTGGTCAAGAGTGCGACTGCGTCGGCGTCGGAGAGGGCATCCAGCGGTACGCGACGGGCCGAGGGCAGATTCAGGAAATCGCGTGTGGTGATGAGTGCCCGGTGTGCTTTGTGGCGGGGGATCAAGTCGCTAACCTGGGCGGCTTCGGCGACGTTGTCGAGGACGATCAGTACTCGGCGACCAGCTTCCGCTAATTCGTCGAGTGTGTTGTGGTAGACCATTGCTTGCTCGTCTGTCGTGCCGGGAACCTGGTCGGCTGGAACGCCCAGGGCGCGTAGCATGGACGCGTACACCTGGGGCGGAGGTATGGGCGCGAGGTCGGGGTCGTAGCCGTGTAGGTTGACCATGAGCACGCCGCCGGGGAACCAGTCTCGGTCCTGTGCCTCGATGGCGACATGCGTGACCAGGGCGGTCTTGCCGATCCCTCCCATGCCAGACACCGCTGCCGCTGAAGCCGCCGTCGTCACGGCCGGCTCCGGGTTGAGCAGTTCGAGCAGCAGCTGTACTTGATCGACGCGCCCGACAAAGAGATCACGCAGTCCCCGGGTGTTGGACCCTAGAGAGGTGACTACGGCGGTGGATGCCGCTGCGGCGGTCTGATAGATGGTTACATTTCCGGCGATTCCGACAGCAATTCCGCCGGCTACGGCGTAGCTTTCTCCGTCGACAACCGCCACGGTGTCGACGTCTGCACTGTCGGCGGGGCTGCGCGCGGGTCGGCTCGCGCGGGCCCCGGTTAGCGAGGGTCCGGGGCCTGCCCCAGGTTGGCATCGCGTCCGACCGCGCCGATGGCGATGCTGCCTGTGGCGTGGGCATGCGCAGTGCCGGTCACCGTCGTGGTGCCGTATGTGGCAACGAAGTCGTCATCTTTCGCTGCTTCCGCAATCGCAGCTTTCAACTCGGTGGCGAACTGCGGGTCCTGCTCGACAGCGTCCTCGATCGCCAAGTTGACTCGTTGCCGAGTGAGGTCACTGACGTCACCGGTCTCGCCCGCCTCCAGTTGCAGACGCTTTACCGCGGAGTCACCGCCCAGCTTTCGTAGAAGCACGTCCCGCAGTCGCACGGCCGACGCATCCACAACCGCGTCGGCCACACCATCGAGTTGGCTTCCCGCCCGGCGTACCTTCCCCGCCGCCCATGCGATCAAAAATCCCACCGCGACTTCCAGGCCCATGGACTGACTCCCCTCACTTCGCACCGGCCTTCGACCGGCAGCGTTCCCGTTGCCGATAGTTCCAGATACTCGACAATCCGTCACGAGGGTCCTCTGGAGATCGACGCCTCGGTCTGCGCAGCGAACTCGCCTCTGGGCAGCTCAGGCGTACAAAGCCTCGGTGAACGAACTAGACGTAGAGCTCGTGCCCGGCCACGTTAACCTTGTGGCGTAGTGGGCCGACCTGGTCCTGTCAGAGTTGCCGGTCGTCAGCGTCGCACCATAGCTTTTTGAGTTCCGGGTCGTCGGCGAGTGCGCGGTCCACGAACTGCTCGGCGAGCGCGTGCAGGTCCTCGGCAGCGGTCACCCGCTGCTCGATGACCCTTTCGGTGTCGTCGTCGACGCCGACCCGACAGTCCTGGCTGAGCTGATGACCCTGATCCGCCCTCGACAGCGACGAAGTCGCCCGCATCACGACAACCGACCGCATTATCGCTTCTGGAGCACTTCGAGAACACTAATCAGTGCCTGCTTGAGGTCACGCGGACCTCGACCGGGTGACTGTCCAGCGGCTGAGGGCACCACAAGACCCTGGCTCGTGACGAGGTGCTCACCGCGGTGGGCTCGGTAGCGTTGCTAGGCATGAACCAGGGATGGCTGCCGCCGGCGGAGTACTACGCCACACTTCCGGCGTTGATCGGCAGCGGTGGTGTCCTGTGCCGGGACGCGCACGGCCGTGTGTTGCTCGTCGAAACCAACTACCAGACCGACGACGTCTACGAAATCCCTGGCGGCGCATTAAACAGAGGCGAGTCACCGAGGGCGTGCGCTCGCCGCGAAGCCGAAGAAGAACTCGGCATCACGCTGCGGATCGGCCGGCTGCTCGTCGAAGACTGGGCACCGCCACGACCAGATGGCCGCCCACCTTTGGCGAACCACGTGTTTGACGGCGGGGTCCTCTCCTCCGAGCAGATCGCCACTGTGCGGCCAGCGGACCGAGAGGTGAAGAGCTTGAGGTTCTGCACTCCCGTCGAGGCGACGGACCTGCTTCGTCCGCCGCTGGCCCGTCGCCTCCGATATTGCATCGAGGCCCAGCGCACGGGAACGGCGTTCTACCTGGAAGACGGCTTCGACCCGCTCGCCGCGGACGGGCACTGCTGATCTGGGTCAGAGCCGGGTTCGCCGCACGCAGGACGCGCGTCCGGCAGCCCGTGCCAGAACGGCGCCGGCGGCGGATTGGTAACGGGCCCGGTCCAGTCGACGATCTCCAAGAACCTGGTTCCCTGGCAGTACCTCCCCCTCGCTGCCAGGGGCCAGTCCAAAACCTGCCGTGGGCGACGCGTGCGCCAGCCCTGCCCGCGATCGCTGAACTCCCGCCGACCCGCCCGCCGACACGGACAGTGCGCCGAAACGGGTGTCGCCCTGCCCCGTCCAGGAGTCCAACGCGGATCCAACAGCGTTCCCACACTGTCCTGCCACGCTTGTCGCAACGGTTTCCGCAACGCCGCGACCCCAGAGTGGGTGGCACAACGGCCCGGACAGATATCCGGGCCGCCAACCGAAGGGACAGGACCATGACGAGCACGACCTCGACCGTCCGAACGTGGGAACTGCTAGCACCTCGCGTTGAGCGAGGCCGCACCACGACGGTCGCCACGGCCACCCGGGCCGGTGGTGGCCGGACACGGAATTGTGACGCGGCCGCCGTCGCCCACTACGCCACCGCCGGGACCGTCTCGGCCGCCGTTGTCGACGGCAAGGGCACCAGCGCGGAGACCGCGGCCACGATGGCGGTGTGCGCGCAGGCCGCCGCCCGCTACGCCGCCAGGTACGGCGCGCTGCAAGGCTTGCTGGACGCGGGCAGGATGATCGCCGACCCGGGACAACGGTTCGCCGACGTCGACGGTGTCGCCGCGGTGGCGGTGGTCCGGCCGGGAGCCCCGACGACCGTCGTGCACGTCGGCCGCGCCCGCGCCTACACGTGGGACGGCGCGGTTCTACACCGTCTGACCGAGGACCACACCCACGGCCAGCAGCTGCGCCACCAAGGACACACCGAGGCCCAGGCCGCCGCCCAAGACCATCTCCAGCGCGTCACCCTCGCCCGATCCAGCGTCGGCACCGCCCCGACCGTGCTCACCGACGACCGGCTGGTCCTGCTCACCACCGACGGCGTCCACGACGCACTGACCCACGACCAGATGACCGCGCTCGTCCGGGCCAGCCACCATGATTCGGCTGCGCTCGCCGATGCGCTCGTCGCCGCAGCGGCCCGGTACACGCAGGATGGCCAGGCCGACGACGCTACCGTCGCGGTGATCGCTCTGGGGTAGACCAGGTCGCGAAGCATCGCTTAGCCGATTCGGCTTCGCAGTGCTGCCGAGTCGCGGCCACATTCTGCGGCCATATTGGCGAATTCACCGTTCTTGGCAGCGCTTCATCCGTGTGCGTGCCCAGCTTCCACGATGAGGGTTCCCAGGTGTCCCGGTTCCGGAGCGGGCTCGACCCGCGCACGGATGTGGTCGAAGCCGTTGCTGCGCAACAACTCCGCCCACATGTCGGGCTCGTATGACCACCGATAGATCCACACGGGTTCGGCGGTGAACGCGGCGCCGTACATTCCTTGCCGTCCGTAGGCGCTGGGAACCGGGGGAGCGTGGGAGAACACCAGCCTTCCGCCCGGCGTCAGGTGTTCGTGGATGAGCGGTAGCAGCACCGCGGGGTCGAGAAACCAGAGCGCGCCCCAGATCGAGTAGATCGCGTCCCAGGCCCGGTCTGCCGCGGCCAGATACTCCAGTACGTCGGTGTGCTCGAAGCGCGCGCCCGCGATGGTGCCGTAGCGGTGCCGTGCTTGCTCGCAGTGCACGGCGGAGACGTCCACGCCGGTGGCGTCGACCCCTTGTCCGGCCAGGGATGCGACCGCGTCACCGCGGCCGCATCCCAGCTCGAGAGTGGAGTGCGGGTCGCCGAGGAGTTCGGCCCCTGGCCCGTGGCCGGGATACTGCGTCCACCCCAGCGCCGGAACGGAGTGGTCGTCATGGTCGGGGGCGGCTGTGCGGGTGGCGTAGCGATCCCAATAGGCGGCGGTCATCGGTGGTCGCTGCTGCCCTTGGTGAGGTCAGCAGCGACCTTCTCGTCGCGGGCCCATCGGATCAGTCCTGGCCAGAGATTCTCAGGGCCCTCGTGGTCCAGGACGGGGTGGCGACGTGGCAAGGGTGGCTTGATGATGGTGTGGGCGGGCACACGCGCCACGCTAGTGGCTCCATCCGACAGTTTCTGGCGCCCACGATCCCGGCCGGCCGGGTTGCGCATTCCGCGGGGGACACTGTTCTGGTCGGTCATCGCACCTCATCGGGGGCGACGTCGTCAGCCTGTGTGCTCGGTCTACGCTCGGCGAAACGCCCTGGCGGGGCGGTGACTTGACGGCCAATAGGCCTAGCCGTTAGCCGTCGTCGTTGTTCGCGATGGCGAGATCGTCCACTTCGAGACCCTCGTCGAGTTGCACGTGGATGCGCGACTGCGGGAACTGACGGGCGTCGACGGAGAGCAGTGTCGTGTCCGGCCAGACAGTGATCGAAACGATCGTCGCGGAGATCAGCCTGTTCCCGGATCTGGGCGTCGTCGCCGACAGCGGCCTCGATCTCTGAGGCCACGGCGACCAGGGAGCAGATCTGGTCGGGTACGCGGCCGTGAACGGGAACGGTTCCGCGTTGAGCGGAGGGGAAGCCGGTGTGGGCGAGGGGAGGTGTGTAGCCGAGTCGTGGGCCATGCCGTGGCTGCTGGAGGCGGTCGGCGGCGCCGACCTGATCACGACGCAAGACGAAACCATCGCGTGGTGCAACCCTGCGCGATCCTGCAGGCAGGTACCTCGACTGGATCACCGCGCTGGCGATGAGGTGGGGTGTCTTCCTCGGATGGATGTCCACGACGGGAGCGGGCGCCCGTCGTGGACTCCGTACGCTGATCAGACTTCGCCGCCCCGGCGCAAGCATCGCCAGGTCTGTGGTCCGACTTTGCCGTCTATGGGGAGTCCGCACCTTTCTTGTACCCGTCGCACGTCCCACCAGGTGCACCGGGGTCGGGGCCGGCGGTGCTAGACCCGCTTGAGCCTCTCCACTGTCAAGGCGGTCTCGGTGACGGTGCCGTCTTCGGCGCGCTGGATCCGGTAGGCGCCGGCGTTCTTGCGGTCACTGATCGCGACGATCTTCTCGCCCTGGAACACCAGGCCCGCGCCCGTGTCGGTGGCGTACCCGGTGCTGGCGTCCCCGTTGGCGAACATCCGGTGGAACTCGTCGCGGCGGTCCGCGTAGTGCACGCAGTTGGCGTACGGGAGGAATCCGAGACCGTTCGAGTACGGGCCGAGTGTGCCGGAGGAGTCGGTGATTCCGTTGGCGAACCAGCAGAGGCTGCCCGCGCTCTCGCCTGCCAGCACGACACCCGCGCGCCAGCAGTCCCGGAGGATCGCGTCGACGCCGTGGTCCCGCCACGCCTTGAGCGCTGTCGCGAGGTTGCCGCGGTCGACCCAGATGACGTCCTGGGCGGCGAGGTGGGCGCCGATGTCGTCGACGCCGGGGTCGTCGAGCGAGCCGAGCACGGACAGCCCGTAGCGGTCGTCGGCGAAGGCCGCCCGGAAACGGGCGCGGAGGGCGGGCTGCTCCGCGTCCGGTCCGGCGGTGGTCAGCACGCACAGCCGTGGTGTGCCGTCCGGGCGGGCCAGATCGGCGGCGTGAGCGAAAGCCGGTCCGGGTTGCCACGGCGCGCGAGCGCGGTTGAGTCCCATCGAGGTCGCCACGATCGTCGGTGCTACGGCTGCCATGGGCACAATCATGCCGCGCGTCCTACCGGGCCACCTTGTGACTGCGTTAGCACGAGCCGTGCCGGACGAATCCTTATCCAGTGCAGTCGGGCGGCGGGCGGGACGATGGTGCCGTCATCGTCCGGCTCGGTCCTTCAGTGTGCGGACGACCAGCTCGGCTGTCTTCTCGGCGTCCTTGCACCAGTCACCACGGTTGTCGGTGCGCCCGATAAGCGAAACCTCCGCCGAGACGTCGTCGGCCAGGCCGAGTGTGACCGTGCAGTGCCATTGCGGATCGCGCGTGGTGGCCACCGCCGGGAATCCGGCGACGATCAGCTCCCGCCAGACCCCTCCTTCGTCCGGGCTTGTCGAGGGATACACCGCGCTCAGGCCGTCGCGGCGCTTCGTCGCGTAGGCGACCCTGATCGTCCGCGCCGTCACCGGGTTCTCCCACAGGCAGGTCGGCCCTGGCCATTCCCCGGGGTCACGTTTCCCGGTGACCCCGGTATCCAGTACCTGCTTCACCTGCTCAGGGGTAAGAGCCGTCGTGCACGGATCACCGGCGACCACTGTGGCCGGAAGCGGGTCACGCACCGCGGGCGCGCCCGCGTACGGCGGCTTTGTTGTCGTTAGCCCGATCGTCCGGGTCGCCGTGGGCCCCGGAAGTGGAGTGTCTGCTGGTCCTGGTGTGCATGCGGTCAGGATCAGTGTCACCATCAGTGCCCCGCTCAGCTCAACCGCCAGTCTGGAAGGCGCGGTCATGCCGCTCTTCTGCTCCATCGTGCGTTCTCCCCGCTCGCCCGTTCGCGCTGTCGCCGCGACTGTGACAGCCCACTGTGGCCTATGCAGACGTGCCGGAGATGGACCGATGACCGTCGCGGCGCGGCGGGCCCCGAGCGCGGACCACGGACCGAATCCCCGCGTGCAGCGCAACCTGCCGAGACGATCGGCCTTCCCTGCTGAAGGTCATGTAAGTGTCGTGCTGGGGTCAGCCGGAACGCGCGGGAGCGCCGATGGCTCGGGTGATGCGGCGCCCTAGTTGTTGTTCGGCGTCGGCGAGGGTGTGCCAGGAGGCGCCGGTTACCTCGACGTCTTGCAAGCGCCCGATCTCACCATCGATGGTGGTGAAGGTGTAGCCGATGTCGAGATGGAAGTGGGGCGGCTCGTCTTTACTCGGCCTGGCGGGGACCGCGCCGTATTCGACGTAGGCGGGGATCGTCGACGCCAGCGTGATCTTGTGGCGGTCGACGCCGGTTTCTTCGATGAGTTCGCGTAGCGCCGCGTCGGTGAGGCTGGTGTCGGTCGGTTCGAGGTGCCCGCCGGGTTGGAGCTTGATCCCGTACGCGCGGTGGTCGATGAGCAGGATGTGGGTGTTGCGGCGGACCAGGAGCGCGCCGACGGTGACGTGCATGGGAAAAGTCCGGCGTGAGGCGAAATCGGTGCCTTGGCCGAGCAGGGTGAGCGGTTCGGTCAGGGCCGCTGCGTCGCCTGGATGATGGTCGAGGTGGGTGGTGACGGCGGCGCGGATGTCGGTGTCGGTGATCGGCACGGGACGCTTTCGGCTGTTCGGGGTTCGCGTCGCGGGCGGCGGCTTCGTTTGCCTGTCGTGGGCTACGACGAGCACGACCCGCATCCCGTGATCAGCGACTTGGGTGCAAGGGAAGGTCCGCGCACTGTACTAGTCGCCGGCGCGCGGGACGATGGCGCCACGCGTCGCGCAGGCGGGGCGCCTGAAACAGGGGCCCGCGTGAGTGAATGTGTCGTTAGCGGCCGCGGGCGCCGTCGAAGGCGTGAATGTGCAGGCGGGTGGTGAAGTTCCAGCGGCGGGCGGCGACGGCGCCGGCGAGGTCGCGGGTCCGGGCGGCGATCTCGGTGTCGCTGGCGCCTTCGGGCATGACCCAGATCGGGGCCAGGTGGTGGGTGTCGGCGAGGTCGGCGATGCGGTCGAGGTCGGGACGCGTGGAGGCGACGAACTTGAAGACGGCCCGGCCTGAGGCGGCGAAGGCGTCCAGGGCGTGGGGGATGATGCTGCGGCGTTCGTCGACGCCGAAGCTGGCGAGTTTGGGGGAGACGTTGAACGTGACGCCCTCGACGAGCAGCGCGGGGTCGGGCGGCAGGGTGCCGTTGGTCTCGACCTCGATGCGTTTGCCGGACTCCAGCAGGCGGTGGACGACGGGGATGAGCCCGCGTTGCTGGATGAGCGGTTCGCCGCCGGTGATGACGACGAGATCGACCGGCGACGTCGTGGCCCAGTCGGCGAGGTCGGCGCCGCTGCGCCGGGTCGATTCTGCGCGGGGGTCGTAGGTCGTCCAGTCCCAGGTGTACTTGGTGTCGCAGCGGGCGCAGGTGAGGTTGCAGCGGGACAGCCGGATGAACAGGGCCGGTTGCCCGCAGCTGGGGCCTTCGCCCTGGAAGGTCGGGGTCTGGATCCCGAAGCATTCCGCGACGATCAGCCGGGCGCGATCGCCTGGGTGTGCGGGCGCGAGGGGGAGCGTGCGGGGTGTGGTCATGGGCGGTCCACGGTGAACTGGGCCCAGCTGCGGCCGGTTTCGCGGACCCGGACGGCGATCAGCTCCCCGTGGATGGTGGGTTCGACGTGCTGGAGGAACCAGCCGGCGAGGTACTGGGCGAGCAGTTCGGAGGTGGGTTCGATGGGCAGGACGTCGGGAAGGTTGTGGTGGTCGAGGGTGCGGTCGAGGAACTGTTTGACCGGGTCGAGGTCGGCGAAGTCGGTGACGAAGCCGGGGGCCTGCAACGTGGTGGCGGTGAGGATGATTTCGACGGTGTAGCTGTGGCCGTGCTGGCGTGAGCACTTGTGCTCGGGCGGCAGGCCGGTAAGCCGGTGTCCTGCCTCGAAGGTGAAGGTCTTGCCGATCTCGAACTTGCCGTCCGGCAACTGGGCTGTCGCGGTGTCCACGGTGTGTTTCCTTACTGGTCAAGGGGATACGGCGGCTGGAAGACCGCGCGCGTGCGCCGGGCTGTGCAGGCGGCGGGTCAGTCGAAGCTGGGTTTGCGGGTGCGGGTGCGTTTGAGTTCGAAGAAGCCTTCGGTGGCGGCGATCGCGGTGAGGCCGTCCCAGAGTCGTCCGGCGGCCTCACCGCGGGGTGCGGGGGTGACGACGGGTCCGAAGAGCGCGGTGCCGCGGATGCGCAGCACGGGTGTGCCGACGTCGAGTCCGACCTCGTCGAACGCCTCGTGGTGGGAGGTGATGATGGCCTGGTCGAACTCGGTGGTCGCGGCGGCCTCGGCGAGGGATGCGGGAAGGCCGGTGGCGGTGAGGGCGTCGGGGATGACAGCGGGGTCCTCGCGGCGGCGCTGGGTGTGCAGGCGGGTGCCGATGGCGGTGTAGAGCGGCCCGAGGATCCCGGGCCCGTGGTGGTGGGCGGCGGCCGCGCACACCCGGATCGGTCCCCAGGCGGTGCCCATGAAGTCCCGGTAGCCCTCGTCGAGCTGGTTGGCGTCGCGCTGGACGAGGTTGAGGTAGGCCAAGGACATGAGCCGCCAGTCGGCGCGCACCGGCCGGACCTGTTCGGCCTCCAGCAGCCAGCGGGAGGTGATCCACGCCCACGGGCACACGGGATCGAACCAGAACGGGACCTGTTCCGGCTCGTGCTGTGGCGCGCTCGTCGGCATGAGCGTTGTCCTTCCGGTGGGTCGTGTGCGGACTGTCCGAAGTGGACTAGAGGTCGAACAGTCCGTGGTGTTCGGGCTGGTTCAGGGTGGCTGTGCGTCCGGCGATCTTCAGCAGCGCGGCGAGATCGGTGATGCGCGCGGACTCGTCGGCGAGGGTGATGAGGCGGGTGAAGACGTCGGTGGTGACGTCGACGTCGGCCGTGGCGCGGTGCCGGTCGGCGGGATAGAGGATGGCGAAGTGCCGCAGGAGGGTGTCGAGGTTGTAGGCCGGGAGGCCGGGCAGGAGGTGTTTGGCCAGCGGGATGGTGTCGAGCAGGTCGATCCGGGCCAGGGCCGGGCAGTGGTCGCGTTGCTGGTGGATGAGGTTCGCTTCGGTGGCCGCGTGCTGGGCCACCAGCAGGTAGCGGCGGTCTGCGGTGAAGCGCCGGTCGAGGGCGCCCATCGCCTCCGGCGGCTCGGGCGCGGCGCGGACCTCGTCGGCGGTGACACCGGGTGGCACGGTGGCGGAGGTGACGGGCGCGAACGCGGGCGGCCTGATCAGCGAGTGGAATCGGCCGGCCGTGATCCACGCGCGGTTCTCGTAGCGGAGCGCGCGGACGGCGACCTCGATGGGCTGGGCCGGATACCCGCGCGGTGTCGCGGACTCGAAGTCGATCACCACGTAGGTGGTGTCGAGGAACGCCGGATCCGTGGTCAGGCCGCCCATGCCGTCCTCCGTTGCCGCGTGCTCCGTGCCGGACGGTGTCCGGTGTGCCGGGGTGATCATGTCGCCGCTCCCGGTGTCGCGCTGGGCCGGTGGGTGTCGATGAGGCCGGCGGCGCGACGTGCGGCGGCGGGCAGGTCCGGCGCGTCGCCGCGAGGCTGGTCGGTCCAGGTGTCGGCGAGTGCCTGGTAGAGGTCGCTCATCACCGGCAGGAACTCGGGTGGGAGCCGGGCGGGCCGGGGCCACTGGTCGCGGGGGACACGGTCGGCGATGAGCTGGGTGACCGGGATGGCGAGGTGGTTGCGGGTGTACCAGTTGCGCAGCAGCTGTTTGCCGCAGTGCACGCCGGCGGCGAGCAGGCGGCTTTCGTCCGGAGTGCCGGGGCTGTCGGCGAGCACCGGGCTGCCGTGATGGTCGATGAGGAACTCGAATGTCCCGTCGGCGTAGGTGATGCCGCGGTCGCGGGCGTGCCGGGTCAGCAGCCGGGTGACCGTCAGCGCGGTGCGGCGCAGGAGACTGAAGCGCGCGGTGTCCAGGCCGGTCAGCCGCTGGGCGTCGGCGGGGTCGAGGAACCGGTTGACCGGGTCGCGGGTGGTGGCGTACTCGACGATCGGTTCCCGCAGCGGTTCTCCCGGCGCGGGAAGCGTGGTGAGACCGAGCTGGGCGAGGGTGGTGGCGCCGGTGGCCAGGCGCCGATGGACGGAACTTCCTTGCGGCAGCTGGGTACGGACGATGACCTGGATGGGCAGCAGATGGGCGCGGTCGCGCGCGGTCGGGGGCCCGCCGGTCGTAGCGGGGTCGCGGGCGAGGTCGAACTCGATCCGGGTCGGTGGCAGGACGCGGCGGAAGTGGGTGCGGACCCCGGCGGCCTCCAGCATCGCGAAGGTGGCGGCGGCCATCCGGCAGGTCGCCTCGCCCTTGCCGGGAATGGTGTCGGGCATCCGGCCGTAGTGGAAGACCGTGTAGTGGTCGGTGTAGTCGAAGATCCCGACCCCGGTCTTCTCCGGCGTGGGTGGCCGGACGATCCGCAGGTCCTTGGTCGAATGCAGGACGGACATCAGGCTCCCTGCTGTCGTGGCCGGGAAGGAACAGCACCGGTGTCGGTGGGGGACAGGTGGCCGTCGCGGACCTCGATAACGCGCATTCCGGCTGTGCGGGCGGCGGCGATGCCGTCGGGGGCGTCGTCGACGGCCAGGCACCGCCGCGGCGGGATACCGAGCTTCCGGGCGGCGGTGAGGTACAGATCGGGGGCGGGCTTGCCGCAGGCGACATCGTCGCGGGCCACGACAACCGGCAGTTCGCGGGTGAGGCCGAGCGCGGCGATCCCGGGTTCGAGCAGGACCCGGACGGCACCGGAGGCCACGGCGCACGCGAGTCCTGTCTGGCGGGCCGCGCGCAGCAGCGCCAGCACACACGGGTTCGGCGTGAGCGTGCGGACGGTGGCCAGCAGCCGGGCGCGGGAGAGGCGGACGATCTCCTCGTGCGGCAGGCCGCCGGTGCCGGGGTGCTGGGCGAGCAGGTCGTGGATGGACAGCCCGAGGTGACGGCGGTACCAGGCGGGGTCGAGCTCGACCCCGAATTCGTTCAGCGCGGTCCGCAGGGCGTGCTCGTAGCGGGCGGTGGTGTCGGCGAGGGTGCCGTCGAAGTCGAAGATCACCGCGTCGGCATCGTCGGGGATCGCCGGGGCGCACCCGCACGCGGCGCTGGGCGCGGCGCCCGCCGGGGCCGGGGTCGGCGTCGTCATGCCGGATCCGCCGGGCTGGCGTGACCGCAGCAGAGGCAGGGGGCGGCCGGGCCGGTCCAGGGTTCCCGCAGGCAGGGCAGGCCGGTGGCGGCGTCGGTGATCCAGGTGCGGATCTGCTCGGCCGCCTCCCGGGCGCCGGTGACCCGCCGGTCCAGCACCCGGTAGCGGGCCGGGTCGGTGGCGGCGAGCTGTTCGTAGAGCGTGCTCGCGTCCCGCAGGTAGGCCGCCTGGTCGCGGGTGAGGACGTAGTGGTCGCGGTGCTGGGTGCGGGTGATGGCGTGGCAGGGGTCGTCGGTGATCAGGATCGTCAGGTCCGGCGGGGGACGGTAGAAGCTCGCGAGGCTCAGCAGGGCGGTCGCGGTGTCGAGGGCGGCGCCGGGATCGCCGGGGTGCAGCAGCAGGGCCTGGCACACGGCGGTGGTGTCGACGCTGCGGCCTTCGAGGACGGCGCGGCCGAGCGCGAGGCGCGGGAGGACGAGGTCGAAGTCGTGCCGTTTGATGGCGAGCAGGGTCAGTGTTTCGGCCAGCGGGGTGCCGCCGCGCAGGAACGGATCCCCGCCGCTGGCGTCACGAAGTGCGCGCAGCAGCCCTGTCCCCAGCCCGGGGGCGGTGCGCGCAGGCTGGGAGAACCCGGCGAGTGTGAGCGGCGGATCGGGGAGGCCGTCCAGGGCGTGGCCGGTCAGGTAGGTCTTGCCGACCCCGGTGACGCCGTCGATCGCGATCAGCGCTCCCCGACCGCAGCGCACCGTGGTCGCGGCCGGGGCGTCGCGGCTTTCGAGCAGCGCCGTCGGCGGGGCGGGGACAGTCGCGGGGGGCGAGGTGCCGGTCAGGTGGTCCATGCGCTGGCCTCCCGGGCGATGACGGCGGCGTACTGGTCGAGAAC
This sequence comes from Amycolatopsis thailandensis, assembly GCF_002234405.1. Lineage (GTDB taxonomy): Bacteria > Actinomycetota > Actinomycetes > Mycobacteriales > Pseudonocardiaceae > Amycolatopsis > Amycolatopsis thailandensis. Next base: position 47,444 of record NZ_NMQT01000102.1, on the reverse strand, counting down.
GGGCTCGGTGTCGTGCTCGGTGAGCGTGACCGCGAGGGTGTGATCGAGGATCTCGGCGGCGCCGCGGCACGGCCGCCGCGGCGGCCGGAACAGCGGCCGGGTGTCGCACGGGATCAGCCGGAAGGAGCCCGTGGAGTTCGGCACTCCGCGCTGGGCGAGGTGCTCGGCGAACGCGCGCGGGCGCGGCAGGTCGATGCGCAGCAGGGGCGCGTACCCGTTCCAGTGCTCGTGCGGGCCGGGAGCGTGAGGAACGAGTCCGGGGACGCCGGAGAGCGCGTCGAGCAGGTAGCGGGTCTGGGCCTGGCGCCGGCGCACGAGGGCGTCGAGGCGGCGGGTGTTGGCCTGGGCGAACGCGGCTAGCGGCGCGGCGAGCCGGGAGTTGGTCGCGAACCGGCTCAGCGGCGCTTCTCCCGGCGGGGCCGTGGCCCAGTGGTTGCGGAACGCGGTCGCGTAGGCGGCGATGGTGCGGTTTCTGGTGAGCAGGAAGCCGCCTTCGCCGCTCCAGAGGATCTTCCCGTCCTTGGTGCTGAAGCAGCCGACCTCTCCGGCCGTGCCCGCCCGGATTCCACTGTGGACGGTTCCGGCGGCCTGCGCGGCGTCCTCCACGATCGTGAGCTTGTGCTCGGCGGCAAACCAGGTGAGGGCGGCGGGATCGCCCATCCGGCCCCAGAGATGGACCGGCAGGATCGCGCGGGTCCGGGCGGTCATCTTGCGTGCGGCGTCGGTGTAGTCCAGGTCCAGGGTGGCGGGGTCGCTGTCGACGAACACCGGTGTCGCGCCGAGCATGTGCAGCGGCGCCACGGTCATGACCACCGTCAGCGCGGGCACGAGCACCTCGTCGCCCGGCCCGACGCCACACGCGGCGAGCGCGGCGTGCAGGGCCGCGGTGCCGGACGAGACCGCCACCGCGTGCGGAACATCGAAGGCTACGGCCAGGTCGCGTTCCAGCCGTTCGACGGCGTCCCCGCCGCTCGGGTCCGGCATCAGCCTGACCACCGCACCGAGCGTCTCCGCCAAGGGCAGCGGCCGGTCGGGAATCACGGGAAGCGTCACCGGGCCACCTCCACGTCGAGCAGGCGAGGCATGCCCATGAGCGGCCACATGTTCACGCAGTCGCGGCTGAACAACATGCAGTCGGTGCACGGCGGCCGGTCGGCGAACAGGTCACGGGCGTCCGCGCCGCGGATGCTGCGCCGGCGCTCGGGCGGGGTCGCGGCGATCCTCCGGTCGGACGGGCAGTCCCACAGCGACCCGTCGGGCTGGATGAAGAACAGCCGCGCTCCGCCGAAGCAGCCGGGGACCTTCCCGCTGTCCTGAGTGGAAATGGAGGCGAGAAACCTGTGCACGTACGAGGAATCGGGCAGCGCGAGCCCCTGGGGATGCCGGTAGAGCCGGTCGAGGTGCGCGCCGACGGCGGCGACATCGCCGGGGGTGTGGCACATGCGCGCGGCGAGTGCGTGATCCGGTGGCAGCGAGATCGGCTGCGGCACGTAGTAGTCCACACCGGACTCGGCGGCCAGCGCCGCCATCTCGGTGATCGCCTGCGGGTGTTCGCGGGTGACGACGGTGTAGATCCCGATCCTCGGCGCGCGCCGCGACCCGCGCGCCCGCCGCAGGGCACCGATACCGGCGAGAACGTCGTGGTAGCCAAACCGGCCCGACCGGGAGGGCCGCATCCGGTCGTTGACCTCGGGGTCGGCGTGGTCGAGCGACACCGACACGCCGTCGACGCCGAGATCCACGAGCCGCTCGGTCACCTGCGGCCGGGTGAGCGGGATGCCGTTGGTCGCGATCACGACCTCGCAGCCCGCGTCCTTGATCAGCGCGACGACCTCCAGCGCGCCGGGCCAGTCCAGCGGTTCGCCCCCGGCGATGACCACCCGCTGCACATCGGACCCGGGCAGGGTCCGGGCGAACGCCGTCAGCGCGGCGAGCGACAGGTCGGTGCGCGCCAGGTGGGAGAGGACTCCGGCCCGATCAGGCGGAGCGGTCTTGTGCTCCTCGATGGTGCCGAAATAGCAGTGCGGGCACGCGAACGCGCACGGGGACCGTAGTGCCCACAGCAAGGTGACGTCACGAGACACCGGCGGACCGCCGATCCAGCACGGAGACCACGACCTCGCCGACCGCGTCGGTGACCTCATGGGGTCCCCAGCCGGTGGTGTCCAGAACGGTGTAGCGCGCGGGTTCATCGTCGGCCATCCGCCGGTACACGGCGTCGATCTGCGTCAGCAGCGCGAGATCCCCAGCGGTCAGGGGCCGCCCGATCCGGTCGGCGAAGCGCCGCGCGCACACCGCCGTGTCGCCGGTGAGCAGGATGGTCACGTCCGGATGGCGCCGCCAGGGCCGGGTGCTTCCCAGCAGGTGCTGTGCCAGCTCGATCAGGGAGACACCGGGATGCTGCTGGGCGAGGATCGCGGCCTGGTAGGCCGCGACGGAGTCGACCCCGCGGTCTTCGAGCACGATCTCGGCGCCGGCGGTGCCGGTCGCGGTGAGCCGCTCGGTTTTGCGCAGCTGTAAGGCCAGCAGGGCGAGGGTTTCCGCGGCCGGGTGCCCGGTCCGCAGGAACGGATCGTGCCGGGCGCTCAGCGCGGCGATCACGTTGCGGGCGAAGCCGCCGCCGTCGGAGTGGTCGGTGAGCTCGTCCAGCAGCAAGCACCGCGCGCCTACCCGGCGAGCGATCGCTCGCGCGGCGGTGGTCTTCCCGATCCCGTTGACGCCCTCCACGCTGATCCACACCGGCCCCGCGCCGGACGTGGATGCGCCGGTCATGCCGGCTTCCGGCAGACGTAGAACACTTCGGTGGCCACGTCCGGGACGGCGACGGACGACACAGTGTTCAGCACCGCCGTCGGGACGCGGGCGGCCAGGTCCCGGTACCAGGCGGCGGCGGGGTCGCCGTAGCGAGCGGCGAGCGCGCTCGCGACGACGTCGGGTTCGGGCGGCAGCAGCCCCATCACGTCCTCGACGACGAGGCCGACGTCGGTGAGGGTTTTCTCGATTTCCTCGCGGGACCATTCGTAGACGTGGACCCGGTACTGCAACGGCCGCGGCGGGGGACCGACCGCGGCCGGGGTCGACAGGTACAGCACCCCGCCCGGCGCGAGCGCGTCGGCGGTGTGGCGCAGGCTCTGCACCCCGAGTTCGAAGGGCAGGTGTTCCAGGGCGGAGGTGTAGAGCGCGAGGTCGAACGGGGCCAGCTCGGGCCACGGTTCGGCCACATCGGTTTCCAGCAGCTCGATGGGAAACCGGTCACCGTAGATCCCGTGCAGGGCGTCGATGCGCTCGCGGGCCTCGTCGATGTTGGCGGTGCTGATATCCAGGCCGACGTAGGCCGCGATGCCGGGTGCGTACTTGCACAGCAGCGGCAGCGCGAGTCCCCGCCCGCAGCACACGTCCAGCACCCGCGCGCCCTGCCCGCAGTTCTCGGCGAAGATCAGGTGCTGCATGAGGTTCATCAGCCCTGAGGACTTCGCCTCCCCTTGACTGAGGGCCAGGTAGAAGTCGTCCATCTGGTTCGCGCTGTAGGGGCCGACCATCGGTGTTCCCGGGCGGGTGCGGTACTGCTCGGGCAGCGGCGCTGTGGTCATCGTGGTTCTCCCATCGGATCGGCGAAGCGGACGGCGGCCAGGCACGCCCGGGGTGGGGAATTCGACGGTGCGGGCGCTGATCGGGTCTCGTCCCGCTCGGCGCGGGTCGGTCAGTGCGGGCGGGCGATGCGGGGACGGGCCGGAGGGGTCAGGTCCTCGGTGGTGGAGGTCTGGGTGTTCCAGGGAAAGACGACCCAGTCCAGGGTGTCCCAGACCCAGGCGTCCGGGGTGAAGGTCGAGGCTTCGCTGCGGCAGAGCGCGGCGGTGCGTACCCCGGCCGGGTCGAGATGGTTGGCCAGCCAGGGCAGGACGGCGCGGTAGGTGGCTCCGGTGCCGCAGATGTCGTCGACCAAAAGGAATCGGGCGCCGCGATACGCGAGCAGGTCGGCGCCGGGTTCGCCGGGCAGCTCGACCTGGCCGGTGGCGGGCAGGTGGACCTCGTCGCTGTGGTTGTGCCGGGCGGCCACCGCGGCCATCGGCACCCGGTAGGCCTCGGCGAGTGCCCGGGCGAACGGGAGTCCGCCGCGCGCGATGCCGACCACGACCTCGGGCGCGGGTTCGTGGGCGGCGATCAGCGCGGCGGCGGTGGTGAAGGCCTCCTGAGTCAGGCGCCAGATCCGCTGGTGTTCGAAGACGCGCGCGGCCACGCCGTCACCGTGAACGACCGTGGTTGCGTTGTCGGCCATGGAATCCGTTCTCCTCGTCGAACTGTCGGCGTGCGCGAGCGGTCTCAGCGGGCGCCGTGGCGGGACACCCAGTTCGTGGCGGCGGCGTGGAGTTTCTCGGCGGCAGCGGCGGGAAAGTTGTCCCAGTCCCCGTCGGGGGCTGGGATCTTGCCGATCACGTTGTGGCGGCCGAGTTGCATCGGGATGTGGGGCAGCGGGTCGGTGACGATCACGTCGCGCCTATTCGCGTTCGCGACCCGGCCTTCCTGAACGGCGATCCAGGTGTCGCCGAGGGTCCAGGTGAAGGTGTAGCCGTGCAGGAACAGCGCGGTCCGGACCCGGGCCTCAAAGGGATGTGTCAGGCCGCGCGGCAGGTCCTCCGCGTGCGGTGTTGTCCTTGGCGCGCCGTCGTTCTGCGGTGTCACCGCGCAGGACGACGGGACGGCGGCAGCGAGGGTCATGACCGGTGCCTCCGGGCGCCTGCACCGCGGCGGCCACTTCGAGGAGCGCACGTGTGGACGCGCCGCCGTTCCTGTGCGACCTCGCCCGCCGCGCCCGCCTGGATTAGCGCGAGATCTCGTGGCGCGCGCCGGGTGCCTGGGGAGGACACCGCCGGATGCCCTGCCCGGTGCGGCACCGTGTCGGCGATCCGGACGTTCGCGGCGCCTGTCTGGGGGCGCGTGAGCGACAGCGTCAGCACGTAGCGTCACCTCCCGTTTCCGGAAGGCGACGCTACTAGCAACTATTTTGCGGGTCTAGTAGAAAAATTGCGTTCACTCGATGGGAGTAGTGGAGAGGCGCCGTTTGAGCTCGGCGAATCCCTCGTCCTCGGTCGCGGCCGCGGTCTCGCCCAGGTCGCGCAGGAGGGCGCGCACAGCCGGGTGGGCACGAACCTGCTGCGGCGCCAGGTCATCGGCCTCGGTCAGCGCGGCGACGACTTTCGCCAGCGTCCGGGCCTGCGCGTGCGCGCGGGCCAGGTCGATCAGCAGCCGTGCCCGCCGCTCCGGCGAGAGGCTGGTGGCGTCGAGGGCGTCGCCGACGCGTCGCGCGCGTCCGGCGTCGCCGAGCGCCAGCGCGATCGACACCTCGTGCACACCGACGTTCGCCGGCCCGAACTCGGTGCCGTGGTCGTTGCGGTCCGTCCCGTTCCGCTCGGCCAGCCCGCGTGCCAGATCGAGGTGACCGTAGGCCCGCTCGGCGTCGTCGCGGCGGCTCGCGATAACCGCCAGTTGCAGGTTCAGCGCACCGCGCAGGGACACCACGACGGGATCGGCGGCGTCGAAGCCCGTCAGCGCGTCGTCGGCGCTCTGCGCGGTCGCCTGCGCGAGGTCCAGTGAGCGCGCCGACTGGAAGGCGAGGGTCAGCCGGAACGCGCCCGCGGCCACCAGCATCGGGTCGCCGGCGCGTTCGGCCGCGCCGAGGGCCCGATCCGCCGCCACCCACGCGGCAGCGGACTCGTCCAGTTTCGACAGCACGGCGGCGGCCGCGTGATACGCGGTGGCCAGCGCTTCGTGCAACGCCTGCGTCGGTGCGCGGTCGTCGGCGCGGACTGCGGTCTCCAGGTCGGGGAGCAGGTCGAGCAGCCGTTCGGCGAGTGCTTCGTAGGAGGAGCCGTGTACCAGCTCCCAGGCCTGCGCCGCTTGGTCGATCAGCGCCGCCGGATCCTGACGGGTCCGCGGCTTGGGGTCCCCGGGGCGGCGCAACCCGAACCGGAGGCCGCTGCTGAGGATGAGCGCCATCGCCAGCTCGCTGACCGCCAAGGGCTTGTTCGGCGCGGCGGTCACGAACGACGGCGTGAGGTCGGAGATGGGGATCTCGAGTGCCTCGGAGATCCTGAGCAGCTCGGACAGGCGGTCGAGGGTGTGGGTGCCCCGCTCGACCTGGCTTACCCAGGATTCCGACTTCCCGATCAGCTCGCCGAACGCCTTCTGCGACAGTCCCAGCTCATGTCGCTTGGCGACGATCGCGGCCCCGACTTTGCGCTGGTCCTCAGTCACCTGAGATCAAGTCCTTGCCGCCGGTGGGGATGAGACGTTCGACCCGGTAGCTCGCCACGTACAGCTCGCGTTCTGTCAGGAACGCCTGGACGTGCGGCTGCCGCTCGTGGTCCTCGAAGGCCTCGGGGCTGGCGTAGAGCTCGTAGAAGAACCGGGACAGCGGCGCATCGTCGACCGTATGCACGCGGTACTCCAGCGTCCCCGGTTCCTCGGAGATGATGAGCGGCACGGTCCTCGCGACCAGCTCGTCGAACCCGGCCGCCGCGGCCTCGTCCTTCAGCTCGAACCGCACCGACAGCGCCATCGCCATGAGCCAGCCTCCTTCGCGAACGGGTGATCCACGGGAGTCTACGGAGGGCGCACTCTTCGTGCGGCAGGTAGCACAAAAATTGCGACCCCCGCCGCAGGGGCGTCAGGCGGCTGACCGGCGCCACAGCCACGCGGCACGCAGCGCCGCGATCAGGGCCTCGTCGTCGGCGTCGGTGGCCTCCTCGGCGCCGACCGGCAGCCAGGCCTCGCCGATCAGGCGCCCGTCGTGGCGGCGGGCGATCGCGATTCCGGGATATCTCAGCGAGTGCGTCCGGCCGTCGAGGTCGTCGACGACGGCCGTCCGGGGCTCCTAGCGCATCTGGACCGCACGCTCACCGCGCATTCCTCCAGCACCTCCCACCCAGCTGTGTCGTCACCGAACCCGCGTATGTAACAGAACGTGTCCGATGTTCCGCCTGAATATCGTGCTCAGAGCGGTGCTGTCGGTCCTCAGTGGAACTGGGCGGTCCAGAGCACCGGCCGTAGCTCTGAACTGTGGCTACCCGTTTTAAGGGCGATGCCGGTCTCCCCGGCTGTCTCAGTCTTTGTGGATGCTCTGGCCTAGGGCTCGCCAGCTGATGGGTCGCTTATTCGGCTTCGCGAGGATAACTGTGTGTGATCGCTGGATGCGCTGCGGTTTCGCGTTCGGGAATGAGGCAGGCCTGCGGCCACCGGATTGCGTGTCTTCGTGAGCCTGCTGGATTTACGTTCCGGTCGCCCGTGGATCGTCAGGAGCGATCATCTCCACTGCTGTGATCTGCCCTAGTTCCTGCCCAGCGGCCGTCGCGGAGTCTAAATGCTGCTGCGCTTCGTCTGCTTGGGAGTCGTAAGGCTGACCTGGTTCGGGCTCCCCAGTAACGGGGCCAGCGTGGGTAAAGCTGACCGCGGACTGCTCACCTGTGCTCCTGGACTCTGAGCCGAAGGATTCGGGGCGCTTCAGGACACTTTCCCTGAGCATGGCGTCGCGTAGAGCCTCAAGGTGCAGATGGCGTTCGGCAAGGTCCGCTCGGTGATTTTGCCAGTTCATCACGATCTGAAGGAGCCGATGCAGGCCGTATAGCCCAGCCACCCCGTATCCGAGCGGGCGCGAGTTCGCCGCAAGGTCGGAAATCACCGTCACCCAAGGGCTTGCCAAGGAAGTGCGCACTATACGCAGGCCGGATTCATGCGACCAGCGCTCGGGCAAAGCCGAAGAAGTCAGGTTGGACGCGTAGGCGGCCAAGGTCGAGAGGGCTGCCGCGTTCGCGCTGACAGTGTTCAACAACGGTCGCTCGCCGAGATCAACTGTCAAGTAGAGCAACTCGACGTTCGTGCCCGCTCGCGTGTCGATGGCTACAGTCACCCGGACATCGTGCCCGATCGTGACCATCACGGCTGGCTTGGCGGCCGTGGTTCGACGTAGTTGTCCGGGAAGCCGATGATCGTCGGGGTTCTGCGGATGGTACCGGCGTATCTGTCGGCGCCGATTCCCAGCGGGACGCCCCCTGCTTCCGGTAGCCGGAACACCGTGGAACAGTGGTCAGTCCCGGCGAACGCAGGTGCCAGGCCGGGGCGTCGAACCAGGACTGGATCTCGTCGACATCGCGCGAAATGATCGTCGGTTCGATCGAGCGGGTTGAGTAGTTTCCCGCTTGGGCGCCCTGGTCGATGATCTTACTGTCGGAGGCGTGGACAGGGAGAGCGAAAGCGGCACAGCCGAGCAGCCGCGAACTCGCCGCCGTGGATGGTCGCTGGGGTGCGGGCTGGCCGCGCTGGTGTGCTTCGGCCTGGGTGCCACGCTGCTCACGAGTCTGGCGGTGGCGGTGGTGCCCTTCCCGTGCGAGAACTTCGAGGCGATCTGCGGGAAACAGGATCTGGTCGGCGCCATGCCGATGGTGGCGACAGTCGTGGCCGTGGTGTGCGGCGCTGTCGGCGGCTGGATCGCGCTGCGCCGCCGGCGCCGGACGGCGCCGTGGGTCCTGGCCGCATGGCTGCTGGTTCTCGCGGGCTGTGGATACTCCTGCTCCGTCCTCGGCGCCGCCCCGGACACCGTGGCACAGGAGGCGAAGTCCGCCGCCGATCGGGAACAGCGGATCGCGGCGATGCGAGCACGACCGGACTTCGAGACCGTCAAAGCCCGTTTTCAGAAGCTGCACCAGGAACTCGCCGAGACCGCGGCCGCCACGGTGCCGGGGTTGCGGTGGCCGCCGAGCGACTCCCTGCTCGACGCGCGCATCAGCCTGTGTGCCTCGGACACCCCCGACGGCCGCGGCTACTACGGCGCGGGCGCCGCGTCGCTGCCTGGCGACACCGCGATCTCCGAGACACAGTGGAGCGCGCTCGACGCCGCTCTTCGCGAGGTGGCCGGACGGTACGGCTTCACCGGCCTGCCAGGCCATCGGCGGACCGGGCAGAACGACCCCCAACCGTCAGGATTCGAATGGACCGCACCTGACGGAGCCCGCATCGAGGGAAACCTGACACGATTCGACCGCGTGATCAGCCTGTCGTTCATTACCCCGTGCTACCTCACCCAGGCCCGCCGGTAGCCAGGCTTGTGGTTACGCCGACGGACTTTCCCGCCGCGGCTCAACCCGTGAGCGAGGCGGCACGAAGGGAACGCCGCCCCGACCGCAGCGTCTACACCGCCGAGCAGGCTTTCTGGGTCTGGCAGGGGACGCTGCCGCCCAGCTGTCGTCGCGTGACCCGAGTCCTCATCCGGCCCGGAACCCCGGTGGGCGATCGCCGCCGAGAATGCCCGTGTTGTCGTGGGGCACGCGTTCTGGGCTCACCCGTCCCTTAACGACAGTAAGGGCGTCGTGGGCAGGGTTCCGCCTCAAACAGAAGTGCTTCAGGTTCACCCGACGACGAGGAGGATCTGATGACGGCTGTACTGACCTTCCATGATGGCAACCTCTACGCCCTGGCTCCCGACGCTCGCGCGGCTCTGGTGGCCATGCGCTGATGGGTTTCCGCGCAGCGGGCCGGGACGACGGACACGCGACCGCAGAAGCCTTCCTCGCCGGGGAAGAGTTCGCTCGGCTCGTGCACCGCAACTTCGAGCATCTGAGCTGACGTCAGGGCGAGGACCGGGCAGGCATCACCTATTCGAGGGGAAGGCCAGGCTGGAATGCTGCGTGTCATGACGGATCGTGTTCCCGCGCTCCTGGCCGACGTGCCCGGCCTGGGCGACGTCCTGGCCTCGGTGGTGACGCTGCACCGCGAGCATGCGAATCTGCGCGACCGCATCATTGCCGCCGAAGACGACTACCTGCGCAGGATCGCGGCAGCTCACCAGGCCGGGCAAGTGGACTGGAAGGGCCTGATCAGTGCCTACGAGCAGTTTCGGGCCTGGAGCAAGGACAACGGGCTGGGCACGTTCCGGGATCGCTGGGAAGCCCATATCCAGTACGACCGCAGCGCTCTGACCCGCTACGCCGGAGCGATGCCGCAGGGGCCCGATGGTATGACGTGGACCGGGAACACCGGGTTCGACGGCCTGGACTCCAAGAGCTGCCCGCAGCGCGGGATGGACGTCGCGTTCGTCCTGTTCCGTGGGGGAGGGACACCGGTCTTCATCGGTTTCACCAGTCAGTTCCGGCTTCGCCTCAAGAAGCTCGCCACCGACGGCCTGATCTGGGACTCCTGGCTCGCCCGGCTCTGCGACGCCCGCCAGGACGCCGTCGAGGTCAGACGGGAGTTGGTGAAGCAGTACGGGGAACCGAACATCGCCGCCCAGCGGGTTCCCACCGAAAGCCCGGATGTGGGACACGGTGGAAGCTCCAGCGGATGACCGTCGTCATTGGGCTCTGACCGTGTCGGCGGAGGTCCTCGACTATGCCCGGTTCGCCGACGACCGAATGATCGACGGCGTGCAAGGCTGGAACCGGCCTCCGCAACCGATCACACCAAGCGTCGTGTCCCCGAGCGCTGTTGCTGGACGGCTCGGCCAGGCTCAGTGCAGTCACGACGCACATTCTTGACGTCACGATCGAGACCGGCGGTTCAGGACCGGATTCGGCTCACAGACGCGCACTGGCTTTTCGGTCTTCCCGTGCTGGTTCCCGCCGTGGTGTGGCCGGTGTCGTCGCGTCTGCAGCCAGGGCGAGTTCCCCGGTGAGTATGGCCGCCGGGGTTGTGCCGATCGGGCTGTCGAGCCCGAAATACGCGCGGAGGGCAGCAGCGGTGCGGAGTTCGAACCCGGCGGACGCGAACACTGTTCTCGGTGCCGCGGCGTCGAGCCACGGTCTCGCCGCAGCCAGTGCGCGGGTGACGGTCACGTAACTCACTCCGTACAACTCGGCGATCGCCGCGGTGTAGGTGCCGAACCGGGCTGACAACACGGCCGCGACAACGGTGTCGGCCAGCGACATCTTCGGCTTCGGCCCTCGACCATCCCGGCCACGCTCGGCGACGGCGCTCCGGCGCGCCTCGGCGAGATCCATCAGCAGGTTCTGCCAGTCCGAGTTCGGAATGCCGACCACGTCCGGATGCATCAAAGCCTCAGGGGCGCGCCGGACGCGGATGTCCGCGCCTGCCCCGGATCCCGGGCGCGCTGGAGCCGGTGTCGCGGCCGGGACGCCGGCTGGCCGGGACGCGACGTGCGCTCCCGGGCAATCCTCGAACATCGCGGGCCGAAGCAGGTGCTGTTCCACCCGGTGCAGGTCGGCCAGCAGCGATCGGACGCCGTCACGGGTCACCGGGTAAACGGTACCGCTGTAGGTGTGCCGCTCGTGATATGCGCAGCAGTCGACGTACGCGGTGTGGACGCTGATCTCGGCACCGGGATCCTCGAAGGCGAACCAGCTCACTTCCGCTTCGGAGATCCACTGAATCGCCGCGTGATCGAGCTCGTCCGGGCCCTCCACCGAGCCGGGATACCGCCAGACGCATTCGTCCGGGATGTAGCGCGTCCACTCGTCCTGAGGACGGAAGCCCGGCGGCGGGAACTCGCCTCGCGGCAAGCCCCAGATCCAGCCGCGATCCAGCAGCGCGCGATGCAACACCATGATCGGGAACTGCTGAAAGTAGTGTGACACCAACGGTTCCGGGGCTGTCTTCACCGCCGCCGCACCGAGGCGTGCCCGCGTCTTGTCGCGCCGCCGACGGCCCTTGCCCACGTCCGCCCCTCGTCCCGTGCCTGCGGATCCCGGTCCGTCGCGGTTGGACGGGGGGATTCCGCGTCATGGGGAGGAACGTAGCCGCGCACGGGTCGACACGAACGGGCGATCCCGCCGCGTACCCCGGGATCGGCAGATCGTGTCCGGCCGGGGACAAGCACGTCCGGATCGGTTGACGGAATCACGCGGTCGCGGCTGTGTGCGAGGTCGGCGGCAGTGAGGCCTCTCGCCGAGTCGACCAGACGATCTCGGCTGGGTACCCGGCGCACGGGGGCGGAGTCCTCGGAAGCCCGGACCCGGTGTGAACGGATCCGCCAGGATTCGTTCACACGGTCTGCTTTCCGGGTTGGTCCCGGCTCTGCTGGTCCGCCGCGGTCGCGGTCGGTGTCGCGGATGGTGGTGAGCGCGGTGTGGCGTGCAGGCGCTTGCGGACCGCGGTCGGGGAGAGGTTCAGGGTTCGGGCGATGGAGCGCTGGGTGACCCCGGCGGCGACGAGCGACGCGATTGCGGTGTTCAGCTCGGCTGAGGTGCCCTGGTCGCGGATGTGGCGCAGTGACATGGTTTCCGGTGTGGTGAGTGGTCGTCCGCGTTTGCTCCAGAGGATGCCGCGGGAGTCGAGAGCTGCACGCTCGCCGGGGTCGAGAGGGTGTCCGGTTCCGTTGTTCCGGCTCTTCTGGGCGGCGAGCCATCGGCCGAGTGGATAGCCCTCCCCGTCGACGAACCCGGCGGGGACGTCGAGATCGCCATGTGTCGCGAGGTACCGGTCGCAGGCGTCCAGCCCGGTCGCGAAGGCGCCCCACCACATGCCGATCGCGGTCAGCCTTTCCCGGCGGCCGGGGTCAAGAGTGCCTCTTCTGTCGGCTTTGCGTTGCGCGACCAGCCACGCGCCCAGGTTCTCGCCGTCGACGACCTCGGTGGAGCCCAGTCGCAGGTGCCCGTGCGCGTGGTGGAAGGCCGCGGCGAGTGTGAACATCCGCTCCCAGCGGGCGTCGAACACGTTCCACACCATGCCGAGGGCGTCGAGCGCCGCTGTCTGCCCGGTGGTCAACACGCTGTGGCGCTGCGCGTGGATCCACCGTCCGAGCCGGAAACCGTGGACGTCGACGAAGTCCTGCGGGACGAGCAGGTCGCCGAACTTGGCGTGGTAGCGCCGCGCCGCGCCGAGGCCTTCGGTCCAGGGGGAGGTGGTCTGGTGCACGGTGAGCAGGGTGAGCTGCGCGAGGACGTGGTCGGCGGCGCCGGGTGGCAGGGTGACCGAGATCCGGTCGGGCAGCCGGTAGTCGCGGGGGTCCGCGTTCTCCCGGGCGTGGTCGAGGTCGGCGGCGAGGCGGTCGTCGTGTGCCCGCAGCGCGCGCAGGATGTTCCACAGCGCGGCGTAGTCGCGGGGGTCCAGATCGGCGACGGCGGTCTCGTCTGCGGTCGCCGGCACGATGATCGGTACGACGATGGTGGCGATCGTGCCGGGTTCGGCGGTGCCGCGCAGGGCGCGCCCGATGGCCTGGATGATGCTCACGGGACTTTTCCGGGGGTGCGCGAACGCGACGGCGTCCACGGCCGGGATGTCGACGCCTTCGCCGAGCACGCGGGCGTTGGACACGACCGTCCACCCGTCCTCGGGCGGGTGGCGCAGGTGGTCGAGCAGCATCGACCGCTGCAGCGTGGTGTGTCCGGCGTGGACGGCGACGAACTCGCCGGGGCCGGGTGGCCGCTGCCGGGCGGGCATCCGGGCGAGGGTGCGGGGCAGGGACCGGGCGAAGTCCTGCGCGTCGGACACGGTGTGGTGGAAGGAGATCGCGCGCCGGATGCCGTGGCGGCGGCACGCGGTCGCCAGCGCGATCTGGGTCGCGAGCGTGCGCAGGGACATCGAGTCGGCCGGGTCGAGGTAGTCGACCTCGTCGTCGGTCAGCAGCGCGCGGGCCTGGTCCTCGGTCACCCCGATGATCGCGACCCGGTAGTCCTTGAGCCAGCCGTCGGCGATCGCCTCGTGGAGCGGGTAGTAGGCCAGCCGCGGCCCGAAGAGTGTTTCGTCGTCCATTCCGTACAGCGGCGCAGTCGCGTCGCGGCGCAGGTCATCGCGCGGGGTCGCGGTCGCGAACAGCCGCCGGTGGGCCGGGAGGAACTCGTGGTCGAGCACGCGGCGTATCGCGGCGCCGGGCCGTCCGGTGAGGTGGTGCGCCTCGTCGCACACCAGCAGATCCGCGCGCAGCGACAGCGACCGCAGCGCGGTGGCGACGGCGTGGGCGGAGGCGTAGGTCCCGAACACGTAGCGCCGGCGGCCGGAGGTCGTGGTCAGCCAGGCGGTGACGGTGTCGGAATCGGTGGTGCTCTGGGTGCCCAGGTCGCCGAGGTGGACCGGGGCGTCGGTGACGGTGTCGTCGCTGCACACCGCCAGCGCGGTGAACGGTGTGATGGCGTGGGCACGCCATTCGTGGAGCAGTTGCGCGACCAGGGCGAGGGTGGGGGCCAGGACCACCGCCAGGCCGCCGCCGGTGAGGAGCGTTTCGGTGCCGCGCAGGCACACCATGGTCTTCCCGGTCCCGCAGGCGAGGTGAATCTGGCCGAGTCCGCCGCCGGCGAGCCCGGTCTCGACGTTCGCGACCGCCGTTTCCTGGTAGGGCCGCAGGCGGCGCCCGGTCGCGCGCGGCCCGGTGCCGCGGTGGGCCGGTCGGCCGGTCATGGTGCTCCCGGTGAGGTGGGCGTGGCAGGCGGGGGAGAAGACCGTCCCGCGGTCGACGTCTCTTTCCCGGCCTGCCGGGAGGGGACCGGGGGCGCTGTCGTGCGGGGTGGTCGTACCGGTGGCCGGTCAGCGCCGCGAACCTGCCACGGGGCCGCCGACGCCCGCAACCACGCCGTCCGGGCGCGTCACAGGTCTTGAATCGCGCTGTTTTCCCTGCACTGACCGGAAAACCGCGGTGTGCGGTGACATGCCCGCGGTGTCGCCCGATCAGGCGACGCCGTGCGGCGGATGACGGGTACCCGGTGTCCGGCCGCCGGGGCTCGCGTGATCGCGGGCGGGCCGCCCGGCAGGATGTGGTGATGCTCCCGGTCCTGACCGACGTCGTCGCCCTGGTCGACTATCTGGCCGCGCGCGCCACCGTCCTGTCCGATGAGGAACTCGATCTCGCGCTCGGCAGGGTGGGGCGCGTGGACGGGCCCGTTCTGGTCTCGGGTCTGCAGGTGAGGTCGCTGATCACCGACACGCAGCTGACCGCCGTGCTCGGCCGGGTCTGGTCGATGGCCGAGTACCCCGATCGCGCACTCGGGCATGCGCGGTGGCGTGAGCTGTTCGCCAAGGCCGGGTACGCCGCCGACGGCCGCCCCGAGTCCCGCCCGGACACCACGCTGCGCTTGTACCGGGGATCGGTGGAACGACGCCGCACCGACTGGTCCTGGACCGACTCGCTCGACGTCGCCCGAGACTACGCGCTCAGCGGCATCCGGGGGCGGCCCCGGGGGACGATCTGGACCGCGCTGGTCGACCCGGCCATGCTGCTCGCCCGCAACACCGGCCGCGACGAAAAAGAGTACATTGTGGACACATCGGGCCTCGCGATCGACAGTCTGAACGAGGACGAAATCCACTGACAGGCCACAATGGACTGTCGCCATCGGTGCGGGCGGGGGGACCGAGGACCGCACGGCGTGCCAGGACAGCGCCGCCCCGGGACCCGCTTCGGTTCCGGGGCGGCGGGCATCTGGTCCACCGTCAAGGGTGTGACACACCGGCAAGGTCTCGCGATCACCGAACGACCTGGGCCGACGGCAATACTGGCTGGTCAGGCTGTGTGGAGCTAGGATGAGAGCATGGGGAGATCACGAGGAGAGTTCGGCGTCGGTACCGCAGTGGCCGTAGTGTCGCCTTCGGCCACGGCCTGGTCATGGGGTCCGGGCGCGTGAGTTACCCGTTCATCAGCATCGAGTTCGCGACCCTGCTGGGGATGGTGGCCGCGATGGTCGGTCTCATACTGCAGGCGATCGACGAACGCCGGGGCCCGATTTCCCCTATTCTGCGCCAGATGCGGGAGCGGGGACCGTTGCGTGACCTCGGTCTGGCCCTCGGCACGGGCGGCATCGTGCTCGCCCTGCCCGGACTCGGCACGTGGCTGGCCATCGAGTTGTTCCTCCTCAGCGGCGGTGCCCGCGACGAAGTACGTGACGTGTTCAGCGGGCTGCGCCCCCTGCTGCCGCATCTCACGTTCGCGGTATTCACGTTGTTCGTGCTCAGGGTGCTCGCCAGCCTGATCCGCCTGGCGGTCAGGGCTCGCGAGCGAAGGGCCGAACCCCGCGAGATCTCGTAGCCACACCGGAGATCGCGCTTCCATATTCGTTGCCGGTGCGTTTCCTCCCCATCGGACCAGCGTAGAAAGGTTCCGCACTCAGCGTGGGAACGTCGCTGCCCGTGGCGGTGTGCGATGTCCCCGCCAGCCCGGTGTGGCCGGGAAACGACGTCTCACGCGTGTCGACAGTCCTCTTGGAGAGTGCGATGGCACCATCAGGTAACCCTGACCGCCTGCCAGGAGGACCGTGCCGTCCCGATGAGTCAGCCAGCCGCCGAACCCAACCCGGTCCCGGGCATCATCGCCGCCGAGTTGCAGACCACTGCGCGCGACGGTGCCGACGGCCGGTCGTGGGGCTGGGCGGGGCAGATCCGGTCCTGGCCGGGCAAGGTCATCCCGGGCACCGACCGGCAGATCACCGCCGCGGTCCTGACACTCATCGGGCACGCTCGCTGGCCCCGGGATCAGGCACGGGACTTGATCGCGTTGTTCACCCTGCTGTACCGGGCGGGCTGGTGCAACGACGCGATCATACGGATGCTGGACTCCAGCCCCGACGGAACCCGGCAGCCGCCGTGGTTCGTCGATCGCGACACCCCGACCGTCGGGCCGCTGACGGTTCATCTCACCCGGCGGCTGCACGCCTGGATCCCCGCCGACCCCACCCAGCAGGACGACACACGCGACATCACCCGTCCTCCCGCGACCGTGCCGGACCCTCCGCTCGCGGGAACGACCTTCCAGGCCTGGGCCGAACGCATGCGGCTCGTCCACGGTGACGCGGAGCGCCGTACACCGGCGCAGCCCTCGCCGGGCGATGCCAGGCCGGACCAGAGACCCGGCTCCCGCCAGAAGGCAAGCCCGTTGGAGAGACGTCGGGAGACTGTGCGACGGCGGCAACGCGCGCTCGGCGCGTTGTGGGAACGCAGCGTGCTGGAGATCGATCCGGCGGTCACCGCGGACACCGCGCTCCTGCTCGACCCCGCCGTCTACGGCGCCGTCGCGCTCGCGGCACGCACCGGTGACCCCGCGCAGGTCACGCGGCTCCGCCGAGCGGTCCGGCTCGCCCGTCTCGACGCCGCCGCCAACCCCGGGCAAGAACTCGGCGCGGGCAGGGCCGCGGAGATCCAACGGCTCGCGAAGTCGATCACCCGGCGGGACGGAACAGCGCTGCCGCTGGGCAGCCTGGCACGGCTCCTGGCCGACATGGCCTAAAGCGGCATTCCGAGAGTCCCGGACGCCGCGAGCGGCGCTGGACCCCTGCCACATCCGGCAGGCTCACCGCGACCAGCGTCCGCCCGAGCACCGGCTTCCGCGTTCAGGCCGCGCTGACGGCCGCGATCAGGTAACCCAGCTCGCGATCCAGCCGCTCTTCCAGCGCCGCGACGCGCTTCAGAGCGGCCGGGTCGCAGGCGTCTCCGTGGCACTCCCTGGACGTGCCACACGCCCCGCGCATTTGAGATCAGCATCGAACACCCGCTCAGCCTACGGACCAGCACCGACAAAATGGCGCGATACCCCATCAACCCAGCTGCTGGCGACGGGCCCGATCGCGGCCTTGCTGTAGTACTGGACGCATCGCAGGGGCCTACAAGGGCACGGGATCACCTGATCTCGTGACGCGATGCGCGCCGGGCTCTGTGATCTCGGAGGGGGAGCGGATGATCGACAGTGTGTATTGGTGCCAGTGGTCCCGGCGGCACACGCCTGGCACCAGCGAATCATGGACTGCATGCAGCCGGTCGGCGGCCCGGCGCGGCGCTACCGGCTCTCCGCCGACGCACCGGTACCAGGCTGGCTCAGGGAAGCGACCGACGGCCTGCTGAGCCCGCCTGAATCCCCGACGCTGCAGTTCGCCCCGCGTCAGGGACCGCGTGGACTGGCCGACGCTGCAGGCCGAACACGCCGATGAGCTGGAAGTCGCCGGGACGGTGGGCGCCGGCGGGCCGGACTGGAGCGGAGTGTTGCGTGCGTGGCGGATTCTCGACGACCCCGGACACGCGCCCCGCCTGGACGTCGACCTGGAGATCAAGGAGGTAGGAAAGCCCGTGCAGCTGCGCCACAGCGGGATCAGCACCGGATCCGGCAGGCTGCCCGACGACGACCTCGCCACCGCGGTGTCCGGTGACCTGCGGATGCGCTGCGATCTGGACTGGCCGTCCAGCTCCCTGCGAATCACCTACGACACCGACGACGGCGCACCGGCGCCCGTCGTCCCCAGCCAGGCCCGCCACACCGACCTCGACACGACCTGGTCGTGGGCAAGCCTCGGACCCGACGAGGTACCGCCCGATTGATCGCTCGGCGCGGTATCCCGGCGCGGGATCTGCTCTGCTTCGCTATCGGGAACTACCTCGCGGGCCTCGGCATCCCCGCCACGGCGGGGTTCGGGGTCGACTACGTCAGCCTGCACGCCACCGACGAACGCTGCCGCATCGACACCATCCCGACCGTGCACGCGGTCTACCAGCACGCGCTGCTCACGTTGCTCGCTGGGGAACACTGAGGCGTCCATCGCGGGCCACGAGACACCGGAGCGATGCACCGGGCCGGGATCATGCTTGCTGCTCCTCGCCGGAGCCTCGCCGACGGCCGGTTCTTCGGCCGCCGCCATGTCGGCGTTGTCGGACGCTTCGCCGATCTCGCGCCGGGCCAGGGTAAGTCCTGCGGCCTCCGCAGGAGGCGTGGCTGACAGGTCGTCGGTGGTCCGGTCCTCCGGTGCGGCTGCTAAGGTGCTGATCACCTCGTCCGCCCCCGTTGCAGGGAGATCTGCCGACGTTGCCCCAGTATCCCGTCTCCATCAAAGGCGTTGTCGTACGCGCGCGCCGTGTCGTGCTGATGTACAACGAACGTGACGAATGGGAACTGCCCGGTGGCCGCCTCGAACTAGGTGAGACTCCCAAGGAATGCGTCGCCCGCGAAATCTACGAGGAAACACGGATCGGCGTCGATGTCGTGAATGTCCTCGATTCGTGGATGTACCACATCGAGGTGGCGAACAAGGACGTGTTCATCGTGACCTACGGCTGCCGCGCCACCACCGACGCCCCACCTGTCGTCAGCCACGAACACAAACGCGTCGGCGAATTCACCGCCGACGAGATCCCGCACTTGGTCATGCCCGACGGGTACAAACGCTCGATCGCGACGTGGTTCGCCAGGCTCGACGCCGACGGCGCCACAGGCTAGACAAAAGGCGGCAGGCGTAGCCGCCGCCATCTACAGGGACGCGCTACTGGCCCAGTTCATCAGACAACACCACGGCGCCTACTGCGGCCAGAGTTGAACGGTGGCAACGGATCGTCGACGCCACGCAGTGCCGCCGGTATCCGCCGTCGACACGCGAGTCGTTTGGTCCGGGCATGGAAGTGGCCGTCGCGGCCAGCAACAGTACCTGTCGCGCTTCGCAGCACGGTTGCACCCGAAGTACGTGACGAAGCGAGTGTTAGCCGCGTCATCACTGTTGGAGCCCACGCCCGTCCGGAACACCAGGGGATTGGGAGCCCGAGTGCCTGCGTGCGCCGGGTAATCAATCAGCCGCCAGGGTAGGTACTGTGTGCAAAAGCGAGTTCGAACACCAAATACTCGGAATTTTCGTGGTGTGGTGGTGTAGGTTCGATTGCGAGCAAGTACTATTCGGTGATTCAGTATCTCTATCTCCGGAGGGCATAGCGTGGCACAGCAGGTGTCGGTCAGTCTTGTCGATGACATTGACGGCACGGAAGCGGAAGAGACCGTCGAGTTCGGTCTTGACGGCGTGACCTACCAGATCGACCTGTCCGACGTGAACGCCGAAGAGCTCCGTGACGCTCTCGCTCAGTACGTCGAGCACGGTCGCCGCGCAGGTGGCCGCAAGCGCACCGCCAAAATCGGCCCGCCGCCGGTCGCGGGCTCCCGGACGGCGAGGGCGGCAACGCCGGTGGATCGTGAGCAGAACCAGGCTATCCGTGCCTGGGCCCGGAAGAACGGGTTCGACGTGTCCGATCGTGGACGGATCCCGTCCGAAGTCGTTGAGGCATACCACAAGAAGAAGTAGCCCGTGGGTGCCGTGATCGACCTTTCGGCTGGGAACCGACCAGACTGGTTTCCAGACGAAAGGTCGATCAGGCGTGACACCAGTCGCGGGCAAGTCCGGTTGTCCGGGATGAGCACGCGACCTGGTGCGCTCCGAGTCCGTAGTGGACTGTGCTGGACCTCTCGACGAAACCGGCCCGCTGTCCGGGGCGACGTTTCACCTTCTCGCGTCAGGGGGTGGGAGCGCTTGTGGAGGGGCCCCACGTGACCTCTGCGTGGTTGGCCGGGATACTGGAATGGCCAGGCAGGGGCGAACCACGGTTCGGCGATCAGGGGCACTGCGTCGAGCCCTACCTCGCAGAGGGCAGGGGCGAAGAGCGGGCGACCACACCTCCTGACCCTCACGACCCGCTGCGCGTGGCGCTCACCATCAGATCTGCACGGCAGTAACGGAAAGACTGTTCACCCCTCGCGCTCTGGACCGACCCAATTTCCCCAGTGGGCCACGCCGGAGCTCCTAAAAGGAATCCGAGCGAAGCTGCGAGGGTCCGATACCGGGAATCAGCCTTCGACGTAGACATGCGATGCGCCGGTCGCTGAAGCTGTCAGCTCCACTGTGCCGGGTTGCCATATCTCGGCCGGATGCCACGGTGTCGGAGATACCGGTCGAACAGCGGGCAAGCCCGATCCCCGGCTCCTCGCTTGATTCGACGGAGGCTTTCGGCAGGAGCTAGCCGGCGGCGGCTGATTGCCCCGCTCGCCCTTTTCTTTCGTGACGTCACACCGTCGCAGACCGCCTTCTGGAGACGAGTGGTCGCGTGGCCTCGTGAACCGGAATCCGCCCGTTCGCCTCGATGTGTCTGGGCGGTGCTGAGGCACGTCACCCGGTTCAGCGGTGGACGGACTGGTGTCGGCGAGCGGAGGATGCCGGGGCGACCCGAGTTAGGGCGTGCATGGTGCTGACGGGGATGAGCCCGCTCGTTGGCAGTCTGGTGTCCGTGCGGAAAGGACAGGCCCGCCGGTGACGGGGCGGGAGTCCTCGATCGGGGCTTATGACGATGGAGGCCGCGTGCCCGGCATGCAGAGCCGGGCACGCGGGCGCACCCGCCGATGTGTTCCGCGGGTGGCGCACACCGCGCCCGTGATCAGGGTGGGCGCTGGTGTGGGAGGACGGTCCCGCGTCTGCCGGGCGCTCCCGACGCTCGTTCCCGTCTCTCGCTGAAGCATGCCCGTGCACATCCGCACGGCACCCAGCCGCGCCCTCGTGCGCCCAGCTTCCAGGAGGAGGTGAATCGTGATGAGCAAGGACACCCCGATGGACCACGAGTCCGCCGCCCGGATCTCGGCGGCCGCGGATCGTGACCCGTCGTCGCCCACCGCGACCAGCGGGTTCGATGAGCGGGCCCAGGCCGCAGCCGACCGCAACGAAGACGAAGACGAAGACGAGTGACCAAACCCGTGCCGGGCCGCGGCGGCGGTCGTGACCCGCACGGCCATGAACGCCTGCGCGCTGGGCGAGATCCAGCGGGCAATCACCCACTTGGCCACGGGATCGCGCAGGGCCGGTCGGAGCAGCGGCCATCACCCGCTACGCACCGTCCGGGGCGCATTCGCCGACCGCGATCAGGACTAGGTGCGTTGATCCGGTCGGGTCAGGAGGCGTGATCGTGTCGGCGATGTGGCCCACACTGGCCTGGATGGCGTTGCGAGGGTGGAGGTCGTCGGTGGGGCGGACGTCGTTTCTGTGGTTGGAGATCACCGGGAAATGTCAGCTGGAATGTGTGCAGTGCTATGCCGAGTCGGGGCCGGACGGTACGCACGGGCCGATGAGCGATGCCGATTGGCTGCATGTGCTTGACCAGGCTGCCGCGATGGGCGTGGAGGTGGTGCAGTTCATTGGTGGTGAGCCGACGTTGCATCCTGGCTTGCCGGGCCTCGTGGCGCATGCGCTGGCGTCTGATCTCGCAGTCGAGGTGTACACGAACCTTGTGCACGTCAGCGATGAGCTCTGGAAGGTGTTCGCCCTGCCAGGGGTGTCGCTGGCGACCAGCTATTACTCCGACGATCCTGCCCAGCACGCGGCGATCACCAGGCGCCCCAGCCATGCCCGCACGCGAGCCAACATCGCCGAGGCTGTCCGTCGCGATATTCCGGTGCGAGCCGGTGTGATCGATCTCGGCGCCGGGCAGCGCGCAGGCCAAGCGCAAGCCGAGCTTGTGGATCTGGGTGTGCCGTCGGTCGGCTACGACAGGGTTCGCCAGGTCGGGAGGGGCGTGCGTGGTGGGCGGGCGAGCGTGGAGCAGTTGTGCGGTCGTTGTGGGGACGGGGTGGCGGCGATCTCCCCGGACGGTGACGTCTGGCCGTGTGTGTTCAGCCGGTGGCTTCCGATCGGGAACGTTCTCGACACCGGGCTCGCCGAGATCCTCACCGGCCCGGACGCCCGCCAGGTCACCGCGAATCTGGAGCGTGCTTTCGGCCGTCGTGACCTGACACACGGTGTACAGGCGTGCAATCCGGGCTGCAGCCCGACCTGCAATCCCATCAGTTGTGGACCGCGGTGCGAGCCGATGACGTCGCCCTGTAATCCCCGGCAGTGCGCGCCGGCGGATCAGTTCTGTTCTCCGAACTATCCCGGCCCGAGCCGCCGGTGTTCACCGCGGACCGACAGCCCGTGCCGGCCGATGCAGTGCCGCCCGACCCGCTAGCCGTCGTCGAACATTCGTCGCGGGTGACGGAGGAACGCCTGCCACAGTCGCACGGTGTCGAGGTCTTCCCAGTTCTGTTCGTGGATGCCGTCCTCGGACAGTTCCAGGATCTGCGCGCCGGGCAGCGCGGCGACCAGGGGAGAGTGGGTGGAGTAGATGACCTGCGCGGTGTGGCGGGTCACCAGGTCCCGCAGGTGGTGTAACAGCAGCAGGGTGGAGTGGAACGACAGCGGGCCTTCGGCCTCGTCGAGCAGGTAGAGCCCGGGGCCGTCGAAGCGGCCGGTGATGGCCTGCAGGTAGGACTCGCCGTGGCTGACCTCCCACGACAGGCGGTCGCCGTAGCCGGTGACGCCCATGTCGGTCATGTAGGCCAGCATGCCGTGGGCGGTTTCGGCGCGGAGGAAGAACCCGGTGGCGTTGCGCCGGGTGAACCTGCTGCCTTCGGCCGTGCGGTGCAGGCGGAGAGCGTCACCGAGCGGGCCTTTGTCCAGCGGGCTGGCGTAGCGGCGGCCGCCGTGACCGCCGCGGACATCGAGCCCGTAGGCCTCGGCGATCCCTTCCAGCAGGGTGGACTTACCGCTGCCGTTGGCGCCGACCAGCACCACCAGGTCGCTGGTGAACCGCAACCCGTTCTTCGCCACGTCACGGATCGCCGGGACCGTGAGCGGCCAGACCGAGTCATCACCCTCAGTGAGACCGCTGGCCACCTCGATGTGGTCGATCAGCATGACCCCCAGCCTAGGCCCGCCCCTACACTGGGGCGCGGACAGCGGTCACAAGCCGCTCTACCGCCCTTGCACCCGACGGATTTCGCCATGACGATGAGTGACGAACCTGCCAGCCAGCGCGAGTGGCTCACCAGCCAGCTGCTGGCCGCCGCCCGGCACGTCAACGGCACCGTGACGGGGCAGCAAGTCTTCGGCTGGCACGACCGCACCCTCGGGGCCCGGATCGACACCACCGACGGCCCACGCTGGCTACGGGTCACCAGCGAACACCACCGGTGGGCAGGCGCGGACAGCTGGACCGGCACCAGTGACGCCACGGGGGCGGCGTTCGCGTGCGTGCCGAAGCCCGCTCTGATCGAGGTACGGGAGTGGCCGGTCGGTGAGCATCGTGTCCGCGCCGAGCTGATGGACTATGTATCCGACCC
The DNA here is from genome assembly GCF_002234405.1 of Amycolatopsis thailandensis. GTDB lineage: Bacteria > Actinomycetota > Actinomycetes > Mycobacteriales > Pseudonocardiaceae > Amycolatopsis > Amycolatopsis thailandensis. The sequence continues at coordinate 23,635 of NZ_NMQT01000102.1, read as the reverse complement.
CGCGATCGCCGAGGACATGGTTCTCCGCCGCCCGGTCGACCTGTCACACGAATGGTGGACCGCGCTGGCCCAGGGCCTGGCCGCGGTCACGCGGGTGCGAGACACAAAACGGGTGATCATCGGCGATGACGTCCTCCGCCATCGCCTGCTTGCCGCGTTCGGCGTCGACATCGACACAGGCAGACTCGACTGGTCGTGTGCTCATGGCGACCTGCATTGGGGCAACCTGACCGCGCCGACCCCGTGGATGCTGGATTGGGAGCATTGGGGATGGGCGCCGAGCGGCTACGACGCCGCGGTCCTGTACTGCGCCAGCCTTCTGCAACCAGATACCGCCGAGCAGGTACACGAGCGCTTCGCCGACCGGTTGGACACCTACAGCGGGCGGATCGCCCAGCTCGCCGCCATCACCAAACTGCTGTGCCGGGTCGAAGACGGCGACCACCTCGACCTCGCGCGACCCCTTCACCAGCACGCCGCTACCGTGCTCCGGCATCTGTGAACGACGGCCCGTCCTGAATGAGATCGCGCGGTCACTGGGATGTGGCCACGTCCCGATTCCGGCGCCGAGCAGGCAGTTCTGCTGAGCGCCGGACTGCCAGCTCCTCGGCTCCGGATCTCCTTCTGCCAGACGTTGGCTCGGAGGTAGGGAACCGGCCGTAGTCAGCTACGGAACCGGTTCCGGTCTCGTGTCGTCTTGCAGCTTGGCCAGCCTGACACAGGCAGCCGCCGCAGTGGCCAAAGCATGCATGAGGGCTGTGTTGGGGTCCATCCCGTTCGTGCTGTCCTGAAGAAGTCCGGTGGTCGCACCCCACGCCATTTCAGGGGGAACCTTGCGCATTGTTTCGGTGGCGTATGCGACCGCGGTGTCAACAATGTCGTCGAACTTGGCGTGCTGCTCTTTGACAACGCGCGGGACCTGCTGGGGCATGTTCTGGAGCTTATCGGTGAGGTTGCGTCCATTCAGACCCGCGCCCTGACGCAACCCGTCAGGGCAGGGAAAGGCTCATGCTGTGCTGGCCTGCGGTGCTCCCGCCTGGGTCTCGAATTTCTTCGCACCCGCCCGCGACGGCACGACGGCCAGGACGGTCCGGCTTAGTGCAAAGGTGGGGCGATCCGGCTGCGGGCACTGAGCGCGATGGTCTGGCAGTGCAGGTCGTCGGCGAGTTCGTGGCTGGTGCGGCTGCCGATACCGGAGAGGATCCGGCGGTCCTGGGCGAGGTCGTCGATGACCGGCAGGATCGGGTTGGCCGGGTTGCCGATCTGTCCGAGGTAGTACAGGGCGATGAAGCGTTTTCGCGAGTGGCGTCCGGGGGCGGTTCCCGGCGAGCAGCGCGGCCGCGCATGTAGCGGCCAGGCGGACGTCCAGGTCGCTGTCGGTGGTCGCGGCATGCCGCAGGATGGGTGTTGCCTTGTCCGCGCGCCCGGTCAGCGCGGCCAGCAGATGCGCCGCGTGGATGCGCAGTTCTGGCTCGGCGCTGGTCGTCACGTCCTGTGCCTGTGGCAGCAGTGATTCCAGGGTGGCTCGGCCATCTTGCGGCCACCTGAACCAGGGAACCGAGCCGCGCTCCGTCTCCTTGGGGACCGAATCGTCGACGACCTGATCGAGCATCGCGTTGACGCCGTGACCGCAGAACGCCGCCAGAGACAGAAAATCGTCGCGGCGGGTCGCGCCGGGGTCGGCGGCGATGCGTACCAGGAATGGCAGCAGCGCCGCGCTGGCCGGGTAGACGCCACCCTGATGCAGCACCGCGTCCGTGAGTCGCACGAACGCGGTGTCAGACTCCTCCCCGCTGCCGTAGGCCGCCGTCCTCAGAAGCGACGGCAGGGCCGTGGCGTCACCGGGTGCCCGTTGCAGTCCAGAGCCGGCCAAGCGAGGTCGTCCAATCCGGACAGCGAGCCGATCGTGGGTTCCGGCGTCGATGACGTCAGGTCCTTATCGTGCCGCCCTGCTTCCGGCAGCCGATGTTCCCCTCAAATCGACAGAGGAAGGGCCCAGAAGGCCGTCGCGCCGGTGCTTGGTAATCTGCGTGTGGCTGTCGCGGCAGCCTGCAAGGTGCCTCCTCATCCCGGTTTGGAGTGCGTGCCTTCCCGAGTCACCCACCGGGTGTCACCGCGGATTCATCAGCTTGTGAGTTCGGTGTTAGTGGACGACCCTCACATCAGCGTTGACCGGGGAACGCCGACGGAGGATGTCACATGCCACAGAACAATTCACGCTACCCGCAATGGATGCATGCTCGCAGGTGCTGTACGGGTGAATGGCTTCGCGAGATCACAGGCGACTTCCGCCCGGAATGGGGACACTTCCCCGCAGCTGCCACACCGCAGCAGCGGAGGTTGGAAGCCAGGTTGCTCCTCGCTATCGGTAGCGCCGCGGAATGGCTTCCCTTCGATCAAGACCACGTGGACGAGCCCGCTGTCGTGATCGACAAGGTCCGCCCGTTTCCGGACGGGATCACCGTGACGATCGCTGACGGCGCGCTGAAAGGGTTCCTCGCGGCTGTCCTGCCGAATCTGTGGAACGACGATGTCGAGGGCGTGCCAGGGTTGAGGCCCTCGCCTGGCAGGAATCATCTCGACCTGCATGTTCTGGGGACGCGGCCCGTGGCGTCCGTGCGACTGCACGGTGTTACGCGCAAACGCTGGAACGAGGTGAACGCCTATCTGAGCGACCACCAGAATCCGGACGTGAGGATCTGGCGCGATGTCCGGGGGCGCTGGCACCCAACGGAGAAGGCGGTACTCCACGCACGGAGGGATCGACTTGACGCGGTAATGAGCGCGGTCCTGCGACGGTACGCGCTATGGAAGGACGCGGGATGGAGCGACGCCCGGCTGAGCGGGGACGACCTGCAGGTCCGCTGGAGTGGCGGTCGGGACGGACTGGAGATCGTCGACGCACTTGCTCACCCCGTGTGCCGGATCCCCGGCGTTGAACCACTTCCGCAGCGGCTCGCGGGCGAGGCAGAACGCATCGTGTTCGCGGCGAGCGACACCGCAACCGGCACGTGGGAACGACAGCGCGCCGCCGCGGTCCGAGCCGCGTACCTGGGGGAAGACGTCGACATCGCCGAAAGAGGCATCACGTCCGAGGATCTCGGCCTCGACGCCTGTTCCGGACCGCAACGGGAACTCAGGGCACTACTGGCACTCCACATCCTCAACAAGGGACCGCATGCCGCGCCGCCTGGATGGCGCGACGTTCACACCGTCACCGCCTACTCCATGACCGTGTCACCGCGCTCCGACGAACTCGTGATCCACACGAACGCCTCCGACAACCTCACCAACTGGCTCGTACGCACCAGCGAAGACTTCGGGCTTCCCGGGCTGCGGTTGGAATGCCGGCCCACGGGGAGCGCCTTCCGCCTGATTCATGTGCCGACGGGTGCGCGGATGACCATCACCAGCGCCGACGAGCCACCTCGATGCGCTGCGACGCGGCACGACCACGGATGGCGCGCTGATCACTGGCCCACCACCACAACGCCGCTCCAGCAGGACGAACTCGTTGCCCTGGCGAGCCTCCCTCCACGTACACCAGATATGACAGCGTTGCTCGCCGGCCTGATTGTGCGGCTGGAGGCCCGGGACCCTGCGGGCGACTGGGCGATCGGATCATGGTGGCACGACCCGCTGGGCCGAACACCGTGGCTTGGCAGGTCCAGCGACAGGCAACGCAAGCTCTGGGGATCCAACAATCACTGGACCCTGGAATGGAACGCCTATCCGTATGAAGAAGACTTGATTCAGGCATTGACAGATCCGCTTTGCGGGATTGTCGGTTGCCGGGTGAAGCGATCGATCGAGTACACCGAACTGCGGTACGGCACCGCTGTCCTGCGGTTGGTGCACATGCCGAGCGCCTCTCAGAGGAGACTTGAGGAGCGCCGGGCCGCGTAACGAGGACGCGTTGAAGTACTACCTGGGCTCGTGAGGTTGATGCTGTCCGCGTCCGCCACGTTCGGACGTGGACAGCGTGGCCAGGAAGCTGGAACCAGGTGGCGACCATTCCCATGCGCGTGAGGTTTAGTGCCGCGACCGGAAGATGGTGCGACACCAATCACCCTTGGGGACCACCGGGCTGTCCACCGAGAGTTAGCGCCGCGTCGCGCCGCCGGTGGTGCTACGCATCACGACGCGGCGAGCCGTCATGGCGGGCTCCGGAGCCGACGGCCGTGATGGGCGCGGCGCCTGTCGAGAAGGGACTCCACCCCGCGGTGTTACCTGGTCGGCAAAGTCAGATGCCGTATCGGCCTGCCGAGTGCAAGACTGCTGCGGTGACTCATAGTCCCTTCTACTCCGACCGTGCTGGACGGCCTGTCCCGCGTGTGATCGAGGACATTTCCCTGAAAGTGTGGAAGGGGCTGGTCGCCCTGATCCGCCGGCGGCTGAGCGATGGTTCGCTCGCGCGGGCATTCCCTGAGCGTGACTGCCCGGACGGCGACTCGATCACGGGCACTGACGAGGTGACGTTCTTCGATGCGCTGGATGCGCACGTTCAGGACCTGCCGGTACTGCCTCTCTCCACAGCGGCCGCTGTGGACGCGACCGTGGTGCTGGACATCATCGACTTCATGATGCTCCACATCGATCAGCCAACCCGCCGAACATCGCACGACTTCTTCGGCCACACGCACTATGCCTTTGATGAACCCATGGTTATCAACGCGGGCAACTCCTCACCGAACACCGGTCAGGAACAGTTCGCCAGGGACGTGGATCTTCTCTTCGCCCGGAACGGCATCGCATTCACCATCGGCGACAACCGGTTCGTCACCCGGCTGGCACCGGTCGAAGCGCGCTCCCTGGTGTCTGAGTTCGAGCCGCATACCGGAGACCCGATTCTGGACGACAAACTGACCGACGCACTGGCACGGTTTCTCTCTCGGCGTCCTGCCGCTCGGCAAGACGCACTGGAGAAGCTGTGGGATGCGTTCGAGCGGCTCAAGACGCTCGAACTGGAAGAGGGCGGAACGAAGAAGGAATCGGTAACGAGACTGCTGGACGACGCGGCGCCGTCATCGCCACAACTCCGCGACGTAATAGAGGTCGAGTTCCACGCCCTGACAGGGATCGGTAACCGGTTCGCCATCCGACACCACGAGCGCGACGCCGAGCAGCTGCCCGACGACGACACCAGAGACTACTTGTTCGTCCGGCTCGTGTCCCTCGTCGCGTTCGTCCTTCGAAGGACGGGCCGGATGGCCGGGTAGCGGCAAGCTGGTCGGGTCGACACGCGACGCACGCCTACCGATCTGGATCTTCACGGTGGGCTTGGATGTGCCGATGAACGTGTTTGGCATGCCTCTGGACGAGATCTCGAAGGTCGGGGGCGGGATCGCTACCGGGTTGAAGACAGCACGTAGCGTGTTCTCGATCATGCCGCCCGGTCGGGACAAGGGCGCGAAGAGCAAGCAGGAGCGCCGTGACGCCTACCTCAGACTTCTCGCCGCCACGGGTGACCTGCTGACCTGGCACAGCCATCTCGGCGGACTCGCGGTGGAAATGCAGCGGTGGGAGCCGTTCGCGTGGCGGCACACCACGACCGCCATCTACCAAGTCGCAGACGCACGAAAAGCGATGTCGGCGTTCCTCGTGGCATTGTCGGAGATCCGGATGGTCGGTAACCCGGAGCCGCGCGCCGCCGCCGAGGAGATCACCGCCGTACTAGGCGAGCTGTTCGACGTACTGCCCACCGCGAAGAGGGCAGCAGTACGAGCGTCGCAGATCGAGTACACAAGCCGGTGGATGCTCCGGCTCGGTGAAGCGCAGAAAGACTTCGTGCTGGCTGCGCGGCGTGACCTCGGCTTCGCGAAGCAACTTCGTACCCGCGCCTGGGCGGCTCGTCGTGGTCGCGGTCGCCCTGCGGAGGTTAGCTCAATCGGGTGCTCGCCAAGCCACCGCCAACCCGCGTGCCGATCGACGCCAGTCTTTGTGCGGATAGGCGTGGATCAGGCGGCGTGTGGAACGCCGGTGTCGGCGAACGCGGTCTCCGGCAGGCCTTCGCGCAGGAGCCGCATGTCATCGAGGTGCTGGTCGAAGAGGACGGTCACGGTCCCGCGGCGGGCTTCAAATTGGGCCAGGTAGTCCGGTGTGAAGCCGATTCCGAGGTAGGCGCGTCCCGCGTCGTTCCAGGTCGGATCCTCGACGGTGCCGTCGGGGTGCGCGCACCAGGCGTGCGGGGCCACGAATCCTGTGTCGGCGAGCGCGAATCCTTCCACGTAGCTGAGGCCGTGGCGCTTGCTGTGGCTTGTCGCGTTGGTGAAACACGCACGCAGCGGGCCTTGGAAGCGCCCAGCGGGGAGTGCAGCAGGGGTGAACCATCGGCCGAGGGCCATCACCAGGGCCTCGGTGTTCGGGTACCGGAACTGTTCTGGCTTGGGAAGAAGACCGCTGACGCGTTGTAGCCAGTTCAAGAGTTCCTGCTTGTGGTTTGCGTTGGTCACGCCGGTATCTTCTCGCATCATCGCGGCGGCGACCTACACCTTCCCCGCGCGACGGCTCATCACCACGACCTCGAGGCCTGTTACGGAGACGCTGATGAGTACGGCTGCGCGCAATGGAGTTGGTCCCGCGCTACTGGATCGGCACGTGGGCACGGGCTCAGGGGGCGTGGTCCACGAGTAAGGCATCACCGGAAACCGGGTCTATTGTGAGGCTCCTGGTATCGATGACGTATTCGGCTTCGTCGCGGTCGTTGTTGCGGGCGAGCAGGCGTTCGGGTTCAACGAGGGCTGTCCAGATCGCGCCGGGGAGGCGGCCGCCGAACCCGCCGGCTGCGTAGGTGCGGGCGATGTCGCGGGAGCCGGTCCAGGACCAGTCGGTGCGTCGGTCGGCGACCGATCCCCGGTACAGGCGCAGCGGCTGGGTGGGGCGCGGGACGCGGCGTCCGTCGTCGGTGTAGCCGGCGGCGGTGAACAGGGTTCGCCAGCTGTCCCGGCTGAGGGCGAGATCGGGGCGTTCGGCGTTGGACCAGGCGAGCCCGACGACGCCGCTCAGGTTGTGGTCGTTGATGAGCCGGTGCCGGTGCAGGGCGTCGAGCAGGACCGGCATGTCATCGCCAGGGACCCGGTACAGGGCGATGGCGAGTTGATCGCCGGTCAACACGGCGCCGCGATCGATGAAGTGGGTGGCCAGGGAGACGACGTCGAGGATGACGGGAATGCCGAGGTCGGTGTCCTGCTCGTCCGGTGACTCCGCGGGGTCGTTGAGGGGACCTTGTTCGTTTGGCATTGGGTGCTCTCTCCTGGCAGGCGGTGAACTGCCCAGTGTGCTGGCTGCACAGTGATGGCGATGCGGGTTTCGTGGCCGCGGTCGAATTGTGCTGCAGGGCAGGGAATGCGGTGGCGGGTAATGCGTGTGCGGGTCTGGGTCTGCGGGGCCTGGCTAGAGGTTGATCAGGAAGGTCGCGTAGTTCATGACCGCGTCGCCGACCAGCTCGCCGCGGCCGATGACACCGTCGACGTCGCCTTGCTGATGAGCTCGTTGGAAGGCGCCCTGGCGCTCGTTCAGGACGGCCTGCAGCCGTGCGGACGTGGTGTCGTCGGGGGAGGAGGTAGTTAGGGTGGCGAGGTGCTGTACCGCGTCGATCGCGGTGTTCACGCCGGCGGCGATGTCGGCGGTGCGGCCGAGTTTGATCACCTCGCGCAGGTGTTTTACCGCCTGCTCGGTGGCGAAGCGTTCAGTGTGGACCGCCAACAGGTGCTTGAGTTCGCCCGCGGGATCGTCCGGCTGGTCAGCTGCCACCATGCGGACAAGGGTACTGCCGCCGCCATTCCGCAGACCGCGCACCGTGGCCGTCGCGACGTGCACAGGCTGGTTTGGGCCCACCGAGCGAAACGGGCCGTTTGGTCGCAAGGATGATGCAGTTGCCTGTCCGTCTCACGGTGTGTGCTTCCTGCCGGTGCGGGTGAATGGAGCCGACCGCCTGGCCTGGAGGGCTGTCACCCGGGCGATCGGCACCCCGGTCGCCTCGGCGGTATCGCGGACTGTGCTGCCCTTGGTGGCCAACGCTGCCACGGCCTCTGCCAGTGCCGTGTCGTAGGCGGTCTCGGCGCGCCGCAGGCGGTCGAGCTCGGGGCTGACCGGGGTGATCGTGACGTGGACCGTCACTCCCAGGAGCACCAGCCCGTGGACGAGGTCGTCGTGCAACGCCTTCAGGGTCCGTCCCGATCCGTACACGCTGTGCTGGGGAACGCTGGCTGTCCACATGTCGTCGTGTCGGCGGGCATGGCATTCGATGGTCGTGCTCATGGCGCGGCCCGTAGGTCGTCGGCAACTTGCTGGATGATCGGTTCCGGGATGGGGCTCGGCAGGACGAGCTGGCGGCCGCCGATCTGGTAGAGCGTGTGCGTGCCGCTGGCGCGGACGACCGTGACGGTGAGTCCGAGTGTGCTGACCGCGGCCCGCAGGTGCTGGAGCGAGAGGTACTCCGCCGCTCCGGCTTTCAGCCTGGCGGTGACTTCCTGGGCGGCTTTCCACTCATCGAGGCTGATAACAGGCTCGTGGGTGACTCGAGGCGACCAGACCCAGTCCGAGAGCGGATTGCGCCGGGACATCCCGGGGCGGCCGGTTCGGGTGGCTTTGCGGTTGTAGACCTGGTAGCCGGTCAGTTTCGGGTTCGCGATCAGCCCTTCCACCAGGTTGTGCGTCCACCGGCGGGGGATCGGGTAGCGGCCGGGGTCCGCCGCCAGGACCTTGATGATGTCCGCCGCTTTGAGGTGCTCCTCGCGTCGCAGGCGATGCAGTTCCCGGGCGGCGTCGAACCGGCGAGAGTCAGGGTGCGGAGCGAGCTTCTTCTTCGGGCGTGCCTCGCCGAACCGGCCGGCCTGTTGCCGCGGGGAGGTCTCGTCGATGACCGCGATGTAGGGGTAGGGCGGGTAGCCGTGATTCCAGCCGTTGACCGCGTGCTGGACCTGACCGCCCATCGACATCTCCAGCATGGTGGTCCGGTAGATCTCGGCCTCAACCTGCCCGTATCGGCGTGTGCGGAGCCTGCCCGACTCGGTCCCTCCCGACGGCTCGTTGGCATACACCACCTCGACGCCGAGTTGCTCGAGCTCGTGCTCCACAACCAGGCTGGTCAGCATGGCACGGGCGAGCCGGTCGGAACGCTCCGCCAGCACGTGGGTCACCCCCATCGGCTCGGCCCGCTCGACCAGATCCTGCAGGCCCCCGTCGCGGCGGACGGGCACATCCAGCGCGTCGTACATGTCCTGGGAACCCAAGCCACGCAACTGTGGAGGGAGCATTCCGGACTCCACGTCCCAGAAGTAGGCGGCGAACTCCTCGCCCTCCTCCAACCGCGCGGAGGCATACAGCACCTGCCGAGGGATGGACGTCGCCGGGTTCTGATTGTCCTTAGTGGACACACGGCCGACGAACACCGCACGCCGGGGGCGCTGACGCGATTGCGTGAAGTTCGGCAGGTCGGACAGGTCGATCGGTGGCCTGAACGGCGAGAACTGTACGGTCATGCCCTTCCTTGGAATGTGGGACCGACGTGCGTTGCGGCGGGCCGCCGAGACGCGGGATCGTTGTGGTGGAGCCGAAAAGTGTCTCGACGCTCGCCGAGGTGATCAGTCGTTGGCGCCGGCCGCTCCGGGTTCGGTCGAGGTGGGGAGCGGGTCGAGGTCGGACCGCAGGCAGCAGTCGATCACGGCGAGGGCCTGTACCCGGCTCCAGCTCCGGCAGGCCGCCGCGATGCGCGCCGGGGCGAACCCGGCATCCAGGTCCGCGTCCTCGACCTCCTCAGCCAGCAGCACGCCCGGGGCATCGATCCACATCTCGTCGAACGCGATCCCACGTATCAGCCACGCCAGCGCCCCCCACTGCGATCGCGCCAGGGGTGCGACCTCTGACACCTCGGCTGCGAGCAGGCGGCGGAACGTGCCCGGCGGCAGGGAGCGCACCATGACCGCAGGGCCACTGCGGGCCAGGTGCAACATTTTATCGATCGTGTTGACGCCGAGGCCGAGGAACTCCGCGACCGCCGTCCGCCCACCTCGCCCCGCCATCGCGACCGCCCGCTCCACAGCCTCGGCACGCCGCAGGGGCAACGTCTCGGCCCGCTCGTGCTCGATCTCGTCTAGAGCGCGACGCAACGGGGCCTGCCACGCAGCCACCGACAACACCACCCTCACCACCAGCTTTGGCGCTCGCAACGACAGAAAACTGTAATCGTGACTACAGGTTACTGTAGTCACGATTACAGGCGTGGCCCGGTGCGTGTCGTCGTCCTGGTCTACCTAGCTGACATCGTCGTATGCAGGCCGTTGTGCGGGTGGCGGCGCGTGCGGGGCCGTGGCTCAGTGTCGGCCCGGCTCGCTCGATGAGCGACAGGCACGTGCGGATACGCTGTCAGCCATGTCAGTCGAGCTGGGGTTTCGGTGCTCGTGCTGCGGGCAGCGACACGCTGGCCTGCCCTTCTCCTATGGCTCGCTGGCGCCGAGCTACTGGCAGGAGAGCTTCGAGGGCAGTCCTGGCAGCGTTCTCGGTGACGAGCACTGTGTGATCGGCGGGGAACACTTCTTCGTCCGCGCACGTCTACTCCTGCCGGTAGTGGACGCCGAGGAGGAGTTCGAGTGGAGTGTGTGGGTGTCGCTCAGCGAGCCCAGCTTCGACCGGATGACCACATGGTGGACTGAACCGGGACGGGTGGACGAGCCGTCGTACTTCGGCTGGTTGTCCACCGAGTTGCCCCTCTACGAACCGACGACGCTGAACTTGAAGACGATGGTGCACAGCCAGGCCATCGGCACCCGTCCCACCGTCGAACTGGAGCCCACGGGGCATCCGTTGGCCGTCGAGCAACGAGCCGGTATCACCCTGGCCCGTGTCCAAGACATCGCTGAACGCCTGCTGCACCCCGGAGGGCCGGCGTCGTCGTGACGAGGCTGCCGGACCGCGCCCGAGTGACCGTGATACTCGTCGGCTTGCCGGTAACCGCCGCGATCTCAGTATCGTCGCGGTCGAGCACGGCATACGCGAGTGTGTGGACCGCGCAACCTCGACGACGGTCCCCAGCCGGGGCGGCGAGGCGAGGCCTTCAATCAGCTCCTTACGAAGATCCGTTTCACGCTGCTTGATCAGGGTGGGGAGAGCCATGATCAAGCATGGGAATTTCCGGGCCGTGTGGCCGTCCGCGGCAGGGTTGTCGTCGAGTGAGCAGGTGTCCAGACGGTGATCAGTGCGGTCGCTAGGTTTGTGCCTGGTCTAGGGGAGAGCCGCTCGTGCGGTGTGCAGGTTGGCGAGCAGGTCGCCGTTGTCGTTGACGCGGTCGAGGACGTCGTCGGCGGTGAATGACAGTTGTGCTGGTCGGCGGCAGGTGCGGACTTCGTCCCAGGTGATCGGGGTGGAGACGGTGGGGTGGTCGCGGCCGCGTAGTGAGTAGGGGGCGATGGTGGTTTTGGCGGGGTTGTTCTGGGACCAGTCGATGAACACTCGTCCGGTCCGCTGGGCTTTGGCCATCACTGCGGTCACTTGGTCTGGTGTTTCCCGGGCCAGGCGCTGGGCGAGTTTCTTGGCGTAGGCGGACGGGGCTGCGGGGTCGTCGGTGGTGATGGCGCAGTAGAGCTGCATGCCTTTCGCCCCTGACGTCTTCGCCAACGTTGTTAAGCCGTCGTCGGCGAGTGCGTCGTGGAGTCGTTCGGCGACGCGGCAGCAGTGCACGATCGATGTGTCGGGCCCGGGGTCGAGGTCGAAGACCAGCCGGTCCGGTGGCCGCCGGACTCCAGCTGTGTCGATGGTCCATTGTGGAACGTGGAGTTCGAGGGCGGCCATGTTCGCCGCCCACACCACGGCGGCGAGTTCGTCGATCAACGGATAGGTGATCGGCTCGGTCGAGCCGCGTGTTCCGCTGCGCGCGATCCGGACGGTCGACAGCCATTCTGGGGCGCCGCGGGGGACGTTCTTCTCGAAGAACTGCTCACCGCCGACGCCGTCGGGGTATCGGATGAACGTTACCGGGCGCCCGGCCAGGTGCGGCAGCAAGACCGGTGCGATGCGGGAGTAGTAGTTGATGACCTCGCCCTTGGTGAACCCATCTGGGTACAAGGGCTTGTCCAGATTGGACAGTGTGAGTCGTCGGGCACCGGCTTGAACAGTGATCTTCGCCCCGCCGACAGGCCTCGCCGAGGTCCGTTCTTCTGCTACGGGCTGTGCCGTTCCTTGGTCTTGGTCGCCTGTACGCACTGGGACACGGGAGGCTGTCCTGGTGCGGGGCTCGGCGGCGGCAGAGTCTCGTCGTCGCGGGGCCGAGACGTCGCTGGGTCGTTTGTCTTCCCGCAGTCCGCGCCAGGCGGTGTGCCGTAGACGGCCGGCGCCGCGGGTGAACTGCCGGAACACCACCTCGCCCACCAGGACCGGTTCCACCCAGCGCGCCCGCACGGTGTCCGCGCGTGGCGGCTCGACGGCGAACGGGTGCTGTTTCCGTTCGAGGGAGTCGAGCCGGGTTTGCAGGCGGGCTCGTTCGGCTTCGGTGAACCCAGTCCCGACGTCGCCGATGTACACGAGATCACCGGTGTCGGGGTCGTGGGCGCCGAGCAGCAGCCCGCCCATCCTTCCGCGTAGACGTCCCTGGCCGGGCCGATAGCCGCAGATGATCACTTCGGCCGTCTGGACTAGAGGATGTTTGAGCCAGACGTCGGTGCGTTTGCCGGGGGTATAGGGCGCGCGGCGGTTCTTCGCGACCAGGCCCTCGTGCCCCGATGCGGCGACATGGGCCAGCAGATCGTCGACGGTCCGGCGATCGGCGTCCAGCTCCGTGAACGTGAACGCGCGCACCACCGCGACGCGGTACGGGTCCGGCATCGGCAACCCGTCCAGCTGCCGGCGGCGGTCGTCGTACGGCGCCCGCAACAGGGACTCGTCGCCGAGCTGCAGCAGGTCGAACGCCAGAAAGCGGACCGACAGATCCTCGAAGGGCTCGTCACGGCGAACCGAGCTGCGATGGGTCTGGTACCGGCCGCGGCGCTCCTGCAGGAGCCCGAAGTCGGGCTGGCCAGCGTGGTTGTAGACGACGATCTCCCCATCCAGTACCGCGGCCCGGCCCTCGAGGGCAGGGGCCAGAACACCGGTGAGGTCGGCGAACTCGCTGGTGAAGTCGATGCCATTGCGGCTGGTCAGCCGGGTCGTGCCGTCCGGGGCGATCCGCATCGCGGTGCGGTAGCCGTCGAGCTTGTACTCATACACCCAATCCGGGCCCTCCCGAAGACGCCCGCCGTCGGGCTTGGCCAGCATCGGCTCTACCCAACCAGGTGCCAGGGAGTTCTCGCGACGTGGCTTACACGCCATCCCCGCACCTCCCCTCGATCAGCTGGCGGGTGACTTTTCATCACCATCGTCATCGTCCCCCGAATGGCGCAGTCCCGCCTCTTGACTGTCCACATCGAACATCACCTGACCAGCAATGAACAAAGAATTTGGCGGACACCATGTCCGTGGCGGACGCACGGTGCGTGGATTCTGCCGGCGTGGGGTGGCGGCGAACCTGCCAGGATTGTCGGTGCTGGATGCGATGATCCCCGCGCCCGAGACTTCCTTGGGCTGGGTGGGTACCCGGCTGGGTGGCGGTGCTGACGACAGCACCGCCACCCAGTACTCGGTGCCTTATAGAGCCACTGTTCTAAGTATTGGGTCGACTATTGCTTCCGGTGATGACGGTCCCGGGATACTGGGTCCACGAGGAATCGCGGGCGAGGCTAGCGTCCGCTTCCACCTCCAGGGTCGCCCAGTCGTGACTTCGCCGCTCCGTTCAGGTGTCCCGCCGCTGCTGGCGGCGGCCTTTCAGCGCCGGCCAGGGGCGACACTGCAATGGGGCAAGTCCTGGAGCGTGGGGACGCTTCGGTGCCGGCAGGGCCGTCGCGTATCGATACCGGTGTGGCGTCGGGTTTGGGTGGGGTGGGTAAGCCGCAGGTCGCACTGGACTACGCCGAGCAGCAGTGGGCTGCTGATGCGGCCGCCGTCCACCGCCAGTGGGCGGGTGGTGACCACGCGGCGTTGTGACGCCGCGTTGCGAGAGCTTGCCAGCTGCCTGATTGAGGTGGATGTGTTCACTCTGGAAGAGGCCGAGGCGTAGCTTTGTGCCGCGTTGAGCGAACAGCAGCGTTTGACAGAGGGCGCCGCTGAGTTGGTGGCGGAGCTGGGGTGCGTGCCGTTGGCGTCGGCACAACGTGGGCGCGTACATGGTGGACCGTGGTTGTCCTGCGCCGATTACCGCGCGCCCGTTGGGCGAATCGCCGGCGGAGCTTGGTGTCAGAGTTGCCCGAGCACGACGGGTTGTCCGACGAGCACCGGCCCACGGTGGCCACGACGTGGTCGTTGTCGGTGAAGCAGGCCGATCGCCCCGAACTGGAGGGGATCGCGCGGACGTTGCTGGATGTGGCCAGCATTTATCCCAGATCAAGCCGTCGGCCGGTGGTTGAAATGACCTGATCTAGGGAAGCGCCGGCGGCGTGGATGGACCAGCTACTCCTGATGAGAGTCTCCGGAAGGGGCCATTTGGATGAGCAGTCTTTGCGTCTGATGTGTTCGCCTCTATCTTGGGCGCGGTGTTGTGGTGGCAGGCGGCGCTGTGGGCGCTGGCGGGCGGGTTCGTAGTAGAGGGGCTGGAGTTCGCGGCCGTGCTACGACGGCATCGCCTGTGGCCGTGGCAAGTTGACCCGCGACCCGAAACCGACATCGGAACGACGGCCGCGGGCCCACTGGGTTATTTCATCGGTGAGGTAGTCCGACTCGCCGTCGGTGGCGTGCTTGGCGCCGCGCTTTCAGGCCAGATCACGGATTCGCTGCCTGCTCTGGCCATCGGCGCTGCCGCACCTGCTGTCGCTGGAAATCTGTTCGCTTTCGTTCCGCTGCCGCATCAGCCGGACACCTCTCAGGCTGTGAACACCGGCGCAGGCGCAGGTGGGGCCGCCCCCGTTGGCCAGACCGGCGAGGAGGCATCCGATCTTGGCTCGTTTCCTGGTGAGGTGACGTCCACTCCGGAGCCCAGGGAGGCGTCCTGATGCGTCCCGGTTCGTTGATGGCCCAGGTGATCGCGGTGATCTCAAGGCGGACTCCGGCGTTCCAGCCCGGCCCTGGGGAACCTCACACTTTCGGCCGGAGGCTCACACTCGCGCTGCACCGGGATGATGGCGGGTCGTCGATGAGGGGACCTGGTCGTGAGCGGGTCGCGCGCTCCGCCGCTGAGACCGGCTCAGACGAGGAACACCAGGTGCTGTCACCCACGTCTCAGGTGGTTGTAGAGGCGTTCACCGTCGGCGATGCGATGATGGGCGCCGTCTCCGACGCGCTGGTCGAACTGGCTGAGATGCTTCGTCGGCTCCCAGCCCGGCAGCGGGTGGAGACCCGTCGCTTTCTACCTGCGGACCTTCTCGACACGCTCGCCGCAGCAGCGAACCTTTACATGGCGGTAGTCAAGCTGGGAATGGGCCTGGAGCAGGTGGCGACGAGCCAGAATTCTGAGCTAGCGGAGGACGTCGTCCAGTCTTTGCGCGATCTGGCGCGTGACGTGGACAGGGAAGCACGAATCGTAGTCCGGTACCTGGTTGCAACGACGGAGGCCGAACGCACTCGTGCGCGAACGCTGGGGTTTCCCGCGGACATCGACCTTGAGCCGTTACACGCGATCCGGCGTGGCTTGGAGATCCGTGCCGATCTCGTCGACATCGGAGATTTGCTCGAGTTGAGCAGG
Organism: Amycolatopsis thailandensis; assembly: GCF_002234405.1. Classification (GTDB taxonomy): domain Bacteria; phylum Actinomycetota; class Actinomycetes; order Mycobacteriales; family Pseudonocardiaceae; genus Amycolatopsis; species Amycolatopsis thailandensis. The sequence continues at coordinate 7,935 of NZ_NMQT01000102.1, read as the reverse complement.
CACCTTCGTATGAAGACCGACGCCCGCCCGTTCGCCGCGTCCCGTCTTATCCCTATGGTCGTCGACGTCTCGGTGATCGACAACGCTCCTGTTAGCCAGTTCGCTGACCATCTCAGCGATGCGCTGCTGCATATTCTCCGGCCCGTGTACGCCGAGCCGGTGACCCTGACCGAGCTTGGCTACCTGAGTGCCAGACTGGACACGGTACGCACGCTGCTTCATAACGTGGTCGGCGCGGACCTGCGGAACGTGGACTTGGACAGTGCGCCGCTCATAGGGCTTGTGTGGTCCTCGACTACCCAGTGGCCTCCAGGCTTCAGGGACCGCGTCACGGCCGATTCCATACCGGTGGGTGACGACCTTTTCCAGGTAATCGGCCCAGGCAACTATCGGCCGATGCCTGCCCAGCCGCACGTACCGAAACCGACATGACGGGCCAAATTTCGGACGTCGACCTGCCTGATGCTACTGCCACAGCGACCACGAGGTGGGTGGACAGTGCTGACGTCGCCGCGTGGTTCGACCTGTCCGCAGGTGAGACAACCCGACTTGTCGCGAGACCGGGGTTTCCGGAACCCGTCGACGGACTCTGGACGAGCAGTGAGGTGATCCGGTGGGCAGCTGGTACCCGCAGTCGCCGCTTCGCCAGCCGGGTCCCGTTGGAGCATCAGCGGCCGGCTCGTAGCGCTGCCCGGTATCTCGGTGCCCGGCATGGCGACGGCGCGCTCACTTACCTGGCGTGGTCGTCCTGCGCGGGCGTCGTGGTCATCGCGTATGGGACCGGGCAGAATTTCAACGCGGGCATCGTGTGTACCGACGACGAGCTGCCGTTCCCGTATCCGTATGTGCTCGTCAAGGTCACGACATGGGTCAATATGCAGGTCGAGGAGGAGCTGCCGACGCTGGAGGTGCACTATCCGGACATGCCGCCGGTGCAGCTGGACCGCGACACGATGACCACATGGCGTCAGCTGGCATCGTTCCTGGGTCAGCCCATCCCGTTCTTTCCGCCGCTGCTGCGCCGCCGGGATCTACTCGAGCAATGGCGTCCGGGTGCGGTTTCTGCGGTCGCGCTGCCTGTGGTCCCCGACCATGACGTCGCCGCGCTTTACACTACCGCGGCCATGGAGAACGACCCGAACAGTGTGGTCGCCCGGACCTTGATCGACCTCGGTCATGCCCGGCTCGGCGCTTCGATCCGCCACACTGAAGCGGCCGTCGCCGAGATCGAGAAGCTTGACGTCGACTACTGTCTCACCATCGCCGCGCGGCCCGCCACCGTCATCGACCGCGGCTATGACGATCGTCGTGTCCCTGAGCAAGATCGCCGAGCGGCTTGGATGGATCTGTTTCACCGCACCGACGAACTCGCAGCGGAATGTGTCGACATCGGCTACGTCCTCGACAGCTGCCGGTGTTTTCCCTACACCCACATCGCCAGTTTTCACAATGACGAGCTGCAACGCTTCCGCGACGACCTAGGCCACTCGGTCGTCCACGAGTGGCTGGCCACGTTGCAACCGAGTCTCCGCACAGCGGGACATCAGCGGATTGAGGATCGGCGTAGCACCGACCGATTTCGGTATCTTGAAGACCCGGCGACTGGTGCGCCAGTAGTCGAGCAGACCAGCGCCTACGGACTCGGCGTCACCAGGGTGGTCACTCTGATCCCCGAACGTCTGCCCACCACCGACGACCTCGCCGTCGTCATCCTCGAAGGAACCGCCTGGGTCCGGACGACAAGCGGCACGCTCTACCTCATGCCCGTCCCTGAACACGTCAGCGGCCACGCCTGGGGATACGGCGGCACCGGCCCCGGAGCCCTTGCCGCCACGATCGAAACACTCCTCGAGGACATCACCGCGCCCGGCAAACGACACGAGCTGGGAACAGCCATCAGCAGCCTGACCAAACACGCCACTGGTGACGGAATCATGCTCGACCGCGCCACTCTGATCGCAGCGAAGCGCAAGCCCATCCGCTGGGATCGCTACTAGAACCGTCGACATCACCCTCGTGCCGGGCCCGGAGCTGCCCGCCTCCCTCCGGATTTCTCAGCGAGGGCGTCGTGCAGCGAGCTGTTGCGGCTCAACTGCCCCAGTGCGGCTTCGCCGCCAACAAGGTCAGCCTGCCGGCCCCTGGAAAGGGTGCGTTCTGCGACCGATACCACCCGCTCGGACCGCACGACAACGACGGATGCGGTCTTTGTGTGGCGTGTATAACAACTGTCACTGTCCCTCCTGGGCCGAAGTTGCAGGGGGTGAAGATGAGCATGGTTTGTAACTGAACTGTGGTGCCTTCCACCACAGTTCAGGTGGCCTCAAGGGCCGTTGACGACTATGCTGAATCACGGAACCGGGTCCTGATTCACAGATTGGAGTGCTGCGATGGCCAACGTCGGCATGCTGATCGAACGCGCCCTCAAGCAAGCAGATCTCTCCCAGCGCGCCGTCGCGGCGTCGACGGGTATCTCGCAGCCGACGTTGTCGCGGATTGTCGCCGGCGACAGGGACGCGAAACTGCCAGAGATAGCAGCGATCGCTCAGGCCACTGGCCATACCATCGCTGAGCTGACCGGCACGGGGACCTTGGCTGATCGGGTGCAGTGCGCCCCACGATCGACGAACGAATCGGACATGCAGGAGATGCGCACAGCACTGCTGCACTTCCTGGAACTGGACGCCTACCTGGATGACCAGGCTGTTCCGGCGACCGTGTGACTGGCTGACACGAGATGGATGCCGAAGCTGAAGGCCGCGTCGCGGCCGAGGAGTTCCGTGCCACGTATCGCCTGGGCGTCCAGCCGTTAGGTGACCTGGTAGCGCTAATAGAGCAGACGACAGGCTTCGATGTCGCAGTGTTGGATGCGGGACCCGACGAACACGGCCTGACGATGCGCGACCCGCAGCGTGGTGTCGTGTTCATCGGTGTTGCGCGCAGCCAACGTCCGATGCGCCAGCGCAGCAACCTCGGTCACGAGCTAGGCCATGTGATCTTCGGCGACTGGGTGGAACCCCGAGACGTCAAATGGGGAGTTCGAGATGACGTGGAGCGGCGGGCCGACGTGTTCGCTCGACATCTACTGGTCCCGCTTGCAGGTTTGGCTGACTTCCTGGCCGAACACGGCCCGATCTCACACGCGACGTTGTCGGCCGTGGTACAGCGCTTCCTCGTCTCACCGGCGTTGGCGGCCATCCAGCTGTGCGAGGGCGGGCACATCGATATTGCGACCAAGCGGGAGTGGATACATGTGACCACGCCTGAGCTGGCCACTCGGTTCGGGTGGAGTGATCAGTACCGGGCTTTGCAAGACGAAGCTAATCATCGACGGGCGCCGCAGCGCCTACTTGCTCGCGCAATCAGGGGCTACGCCGAGTCCGTGGTGTCGGCGCAGGCGATCGCCACGTTGCGCGGCGCTCCGCTGGCCGAAGTCGAGGACGATTTGCAGGCCGCTGGTGTCGTTTCTGCAAATAGACCTGTGACGTGGGCTGATCCTGCTGATCTACCCATCGTGGAGGTCGACCACGCCGAACTGGACGCCATCCTCGGTGCGTTGGATGAGTCGGACAACCGCGGGGCCGAATGAGCCATCGGCCGATCATTGATGCTGGCCCGAGCCTGAACTTCTTCTCCGTTCGTCGTGAACGATTGCTGTTTCAGGTCGTGGGTCCGCTCGCTGCGCCGGAGAGCGTCCAGGACGAAGTGTTGGGTAAGGCATCGCGCGACCAACGTTTTGCCCCGGCTGCGACTGTGTGGAGGAAGCTTCCGCAGAAGTTGATCGAGGTTCTGCCCGATAATCCGACACCGCAGTTGGAGCAGGTAGTTCAGCGGATCACGAGTTTGCCGATGAGCCAGCGTCTTCGACAGCGTAAAGACCTGGGTGAGCTGATGGTGGTCGCTCACGCAGTTGTGGAAGCTGAATCCGGCGACGACGTTCGCGTCCTCATCGACGACGGCAACGGTGCAAAGACGGCCGAGTTCGAACGAGCCCGTCTCCAGCGCATGCGCGATCGCGGCGACGAGGTGGGCTCACTCATCTTGATGAATACCACCACGGTTCTGGAGCTGGCGGTTCGTCAGAACCTGATCGCAGATCGTGGTGAAATGCGCGATCTGTACAGGCGGTTGCGTGGACTCGACGACGGTCTGGTGCCGATCGAGCGAACCGAACTGCTCTCCCAAAAATTGTGGACGCCACCGTCAGTTTGACGCTGCCGGTGCTGGACCGGATCGACCTCAAGCTGCGCCCGCCGGGAATCAGGAACCCCGAACCGCCACAGCCCTGCCCGTGCAGCCTTCTGACACTGTCTGTCACGACCCTGACGGATGCGGTCGACGGTGAGGTCGTTCCTGTAGGTCATGATTCGGTTGCGTAATCTGCAGCCTTGGACGGCTTGGTGATCCCGTGAGGCGGTGGCGCCCAGGCCGTCGCCAGGCCGTCGCAGGTCGAATCAGAGTGAGTCTCATTGAGTACCCATGAGCGTGTTTGAGCAGGTCAGAATAGGTGCGGGTGTGTAAAGCCCCTGGTCACAGCCTTGCCGATTTAGTAGTCGTACCACTCGACCGATGACGCGAGTGCCGCGGCGGTGGCGGCCCTGCGGCGCTGGGTCACGGTGATCGTCGGTTCAGATGCTGTTCCGGGGACGTTCGGTGCGCTCTCGGCCATCGGTGTGCCCTTCGCTCGGCGCTGCTGCGGCGGTGCGGTCCGGGCAAGTTAACAACCGCTTAGTATGTGGTCAACGTCTCAACGGGTAATTCTCGATACCGACCAGTTGGTATGTCACTCTGGTGGCGGTAGCGCCGACGGAGGTCGATCAGTACTGGTCAGGAGAGTTTCGTGCCGAGCATGCGCAGCACCAGCTCGCTGTACTCCTGGCCCAGCTTCTTCGGGGTCTGGCGGGCGCGGTCGCTGTACCAGCGGGAGACGTCGACGCCGAGCGAGAGTACGGCGCGGGCGGCGGTGTGCGGGTCGCCGACGGTGAAGACGCCCACTCGCGAGCCTTCGGTGATGACCTCGCGCACGACCTGCTCGATGCGGCGGCGCAGTTTCGCGACGATCTCGAACTCCTCGTCCGGCAGCGCGTGCAGTTCGTACTGCACCACGCGGGCCACGGTGTGCCGCCGCGCGTGCCAGGCCACGAAGTCCTCGACCAGCAGCCGGATCCGCTCGACCGGGTCGGTCTCGCGTGCCACGACGCTCTCGACCAGGGAGAGTGTCTGCTCGTGGCCGTACTTCGAGATCGCGAACAGCAGCGCGGCCTTGGACGGGAAGTGCACGTACAGCGCCGCGGGGCTCATGCCGGCCGCCGAGGCGATGTCCCGGGTCGTGGTCGCGTGATAGCCGCGCCGAGCGAACGACTCGACCCCGGCCAGCATCAGTCGGCGTGCCGTCTCCGGCTGGACGTCGGGCCACAGTTCGGCCGACAGCGACATGGTCATCCGCAGATCCTCCCAGACGCTCGTACGCCGATGGTGGGCTTGACACCACCTTCGGACCTTCCCATTGTAAGTGAGCGCTCGCTTAGTGACTGCGCTCGTGGGTGAACACTCGTTGGTGAACACAGAGGAGATCGAAGAGTGAACTCGTTCAAGGATCGCGTCGCGATCGTCACCGGCGCGAGCCGGGGTATCGGCCTCTGGATCGCCAAGGACCTGGTCGAGCGCGGGGCGAAGGTGTGCATCACCGCGCGCAAGCCGGAGCCGCTGGCCGAGGCCGTGGCCGAACTGGGTGGCGAGGCGGTCGCGATCGCCGTCCCCGGCAAGGCCGACGACGTCGAGCACCAGGACGAGGCCGTCGCCAAGACGATCGAGACCTTCGGCCGCCTCGACATGCTGGTCAACAACACCGGCATCAACCCGGTGTTCGGGCCGACCCTGGACATCGACCCCGGTGCCGCCGCGAAGATCTTCGCCGTCAACGTGCTCGCGCCGCTTTCGTGGACTCGCCGGGCGCGGGACGCGTGGATGGGGGAGCACGGCGGCGCGGTGGTGAACGTCGCGTCCATCGCCGGGCTCGGCGCGTCGCCCGGGATCGGTATGTACGGCGTCAGCAAGGCCGCGCTGATCCGGCTCACCAAGGAACTCGGCTTCGAGCTGGGCCCGAAGATCCGGGTGAACGCCGTCGCGCCGGCCGTGGTCAAGACCAAGTTCGCGACCGCGCTGTACGAAGGCCGCGAAGAAGAGGTGTCGGAGTCGTACCCGATGAAGCGGCTCGGCGTCCCGGCGGACATCGCGGGCGCGGTGTCGTTCCTGCTTTCGGAGGAGTCGGGCTGGATCACCGGGCAGACGGTCGTCCTCGACGGCGGCGTGACGCTGGCGGGTGGCCTGTGACCGCGTCGTTCTCCGGGGCCGGTGTCGTCGTCACCGGCGGCGGGGGCGGCATCGGTGCCGTCCTCGCCCGCCGGTTCGCCGCCGAGGGCGCCCGGGTGGTCGTCGGCGACCTGAACGGGGACGCCGCGGCCGAAGTCGCGAAGGAGATCGGCGGGACCGCCGTGGCCGGTGACGCCGCGAGCGAAGCGGGTGTCGCGTCGCTGATCGCGGCCGCTCGCGAAACCCTCGGCGAGATCGACGTCTTCTGCGCCAACGCCGGGATCGCGCCGATGGGCGGCGTGGACGCGCCGGAGGAGGACTGGGCGCGGATCTGGGACGTCAACGTGATGGCGCACGTGCGGGCGTCGAGGCTGTTGCTGCCGGCGTGGCTCGAACGCGGTCGCGGGCACTTCATTTCGACGGTGTCGGCGGCGGGCTTGCTGACCAGTCTCGGCTCGGCGTCGTACTCGGTGACCAAACACGGTGCGCTCGCCTTCGCCGAATGGCTGTCGGCGACGTACCGGCACCGCGGGATCACCGTGCAGGCGATCTGCCCGCAAGGCGTGCGGACGGCGATGCTGGAGAACACCGGTCCCGCGGGCGAACTGCTGATGGGCGCGTCGGCGATCCAGCCGGAGCAGGTCGCCGACGCGTTGTTCGAGGCCATCGCCGCCGGACGCTTCCTGGTGCTGCCGCATCCCGAGGTGGCGGACTATTACGCCGCGCGGGCCACGCAGACCGACCGCTGGCTCGGCGGGATGAACAAACTGCAGCGCAAGGTGGAGCAGGTCATCGGGGAGTGACCTCGTTCAGTTTCCCGGTGGCCACGTCGAAGACGAAGCCGCGGACGGAATCCTTCTCGGGGATGAACGGGCTGTTCCTGATGCGTTCGATCGACTGACGGACGTCCTCGTCGAGATCGCTGAACGCTTCGGCGGCCCAGGGCGGCTTGACGCCGACGTCCTGCCGGATGGATTCCTTGAAGCCGTCGTCGGTGAAGGTCAGCATTCCGCAGTCGGTGTGGTGGATGAGGATGATTTCCCGCGTGCCGAGCAGTCGCTGGCTGATCGCGAGGGAACGGATCTCGTCTTCGGTGACGACGCCGCCCGCGTTGCGGATGACGTGCGCTTCGCCTTCTTGCAGGCCGAGGACGCCGTAGACGTTGATACGGGCGTCCATACAGGCGAGCACGGCGACGTGTTTGGCGGGCGGCAAGGGGAGTGGTCCGGAAAAGCGCGCGGCGTAGTCGGCGTTGTTGGCCAGGAGTTCGTCGGTGACCGACATGGTCTTCCTTCCGGTTGGCGTAACGACGAGTGGACCGTTGGGATGCACGGATGCGCAACCGTGCCCATGAACTGGGAACGCGGGTTCGGGTGGTTTCTTTTCTGAGGGCTTCCTGGGTTCTGGCCGCGGTCGGTCGCTGGTCTGGTCCGTGAAGGCCTCCTTGAGGGACTCAGAGTCCCTCAAGGAGGCCTTCACGGAATCGGTGATCGCCACGTTCGCACCGCACGCATCAGTAGTTACGGCAGCTGCGCGTGAAGGCCCCCTTCCCTCGGCTGAGCCGAGTGAACTCGACCTTCGCGCCTTGTGAGGTACATGAAGGCCCCCTTGCTTGCGCTAGACGCA
>NZ_NMQT01000101.1 GCF_002234405.1 Amycolatopsis thailandensis | reverse complement strand
CCTTGCTTGCGCTAGACGCAAGCAAGGGGGCCTTCATGTACCTCAGCGCTGTCCTGGGCCACGCGCAGCCGTAGGGCAATCACCGAAGTCCGTGAAGGAGGCCTTCACGGACTTGCGACTCGCGACCCAGGCGCACCGGCGGGAACCTGGCACCGGTGCGGCGTGAAAGGTCCGGTGGCGCACATAGCTCCTCGCTGTCCGGCCGCCGGCGACAGGTTGATCTTCGCCGGGGGATCGGCCAGAGTGGTCCCGGGGTCTTGCTCGCGGTAAGGAAAACTCAATGGACAAGCGCTTTGTGCTCCGTGGTGCCGTTCTCGCGGCGACGTTGGCGGGCTCCGTGCTCACCGCGGGCTCGGCGATGGCGAGCACCGCGGAACCGTGCGCGGCCGGCGCGTCGGGTGATGTCGCGGCGGCTTCCTGCACGCCGTACCGCAAGGTGAGTGAGGGCTGGAGCAGCAAAACCTCCTGCAACCGCGCCGGCAACGAGGGCGCGCAGGCGGGACGCTGGACCGGCTGGAACTGCAGCCAGGCGCTGGCGGGCTGGGAGCTGTGGGTGCGCACCTGCACCGCGCTGGCCGCGGAAAAGGACGCGGTGACCACGCGCGAAACCGTCTGATTCCGAGCAGGGCCGCCCTGGGGTGAAACACCCGGGGCGGCCTTGTCACTTCCGAGCGTCCACAATAGACGGTCCGATTCCGGTCGGGCGATCGTTCGGGCCGTCGCTCACGATTCGATCGATCGATAGGCGGGCGAGGCGTGTACCGATGACCGGTCACGCCGTTCGCGCGGCCGCCGAGATCTACCTTAAATCAATGTTAAGCATCGGCGGATTCGGTGCTATCTTGACTGAGCGAAAACGCGAGAGGTTCTTCACGCGGAATTCGCCTTTCGGTCCTCGTGGTGTGGGCCCGCGGTGGAGGTTCGGTTACCGAATCGGCCGCTGAGCTGAGGATTCTCCTGCCGATACCCCGATACCGAACCTTCGGTACGGCCTGTCCGCACGGTGGGTTCGGTGGCCACGAACTGCTCCGGAATTCGTTGACCCCGTCGACAGCCGGTTCGTAGTGTTTGCCGAGTCTTGGGCAGGGACGGCTTTGGTGGACACATTTGGCTCAGGCAGAAGGGGGCTTTCCATGGCCGGCATCCGAACGATTTCCCCGATCGGCAAGCGAGCTTTCGACGCGGGTCGTACCGCACGACCAGGAATCATCAGTGAATTCGTGGAAGTCGCCGACATGCCGCTGGCGGCGCTCAGCGCCGGATTGCGGCTCGGCGGTGGCAACGCCGCCTTCTACCGTCTTCTCGGTCGCCGTCCCGCCGACGTGCTCGGCGAATCGTTCCCCGAGCTCGTCACCGCTGGTCCGGACCATCTGCGCGACCGGCTGAACCGGGTCGCCGAAGGCTGGGAGCAGCGGTTCCGCGGTAGCGTCACCGGGCTCGGCTCCGGCGGCGCCGACAGGCTGACCATCGTGGCGGGCCGGATGCGGGCGCCGGGTGCGGCCATCCTGCTGACCATGCTTCCCGAGACGGGCCCCGCCCGCGCCGAGCAGCTGAGCTCGGTCTCCGACATCGAGGCGAAGATCCTCCAGGGGATCGCCAGCGGCTTGTCCAGTCTGGAGATGGCCGACAAGTTCTACCTCAGCCGCCAGGGGATCGACTACCACGTCGCCCGGCTCCAGCGGAAGTTCAAGGCGCGCAACCGGGTCGAACTGGTTTCGCGTGCCTTCGCCACCGGCCTGCTGGACTCGACGGCGTGGCCGCCGCGGGTGCCGGAGTCCCGGCGCGCGAGCTGAGCGGCCCGGACCTGGCCTGCGGGTGGCCGCGGCGTGACGTGCTCGTGCGATTACGGTGCGATCCCAGTGAACGGCCACTCCTGTTGCACGTATTTCGGCAGAATTCGTAATGTCCTTCGAGGCCGTTTCGCTCGTTTGAGCGGTCAGGTCGGCCGTCGGTGGCGCCGGGCGTTGGTCCGGGAGCAACCTCGCGGGCATCCTTGATTCACGCCCTGTTTCCCTTCCGGGGCAACTTCTGTCATTCTGCGACACGCCAAGGTTCGCGCGCGGCGGTGTGCCGACCCGTGCCGCTCCACGCTCGAAAACCCTCGTCGACGAGCGCCTTGCTCATCTGAGCGCCTGCCATCCCTGTAGTGAGGGATAACCCTTATCGAGGTTGCACGCTCTATTCGGTAAGACGATCACACGATGAGATGGAAGCACGTAAGCGATTGTTCGCTCTGTGTGACGGCGACGACTCCGATGGGACGACAGGGAGGCGGAGATGGTGGATGCCAACAGACCTGGACGCGCGCCGGCCGGACGTGACGACGAGCTCCGCCGGCTCGCCGCTCGCCTGAGCCCCGGCGCGCCCGGTCAAGGCTCCGTCATCAAGGGATCGATCATCAAGGGCTCGGTCATCGTCGTGCGAGGGCAGGCGGGCATCGGCAAGACCAGCCTCCTGGACGCCGCGCTGGCCGCGCTCACGGACACCGTCGTCTTACGGGGTGCCGGCGCGCCCGACGACGGGGCCGCGGCTTCCCGGGAACTGCTCGCGGAGCTGAGCCGGGCCGGTGTCCGGGCCTCGGACCCGGACGACTTCGCCGCCTGGTACGAGGGTTTCGCGGACTGGGCGGGCGGCCGGTCCGCGATCGTGTTCGCCGTCGACGACGTGCAATGGTGTGATGAACCGACGGTGCGGTGGCTGAGCCTTCTCGCCCGGCACTCGACCAGGCTGCCGGTGCGGATGATCCTGGTCCGATCGGCCGCCGACGGCCCGGAAGGCGCGGCGGAACGCTTGGCGGACCTCGAATCCTGGTACGGCACCGAAGTGCTGGACCTCGGCCCGCTGCCGGCGGAGGCGGTCGCCGCGCTCGCGCGCGAGGCGGTCGGATCAGAGCCGGGGGAGGCCTTCGTCCGGCACTGTGTCGAGCAGTCCGGCGGTAATCCTTTGCTGCTGCGCGAGATGCTCGACGAACTGGGCAAGGTCGCCTCCGGGATCGCTCCGGTGGCCGGCTCCGCGGCGGGTGCGGCACTGATCCACTCCCTGTTCGCCGGTGTCCCGGACTACGCCCGGAAGGTCGCCACCGCCATCGCGGTGCTCGGCGGGCAGGATCTGTCCCTGGTCGCCCGGCTGGCCAAGGTCCCCGCGCGCACCGCCGGTACCGCCGTCGAACTGCTGCGGAGTCAGCACATCCTTGCCGCGGAAGGGTTTTCCTTCCGGCACGACCCGGTGCGGGACGGCCTGCTCGACGCGCTCGAACCCGCCGAGCTGGGCCGGTGGCGACGGACCGCCGCGATCCTGCTGAGCGACGCGGCCGGATCGCCGGAGGAGGTGGCGGAGCACCTGCTCGAACTCGCCGAGCTGGACTCGTGGATGGTCGACCTGCTGCGGGATGCCGCGAGCTGCGCCTGCGACCGGGGCGCGCCCTGGGACGCGCTGCGCTATCTCCGTCCCGCCGCGGCGGCCAGGCCGTCCGACGGGGGGCTGGCGGTCCAGCTCGCCGAGACGGTCGCGCTCCTGGAACCGGACAGCGGTTTCGACCTGCTGCGCCGCGCGCTCGAACTCCAGCAGGATCCGGTCGATCGGGCCAGGGCCGCGGTGAAACTGGGCCGCGCGGCACTCGTCGCCCGTCGCTGCGGGACCGCGGTCACCGTGCTGGAGAGGGTGCTCACCGTGCTCGGCGGTGAGATGGACCAGCAGCTTCGGGGGCATCTCGAAGGGCTGCTGTGCCTGGTGGGCATCGAAGATCGGGACAGCCTGGCGAAGCTCGACACCCGGATCCAGCCGCGGAACTCCGGCGGCCCGGAGACCGTCGTCGACGCCAGGCATCTGGCCGTCTGCGCCGTGGTCGCCGCGCTCGACGGGACCCGGCCGCGCGAGGCCGCCGAATGGGCGATGCGCGCGATCCGCGGATACACCCCGACCACCGACGATTCGGCCGTCAGCTCCGCCGTGCTGGCCCTGCTGCTCACCGACGAGGTCGACGTCGCCAGGGACGAACTGACCAGGGCCATCGAGCTCGTCCCGGCTCAGCGCAGCGAATACCTCGCCTTCCGTGGCCTGCTCGGGCATTGGTGCGGGGACCTCGCCACCGCGGCCGCCGACGCCGGACAGGCCTACGCGCTCAGCCGCCGCGCCGAGGGACGCACCGGCGGTGTCGTCCCTCGGATCGCCCTCGCCACCGTCGCGGCCCAGCAGGGCGACACCTCGAAGGCGATGAAGTTGTTGCGGGAGGCGGATTCCCCGCAGTTGTGGGACCACACGGTGATGCGCCCGTGGTTCCAGCTCGTCGACGCGCGGGTGCACTGGGCGGCGGGCGATCGCGAGGCGGCGCTGAAGCTTTTCCATCTCTGCGGGGAAAGCCTCGCCGACGTCGGCATCGCCAACCCGCTGCTGGCGCCGTGGTGGTTCGAAGCCGCCTGCCTGCTGGCGGACGAAGGACGTTTCGAGGCCGCCGCGGATCTCGCCGCCGAGGGAGCAGAACCGGCCGTGCGCTGGGGCACCCCGCGGGCGATCGGGATGGCCAAGCTCGCGACGGCGGTCTCCACCCGGGGGCCCGGGCGGATCGGGCTGATCGAAGAGGCGACGGCCGTCCTGGCCGGCTCACCCGCGCGGCTGGAGGAGGCCCTGGCGGAGTTCCACCTCGGCCGCGCGCTCGTCGACGCGGGGGACACCGCCGCGGCGCGCACCCATCTGCGGCGTTGTGTCGAGCTGAGCCTGCGGACAGGGGACCGTTTTCTGCTCCGGCGCGCCCAGCGGACCGCGGCCGGGGCGGGGATCCCGAGCGAGGTGACGCCGCTGGCTTCGCTGAGCCCGGCCGAACGGCACATCGCCCGGCTCGCCGGACGCGGGGTCAGCAACCGGGTCATCGCGGAACGCCTGTTCGTCACCGTCCGGACCATCGAGACGCATCTGACGAGCGTGTACCGGAAGCTGCGGATCACCGGGCGCGCCGAACTGGCGGTGGTACTGGGCCACACCGATGACCGTCCGGCCGTCCTCGAAGGCGTCCGGTGAGCGCGGTCCGGCGGCTCGAAGCCGAAGGCGCGGACGAACTCGTCGAGCGCGAGACCGAACTGCGCCTGCTCACCCGGCTCATCGGGGACCTCGAACACGGCCACGGTGGCTCGGCGCTCGTGCTCGGCCCGGCGGGCAGCGGCCGCACGGCGTTGCTGGACCAGGTCGCGTCCCTGGCCGCCGGGCGGGGTCTGCAGGTGTTCACCGCGCGGGGATCGGCCACCGAAGCGGACTTGCCGTACGGGCTCCTCTCCCAGTTGCTCGCCTCGATCCCGGAACTCGCGGACGTCCCGTGGCTGCACGCCGCGCTTTCGGACGGCACCGACGTCCAGGTCCTGCACGAACTGTTGTGCCAGCGGCTGCTGGAATCGGCCCGGCGCTGCCCGGTTTTGCTGGTCGTCGACGATCTGATCCTGGCCGACGAGCAGTCCGAGGCCTGGCTGGCCGCGCTGCAACGACGGCGGGGCAACGACCCCGTGCTGCTCGTCGCCGCGCATTCCGGTTCGCAGGACGCGGACGGCGACGACGCGCCGCTGTACCTCGGGGGTCTTCCCTGGGAGAACCGGCACGTCGTGCGGTTGCGGCCGCTGAGCGAGGCGGCGGTGCGGCGGCTGGTGCACGCGGTTCCGGCGCCGCGGCTGCCCGTGGCCGAGGTCTACGCGGCCACGGAGGGGAACCCGGCCCTGCTCGCGGAAGTCCTCGCCCGATCGTCCGCCTGCCAGGCGCCCGGCGCGGAGATCACCGCCATCACCGCGGACGTGCGCCGCGACACCGTGCTCGACCTGCTCGCCCGGCTGCCGTCCGATCTCGCCGCGCTGGTGCGGACGATCGCCGCCATCGGCACCCTCGACGAGGCCTACCTGCGGCCGCTCGCCGCCCCGCTCGGCATGCCGCTGAACCGCGCGCTGCGGGTGCTGGCGGACTCCGGCCTGATCGGGACCGATCCCGCCGAACCGATGAACCCCCAGGTGGCCACCTGGGTACTGGCCGCCACCGGCGCGGACGAGCGGGCGGGAACACGCCGCCGGGCCGCGGAGCTCGGGCATCGCCGGGCCGCCCCGGAGGAGGACGTGGCCGGGCTGCTGCTCGGTTCCCAGCCGGTCGGCGAGGCCTGGGCGCTGGAGACCTTGCACGCGGCCGCGTTACGCCGTCGCGAAGCCGGAGACCACGCCGAAGCGGCCCGGTACTACCGGCGGGCGCTCGCCGAACCGGCGCCGCCCGGGACTTCCGCGCGGCTGCGCCTGGAACTGGAAACGGTCGAGGCGTCGTCGTGCCCGTTCACCGGCGGTCTGCGACTGGCCAGGGCCACCAGGATTTCCGGCGACGACACCGTCCGAACGCGACTGTCCGCTGTGGACCTGATGATGCAGCGAGGGGCCCGGGACGACGCGTTGCGCGAGCTGGTCGTCTTGAGCGAGGCCGTGCTGGACGACCGGGATCGCGCGGATCTGGTGGCGCTGCACTGGCTGGCCGAAGGGTCCGGCGCCGGTGCCGCCCTGCTCGGCGTCCCCGCCGTCGCGGACGTCGATCCGGCCTCGCTGACTCCGGCGCAGGCGGCCGCCGCGTCCTGGCTCGTGACGACGTCCTGCCGTGACGGGCGGGCGGCCCGTCGTCTGGCCCGGCGTGCCGCCGATCCGTCGAACGAACCCATGACGCTGTATTCGCCGCGGCTGGCGCTGGCCATCACCTTCACCCAGACCGACGACGTGCTGGAAGCGCTTTCGGTCTACGAAGAGGTGATCGCGGACGCGAGCGCCGCCGGGGCGGGGGTGCCGGTGGCGCTCGGCCTCACCGGTCAGGCCTGGATCCACCTGCAACGTGGTCGCGTGCAGGCCGCGGAGGAGGCGCTCGCCAAGGCCGCCGCGTCCGGTCCGCCGGACGGCTGGCCGCTGTCGGTTTCCGACTCGCTGAGCACGATCGCGATCGCGGCGGCGCTCACCCGAGGGGATCTCGACGCCGCCCAGCGCGCCGTCGACGCGGCTGTCGACGGCGGACCGTTGTATTCCGCGCCGTACCTGCTCTTCATGCGCGGGTTGCTGGAACTGGACCTGAAACGCCATCGGCGGGCACTGGGCCTGTTCCAGGAATGCGGCAGGCGGATGAACGCGGCGGGCTGGCTGAATCCCGGTCTGGTGCCGTGGCGTTCGCACGTCGCCATCGCGGCGCAGGCGCTCGGCGACGAACACACCGCGGCCGCGATGATCAGCGAGGAATGGCGGCTGGCGCAGAACTGGGGCACGCGCACCGCGATCGGGCGGACGCATCTGAGCGCGGGCGTCGCGGTCCGGTCCGAGGACGCGGTGTTCCGGCTGACGCAGGCGGTCAACGCGCTTCAGCAGTCCCCGGCCAGGGTGCTCTACGTCGAGGCGGTGCTGCTGCTCGCGGCCGCGCAGCTCAACCGCGGCCAGACCAGCGGCGTGCCGCGGCTGCTGCGCGAAGCCGAACGGCTCGCCACCGCGTACCAGCTCGCCTGGGCGACGTCGCGGATCGCCGACCTCGGGAAACGACTGTCCGACCGGCCGCGCCGGTCCTATCGCACGGCGTCCCGGCGATGGCGGGCGCTCTCGCCCGCCGCGACCGACCTCGTCCGTCGCGTGCTCTCGAACGCCTCCAACGCCGAACTGGCGGAGGAACTGGGCGTGAGCAAACGCGCCGTCGAGCTCCGGCTCACCGCGATCTACCGGCAGCTCGAGGTGACCGGGCGGGCCGAACTGCGGGAGCTGTTCGACGCGCTGGACAAGGAGCTCTGAGCCGCCGTCATGATGATCGAACGAGCGGATCAGCTGGCCGCGATCGCCGGGGCGGTCGCCGAGGCCCGTGCCGGGGCGGGGGAGTTCGTCGTCGTCCGCGGCGGGCTGGGTGCCGGACGGTCGGCGCTGGTGCACGCGGCGGGCGAAGAAGCCGCCGCGCGGGGCGTGCGCGTGGTCCGGGCGGCGGCGACGCCGTTGGAGCGAGGGGTCGCCCACGGCGTGGTCTGGCTGCTGCTTGAACCCTTGCTGGAGGCGGGCCGGCGCGGGGAACTGCTCACCGCTGTCCGGGCCGAGGGCGAGTTCCCCGCCGGCCAGGCCGACCCGCGCCGCGCTCACCTCGTCCTGCACGAACTGCTGGAGCTGTTCACCGAAATGGTGCGTGACACCGGCCCGGTCGCGCTGCTCGTCGACGACCTGCAGTGGGCCGACCCGGCTTCGGCGCGCTGGCTCGCCTATCTGGCCAAGCGGATGAGCAGGCTGCGGGTCCTCGTCGTCGCGACCTTGCTGGAGGGCGACGATTCCGCGGACGACATCGTGGTCAAGGACATCGCCCGAACCGCCGCGCGCACGGTGCACGCCACCCCGCTCTCGCCCGCCGGTGTCCGGGCGTATCTGACCGCCCGCTGCGGAGCCGAACCCGCTCCCGAGTTCGCGGACGCCTGCTACGCGCGCACCGGCGGTTCGCCGATGCTGCTGGACGCGCTCGTCAACGCGATGCTCGGGCACGGTCTGCGCCCGGTCGCTTCGGCGGCGGCCGAGCTCGCCGCGCTGCGGCCCTCACCCGCCGCGGCCCGGCTGACCCGGTGCCTGCGCGCCCAGCCGGACGACGTCCGCGCGGTGGCCAAGGCGATGGCCGCGCTCGGCGAGCCGACCGAGACCGGTGTCCTCGCCGAGCTCGCCGGCCTCGACTCGCCGGACTTCGACGCGGCGCTGCGCGCGTTGCGCAGGCTGGGTGTCGTCGAGGCCCCCGCCGACGGGCTGCTGCGGTTCGCCGGGGAGATGGCGGGCGATCTCGTCGCCGATCAGCTGAGCGCGGAGGAACAGGACCGGCTGCATCTGCGCGCCGCGAATGTCCTCTACCGCAACGGAAGGCCGGTCGAACAGATCGGACGGCAGCTGCTGGCCACGGTCGCCGAACCGGAACCGTGGGCCGCGGACGTGCTGCGGACCGCGGCCAGCGCCGCGCTGGCGAACTCTTCGCCGCAGACGGCGGCCCAGTACCTGCAGCACGCGCTGGCGCATCCGGGGGCCGATCGCGCGGAACTGCTCGTCGACCTCGCCGCCGTCGAACGCGGCTACGACCTGCCCGCCGCTCACCGGCATCTGCACCAGGCGCTGGGCCTGATGCGGGATCCGGTCGACCGCGCCTTCGCGCTCGGCCTGCTCCCGGTGGTGGCCGGGGTCCGCTTCGCCGCGGACGTCCGCCGTCTCCGGCAGGTGCTCGCCGAACTGCGGGACGTCCCGGGGCCGGAGGCGGCCGAAGCGGCGTTGCGCATGGAAGCCCGGCTTCGCTATCACGAACGAGGCGTGCCCGGTGTCGGGAAGGCGGCGGCGGACCGGCTGGCCGAGCTCGGCCCGGCGCCCGCTCAGGATTCTTCGGCCCAGCGGGAGCTGGTCGCCGTCCTGCTGTATCTGATGACCGTCGCGGGCGCCGCGCCCCGGGAGTCCATTGTGGACCTTGCCCGCCAGGTGCTGGAGCGGGAACCCGGTTCACCGGACCAGATGTACACCACGCTTCCGCTCACGGTGCTGGTGCTGGCCGCCGCGGATTCGCTCGACGGGGTGGACTCCTGGCTCGCCGCGGCGTGCGGCGCCGCCGCCGATCCGGACCTGCCGACGCTGGTCGCCTGGGCGGGGCAGGCGCTGGTGGCCTCCGCCACGGGCCTGCTCGGCGTGGCCAGGGACCGGGCCCAGGCGGTGCTGACGTCGGCGGGGCCGAGCCGGGTCGGGATCACCATGACGGCGATGCGGGTACTGGCCGAAATCGCGATGGAGCAACGAGATCCGGCGCTCGCGCGGCTGCTCGTCGACAACCTCGAAGTCGAGCACGACCCCTGGCTGCGGTCACTGGCCCACGGCACCCTCGCCCTGACCGAGGCCAATCACACCGCGGCCGCCGAGTACTTCCTCGACTGCGTGCACCAGCTGGAGCGCTTCGGGAACCGGGTCCTCCTGCCGCTGCGTGGCCAGATCGCCCTCCTGCTCGCGGCGACCGACGATCCGAAGCGGGCGGAAGCCGTCGCGCAGGGCGAGGTCGAGCGGGCGTCGTCGTGGGGAGCGCCGTCTTCGGTGGGACGCGCCCTGCGCATCCGCGCGACGCTGCTCGACCGGGACGAGGACGCCGTCCCGGTGCTGCGCGAGGCCGCGGAAGTCCTGGCCCGTTCGGGAGACCGGCTCGAACTCGCCCGCACGCTGGTCCTGCTCGGGGAACGCGGCACCGGACCGGACGCCCGCGAGCGGCTGCTGGAGGGCCGCAGCCTGGCGGCGGGCTGCGGGGCGAGCTGGCTGACCGGATCCGCGGAGCCGTCGGACCAGGCGGACGGCGGCCTGCTGACCGCGACCGAGCAGCGGGTGGTGGAGCTGGCCGTGTCCGGCCGCCGCAACCGCGACATCGCGGAACTGCTGGAGGTCACCGTGCGCGCGGTGGAGAAGCACCTCACGAGTTCGTACCGCAAGCTCGGCATCAGCGGCCGTGCCGAGCTGGCCGCGGCGATGCGTGGTCACCGGGCGGGGTGAACCCGGTCAGGGCTCGGCGCCGCCCAGCTCGTGAATGTCAGGAAGGTTACTGGGCCGAAAGTCGGCGGTGTCAGGTCGGGTGGCGAAGTCCGTGAAGGCCTCCTTCCCTACTTTGAGGGTAAGGAAGGAGGCCTTCACGGACTGGTGTGGCTCATCACTTCCGCCGGGTGTGGCCCGGCAGGAGAGCGTTGCGGAAGTGGAGTTCGCGACACCGGAAACCGGCGCTCAGAACTGCCTGGTCACCAAGCCCATCGAGGAGTCTCACGAGACCCGGCCGAGGCGGCCCTGCAGCCACGCCGCGGCCAGCTCCACCCGGGAATGGCTGCCGGTGCGCTCGAACAGCGACGTCAGCCGGGCTTCGATGCGTTTCTCGCTGACTTGCAGCGCCGCCGCGATCTGCCGGTTGGTATGGCCGTTCGCGATCAGGCCGACGATGTGCCGCTCCAGGGGATCCAGGGTCGCTCGATCGGCCCGGTCCGCGCGGTCCGCCGAAAAGGTGATCTGGTGCTGTTCGAGCAGCGCCGCCACGGACGTCAGTTTCGTGACGGCGTCGAGCCGCCGCAACGTCCGGTGCGCTTCGAGCAGTGAGGGCGCGGGGACCGGGCTCACCTCGCCGAACGCCGTGCACGCCTCGGCGATCCGGAACGCGTCACCGGACTGCCGGGCCAGTTTGACCCCCGCGCGCACCGACTCCAGGTCCCCGCGCACGAGACCACCGCACACCAGGGCCGCTTCCTGGACCGAAGCGGTCGGGGTGCGGGCGGCGAGACCCTCCAATTCGGACAGCAGGCGAGTGACGGTCTCGGTGTCCCCTTGGTGCCTCGCCTCGTGCAGAAGCCGGGCCAAGAGGCGTTCCATCCCCGCCCGCAGCCCGCGTTCGCGACAGTCGGTGTAATCGCGCCAACCGCGTTCCAGCGCGTCGTCGCGGTTCAGCAGGCAGCGGACCCACGCGACGTAAGCGTCGGCGGAGGTGCGGAAAGGCAAGCGGCGCAACCAATCCGCCGCTCGGTCCGGCCGGTCGCGCTGGGCGCAGATCTCCGCGGCGAACACGCTCGCGAACCGGTGACGACGGGGCGGGTCCCACCACAGGCGGTCGCCTTCGAGCCGCCGCGCCAGCGACAGCGCCGTGTCCCACTCGCCCTCGCGGTAGGCCTGCCGGACCGCGTGCCAGTCGACCGAGAAGCCGGTCGTCGGCGGCTGGTAACGGCCGCGCAGCAGGACGTTCAGCACGCTGACCGTGTCGAGGAGCTCGGCGGCTTCGGCGACGTCCTCGTGCGGCGGCAGTTCCGGTGGCGCCAGCCATTCCTCGGCGGGCCTGCCCCCGTCGCCGGGCAACGCGCCCAGCAGGATCCCGGCGCCGAGGGCGAACAGAGGGTCCTCCTCGGCGCCGCAAGCGCGCGCGAGCACCCGTACCGCCTCGGCGGCAGCCTGCCGGTCGGCCCGGTTGATCGAGTCGAGCAGGCCACGGCATTCGCGGGCGGTGTCGAGGGAGCGGGCGACCTCCACGGCCAGCGGACGTACGACGTCGAGTTCGGCGAGCCGCTGTTCGTGGGCGAGCGCGCCGAGCCAGCACATCAGGACGGTGGCGGACAGCCGGGCGGACGGCCAGGCGCCGTCGAGCCGCGGTGCCACGACGGTCGCGAGGTCGTCGGCCAGCGTGCCGTATCCACCGGCCGCGAGACTGTCCGTGAGCAGGGCCCGGAGCACTTCGGGAATCCGGCCGTCGGACGGATCGAGCAGCCGGAGCGCCGCCATCCGGTAGCGGCGGGCGGTCGGCAGGTCGGTGTTCGCGCCCGCGGCCGCGGCGAGCAGGAGGCCCGCCGCTTCCGGATCCGGCGGCGACGGCGGGAGTTCGGCGAGATGCGGGGCGATCTCGGCGGGGTCGGGAAGCCGCCGTCCGAGGAGGTCTCGCGTGATCCTCCGGTGCAGGACGGTGCGCCAGCGCGTGCCGTGCTCCAGCCGGAGTCTGTCGGCCAGCGCGGGGACGGCGAACTCCACCGCGCCGTCCGTCCCGGTGCGAAGGATCCCGGCCCGGACCAGATCGTCGAGGGCCTGGCCCGTGGCGGACGGCGACAGCGCCGCCGCGGACGCGAGCCAAGGCAGTCTTTCGAGGGTGGGGGCGCTTTGTTCGCTCAGCACCGCGATGACGGCGGCCAGCCGCCGGGAGCGTGGCCCGAGCCGCCGCAGCCGGAGTGTCTCGGGGTGCCCGCCGGGCAGCGCGATCGGCGGGCCCGCGCCGATCAGGCAGACGTGCTCGTCGATGACCGACAGCCTGCCGGTGGCGCGCAGGCCGGAGATCGTCGCGCCGACGGTGCCGGGATTGCCGAACAGCGGTCCGAGCGCGGTGCGCACGGAGGTGACGAGCGCGGGGTCGCTCGCGATCCGCCCGGCACGGGTCGTCCAGCCGGGCAGCAGCGCCGTCGTTTCCGCGGCGGTCAGCGGCCGGAGACCGATCGTGCCGTCGGCGACGGCGAACAGCTTGCCGGCCGGGCCGCCCGCCGGATCCCGGCCGGTCACGGTCGCGACGGTGACCGTCCCGGTGGCGCGGGCTCCCTCGGCGACCAGGGTGAGCACGGTGGCGAGCTCGGGCGGAAGCAGGTCGAAGTCGTCGAAGTGCAGCATGATCCGGCTGCGCGGAGCCAGAGTGGCGAGGACGGTGATCAGGTCGTGGGCAGTGGTCTGCGGTCCGGCGCCGGAACCCGACTCCAGCCGGGCCCGGAGCCAGGCGACGGCGCTGAGCATGCTGACCAGCTCGGGCCGGTCGAGCGCGGTGATCAGCTCGACCAGCTGGGTCGTCAGCCGGAGCAGGACGGTCTCGGGCTCGGGGCCGGCGGGTACGGGCAGCACGGCGGCGCCGGAGCGGCGCCCGCGCTGCGCCAGCCCGGAAAGGACGGTGCTGCGGCCGCTGCCCACGGGCCCGTGCACCACCCAGATCGCGCCGGACCCGGTGAGGACCCGGTCCAAAGCGGCCTGCGCGTCGTCCGGACCGGCACTCGTGACGGCCGTCGCTCCCATTTCCCTCCTCGACCGGCGCGGGACCACGGCGCGGCCGGGCGACGGTCGCTCCGAGCATGGCGCAAGGAGGACCGTTCGGTCGGGAGGTCAGGCGGCCGGGGCACCTTCGGCCAGCATAGTTGCCCCGGCGGACCACGGAGCGGCTTTCCGTCGCGTTTCGTCCTCTGGATGCGGTCCTTGCGCGTGCA
>NZ_NMQT01000100.1 GCF_002234405.1 Amycolatopsis thailandensis | reverse complement strand
GCATTCAGAGGACGAAATGCGGGAATCAGGTGACCTGGACGGCCACCGGAGCGGCCGTGGCGGGTGTCGCGGCCACCGAAGCGGCGGCCGCGCCCAGCCGCCGTACGGCCTCGAACAGCCTGTCGGCCGGAAGCGAGTACGGCAGGCGCAGCCAGCGCTCCAGTCCACCGTGGACACCGAACCGCGAACCCGGCGCCACCTGCACCCCGTGTCCCGCCGCGGCGACGGCCAGGCGCGTGCTCATCGGCTCCGGGAGACGGCACCACAGCGAAAGCCCGCCGGGCGGCACGGTGAACGTCCAATCGGGGCAGTACCAGTTCAGTGCCCCGGTCAGCGCGTCGCGCAGGGCCAGTGTCTCCTCGCGACGGTGTGCCAGCGCGGCCCCGCCGTCGTCGAGCAGCTCGGCGAGGACCAGTTGCTCGAAGACCGGCGAGCCCAGGTCGACGGCGAACCGGGCCGCGATCAGCCTGCCGATGACGTCCTCGGAAGCGCGGATCCAGCCGAGCCGCAGCCCGGCCCAGTGCGACTTCGACGCCGAACCGATCGTGATGCCGAGGTCGCCCGCGAACGCGCCCAGCGGTGGCGGCCCGTCGGCCGGATCACCTTCGAGGTCCAGCTCGACCAGCGTCTCGTCGATGATCGCGGGCGTCCGCGCGCGGCTCAGCGCGGCCGCGAGCCGCTCCCGGTCGGTCGCCTTCATCCGCAGGCCAGTCGGGTTCTGGAAGTCCGCGACGAAGTACGCGAGCCTCGGCGCGGACTGCCGCAGCGCGGCCTCGATCCCGACGACGTCCCAGCCGGTGGCCGGGTCGAGCGGCACCGGAACCGGGATGGCGTGTGCGGCGGCGATGGCCTCCAGCGCGTTCGGATACGTCGGCTGCTCGACCAGCACGCGGTCACCCGGACCGGCCAGCATGCGCAGGACCTGCACGAACGCGTGATGCGCGCCGTTGGTGACCATCACCTGGTCGGCGTTGGTCGGCAGCCCGCGCTCGGTGAAGCGGCGGGCGATCCGCTCGCGCAGGATCCGCAGGCCGCGCACGTGATAGCCGTTCTCGCCGAGGTGGTCCACCAACGTCTTCCGCGCGGCGTCCACCGCGGGGACCAGGCCAGGGATGGCGGGCGGGCAGGCCTGGGCCAGGTCGATGAGGTCCTCCCCGGACGGCAGGATCGCGTCGCGGCCCCTGCCCCCGGGAGACGCGATCCAGGACCCGGCCCCGCGCCGGCTGGCGACCAGCCCATCGGCGCGCAGTTTGTCCAGTGCGGCGCCGATCAGCGTGCGGCTGACGTCCAGGGCGTCGGCGAGCTCCCGCTCGGCCGGGAGTTTCGTGCCGAGTGGGAGCCTGCCGTCGAGGACCAGGAGCTCGACAGCCGCCGCGAGATCCGCGGCACCGTGTCGAGAACCACTCTGGCGCCAACTCCCCAGCAAAATGGCCAATTTCAACCCTGAAACGCGTCCAGTCAGCGGGATCAGCGGTTCCATAAGGCCAATTGTTCCAGATTGGTCATGGTCAAGATAGCCACTTACCCCTGATGGTGCACTCGTGGCACTTAAACTCGACCTCAGACCGGTCGGCATCTCCCAGGACACCACCCGCCGCTCGCTCCAGCTCGTCGGCGGGCTCGCCCTCTACGGCGGCAGCATGGCCATGCTGACCAGGTCGGGACTCGGACTCGACCCGTGGGACGTGCTCCACGAAGGTCTGATGAAGCTCACCGGGCTCTCGTTCGGCACGGTCACCGCGATCGCTTCGGTCCTGGTACTCCTGCTGTGGATCCCCCTGCGGCAGCGGCCCGGGATCGGGACGCTCGCCAACATCGTGGTCATCTCGCTCACCGTCGACCTGGTCCGGCTCGTCCTGCCCGACCAGGACGTCCTCGGCTGGCAGCTCTTCAACCTGGTCGCCGGGGTCGTGCTCAACGGCCTCGCCGCCGCGATCTACGTCGGCGCCCGGCTCGGTCCCGGCCCTCGTGATGGGCTGATGACCGGTTTCGCGGCCAGGACGGGCAAGTCGATCCGCCTCGTCCGGACCCTGATCGAGATCACCGTCCTCGCGGCGGGCTGGCTGCTCGGCGGGACCGTCGGTGTCGGCACGGTGCTCTACGCGCTGGCCATCGGGCCGCTGACGCAGGCTTTCCTGCCGCATGTCGTGTGGCGGGAGCGCTCCGCCGCGTAGCCGAGCGCGGGACTCGCGTGATTGGGGACGTGACTCGCGTGATCAGAGCCGTGACTCGCGTGATTGGGGACCGATCACTAGCTGGCGGCGCGTTGCTCAAGCAGGCGCCGCACGGCCAGGTAGTCGATGCCACGCTGCGCGAGGACGTCGGCGGCCACGCCGGGAACGGCGGTCAGCGCGAGCAGGAGATGCTCGCCTTCGATTCGCTTGCCGCCGACGTCGATGGCCTCGCGAAGGCTCTTCTCCAGCACCTTCTTCGCCTCCGGCGTGAAGGGCCGATGACCACGTCCGGCGCGCTGCCCACCGGCAAGCGCGCCGGGTCCGTGGGTCTGCTCGACCCGCTCGACGATGTGCTCGACGTCGATGCCGAAGCCGCTCAGAGCTTCGACGTCGGCGTCGCTCATGCCGCCCCGGCGGCGGATTCGCCGGAGGTCGTCGGCCAGTTCGTCCGCGGGACAGCCCAAGGCGGTGAGCACGCCGGTGCGCCGGGCGAGTGACGTGAGCAGATGCAGCGGATCGATGCGGGGCGCGCCTTCGTCCGCCGCGACGAGCTGCGAGCCGATGACGACCTCGCGGAGTTCGGTGGTGAACCGTTCGAACATCAGTGCCTCCCGTACTTCTTGTGCACCGCTTGCCTGCTGACCCCCAGCTCGGCCGCGATCTCCTGCCAGGACCAGCCGTGCACCCGCGCGCTGCGGACCTGCACGGCTTCGAGTTGTTCCAACAGCCGGCGCAAGGCGGCGACGGCGCGCAGTCCCACGCGGGGATCGCGGTCACCGGCTCGCGCGGCCAGATCTGTCGCTTCGGTCATGACGTCAACCTACGTTGACATCTCGCCCGCGTCAACCTCAGTTGACAGTTAGGGTCGGGCCATGGTCGAAATCGCAGTGGCGGAAAGGGACGGAGTAGGTGCGGACGGAGCGTCGCGCCCGACCGAAGACCACGTCGCCGTACTCGGCAACGCCGTGGTGGTGCTCGACGGGGCGACCGCGCCGCGACCGGATCTGCCGTCCGGCGGCTGGTACGCGGGCCTGCTCGTGCGCAGCCTGTCGCAGGCGCTGACCGCGGAACCCGAAGCGGACCTCGCGGTCCTGCTGGCCGGGTCGATCGCCGACGTCGCGGGTCGCGAAGGCCTCGAACCGGGACGATCGCCGTCGAGCACGGTCGCGATCGCGCGCTGGACGGACGAGTCCGTCGACGCGCTGGTGCTTGCCGACAGCCCCATCATCGCCTTCGGTCCCTCGGGCCCGGACCCGCTCACCGACGACAGGCTAGTTTCGCTTCGCGACAGCGGTCAGCTCCGCACCGGCGCCGACGTCCGCGCGAAACGCAACGCGCCGGGCGGCTTCTGGGTCGCCGAAGCGGAACCGAAGGCGGCCGACGAGGCCGTCCGCCGCAGCTGGCCGCGCTCGGAGGTCGAAGCCCTGCTTCTGGCGACCGACGGCGTCTCCATCGGGGTCGACGAATACGACCTGTTCGACTGGCCGGAAGTGCTCGCCCTCAGCCGCGAGCGTGGTCCGGACGCGGTCCTCGACGCGGTGCGCACGGCGGAGAAACAGGATCCGGACGGCGTCCGCTGGCCCCGCGCGAAAAGGCACGATGACCAGCTACTGGTACTGGTCGAGTTCGGGGTAGCCCCAGGGTAGAACCGGGGGCTTCCCGGATCGGAAATCCGCGCCCGCGCGAGCAGGCTGGACGCATGACGTTCCCTGGGGAGAGACCGCGGGCCAGACCCTGGCTCATCGCGTCGGGCGCCGCCATCGGCTGGGCTCTGTTCACCATGGTCGTGCTCCACCTGATCAGCTCGCGCGATCCGGTGTTCGACACGCTGTCCAGCTACGCCTACGTCGACCGCGGCACCGGGATGCTCGGGGCCAGCGTGCTTTCCCTGTCCATCGGCTCGCTCACCGCGCTCGGCGCGCTGGCCGCCGCCGGGATCCCGCTCGGCCGCACCACGAAACTGCTGTTCGTGCTGTGGTCGCTGGGGCTGGCGGCGGCCGCGATCTTCCCGGCGAGCTACCCCGAGTACCCGGACCCGGTCAGCGGCGAGATCCACCTCTACGCGTGCCTCATCGCGTTCCTCAGTCTGCCCGCCGCCGGGTTCACCCTGCGCGACAACCTGCGCGGCACCCCGGCGGCCAGGCAGATCGGCCGCCTGGCCTGGGGCAGCGCGGCCGGGCTGGTCGTCTTCGGGCTCAGCTTCATCTTCGTGCGCCTGGCCGACATCCCGTTCTTCAAGACGCTGACCGACGTCGTGCCGGTCGGTGTCACGCAACGGCTTTCGCTGGTGGCGCACGTGATCCTGATCGCCGGGATGCTGAAGGTCGCGTCAGCGGCTCACCGCGTCGGTGAATTCGGGGGCGTACCCGTAAAGGCCGGGCAGCCCGCCCGTGTGCAGGAAGACAACGTGCTCGTCGGCCGCGAACTGGCCTTCGGCGGCCCACTCGACCATCGCGGCGCCCACCTTCCCGGTGTACACGGGATCGAGCGCGATCCCTTCCGTGCGACCGAAAAGCCGTACCGCGTCCCACGTGCCGGCGGTCGGGATCCCGTAG
The DNA here is from genome assembly GCF_002234405.1 of Amycolatopsis thailandensis. GTDB lineage: Bacteria > Actinomycetota > Actinomycetes > Mycobacteriales > Pseudonocardiaceae > Amycolatopsis > Amycolatopsis thailandensis. Next base: position 49,728 of record NZ_NMQT01000100.1, on the reverse strand, counting down.
CCGGGGCCGATCGTGCGGTCGTCGAGATGCAGGCCGTCGAGTGACGGCGGTTCGCTCCCCAGCAGTACGGAGGCCGCGATGGTGAGATCGGCCAGGTTGTCGAGGGCTTCGTCGACCGGATGGCTGACGCAGGCGATGTCCAGCGTCAGCCAGTCCAGGTCCGCCGTTCCGACGACGAGCCCGGCGGACGTCCCGCCGCTGGCGTGCGGCGCGACCAGCCGTGCCTTGGTGACACCCAGTCCGGCGAGTTGCCCGGCGATCTCCCGCGCGGCCGCCACGTAGCCGAGCGCCCCGACGCCGTCGGAGCCGCCGACCGGGAACGTGGCCACCTTGCGCCCCTCGGCCGCGGCCTCGGTGATCAGCCGGTCGTAGGTCCGGCCGGTCTCCTCGCCGTCGCGGCAGACGTGCACGTTCGCGCCGAAGAGATGGTCGAGGGACACGTTGCCGGACCGCTCGTACGCGTCGCCGTCGCGAGGGACCTTCGCCGTGAGCACGAGCTCGCACCGCAACCCGAGCTTCGCGCAGGCCGCGGCGGTCTGGCGGCCGTGGTTGGTCTGCAAGGCGCCGAAGGTGATCACCGTGTCGGCGCCGTTCTCGATCGCCGCGCCGAGCAGGAACTCGAGTTTGCGGAGTTTGTTGCCGCCCACGCCGAGCGGATGCACGTCGTCCCGCTTGAGCAGCAGGTTCGGCAAGCCGAGGGCTTCGCCCAGCCGGGGTGCCGGATGCAGCGGCGTCGGGTAGCCGCCGAGGTCGACGCGGGGGAAGCGGTCCAGGTTCATGCAGGTCACGTAACCACACCGAAGAGCGGCGATCGAGGTTACCCCGGTGGTATCGTTCGTTTGAACGAACGAGAGCGGCAAGGGGGAGCCATGACCACGTCGAAACCGGAACTCGCCTTCACCGGACTGGCCGAACAGGCCTCGCTGCTCGCCGCCGGGGCCACGACGTCGGTCGAGCTCACGCGCCTGGCGCTCGAAAAGGCCGAAGCCAGTCAGCCGACTCTCAACGCCTTCAAAAGCCTTCGCCCCGAAGAGGCCCTTCGCGAGGCCGAGGAGGCCGACCGACGGCTGGCCGCCGGGGAGACCGCTCCCCTGCTCGGCGCTCCCACCGCGATCAAGGACGACCTCGACGTCACCGGGCTGCCGACCGCGTTCGGCTGCGAAGGCGACTTCTCCCTGGCGACAACGGATTCCCCGCCCGTCGCCGCACTGCGCGGGGCGGGCGCGGTGCTCATCGGCAAGACCAACACCCCGGAACTCGGCCAATGGCCGTTCACCGAAGGCCCCGCGTTCGGCGCGACCCGCAACCCGTGGGACACCGAGCGCACCCCGGGCGGTTCCTCGGGCGGCGCGGCGGCGGCCATCGCGTCGGGGGTGATCGCCGCCGCGCTGGGTTCCGACGGGGCGGGGTCGATCCGGATCCCGGCCGCGTGGACCGATCTGGTCGGGATCAAACCGCAGCGCGGCCGCGTCCCGACCGAACGCGAACTCTTCCACGGCCTGACCGTGGTCGGCCCGCTCGCGCGCACCGTCGCCGACGCGGCCCTGCTGCTCGACGTCGCGGCGGGCACCGGGACCGCGTTCCAGTCGGCCGCACGCCGCGAACCGGGCCGGATGCGGATCGGCCTGTCCACCAGGATCCCTTTCACCGCCACGAAAACCCGGCTCGACCCGCACGCGCACGCGGCCGTCGTCCGGCTCGCGGAGCGGTTCGCCGAACTCGGCCACGAGATCGTCGAGATCGAACCGGACTACCGGCTGATCGGCCTCACCTTCCTGCCGCGTTCGCTGGTCGGCGTGCGTGACTGGTCCCGTCGCGTCCCGGACCAGGGGCGGCTCGACCCGCGCACGCGGGCCAACGCGCGGCAGGGCTCGGCACTGGCCGGACCGGCGCTGCGGCTCGCCAGGGCCACGGAACCGTTGCTGCAACGGCAGATCGGCTCGGTGTTCGGCCGGGTGGACGTCGTGCTCACGCCGACCACCGCGACCCCGCCGCCGCGGATCGGCACCTTCGACAAGCTCACCGGCTGGCAGACCGACCAGGCCATGATCGCCGCGTGCCCTTACGCTTGGCCGTGGAACGTGCTGGGCTGGCCGGGGGTCAACGTCCCCGCCGGGCTGAGCCCGGAAGGCCTGCCGCTCGGCGGTCAGCTGCTCGGCCCCTCGCACGCGGAGGAACGGCTGATCTCGCTGGCCGCGCAACTGGAAGAGGTCGAACGGTGGCAGGACCGCAAGCCCGAGACCGTTTGGTGAACACCCGCGAGACGATCCTCCACGCCGCGCTCAAGGTGGTCGGGGAACAGGGTGTCGGCGGGCTGACCAACCGCCGGATCGCGACCGCGGCCGCCGTCTCGCCAGGCACGCTGACCTACCACTTCCCCAGCCAGACGGCGTTGCTGCGCGAGGCGATGCTGCTGTTCGTCGAGGAGGAGACCACGAAGCTGACCGGCTTCGTGGACACCTACCGCGAGCAGGGCTTGAGTGTCGAGCAGGCCGCGTCGGTCGTCGAGCAGGTCATCTCGCAGCTCCCGTTCGGCACCGACGAACTCGGCGCGCACGAGCTGTACCTGCAGGCCGCTCGCGACCCCGGGCTCCAGGACGCGGCCGCGCGGTGTTTCGCCGCCTACGACGAACTCGCGCTGGTGATCCTGAAAACGCTCGGGGTGCCCTCGCCGGACCGGCTGACCGGGCCGGTCGTGGCGCTGATCGCCGGGCTGCAGTTGCGCAGGCTGGCCACCGGCGACGACGGCGTCGGGGTGGCGCAGTCGCTGATGATGCTCGTCCGCGGCGCGTCGTGAGCGGTCCCCCGATCGTCAAGGGGACGGCGGCTTGGCGGTACTTCGGCGACTTCCGGGCCGGCCTGCTGGCGGAGCAGGTGCTGGTGTTGCAGGTCGCGCATCCGGTCGTCGCGGCCGGGGTGCGGGATCATTCGGACTACGTCGAGGATCCGTGGACGCGGCTGATGCGCACGGCCGCGTCGCTGTCGATCTACATCTACGGCGGCCCGGAAGGCGCCCGCTACGAAGCGGACCGGTTGCGCGCGCTGCATCGCGATTTCACCGGGGTCGACGACGACGGGCGCCGCTACAGCGCGCTGAACCCGCGCGCGTACGCCTGGGTGCACGCCACGCTCGTCATGGCTCCCGTTGACACGCAACGGTTCTACGGCAAACCGATGACCGCGTCCGAACTGGACGAGTACTACGCGCAGCTGTGCGACGTCGGACGCCTTCTCGGCCTCCGCGAACAGGACATGCCGTCGACGTGGCCGGAATTCGAGCGCTACTACGCGGAAACGATCGACGGCTTCGGCCCGAACGAGACGATCTCGACGCTGTTCGAGACGATCCGGACGGTGGAGAAGCCCCTACGGTGGCTGCCCGACGGACTCTGGGCGAGGCTGCGACGGGAGCAAATGTTCCTCTTGCGCGGCGCCCTTCAGCCCGCGCTGCGAAAGCGTCTCGGTCTACAGTGGACAGATGCGGAGCAGCGCCGGTTCGACCGGTTCCGCAGAGTCGTGAGAGTGACGGTCGGGTTCGTGCCGGTGACGTTGCGGTCCTCGCTCGTGCGCCGGATCGGCAGGCTGAATGTCTGGTTCCGGGCGCATCTGCGGGCTTACCGTCTCCTGGGTGGCGGCAACGGCCCCGGAAACTCCCGCCTTTAGTCCTCTGGATGCTCCCCTACCGGAGTAAGGGGGTAGTCCCCTTCACGGGGGACCCGGGTTCACCCCGCGCCGTGACGCTTTCCCCGGCCTCCGTCGTTACCTTCGGCCACGATGGGGAATTCACCGAGGGGGCGGCGCGCGGCGCCGTTGGTCATCGCCCGCGTACTCGTGCTCTGCGCGCTGGCGTCTTTGCTGCTGGGCGGCACGGCCCGGGCGGACGGCGTGTCGAGCGGCGCGGACGTCCAGGTCGCGCAGACGCTCGGCACCCGGGATCTCACGATCGTGCTGCGGCGGATGGACATCGCGCCCGGCCCGCTGCACGTCGACGTCGTCACGCACGCCGGAAGCGTGCCGGGAACGCTGAAACTGCGCGCTTCGACGGCCGGGACGACGTTTTCCGAGACCACCGTTCAGCTGGACGGGAAGCCCGGCGCCCATCCGGCGCTGCTGCGGGTCGACCAGCCCGGTCCGTGGGAGCTCGGCCTCGACGATGGGACGGACACCGCGTCGATCCCGTTCCTCGTTCCGGCCAGGGTCATTCCTCCCTGGGAGAAGGCCACCTTCGGCGGTTTCGTCGCCGCGGGCGTGTTCCTGGTGATCGGGCTCGTGGTCGCGATGCGCGTCCGGCGGCCGCAGCTCGCGCTGATCCCCGCCGGCGGGATGGTCGCCGCGCTCGCTGTCGCGGTCACCGGCGCGATGCTTTCGGCGTCGACACCGGCACCACCCGCGCCGGGTGCGGCGCTGGACCCGACGATCGACAACGTCCAGGACCCGTACGCGAACGCTCAGATGTCCACTGTGGACTTCTCCAGGCCGCCGGTGAACCTGGCCGTGAACGCGCCGAACGCGCGCTCGGGTGGCCTCACCGAGGTCCGGCTCGCCTTCGCGGACGGCGCCACCGGCCGCCCCGTCGACGATCTTTTGGTGCACGACAACGCCTTGGTGCATCTCGTCGTCATCTCGCCGACCGGCAGGCTCTGGCATCTGCATCCGGTGCGCGTCGCGCCCGGCGACTACCGGGTGAAGTTCACGCCACCCGAGGCCGGGACCTACGCGGTCGCCGCGGAGGTCGCCCGGCGAGGCGGTGGGGTGCAGCTGGTCCGCGCCACGATGGGGGTCGTGGCGGGCACCGGCTCCACCGCCGAACCGGTGCCGACCGGCGCCGGCCGGAAGGTCGTGAACGGGAACCCGGTCGACGTCGAGGTCGAGCCGGGGACGCCGACCACGATCACCGCGCGGTTCGGCAAAGCGGATCTCCAACCCTGGCTTGGCATGCTCGGCCACCTGATCGTCGTCGGCCCGATAACCGGCGACGACCGGGTCGGCGCGGATGCCGCTGCCGCGCCGACCTGGGCCCATGTGCACTCGATGATCCCGCAATCACCCGGTATGCCGGGAAAGCCCGATGAGACCGTCGCCGCGTACGGCCCCGACGTCCCGTTCACCTACACCTTCGCCGCGCCGGGCAAGTACCGGATCTGGTTGCAGGCCGAACGCGACTACACGGTGCTGACCGTGCCCATGCAGCTCGAAGTCCCGCCGGAAGGGGCGCCGCAATGACCACCGAGACGTCTACAGTGGACAGACGTAAGCCCGTCCTGCTCATCTCCGTGGTCGCCGTGCTCGCGGCGGCGATCGTGGCCTGGCTGGTGTGGCCGAGCGGCGGCGGGGAACAGGTGCAGCGCTCGACCCAGGGCCCGTACACCGTGCAGCTGTCGGTCGAGGATCCGCGCCAGGGCGGCAATGTCTTCGCGCTCACCGTCACCGGGGCCACGCCGGACGTCGTCACCGTCGAGCCGGTGATGCCGCAGATGGGGCACGCGCTCGCCCCGTCGCCCGCGATCGCCCAGGCACCGGGCCGGTTCCGCACCGGCGACGTCCTGCTGCCGATGTCGGGGCAATGGGAGATCACCGTTTCACTGCGCGGGCCGTCCGGCGCCACGCAGCACGTTTTTCCTTTGCTGGTCAAGTAGGAGAGGGAGGTCGGGGGTATGGATCTCACCGCGGGAGGGGCGCGGGTCGCCTCGGTGGCACGAAGCGAACGCACCGGGCTCGTGCCGGCGGGTACGGTGCTGGCCGGGTCGGTGATCTCGCTGATCGGGCTGACCTGGGACATCCAGTGGCACGGCGACGTCGGCCCGGACACGTTCTTCACGCTGCCGCATCTGTTCCTGTATTCGGGCAGCGCGATCTCGGGGCTCGCGAGCCTCGTGGTCGTGCTGATGACCACGGCCGCGCGCCGGGCGGGCCGTCCGGTCGACGCGCGCGTCGGCGGCCGCGCGATCAACGTCTTCGGCAGGCTCTTCGCCGCACCGGCCGGCTACCTGGTGACCGGGACCGGCGCGGCGATGTTCCTGCTGTACGGCCTGTGGGACCAGTGGTGGCACGGCCTGTACGGCTTCGACGCGGTCATCGACTCGCCGCCGCACATCGGGCTGCTGCTGTCGATCACGCTGAGCATCATCGGCACGGTCATGGTGTTCGCGGCCGCGCGGGAGCACCGCTGGGGCACGCTCGGCGTGGTCGGCACCCTCGGCGTGCTGATCGCGTTCAGCACGGTCACCGTGCTGGGGCTCCAGCAGATCGACGTCGACCTGGTCGACGTCATCTCGGTGGGTATCGCACTGCTTTCGGTGCTGCTGGTTTCGGCGGGCGCCGGGTTCTGGGGGCGGCCGGGCGGCGCGGTCCGGGTCGCCGCGTCGCTGGCGGTCATCCAGGCGATCACCTGGTGGTTCTCGCCGTGGGCGGCGGAGGCGTACGCGAGCGCCGTCGGCCTGCCGATGCGGGACTACATCGACGGCGTGCCCGCGATGCCCGCGATGATGCCGATGGCGTTGCTGCCGATCGCGGCCGTGCTCGAAGCGGTCTACCCGCTCTCGCGGCGTGGCCTCCCCGCCGGGCGGGTTTCGCTGCTGGCGGGCGGGATCGGCGGATTCCTGATCGGCGCGAGCATGCCGATCCAGAACGTGCTCGTGTACGGGGCCGCGCACGTGGATTGGGCGGCGGTGTTCGCGACGGCCGCCGTCGGCGCGGTGTTCGGGCTGCTCGGCGGGTTCGCCGGGTGGCGGTTCGGCGGGATGCTGAGGCTGCTGGCCCCGGCGAAGGGGGACGACGCGCATGCGTAAGACACTGCTGGCCCTGGCGGCGGCGATCGGGTTGCTGTTCGCGACCACGCCCGCGGCGAACGCCTACGAACCGGTGAACATCGTCCACACCGAACGGGTGCAGGTCGGCCCGTACGGGATGACGGTCGGGTTCAGCACGTGGCCGTTGCGCGCCATGCAATCGCTGGACTTCACGTTCATCCCGGACGACGGGATCGCCGGGAAGTCGGGGACGCTCGCGTTCCTCAACCCGGAGACCGGGCGGCTGGGCCGCCCGCAGCCGCTGGCGAAGCATCCGCGGAAACTGGAGGTGTGGGGACTCGACATCCGGGCCCTGCAGACGCAGGGGGCGTGGACGTTCCGGTTCGAGATCGAGGGGCCCGCGGGCAAGGGCACGGGGGAACTCCGCGACCTCACGGTGCTCGAACAGCCGGGACCGCCGATGGCGGTGAGCTGGTCGATCAGCCTGATCCCGCTGATCGTCCTGGCCGTCCTGATCACCGTCGCCTGGCGCAGGACCAGATCCAGGCTGCGCGGGAACGGGCTCCCGGCGACGGTGTGACTCGAAGTGACCGAAGATCGGATGACTCGCGTGCCGCGCGGGGGCACGCGAGTCTCTCGTCATGGGCTCAAATCGAACTGCCCGGCCTTGACCGCCTCGAGGAAGGCGTTCCACTCACCGGAATCGAAGACGAAGACGGGACTCTTCGCCAGTTTGGTGTCACGCACCCCGACCAGGCCTTCCCTGCCGAGGTTGACCTCGACACAGTTGCCACCGTTGGGCTCGCTCGCGAAGGACTTCTCCCACGCGGAGTCGTCGAACAGCGACACGGCCGTGGTCGGATCGTAATCCGCCGCCGATGGATAATCGGCCATTGGTCGTACCTCCGAACGTCGGTCGGGGATGCGGTGGCGACCTGCGCGAACCGTCACGGCCCCAGCTTCTCCTTGCCTCAACGGGACTATCCCGCACGGCCAAGTGGGTGATCAACTCCGCCCACTCTCGACATGAAGATTATTCCAGGAGTAGGATTAATCGCAGCGGCCGGGGCTCGGTTGTTGGTGATTCGCCCGCAGTATGCGAAAACCTCGGCGACAGCTGCCACCGGGGGGCGCTCACCAGGGAGTTCATCCGTTCCAGCAGGTCATCGACGGCAGGTGACCGGCCTGGACGCGACCCCGGGGCGCACGACCACCCACCGCCGACCTCGTGGGGGAGGATCAGCGTGATCATTCAGGACACGATGCCTGCGACGGTACTCGCCGTCGGCAGGCTCATGGCCGGGACGGCGGGCGAAAGCCGCCGGTCCGCGCACCTTTTCGACCTGCACTCCGGGGGTTCGCACCCCGAGTTCCTGCACACCCGTTGCGGCGCGGCGATGCCTTACGACCACCTGGAATGGATCCCCGTCGGGTCGGGGATGCCGTGTGAGCGTTGTCTCGGCCTGGCCGGTTCGTTCGACCAGACGCGGTTGCCGCGCCCGAGCCGGGGAGTGTGACCGTCATGGCCGTCCGCCTCACCACGCTGTTGTTCCGCCGTGAGGACGAACGCCTGGCTTCGGCGAAGCGCCGCAACATCGGGCTCGAACTGCGCCGGCGGTTCGGGTTCAGCCTCATCCAGGCCCCGCTGCGCAAGCAGCCGCCGTGGAACTCCGAAGTCGACTTCCCCGTCCAGCGCGGCACGCACCGGGACCTGATCAGGACCGGCCGGCCGCTCGAAGGTCATTTCGAGCTGACGCCCTTGATCGGGCATCTGACCGGCCGGGTCTGAGGGATCAGGGCTTGCGGCCCAGGCCGCCGAGCCCACCGGTGAAGGTCGGATCGTCCGCGAACCGGTCGCTCGCCCGGGAAGCCGCTTCGTCGAGGTGCCAGGTGGCCATCCAGTCGATACCCGGCTCCACCAGCTCCAGGCCGTCGAAGAACGCGGTGAACTCCGCGCGGGACCGCAGGTGGAACGGCGCGCTGGTCTTCTTGTAGAGCTCCTGGACGTTCTCCCGGTTGTCGCCTTCCTTGCGGGTGACGCCGTCCTCGGTCAGATGCGAGGACAGGAAGTACGAACCCGGCGGCAGCAGGTCGATGTAGCGCTGGACCATCTCGTGGACGGGTTCGTCCGGGCCGAGGAAGTACAGCAGGCCGACCAGGACCAGCCCGATCGGCTGCCGGGGGTCGAGCACCCCGGTCTCCAGGGCGCGCTTCCAGATGTCGGCGGGATCCCGCACGTCGCCTTGCAGGACCGCGTGCCGCCCGAGCAGGCCCTCCCGTTCCAGCAGCAGCTGGGAGTGCGCGACGGCGACCGGTTCGATGTCGACGTAGACGACGCGGCTGTCCGGGTTGATCGCACTGGCGATCTGGTGGACGTTGCCGACGGTGGGCACGCCGGAGCCGATGTCGAGGAACTGGGTGACCCCTTGGCGGGCCAGGTATCCCACGCCGCGGCCGAGGAAGTCGCGCCCGACCCTGGCGAACGTCTTGACCTCGGGGAACTGCTTGAGTACCTGCGTGCCGAACTCGCGGTCGACGGCCCAGTTGGCGGAGCCGCCGAGGAACCAGTCGTACACCCTTGCCACGTTGGGCCGTTCGAGGTCGACACCTTCGGGGGCTTCAGGGTCTCTGGGATCCTGCTGCGTCGTCATGCCGTCACACCTCGTCAGGTACCGGGTTTGCGGGCGACCCCGCCGATGGTGCAGTTAAGCGCAGGCGATCGGGGGTCGTCCAGCCGCCAGGCGCCGACCGGGACCAGACCGGGCGCCGCGAGGTCGAAATCCCCGAAGAAACCCCGGATCTCTTCCTTGTCGCGGAAGGACGCGGGGGTGCTGGACTGTTCGTACTGCTTCACGACGCGTTTGATCTGTTCGAGCTCGTCGCCTTCCACGTCGGACGTCGTGACGTGGGAAAGGACGTAGAAGGAGCCCGGGGGCAGAAGTCTTCGGTACCTCGCGATGACGGCGGCGAGTTCGGGGCCCGGCACGAAATGCAGGACCGCGACGGTGAGCAGGGCCACCGGTTCGGCCGGGTCGAGCACGCCGGTGTCGAGGGCGCGTTCCCAGACGTCGTCGGCGTCGCGCAGGTCGCCGCCGATCACCGCGTGCCGGGTGGGGTCCCCGCTTTTCTCCAGCAGGATCTTGGCGTGCGCGACGGCGACCGGTTCGTTGTCGACGTACACGCAGCGGCTGTCTTCGTCGGCCTCTCCGGCGATCTCATGGACGTTGCCGACGGTCGGCACGCCGGAGCCGAGGTCGAGGAACTGGTTCACGCCGTGTTCGGCGCAGTGCCGCACCGCGCGGCCGAGGAAGGCCCGGTTGGCTCTGGCGAGGGAGCGGATGAGCGGGAAGGACTTGACCAGTTGCTCGCCGAATTCCCTGTCCACCGCCCAGTTCGCGGTTCCCCCGAGGGCCCAGTCGTAGATCCTGGCGGCGTTGGGACGTTCGAGATCCACGCCTTCGGGTAGGAACTGCGGGTCCACGTCCAGCCCCTGTCCACTCGACCGCGCCTGTGCGCACAACCCTACCGAAGGGAGACGGCGAGCTCTCAGGATTGCATCTGATTGCGGTACAGCTCGGCGAGTTCCTTGAGGAACTGGCGGGTCTCCTGACGTTCGAGCGCGGCGCCGCGCAGCCTGTCCCAGGAGTCGACGAAAATGTTGAAGTCCTTGACGTCGTCGAGGTACAACCCGCCCGCGGAATGCTCGATGTAGACGAAATCCCTGGTGCGGTCGGGAAAACGCATGATGGTGAAGTCGTTGGGCACCGCGGCGAGGCGCGCGCCGAACGGCAGCACGTGCACGTACACGCGCGGATGCTTTTCCAGCGCCAGCAGATGTTCGACCTGGTCCAGCATCACCGCCGGGGCGGAACCGCCGGGAGCGCGGCGCAGGGCGCCTTCGCTGATGATGAACCGGTAGTAGGGCGGCTGCTGTTGCTCGAAGACGGCTTTGCGGTCCAGCCGGTTGCGGACCAGCGAGGTGACGTCGGTGGCGCCGGCTTCGGTGAACTGCTTGAGCATGTAGTGCTCGGACTGCAACGGGCCGGGGATGCGCTCGCCGTGCCAGGTGAGGATCTCCGCGGCCGCGGGTTCGAGGTCGGTGAAGGTGCGGAACCAGTGCGGTACCACGGATCGGTAGCCGGACCAGTGGCCGCGCTGCCCGGCCGCGGCGCGGGCCAGGTTCATCAGCGTGTCGGCCTCGTCGCCGTTGATCCCGAACGCGTTCAGCATCGATCGCACATCCCCGAGTTTGACCCCGACGGCACCGGACTCGATCTTGTTGACCTTGCCCTGGGTGCAACCGAGAACCTCGGCGACCTGCTGCTGTGTCATCCGCGCGGCGTTGCGGGCATGCCGGAGCTCGTTCCCGAGCTGCTTCCGGCGCGAGGTGACGGTGCTGGCCATCAGCCTTGCTCTCCCGGACCACATAGCCAGGACCGCGGCTTCCCGCCGTCCTGCGCGCGAATACTCGAACCCACCCAGGGTACTTCACCTTGCGGGGTTCGATGATGACATTGCGCAGCGTTCCAGGAAACGGCCGAAAACACCAGTCACCTGGTACGTCACCCTGGTGGCGGAACGATCTCGTCACATTTCGGGCACGTTCACCGGGCATAGTGACCGGGTGGACCAATCCCCCTTCGCCCGGCGGGTCTCCGACGATGTCTTCGGGTACGTGCAACCCGACGGCTCCTGGTGGATCAACAACTGCGGTTTCGTCGCCGCGGGTGATCACACCGTGGTCATCGACACCTGTTCCACCGAACGGCGTACGCGTGCCCTGCTGGAGACGGCGGCGGCGACCGGTGGGGCGCCGGTGACGACCGTGGTCAACACGCATCACCACGGCGACCACACGAACGGCAACTACCTGGCGGAGGGCGCGACGATCATCGGGCACCGGAAGACGCGCGAGGTGATGGTCGCGACCGGGATCAACACCTACGAGAACTCGTTCACGGGAAGCGACTGGGGGCATCTGGAGCTGCGGCCGCCTGAGGTGCTGTTCGACGACCGGCTGACCGTGCACGCCGGTGACGTGCGGCTGGAGCTGATCCATCCCGGGCACGCCGCGCACACCACCAACGACGTGCTGGTCTGGCTGCCCCAGCGGCGGGTGCTGTTCGTCGGCGACCTGATCTTCAACGGTGGCAGCCCGTTCGCGCTGATGGGCTCGCCCGCTGGCTGGCGCAAGGCCTTGGACCTGGTGCGCGAGCTGGAGCCGGAGACGATCGTGCCGGGCCATGGACCGGTGTGCGGGCCCGAGGCGATCGACGTCGTCGACGGGTATCTGGGCTTTCTGCAAAAGCTCGCGTCACGGGGGAAGGCCGCCGGTCTGACGCCTCTGCAGGCCGCGCGCGAAGCGGATCTCGGGCCTTACGAGGGACTGTCCGAACAGGAACGCCTGCCCGCGAACCTGCATCGGGCCTACGCCGAACTGGACGGCCTGGAGTGGGGCGCGCCGATCGATCTGGGGGCCGCGATGGCGGACATGGTCACCTTCAACGGCGCGCCGATCCGCTGCTTCTCCTGACGGCTGCGCTCACCCCGCCGCGGCTCGCCTCCTTGGGCCGCTCCTGAGCCCTCTCCTGGGCCGGCGTGTCGCGCACTGAGTCCGCTGAATGCCCCGGGGCCGCCGGACCGGCGCGATCCCGACACCACCCGCGCACAGCGCGGTCCAGGTGGTCGTTAGTGGCGTCTCGGGCTATTGAGGGGCGAGGCAACGGTGTCGGGTCGTTGTGGTCGGCGAGAGCGTGAGCTGTCACTCAGAGTGAGGGGTGTGTGGAAATAGGGACGTTGAATGTCCCTATTTCCACACACCCTGGAGATTCTCGGGCCACCTGGCCGCGGGACTGTGTGGATTTCTGAGCGTCCAACGCACCAAAATCCACACAGTCGGCGCCCGAGTTCCGGTGCCACGCTGAGTCACTGACCGCGTTCCGCGGACACGCCACATTTGCCTTGGCCCTCAATAGAACCCGAAACGCCACACGACCCGCTTACACGACGTTGCCGAGACCCTGACGTTGAAGGTTGCGAAAGTGGCTTTCACAACCTCCCGAAAAGCCCGCACCCCCGAACCCAGCCCCCCACCCGTCCCTGGGGGACGGCCCCGCACCCAGCGTATCGGCACCCCCCGGCAGGCAAGGGTGGTCGAGCCGAGTTGTCCACAGGCAGAGCAGGTTGTGGACAACTCGGGGTTGATCCCTTCTCGCCCCGGCGCCGTATCCCTCAACGGGGATAGGCTCGGCACGGGAATCGAAGCGGAAGGGTGCGGATGAGCAAGAAGGCGAGCATCGGGGTCACCGGCCTGGCGGTCATGGGCCGCAACCTGGCCAGGAACCTGGCGAGGCACGGGCACACGGTGGCCCTGCACAACCGCTCCGAGCAGCGGACGAAGGAACTGGTCGAGCAGTTCGGCGACGAAGGCGACTTCATCCCGGCGTATTCGGCGCAGGCGTTCGTCGACGCGCTGGAGCGGCCGCGTCAGGTCGTGATCATGGTCAAGGCCGGCGCGCCCACGGACGCCGTGATCGACGAGTTCGTCCCGCTCCTCGAGAAGGGCGACGTGATCGTCGACGCGGGCAACGCGCACTTCGCGGACACCCGGCGCCGCGAGGCCGCGCTGCGCGAGAAGGGCATCCACTTCGTCGGCACCGGTGTGTCCGGCGGTGAGGAGGGCGCGCTGCACGGGCCGAGCATCATGCCGGGCGGCTCCAAGGAGTCGTACCAGTCGCTCGGGCCGCTGTTCGAGGACATCTCGGCGAAGGTCGACGGCGAACCGTGCTGCACGCACGTGGGCGCGGACGGCGCCGGGCATTTCGTGAAGATGGTGCACAACGGCATCGAGTACGCCGACATGCAGCTGATCGCCGAGTCGTTCGACCTGCTGCGCGGCGCGGGCGGCTACTCCCCCGCCGAGATCGCCCAGGTCTTCCAGACGTGGAACTCCGGACGGCTGGACTCGTACCTGATCGAGATCACCTCGCAGGTGCTGGCCCACACCGACGCCGCTTCCGGCAAACCGTTCGTCGACGTCGTGGCCGACCAGGCGGAGCAGAAGGGCACCGGCCGCTGGACCGTCCAAATCGGACTGGACCTGGGCGTGCCGATCAGCGGAATCGCCGAAGCCGTCTTCGCGCGCTCACTGTCCGGTTCGTCGAACCTGCGCGAGGCCTCCCGCGGTCTCGGCGGTCCTTCGCGCGCTCCGCTGACAGGGTCCGCTTTGCACACCTTCGCAGACGACGTGGAGCAGGCGCTGTACGCGTCGAAGGTGGTGGCGTACGCCCAGGGCTTCAACCAGATCCAGGCCGGCGGCGCCGAATACGGCTGGGACATCGACCTCGGCAAGGTCGCGTCCATCTGGCGCGGCGGCTGCATCATCCGCGCGAAGTTCCTGAACGACATCACCGCCGCGTACGCCGACGAGCCCGCGCTGCCGACGCTCCTGACCTCCGGAGGCTTCCGCAAGGCCGTCGAGGACGCCCAGGACTCCTGGCGTTCGGTGATCTCCACGGCGGTGCGGCTCGGCATCCCGACCCCGGGCTTCTCGACCGCGCTGGCCTACTACGACGGCCTGCGCGCGGAGCGGCTCCCCGCCGCGTTGGTGCAGGGGCAGCGGGACTACTTCGGTGCCCACACGTACCGCCGGGTCGATCGGGAAGGTTCGTTCCACACCGCTTGGGCCGCCGACGGCCGTCCCGAGTCCTCCGCCTGACACAGGTACATGAAGGCCCCCTTTATGTACCTAGGCGCAAGTAAGGGGGCCTTCATGTACAGGCGGCCAGCAGGACGAGGGCGACCAAGACCAGGACGGTGAGCGCGACCCGCGTCATTCCCCGCGTGCCGCGACGATCTCCGCCAACGCCCGCAGGATCGCGGCCTCGGTCGCTTCCTTCGTGAGCCCGAGCCCGGTCAGCAGGCCGTCGCCGAGTTCGAACAGGGCCAGCAGGATGTGCTCGGTGCCGATGTAGTTGTGCCCGAGCCGCAGAGACTCCCGCATGGTGAGCTCAAGCGCCTTCTTGGCCTGCGCCCCGAAAGCCATCTTCGCCGCCTCCGCCGGTTCGGCGGCGGGATCCGGTAGCGCCGCCTCCGCGGCCTCCCGGACGGCTTCGAGGGTCACCTTCTGCGCCAAGATCGCCCCGGCGGCGAGAGCGGCGGGTTCGGCGAGCAGGCCGAGGACCAGGTGTACGGGCTCGATCTGCGGACTCTTCGCCGTGACAGCCGCGTCCCGCGAAGCGACGACGACGTGCCGCGCGCGGTCGGTGTAGCGGCTGAACACCTTCACCAGGTCTTCGAGTGAAGAGCCGCTCGATTCGACGAAGCGCTTCTGGGCGGCCTGTTTGGACACCCCCATGTTCTTGCCGATCTCGGTCCAGGAGGCGCCGGAGCGCCGCGCCTGGTCGACGAAGTGGCCGATCAGGTGGTCGGCCACTTCGCCGAGGTGCTCGCCGAGGAAGACCGCGTCGGAAAGCTGGCCGAGCACGTCCCCGTCGGGATGCTGTTGCTTGATGTGGGAGATGAGGTCGTCGAGCCGGACTGGATTCGTCATGCCGTCAACTCTAGGTTGACGCAACCTTAATCGTCAACCTCGGGTTGACGCGAAGGTCGCCTTGAGATCGAAGCCGTTGGCCTCCAGCGTCTCGAACCGCGGCGCCGGATCCGCGGCGAACAGCCGCCGCGCGGCGATGTGGTCCGGCGGCCGGTTCACCGACTCGACCCCGGCCAGCACGCCGTCCCGGAACGACAGCACCGAGAACTTCCCGCCTTCTCGGTCCCCGGTCACGACGGTCTTCTCCGCCCCGGTCAGGATCCCGGCGATCTGGAGTTTCGCGCCGAGCTGGTCGGTCCAGAACCACGGCAGGCTTTCGTAGGGCGCGGGTTCGCCGGTGATGACGGCGGCCGCCGCCCGCGCCTGGTCGACGGCGTTCTGCACCGACTCCAGCCGCGTCGCCGTCCCCGCCTGGACGCACGGGAAGTTCGCGCAGTCCCCGACCGCCGAGATCTTCGG
Source organism: Amycolatopsis thailandensis (assembly GCF_002234405.1). Classification (GTDB taxonomy): domain Bacteria; phylum Actinomycetota; class Actinomycetes; order Mycobacteriales; family Pseudonocardiaceae; genus Amycolatopsis; species Amycolatopsis thailandensis. Next base: position 33,969 of record NZ_NMQT01000100.1, on the reverse strand, counting down.
GTCGCTCGTGCGCAGGTGTTCGTCGACGACGACACCGTTCGCCACGGCGAGCCCGGCCTCTTCGGCGAGCAGCGTCCGCGGCTCCACTCCGACCCCGACCAGCACCAAGTCGGCGGGCAGCAGACTGCCGTCGCTCAGTTCCACCTCGGTCACCCGGCCCTCGCCGCGCAACGCGGAGACGCCCTTGCCGAGCAGGATCGTGTGCCCGGCTCCCTCGTGCAGAGCCGCGAAGCACGCGGAGACCTCCGGAGTCGCGACGCGGGCCATCAGCCTGTCCTGCGCCTCGACGATCGTCACGGGCCGTCCGGCGTGCGCGGCGAACTCCAGCCCGATGAACCCGCCTCCGACCACGACCACGTTCTCCGCGCTTTCCAGAGCGGCGCGCAAGACGTCGGCTTCGTCCTTGGTGCGCAAGGTGAACACACCGTCCAAAGTGGATCCAGGCACCGGCAGCACTCGGTTGACCGCGCCCGTCGCCAGGACGAGATGGTCGTACTCGTGGGCACTCCCGTCTTCGAGCACCACCTTCGCGCCGTCGCGATCCACCGACGCGACGCGGCCCGGGATCAGCTCGATGCTCTTCTCCGCGAAGAAGTCCTCGGGCCGCAAGCGCAACTGAGCGTCACCCGCCGTCCCGGCGAGATAGCCCTTCGACAGCGGAGGACGTTGATACGGCAGCCCGGGTTCGTCGCCGATGAGCACCACCCGCCCGTCGAACCCCTTGTCCCGCAGCGAGGTCGCCACTCCGAACCCGCTCTGCCCGGCCCCTACGACGAGGACGGTCTCCATCGGCGCTCCTTCCGTTGTGCCCGCTGTCCATTCAACACAGCTCCGGCCGTTTCGACACGTGATCCGCACACGGAGGAAGCGCTACGGTCATGCGCGACGAGTCCACTGGTGTTCCCGCACGTGAGGAGGGTCGCATGAGCAGGCCTGAGGTCCACCCGGTCGACGCCCGCCCGCCGCTGCCGAAGCTGACCTTGCTCGGCCTCCAGCACATGACGATCATGTACGCGGGTTCGGTGGCCGTCCCGCTCGTCGTGGGCAGCGCACTGAAGCTCGACGCGGCGACGATCGCGTTGCTGGTCAACGCGGATCTGCTGGTCGCGGGCATCGCGACCCTCATTCAGGCGATCGGGATCGGACGGCTTTTCGGCATCCGGCTGCCGGTGGTGGCCGGCGCGACGTTCACCGTGGTCAACCCGATGATCATGATCGCGTCCCAGTACGGCATGCAGGCCGTCTACGGCGCGATGATCGCGTCGGGGGTGTTCGGCCTGCTCATCGCGAAGCCGTTCGCGAAGATGATCCGGTTCTTCCCGCCGCTGGTCTCGGGCACGCTGCTCGTCGTCATCGGCATCTCGCTCATCGGGCCCGGCGTCGGCCTGATCGCCGGCCACGACACCACGTCGCCGGACTACGCGAGGCCCGCCAACATCGGGCTCGCGTTCGGCGTGATCGCGGTGATCGTCCTGTTCACGCGGGTGCTGCGCGGGTTCGCGAACCAGATCGGCCCGCTGCTGGCGCTGGTGATCGGCCTGGCCGCCGCCGTCCCGATGGGCCTGGTGAGCTTCGACGGCGTCGCCGACGCCGCCTGGTTCGGCCTCGCGTCGCCGTTCCACTTCGGCCCGCCGACCTTCCCGATCGCGGCCGTGCTCTCGATGTGCGTCGTGATGCTGGTGACCTACACCGAATCCACCGCGGACCTGGTCGCGGTCGGCGAGATCACCGGACGCCCGGCGACCGATTCCGACCTCGCGCGCGGCCTCGCCACCGACGGTCTCTCGGCCATCCTCGGCGGCGCGATGAACTCGTTCCCGGACACGGCTTTCGCGCAGAACGTCGGTCTCGTGCAGATGACCGGGGTGCGCAGCCGCTGGGTGGTCGCGATGGCGGGCGGCCTGCTCGTGCTGATGGGCCTGGTGCCGAAGGTCGGCGCCTTCGTCGCGGCCGTGCCGGAGCCGGTGATCGGCGCCGTCGCGGTGGTCATGTTCGCGATGGTCGCCGCGGTCGGCGTGCAGAACCTCAAGAAGGTGGAGTTCTCCGGCAACCACAACACCTTTATCGTCGCGGTGTCGTTCGGCGTCGGTCTGCTGCCGGCGTTCTCCACGAACCAGTTCGGGAACTCGATCTTCTTCCAGCATTTCCCGGCGTGGTTGCAGACCATCTGCGGCAGCCCGATCACGGTCGCCGCGATCGTCGCCTTCACCCTCAACCTGCTGTTCAACCACCTCGGCGAACGCCGGGAGCCGGACCTACTGCGGGCGCCCTAGCACCAGAGCCATTTCGGCCACAGGTTGCACTCTTCGGTCGGCGTCGTGGAGGGCGGCGGCGGGGTCTGGTGGGGCGGCTGAGAAGGGACCGTCGATCCTGTCGGCTTCGGCGGGTCGGCGGGTTCGCGCGACGAGGTCGGAGTCGTGGGGGTGTCCGGGGTGTCGGACGTCGACGCGGCCGAACTCGACGTGCGACGGCTCGACGACGTCGTCTTGCTGGACTGCGTCGGAGTCCCGCCTTCGCCGGTTTCGACCGTCTCGGTGGACGGAACCGCCGACGTCGCGCCGGCTCCCCTGTTCTCCGAGGGACGCTTCGGCATCTCGATGACGCTGATCTGATTCGGCTGCGCGTTCTGCTCGGGGGCCGAATCGAATCCGACGAGAACACCGGCCGCACCGCAGGCGACGACCACGGCGATCACCACCGCGATAACTCTCCAGCGTGACTTTGCCCGTGACTCCTCGTGGTCGTCCCAGCCCTCGCGAATGAGCAGGTCGGCGACCGAAACGTCGTCGTCATCCACCAGCTGGGACCTTTCACACCGGGAACGAGCGAACAGTAGTTTTACCGCAACTCACCGCCGAATGGGTGAAGTTAACCAAAAATTATTCACTCGATGGAACACGTTAGCGCATGTCGGTCACACAGCGTGTATTCATATGCTTTCGCGCATATCAGCGGTGGCCCGCCTTCGGTTCGCGTATACAGCGCCCTTCGCGGGTGGTGTAATCGACGGTGCCAGCACCGGTAGAGGGGGGTACGGACGGATCATGGAGGCTGACGCCCTCGCCGTGCCGGGAGCCGGAAATTCCGGTCGTCCGACAGGCAAACCGCTCGGAAACGAGCCGGTCGGCGATCTCGGCCTCGCGGGCGACCATGCCGCCATCTGGTCGTACGACTTCGATACCGAGCGGCTGTCCTGGCTGCCCGGGCTGGAGAACCTGCTGGGCGGAGCCGCCCTCCCCGAAACCGACATCGAGTCCCGGCTCGCCGATCTGGTGGCGCCGCTGACCTCCGGCACCCGCACTTCCCCGCCCTGGCGCGAGTTCGAACTCGAGCAGTCGTTCCGGAACCCGGCGGGCGAGATCCGCTGGGTCCGGCTGCGCGCCCGCACCATCGGTGACGACAACGGCTCGTCGGGTCTGCTCGGGATCGCCACCGACGTGACCGACGTCCGCGAGAACCGGCAAGCCCTCGAAGATCTCACTGACCGTTACCGGCTTCTGGTCGAGCTGAGCCCCGACGCGGTCTGCGTCCACGAAGCCGGCGTCGTGACGTACGTGAACCGGGCGGCCGTCGCCGCGCTCGGAGCGTCCTCGACCGCCGAACTGATCGGGCGGCCGATCATGGACTTCGTCGCCGACGAATCGCTCCCGGCCCTGCTGGACAGGATCGCGTCGCTGCACCGCCTCGGCGCGTCGACCGATCCCGCCGACACCGTCATGCTCCGCCTCGACGGCACGAAATACCTGGTCCAGAGCATCTCGGTGCGGACTACCTGGGAGGGCAGGCCCGCGTTCCAGGTCATCATGCGCGACATCAGCGCGCAGAAGGCCGCCGAAGCGACACTGCGCTACCAGGCCGCGTTGATCAGCCACGTCAGCGACGCGATCATCGCGACCAACGGCACGGGCATGGTGACCAGCTGGAACCCCGCCGCGGAGAACGTCTACGGCTGGACAGCGGGCGAGGCGATCGGCGGCACGGTGAGCGACCTCGTCGGCGCCGCGCTCGACCCGGAAACCGTGCTGCGCCGGGGCGGTGTCCTGCGGACGACCCACCGTCATCGCAACGGCTCGACCTTGGCCATCCGCATCTCGGCGGCGGAGATGAACAACGGTTTCGTGCTGGTCTGCGCCGACGAAACCGCCCGGCGGCGGGCCGAACAGCACTACAGCACGGTAGTCGCGTCCCTCGACGAAGGCGTGGTCGTGGTCGGTCCCGGCGGCCTCATCGAATCGGCCAACCCGGCGGCGTGCCGGATCATCGGCATCGAGCACGACGATCTCATCGGCGTCCCGTGCGTGACGCTGGAACTGTACGACGAACAGGGCCGCATTCCACCCGCCCGCATCCCGTCGGTGGTGACCAGGCGGACCAGGGTCACCCAGACCGGGCTCGTGCTGCGGTTGCGGCGGCCCGATGGCAGCGACGTCTGGATCTCGCTGACCTCCCGGCTGCTGACCCCGGAAGACCCGTCGGCGATGGCGGTGGTCACCTCGTTCACCGACATCACCGAACGCCGCGCCATCGGCGAACGGCTCGCCCACGAGGCGACGCACGACCCGCTCACCGAACTCGCGAACCGGACGCTGGTCCTGGACAGCCTGGCCGAGGCGCTGTCCGGCGCCGGCCGCGCCGAACTGACCACCTTGCTGTTCATCGATCTCGACAAATTCAAGGTGATCAACGATTCCCTCGGGCATTCCGTCGGCGACAAGGTGCTCCGCATCGCGGGTGAACGGCTGCGCCGGGGAATCGGCGAGAGCGATCTCGTCGGCAGGCTCGGGGGCGACGAGTTCGTCGTCGTCACCGCGGAGATCACCGAACCGGACGAGATCAAGGCGCTCGCCGAGCATCTGCGTGAGGCGCTGACCGAACCGATCACGGTCAACGGCAGGCAGCTGCACATCGACGCCAGCATCGGCATCGTCACCGCGGCCAACGACGACACCCGGACCGCCGAAGATCTGCTGCGGGACGCGGATGTAGCCATGTACCAAGCGAAAACGCTCGGCCGGGCGCGCTACGAGTTCTTCGACGTCGAGCTGCGCGAGCGAATGCAGCGGCGGCTCCGCATGGAGCAGGACCTGCGCGACGCCTTGCAGAACGAGGAGCTCTGGACCGCGTACCAGCCCGTCGTGGACATCGAGTCCGGCGAGATGGTCGCCGTGGAGGCGTTGCTGCGCTGGAAACATCCGGCGCACGGCACGATCTCGCCCGCCGAGTTCATCCCGCTGGCGGAGGAAAGCGACCTGATCAACCTGATCGGCAAGTACGTCCTCCGCACGACCACACGCGAGATCGCCCGCCGTCGCGAACAACTCGGCATCGACCTGAACCTCAAGGTCAATCTGTCGGCCCGGCAGCTGGACGACCCGCAGCTGGTGGCGGGAGTCCAGGACGCGCTGAAGACGACCGGGCTCCCGCCGCACGCGCTGACCCTGGAGGTCACCGAGAGCGCGCTGATGCGCGACCAGGCCGCGGCCGCCGAAGTCCTGACGTCGTTGCGCGATCTCGGTGTCACGCTGGCGATCGACGACTTCGGCACCGGCTACTCGTCGCTCGCGCAGCTGCAACGGCTCCCGCTGGACACGCTCAAGATCGACCGCACCTTCGTCACCGGCATCGCGGAATCGCGCGACGCGGCCGCGATCGTCAAGAGCATCATCGCGATGGCGCACGCCGTCGACCTGATCGTCGTCGCCGAAGGCGTCGAAGACGAAGAGCAGCTCGCGGTCCTGCGTGAGCTGCGCTGTGACCAGGCGCAGGGCTTCCACTTGGGCCGCCCCGCGCCCCCGGACGAACTTTTCGGAGCCGTTGAATGAGTGTCGAGATCACATCCGGAGAAGACCGCTACGACATCGCCGTGGACGGGAAACCCGCCGGGCTCCTGGAAACCCGCACCCGCCCGGACGCGATCCTGTTCCTGCACACCGAGATCTCGGACGACTTCGCCGGCCAGGGCCTGGCGGGCAAGCTCGTGAAAGCCGCTCTCGACGACGTCCGGTCGCAGGGCAGGTCCGTCCTGCCCTACTGCCCGTACGTGCGCTCGTACATCGCGAAGCACCGCGAGTACGAGGACCTCGTCCCCGAGGACAAGCGCGCCGAGTTCGAACTCTGAGCCCTCAGCCCGGGTAGATCTTCAGCAGCTTCGCGAGTTCGTCCTCGGTCAGGACGACGTCCAGTTCGCGCAGTGTCGCGTCGAGCCGCTCGCGCGGGACCGGGGTGGTCTCCTTGGTCCCGTCCGGGCGTTCGACGATGAACTCGGTGCCGACCAGCTTACGACTGAGCCCTTCTTCCAGGCGCATGATCACCAGCTGGCCGGTGAACGGCGAACGCGGATGCGTCGACGTGTAGTGGTGGTAGACCTCGTAGTCGATCCGGTGCATCGGCGTGAGCCTGAAGGCGTGCAGGTCGGTCCACTCCTCGCCCTCCTGTTTCTGCAGGCGCCACCAGTCGCCGTCGGCGACGAGCCGGTGCGGCCAGCCCGCCTGGTCCACCACGGCGCCGTCGACCAGCGGCATCGGCACCAGCATCCCGGCGCCGAACCCGACGTCGACCAGATGCTGGACGCCGTCGGCCTCGACGGCGAGCGTCATATGCGTGTACGGGCCGTTCTTCTGCGGCTGCACCCGCGCGACCAGACGGCGCACGGGATAGCCGAGCTGTTCGGCGGCCGCGGCGAACAGGCTTCCGTGCTCGTAGCAGTAGCCGCCGCGATGCCGCCGGACCAGCTTGCCGATCACGTCTTCGAGCGCGATTCCCTTGTGCTGTTCCAAAACCACGTCGACGTTCTCGAACGGAACGGCCAGGATGTGCGCCTTCGCCAGCTCTCGCAGCGCGGCGGCGGAAGGCTGGGCGCGGTCCTGGCCGATGCGGCCGAGATACGCGTCGAGATCGAGGGTGTCGACGGTCCATTCGTCGACCTGCTCAGGTGCGAGTGTCATGACCCCAGCCTGACACCTCCACCTAGATGGAGGTCAAGATCACCGGGCCTGCCGGACGGGCACGGGGGAAGACGCGGGGCCGAACGCGGCATGCGTCCAGGCGCCGAGGGCGAACACCGCCGCCAGAACGACCAGGGCGGCCAGCACCCGCGTCGTCCGGGAGAACGGCCGGGCGGCGCGGCGCATCTCGCCGTGGAGGTCACCGGTCACCGCCGGACCGGCGACGACCTCCTCCGCGGTCGGTTCAGTGGACACCATCGAGACTCCTATTCGTGACGCAGGGCGTCGATCGGCCGCAGCTTCGCGGCCCGGTTCGCTGGGAAGACCCCGAAGAACAGCCCGATCAGGGCGGAAACCGCGAAGGCGAGGAAGATCGAGGACGGCACCACGACCGGCTGGATCCCGGAGATCGTGAACCGGCTGCCGATCAGCCCGATCGCGACACCGAGCAGCCCGCCGAACAGGCTGAGCATGGTCGCTTCGGCGAGGAACTGGCCGAGGATGGCCGAACGCGGTGCTCCGACGGCCTTGCGGATGCCGATCTCGCGGATCCGTTCGGTCACCGTCACCAGCATGATGTTCGTGACGCCGATCCCGCCGACCAGCAGCGAGATCGCCGCGACGGCGGCGAGCAGCACGGTGAACGTCTCGGTGGCCGAAGTGCGGGTCGCGAGCAGTTGTTCGGAGTTCTGGATCTGGTAGTCGGCGGTGCCGCCGGCGCGGATCCCGTGCCGTGCGTCGAGGATCGCGGTGATTTCGGCCTGGGCGAGGGAAACCGAGTCCGCGCCCGCCGCCTGTACGGCGATCTGGCTGAGGCTTCCGTAGCCCGCCAACGAGTTCTGCACCGCCGAGATCGGCGCGATCGCGACGTCGTCGGCGTTCTGCGGCCCGGTGCTCCCCTGGGCCTTCAGCACTCCGGCGACGGTGAACTGGATCCCGTCGAGCAGCACGTTCCCGCCGACCGGCTCGGCCGTGCCGAAGATCGACTGGGCCGCCGTAGCGCCGAGGACGACGACCTTCCGCCCGGCGGTGACGTCCTCGGCGGTGAACGGCGCGCCGTCGGCGATCTCCTTGTTGGTCGTGGTGAAGTACGCGGGTTCGGTGCCCACGACGCTCGAAATGTCGTACGACGTCTGGCCTCGGGTCGCGGTGGCCGTCGTCGTGACCACCGGCGACGCCGCCTTGACGTCCGGCGCGCCGACCGGGTCGACGAGCGCGTGGGCGTCCTGCACCGTCAGCGGGCGCGCCGTCGCGCCCTGGCCGCCGCGTACCGGCGAGACGTTGACGACGTTGGTGCCGAGCCCTTGGATGCTCGCCGCGATGGCGGCGGACGCGCCGTTCCCCACCGCCACGAGCAGGATGACCGCCGCGACGCCGATGGTGATGCCGAGCGTGGTGAGCGCCGACCGCAGCTTGTTCGCGGTGAGACCGCGGATCGCGAACCGCAGGATCTCCAGGAAGTTCACGACGCCACCCCCACGGCCCGGGTCGGCTCGTCGGACACGATCAGCCCGTCGTCGACGCGGACCACCCGGCGGGCGTGCGCGGCGACCTCGTCCTCGTGCGTGATCACCACGATGGTGCGGCCGAGCCGGTTCAGCCGGTCGAAGACGCCGAGGACGTCCGCGGTGCTGCGGCTGTCGAGGTTGCCCGTGGGTTCGTCGGCCAGGAGCATCGCCGGCCCGGTGACGAGCGCCCGCGCCACGGCCACCCGCTGGATCTGACCGCCGGACAGCTCGCTCGGCAGATGCTTGGCACGGTCGGTCAGGCCGACCATCTCCAGCGCGGCGAGCGCGCGTTCGCGCCGCACCGACCTCTTTAGTCCACTGTAGACGAGAGGAAGCTCCACATTGGACACAGCGGAGGTTCGGGGGACCAGGTTGAAGGACTGGAAGACGAAGCCGATCTTGCGGTTGCGCAGCAACGCCAACTGGCGTTCGTTGAGCTCGCCGACGCCGAAACCGTCGAGCAGATACTCGCCCGAGGTCGGCACGTCCAGGCAACCCAGCATGTTCAGCAGCGTCGACTTGCCCGAACCGGACGCGCCCATGATCGCGACGTACTCCCCGGGCAGGACGGTGAGGTCGACGCCGCGCAAGGCGTGCACGGCGGTTTCCCCTTCCCCGTAGGTCTTGCGCAGCCCGGAGACCGCGATCACCGGGTTCATCCCCGACCGCCTCCGGCGCCGGTGCCGGTGCCGCGCTGGCCACCGCCGGGGAAGCCGCCCGTACCACCCGTCCTGCCGGTGCCTCCGGTGTTCCCGGTGCCGGTGGCGGCCGTCGCGGTCAGCACGACGCTCTCCCCTTCGGTGAGCCCCGAGGTGATCTGCACCGTCGACTCGCCGCGGATCCCGACCTGCACCTGGCGCTGGGTTTCCTGGCCGTTCTCCCGCACGGTGACGACGTTCCTGCTGCCCGTGGTCCGCACGGCCGCGGCGGGGACGCTCAACGCGTTCTGCGCCTCCGCGACGGTGACCACGACACTCGCGGATTGCCCGGGCCGAAGCCCTTCCGGCGGATCGGTCAGCGTCAGCTTCGTCTTGTAGGAGACCACGCTGCCGCTGGTCGTCGGCGTCAGATCGACGCTGGAAACGGTCGCCTGGACCGGTTTGTCCGGCGACGAGTTCAGCGTCACCGTCGCCTTCTGGCCGGCCTTGACCTTGCTGACGTCGATCTCCGCGATCGAAGTGTCGACGACCAGGTCGGTCATGTTCGTGATGGTGATGAACCCGCTGCCACCACTGGACGAAGACGACGTCGCGGCACTGGAGTTCCCTTGCTGGTTCCCGCCAGTCGTGGACGACTGGGAGCTCGCGGAGGACTGCTGTCCGACGGTGCCGTTGATCGCGGTGACCGTTCCCGCGCCGGGCGCGCCGAGCGTGGTGTTGCCGAGCGCGGTCTGCGCGTTCTGGACGTCGAGCTCGGCCTGGTCCACTTTGGCCTGCGCCGAGGCGACGCTGTTCTGACTGCTCTGGGCGCCTTGGGTGTTCTGTCCGGTGGCGGGCGTGTCCTCCGCTGTCTCGGCGGTGTCGAGGTTGTCCCGGGCGACCACGAGGTTCGCCTTCGCGACCTGAAGCTCCTTCGTCGCCTGAGCGCTGTCGATGGTCGCGAGCTTCTGGCCCACCGACACGACATCGCCGACCTTCACGTCGATCGACGCGACCTTGCCCGCCGTGGCGAAGTTCGCGGTGCCGGTGTACCCGCTGGCGAGCGTCCCGGCGGCGGAGACGGTCTCGGTGACCGTGGCCCGGCGGACCGGCGTACTGCGGGTCTGGGCCTGCGCGGTGTTCTGTTCGGGACTGAATGCCTGATATATCCCGAAACCTGCTCCGGCCAGGAGCACGATCAGGACACCGTTGAGCACCCAGGTCCTGGAGGGGCGAGCTCGCGTCATGCGGCGACACTGCTGCCGTTGCTTGGCAATGACCTGTTGATTGCCTGTGAGCCCGCTGTGTATCCCGACGAAGTCGATCCCGGGCATGAAAAAACCGCCTCGACATGCATCGAGGCGGTTCTGAGAGCGGTGGCCAGGGCCGGGGTCGAACCGGCGACCTTCCGCTTTTCAGGCGGACGCTCGTACCAACTGAGCTACCTGGCCGGGAACGCCGGCAAGGAGCCGAACGATCTTGCGACCCTGACGGGACTCGAACCCGCGACCTTCGCCGTGACAGGGCGACGCGCTAACCAACTGCGCCACAGGGCCTTGCATACTGCTTTGTAACTGTACTGCGTACTCCCAACGGGATTCGAACCCGCGTTGCCGCCTTGAAAGGGCGGAGTCCTAGGCCGCTGGACGATGGGAGCCCGGTTCGGTTTCGGCGAACCGACCGACCCGCGCTCTCCGGTGTCCCCGGGAGCGAACATAACTATAGGACACCCCTGTTTTCGCTCCCGCACAGGGGGTCCCTTAGTTGTTCACAGGGCTGGGACCTGCGAGAACGCGGCGAGCTCAGGATATCAGGGCCGACGCGTCCCGCAGGGCGCCGAGACGCCCCCGAAGCTCGTCCCGCTCGTCGTCCGTAAGAGTGACGGCGAGGAGTTCGGCCACGCGCCGGTCGGTCAGGTCCTCGGCGTGCCGCCACCGCTCGCGCAGATCACCCTTCGCCTCCGCCGCGGCGATCAGTTCGTCGGCCGCCTCCTCGGACCACGCGGTGCGCAGGAGACGCCCGCGGCCGCCTTCCGGATCCGCGACGACGGCCTCGGGGACCGTCAGGCCGGCCGCGCGAAGGGCCGCGAAGTGAACGCCACCGCGAAACTCGCGGAAGACCATGAGCGCGAACGCCAGGCGCTCGATGTCGTCTTCCGGGCGTTCGGCGAGTTGCCATCCGGCGAACAACGCGAGACCACTCGCGTCCGCGGCGCCGACGAGCCGGAAGAGCAGATCGGCCAGACGACCGGGATCGGCGGCCCCCGAAAGACTGACGTGAGCCCACTTCGCCGATGACCGCGAGTAGGCACGGACCGCGGAGGCCGCGTCCAGAGCCGCAATCGCGGGCGGCAAAGCGAACTCGAAGAGCCACGACGGGAAGATCCCGAACAGCTTCGCGACCACCTTCGGCGGCGGATCGCCCAGCACCGCCGAACGCCCGCGCAGGTACAGCGCCCGAGGCGACAGACCCACCTCGGCCTCGACCTCGGCGAGCTCCGAGGAGGTCATGAACTTCCCGCCCAGCACCTGCACCGCGCCCCGGATCTCCCGCGCCGCCGCGATCGCCACTTCGTCACCCATACCGCCCGCCACCTTCCCGCCAGTTGAATAAAAACAGTGTTACATAACTGGCGGTTCCCTCGTCAAGGACAAACGAAAGCCCGGCCGAGCGGCGAACACCGCACGACCGGGCTTCGTGAGACGACTTCAGCGCTGGACGGGCGCCTGCCCGTCCTCATCCAGCGTCAACCCCAGCATGTCCAGCAACTGGACACAGTCATCGACGCCCAGCGCCCCGTTGGCCACCGCCAGCCGGGCACGCCGCACCTGGTCGTCGGACACCCGCTGGGCATCCCCCTGACCCGTGCGCTGCGCCGGCAGACCACCAGCCAACGTCGTCGAGCTTCCCCCATCGGCACCTTCGTACCGAAGGAGGAACTGTCGCACTTCCACAGACCCACCCATGGTTCCTCCAGACGGCCAACGAACAGCTTGGCCGCGAGGCTAGCCAGAGCCGGCCGCGACACACAGCCCCCCGGAGAGTGAACCTGTCGACACGCTCCGCACAACGCAGAGCAATCACGCGCACACCGTCGCCACATGAACCACAGGCGAACCACGGGTGGCGCGCCGACCGGAATTCTGCCCGCGCCCACTCGCCCTTCTCAGGAAACCGTGCAACAATCGATTTGCTGACACACCCCCGGTCAGCGCCTGTGGAGATCCCCTCCGACCCCCGCGTTCCTCCCCCTGGCGCGGGGGTCGCTCCGTGTTTTGGGGGGCCACCCCCCAAACCCCCAGGGTCCGTTCTGTGGCGGTTGGCAGCCCACGCTCGGTCCGGATCCGGACCGCATCTCACGCTTCGTGAATGGTTCTCATTGGTGGTTCTGATTGCGGGTTGTGATCACGGGAAATCGGTTTCCTCTCGGGGTTGGGCCGAATGGGACAGAAAAGTCGGTGTGTCGTGGCTCACTGTGGTTGGTTTGCCGAGACCGAACCGTTATCGTGGCCCGGTGCCCCTTCCTTCCCTGAGCCGTCGTAGCGGCAGCCGCACGAACATGAAGCCGGTCAACCCGGGTCGTCACCGCAACTCCCCCACCAAGGAGGCCGAAGCGGTCGTCGAAGACACGGAGCTCACCAGCTACCTTCGCGCCCTCGCCCCGGACAACGACCCGGAGAGCACCGGCACCGGCAAGCGCTTCGGCGAAGCGCAGGTGTTCCAGCTGCGGATGAACCTCATCGCCTGCGAACAACTCAAGGACGCCGCCGCCGAGCGCAACCTGTCGCCGCAGGCGCTGGCGCAGGAATGGATCCTCGAGCGCCTCTCGTGGGAATCGCAGGCCAACTCGGCCCAGCAGCGCCGCCACGAAGAGGCCCACACCGACGAATTCCACTTCGACGCCGACGCGTGGGAGCAGCAGCCCGTTCCCCGCTGACCGTCACCCCCGGAACGGAACAGCACAATCGAAGAAGTTTTGAAGACCATAGAAAAGCCCCCGGCGAGATCGCCGGGGGCTTTTCTGTTCAGTCTGAGCAACGCCGAAGGGCGGACTCAGATCGCGCGGACCTTTTGGGCCTGCGGGCCCTTCTGGCCCTGACCGACCTCGAACTCCACTCGCTGATTCTCCTCGAGAGTGCGGAAACCGCGGCCCTCGATCTCCGAGTAGTGAACGAAGACGTCGCCCTCGCCGCCATCCTGCGCGATGAAGCCGAAGCCCTTCTCCGCGTTGAACCACTTCACAGTGCCTTGCGCCACCGCTTTACTCCTCGTTGCACATCCGCTTCGAGTGCCTCCGAAGCGACACCCAGACCGTCCCGGGCGGTTCCAACGAGTCGAGCGAAGAGCGCGTCACCGGCTCATGGCTCGCGTCAGAAGTTCCGCGAGTGTGAAGCCACGAACACGCAAAACGACGGCCTGATGGCAGAGTACCGGGATCTGGCCATATTTGAAGCCCGTGATCGGACTCTGGGCACCCCCGAGTACCAAGGTCACCGGAACGTCGTATACCGATCCGACTTCTGTCGGACCCTCTCGCTACCCTGTCGCCGCACATCGACCTCGGGTCCAGGACGGACACGGACCGAAGTCGGTCATGCCCCGATCGTGAACTAGGATCCACCCGATTGTGACTCGCATCACTACGGATCGGATCAACGAACAGGGCTGTCCGGACGTCATGGTCGGTGTACAGGGGAGCAAAGGGGAAGCTTTGAGGTTCACTGAAACCGCGCGCCGCCGGGCGGCGTTCGCGGCACTGGGGCTGGTCGCCGTTCTGACGCTGGGGGCGTGCAGCAGCGAGCCGACCGTGTCGGCCAGCGGGCCGGACAGCGGCGGCCAGATGAGCGGCGAGACCGGCGACAAAGCGGCGGCGCCTGCCAAACTGACCTACGAGCCCGCCGTGGGCGCGCAGGATGTCGCGCCGGGCCAACCGATCAAGGTCACCGTCGCCGACGGCACGCTCGACCAGGTCGTGCTGACCAACCCGGACGGCAAGCAGGTCGCGGGCCAGCCGTCCGAAGACAAGAAGAGCTGGTCCACCACCGAACAGCTCGGCTACGGCAAGGGCTACACGTGGTCCGGCAAGGCCACCGGCACCGACGGCAAGCCGGTCGAGATCGGCGGGGCCTTCACCACGGTCAAACCGCGCAAGCAGGTGGGCGCGAACATCAACGTCTTCGACGGGCAGACGTACGGCATCGCCATGCCGATCACGCTGACGTTCCCGAGCAAGGTCACGGACAAGGCCTCGGTCGAGAAGGCGCTGTCGGTCGAGACCACGCCGAAGACCGAGGGATCGTGGGCCTGGGTCCACGACGACACCTCGGTGCACTGGCGGCCCAAGGCCTACTGGCAGCCCGGCACCACGGTGAAGTTCAACGCCAAGATCTACGGCGTCAAGATCGGCGACGGCGTGTACGGCAAGGAAGACCGCTCGGCGAGCTTCACCATCGGCCGCTCTCAGGTCGTCAAGGGCAACACCCAGACCCACCGGCTCCTGGTGATCCGTGACGGTCAGCAGATCGCGGACTACCCGGCCAGCTACGGCCTCGACGCCGACCCGGGCCGCGTCACGCCGAGCGGCACGCACGTCGTGATGTCGAAGCACGACACGTACTCGATGACCAACGAGCGCTACAACTACGAGAACATCGTCGTGCCGTCCGCGGTGCGGTTCTCCACCAACGGCGAGTTCATCCACGGATACGGGCCGTCGATCTGGGCGCAGGGCAAGAAGAACATCTCGCACGGCTGCGTGAACCTGGCGCCGGCGAACGCCAAGGCGTACATGGACGGCGCCTTGGTCGGGGACCCCGTCGAGATCGAAGGCAGCACCCAGAAGATCAACCGGGCGCGCGACTACAGCGACTGGACCTACGACTGGGCCGAGTGGTCCAAGCTTTCCGCTCTCGCGAGCTGAAGTACTTCCATGGAACCGGGCGGCCGGAGACCCCTGCGGTCTCCGGCCGTTCGCGTCTTGACCGAGAACATGTCTTCCGGGAGCGCGCCAGCGCGACGGGAAGACTTCACCCGCGCGCCGCTTTCGGCCGGAGGCCACGGAAATATTTTGCCGGGCGCCTTACTCGTGAACCGCCGCTGACCTGCGGTCGAGCGCCCGGCGAAATATTTCCGTCAGCGCGCGGAAAAGTCACTGCAACCCCAAGCCGGGCGGGGCGCATGTCTAACGACGTGAGGCGCCGCGGCCAATGAGCGGCGCCCGGATCGAGGAGACACTCTTGCGTACTCGTATCGCTCTTACCCTCGGCGCGCTGCTGCTGGCGGGCGGTGCCGCCTTCGCGACCACGTCGCTGGCGTCGGCCGACCAGAGCGCCCCGTCGTCGACGGTCACCCCGGCGCCCCAGCCGCCCACCAAGGCCCCCACCACCGACAAGCCGGCGCCCGCGCCGACCCGCGCCACCACCGAGCCGCGGCCCGCGCAGAGGACCCCGGAGGTCGCCGCCCCGGGTGAGCACCGCGTGCCCAAGGCCGTCCCGGCCGGGCCGACCGGGGACCTGAACCTCCCCGCCATCGTCGAAGGAGCCGGCAACTAGGTGTCGTCGAGCCGCTCGTCGAAGACCGGGACGGGCTCGCCGTGGGACGGCGAGTTCGCCCGGTACTTCGACGAGCGCGCGCACAGCCTGCGAGCCACCGCGTACCTCCTGTGCGGGGACTGGCACCAGGCCGAGGACATCACCCAGGCCGCGCTGCTGAAGCTCTACCTGGCTTGGCCGAGGCTCTCCCGGCACGACGCGCTCGACGGCTACGCGCGCAAGATCGTGCTGCGGACGTTTCTCTCCGAGCATCGGCGGGTCTGGCGCAAACGGGAGAAGCTCACCGACGCCCTTCCCGAAACGCCGAGCGAAACGGGCGGCACGGAACAGGAGATGCTGGTCAGGCACGCCCTGTCCGGCATCGCCCCGAAGCAGCGGGCGGTCTTGGTGCTGCGCTACTTCGAAGATCTCAGCGTCGAGGAGACGGCCGCGGCGCTGGGTTGCAGCACCGGGAACGTGAAGAGTCAGGGCGCGCGGGGTCTGGCGACCCTGCGCAAGCGGCTCGGGCCGCATTTCAGTGAACTGGCCCTGAGCGGAGCGCACGACGATGGGAGGTGAGGAGATGGACGAGGACATCAGAGGCGTGCTTTCGTACGGTGCGAGCGGTCCCCCGCTGGGCATCCGGGCGGCGGACATCATCGAGCGCGGTGGCCGGATCCGGCGACGACGCAAGCGACTCGCGGTGGCGGGGAGTTCGCTGGCGACGGTCGCGGTGATCGTGCTCGGCGCGATCGCCGTCGGCGGTCACGGCGGCGAAGGAACCGCGCCGGTGCAGCCCGCCGGGCCGGGACTGTCCACCGTGTCTCCGTCGCCCGTCACGCCCGTTCCCGCCGAGCCGCCCCCGAGTCCGGAGGTGGCACCTCACGATCCGCCACCCGTCGTTCCCGAGACGTCGTCGAAATCGGGTCAGACACGTACTACGCCCAGGACCCCTCAGCCGGGGCGCACGACGACGGCGATCCCTCCCCGCGGCGGGCCCACCCCGACGAAGGAGCCGAGCGAGCCACCACCGCCGGCGAGCTCGACGCGATGACCGGGTGCCCGGAACGTCCGAATCCCGAGGTGTCACCCAAAGTAATCGGAAATTCTCCGACATCGGTTTCACCTGGTGGTTCGTCACCTTTTTGGGGGAACGACCCTCGCGCGATCGATCCAAAGCGCTGAGCCCGGACGTTTGAACACCTACGGTCGGGGGAACAAACCCTCGTCGATGGGTAAGTAAACGGGTGGGTCGGGAGGTCAAACCCATGGCCGAAGAGGCGCTGAGCGCGTCGCATCAGGAAAAAGGGGAACCCGCGGAGGCCCCACCTGAGCAGATCAGAAAGGCCGTCGCCGGAGCGGCGATGGGTAACTGCATCGAGTGGTACGACTTCGGTGTCTTCGGCTTCATGCCGGCCATTCTGGGACAGGTCTTCTTCAACGCTTCCAGCACTTCCGAGGGCGCCCTGGCGACCTTCGCGGTGCTGGCGATCACCTTCGTCGTGCGGCCGTTCGGCAGCTTCGTGTTCGGTCCGCTGGGGGACAAGATCGGGCGCCAGAAGGTTCTCGCGCTGACGATCATCCTGATGTCCGGGTCGACGTTCATCATCGGCCTGCTGCCGTCCTACGCGACGATCGGTCCGGCCGCGGCGGTCCTCTTGATCCTCTTGCGGACCATCCAGGGCTTCTCGGCGGGCGGTGAGTACGGCGGCGCGGCGACGTTCATCGCCGAGTACGCGCCCGCCCGGCGCCGGGGTTTCTGGGGCAGCTGGCTGGAGTTCGGCACGCTCGTCGGGTTCGCGATGGGCGCCGGCTTCGTCACGATCTTCACCGTGGTCCTCGGCGACGACGCCATGCGCGAATGGGGCTGGCGACTGCCGTTCCTGATCGCGGGCCCGCTCGGCATCGTCGGTCTCTACCTGCGGAACAAGCTGGAGGACACTCCGCTGTTCCAGGAGATCGAGAAGAAGGATCAGGTCGAGAAGTCGCCGCTGAAGGCGCTGCTCAAGAAGCACTGGACGTCGATCCTGCACCTGATCGGCATCGTCGTGATGCTGAACGTCGCCGACTACATCGTGATCACGTACCTGGAGACCTATCTCAAGGACGTGGTCGGCTTCAGCGGCCACACACCGTTGCTGATCATCCTGGCGACCATCGCGCTGATGCTGATCTTGATCGTGCCGGTCGGCATCCTGTCCGACAAGATCGGGCGAAAACCCATCCTGATCGCGAGTTGCGCGAGCTTCCTGGTGTTGCCGATCCCGGCGTTCTCGTTGATGGGCGCGGCCGCCGACGACCGGAACGCCTGGCAGCTCATGCTCGGCCTCGTGATGATCGCGGTGCCGCTGGTGCTGATCCTCGCCGTGCTCGCGGCGACGCTGCCGGCGATGTTCCCGACGCAGGAGCGCTACGGCGGTTTCTCCATCGGGTACAGCGTTTCCACCGCGCTCTTCGGCGGGACGGCGTCGTACATCATCGGCAGCCTGGTGAAGAACACCGGCGACAACCTGTGGCCCGCGTACTACCTGATGGGCGCGGCGGCGATCGCGGCCATCCCGATCCTGCTGCTGCCGGAGACGGCCGGGGTTTCGCTGCGCGGCATCGTGAACTCGCGGATCGCGCGGCGCCGGAAGCCGGAAACGGCCACTCCCGGCGGCGCCTCGGAGCTACCCGCGAGTTAACGTCTGTCCATGAGCCGTATCTCGCAGCCGTGGCCGCCGGTCGAAGTCGAACCGGCGACGGTCCACCCGAAAGCCCCGCAGCCGGGCAGCCATCTCGGCATCCACTTCGGTGAATGCTTCGGGTGCGGCGACGAGATCGAGGCCGGGCTCCACCTGCATTCGACGGTGGGCGAAGGGACGACGGTGTACTCCAAGTTCACCGTCACCTCCGCCCACCAGGGTGCGCCCGGCCTCGCCCATGGCGGCCTGCTGGCCTGCGCCTTCGACGAGGCGCTCGGCGCGACGGTGGGCAACCTGCTGCGGCGCCCCGCCGTCACCGGGAAACTGGAGACGGACTTCCTCCGGCCTGTGCCGGTCGGTTCGACCCTTTACATCGTCACGAAACTGGACGGCGTCGCCGGCCGGAAGATCTACGTGAGCGCCGACGGTCGGCTGGACGCCGAGGACGGCCCGGTCGCGGTCCGGGCGCGGGCGTTGTTCGTGCGGGTCGAGTTCGAGCACTTCAGCACCCACGGGGATCCCCAGGCGCTGCAAAAGCTCGCCGCCGCGCACGAAAAGGCCAAGCGCGACCGCGAGTGGGACATCAACCCATGATGCATTTCGTCCTCTGAATGCGGTAGTTCGACGTACCAACTACCGCATTCAGAGGACGAAATGCGTTCTAGGTCAGGGTCCTCGGCCGGATCGCGTTGGCCTTGTCGACGAGTTCGACGCGCTGATCGACCGATCCGGCCAGCCGGGCCAGCGTCCGGTAGCACCGCTCCAGCCCGAACCGCAGATCCCGTTCCTCCAGGTCGCAACCCAGCACCTTCGCGCCCGGCGTCGGCCGGTTCTGCGCGTTGAGCCAGCCGTGCGCGGCTTCGAGGACCTCCGCCGACAAACGCGTGCGGCGTTCGGCGTCGAGTTGCAGGCGCTCGAGCCTCGACGAAGCGTCGACGAGATCCCGCTCGGACACCATCACCGGGTCCTTGCCGCCGCCGTTGATCCTGGTCTTGATCTTGATCGCGGCCACCTGCGCGGCGACGTAGTGCGAGGAGGACGCCGGGACGGCCTCCAGCACCTCGATCGCGCTGGCCCTGGCGCCCTGCGCGAGGTACACGCGAGCGAGTCCGAAGGCGGCGCTGACGTACGACCGGTCCGTTCGCCACACCAGCTCGTAGTAGCGCGCGGCGCCGAAGTAGTCTCCGACGCCCTCCGCGCTGACGGCCAATGCCAGCTTCGGCGCGATCTCGCCGGGGAGGTCGTCGTACACCGCTTCGAAAGCGACGTGCGCGACGCGGGACCGGCCGCCCGCGAGCTCGATCAGGCCGCGGTACCAGTCGATCCGCCAGTCGTGCGGGAAACCCGCCTTGATCGCGAGGTACTGCGCGGCCTGGAGCTGCCGCTGAGCCTCGACCAGCTCACCGAGTTCGATCCTGGCGCGGACGATGCGCAACCGGACCTCGATCGACTCGCGCGGCGCGCCGGCCAGCGACTCGATCGCGCCCTTGGGGTCGAGCGCGACCGTCGACGCGAGCACCCCCGCCGCCGGGTCGTCCGTGTCGACCTGCGGGATCGGCAGCCCCGAGACCACCTCGCCCGGATCCGGCAGCGGAACGCTCCCGCCGTGCTCAGGGACGACCAGCTCGACGCCGAACGTGCGGGTCTCCGGGCCGAAGACGGTCGAAGCGCCCGGTCGCGGTTTTCCGGTGCCCAGCGCCATGATCTCGCGGAGCACACCGGTCAGCTGGTCGCCCATCTCCTCGGCGGCGATGAACCGGCGATCCGGGTCGGTGTGCGTCGCGCGCTTCAGGAAGCGGTAGTACGAACCGAAGAGCGCGAACAGCGGGACGACGTCCGGGCCCGGCAGGGTCGTCTTGTACTTGCTGGTGTAGCCCGAAAACTCGAAGCTGAGGACGGCGAGCGTGCGGCCGACCGTGTACAGGTCCGAGGCCACCGAAGCGCCATGGGTCGCCAGTTCGGGCGCGCTGTAGCCGGTGGTGAAGAACAGCGGGCTCTCGTAGTCGTCCGTCCGGCGGACCGCGCCGAGGTCGATCAGCTTGAGCTGTTCGTGCGTCTGGATGACGTTGTCGGGCTTGAGGTCGCAGTACAGCAGGTTCTGGCTGTGCAGGTAGCCCATGGCGGGCAGGATCTCGAGCCCGTAGGCGATCACCTGGCCGATCGGCAGCGGCTCCGGGCGCTTCGTCTCGCGGTGGTGCGCGAGCGCGAGCTGGCGCAGCGACTGGCCGCCGACGTACTCCATGACGATGTAGCCGACGGAGTTGCCGGTGTCGCCGTCCGGATGCTGCACGAAGTTGTGGATCTTGACGATGTTGGGGTGTTCGACCTCGGCGAGGAACCGCTGCTCGTTGGCGGCGGCCGCCATCGCGGTGGCGTCACCGGTGTCGATCAGGCCCTTGAGCACCACCCAGCGGTCGCTGACGTTGTGGTCCTGCGCGAGGTAGATCCAGCCGAGCCCGCCGTAGGCGAGGGCGCCGAGCACCTCGTACTGGCCGCCGACGATCTCGTTCGGCCGCAGCTTCGGCACGAAGGAGAACGGGTTCCCGCACTTCTCGCAGTTGCCTTCCGGCGAGCCGGGTTCGCCGTCCTTGCCGCGGCCGACCTTGGCGCTGCAATTACCGCAGAAGCGTTTCTCCTCCGACACCATCGGGTTGTCGAGGACGGCGGACGCCGGGTCGCGGTAGGGCACCTGCGGGACGTCGACGAGCCCGGCGCCGAGGCGGCCGCGACGAGAGGTGCGCGACGACGTCCGGCGGGCGGTGCCGGGGAACGAACCCGTTCCGGTGCCGGTGCCCCGGCTGCCCGATCCGGTCCCGGTGCCGGTACCCGTGCCCCGGCTTTCACTCGAACGTTCGGGGAGGACGCTTTCGGTGCCGGGGTCGGGAAGTGTGCCGGGGCCGTGGTCGACGCGCGGCGACGGCGGCATGATGCTCTGCGTCTCCGGCGTCGGCGAGGAGAGCACGCTGGTCGGCTGGGGCGCGTCGACCGGGGCCTGCCAGGCGGGGCGGACGATCTGGGTCTGCGGGCTCACGGGGGCCATCTCGCCCGGGGGACGCGTCGGGTCCTCGGCGCCGGGGATCGGCCGCTGCTGGCCGCGCGGCGGCGTCTGCGGTCGCTGGACGGGCGCGTGGAAGATAGTGCGCTCGGCGTCCGTCTCCGGTGGGGGCTGGGGCTTCGCCTTCGGCGGCTCCGAGAAGTCGAGCCTGCCGGAAATGGACGGTTCGGGCGTTTCCCAGCGGACCGGCGCCGGCGGCGTCCAGGAGGCGGACTCCGCCTCGCGCTCGGGTGTGGGGTCATCCGGCGCTGCGTGCCGAGGACGGCGCGGCTCTTCCGACACTGGTACCTCCCGAATCCCCGCGACGGCTTGGGACCTGATCCTAGACGTGAGCAGGCAGGTCGTGCCCGCGCCGGGTCGAACCCGCTACGGTTCGGGAGAGAACCGATTCAGCAGGTGATGAGGGGGAGGACCGGGTGCCTGCGTCATTTTCGATGTCGATGGCCCAGCTCGACGTCGTACTCGAAGAACTCGGGCTCGGCAGATTCGTGCTGCCCTTCGAAATCCCGACCGTCGGTACCACCGTCACCGAACGCGAGCGGCACTGCGAAGAGGTCTGGGCCGGCCTGGCCGACCGAGGCTTCGCCCGCGGCCGCGAACTCTTGCGCGACTACGAACAAGCGCTCCGGCTCTGGGCGACGGGCGACTTCGTCGTCACCCTGGAGGCGCACGAGGTAGAGCAGGACGCCGAATACCTCTATCGGGGTGCCTGGAACCAACGTCTGGGCGTCGTGAGCCAGCAACGCGGATTCGACATCCTCTTCGAGCCGGTCTACCCCGAACAGGTCGTCGCGACCCTCCTCGGCTACCTGCCGTCACTGCCACCGTTCCCCGGACGGGTGACAACATCCACCACCCTCCCCCCGGCCAAACGACCGGACGACCCGTTCGACGAAGACCCCGGCAACCTCCGTCTGGGCGCGGCCGGCCGCTTCTTCGAATTCCCGCTCGCGCGGCTCGGCACGCTCGGCATCACCCTGCGCGACGATCGGGGGAAACCGCAGCAGAAGAGCGTCCAGTGGTTCGACAGCGTCCAGGGCCGCTTCATGCTCGCCACCGACCGCTTCCCCGACGGCGAAGTCCGCCGCACGTTCACCCCGACGAGTGGCTCTCACCTGGCACGATGGATCCACGACCTGGTCGAAGCCGCCCGCGTCGGCAGCGCGTGATCCTCGCCGGACAGCGGCCTTCGGGGCCGTTTCCGCTGATATCGTGATCTGACGAGCGCTACGAGTAACCGGCACTTGGTACAGGGGAGAGACCATGACTGACGGCACCGGCGGACCACCGGGCGACTTCTCGCAGATGCTGGGGGACTTCTCGGCGCAGGCCGACCAGATGCTGACGGCGGCGAAGGAAGGGCAGTTCGCTGTCAGTCCCGAAATGGGAGAGGCGTACAAGACGGCACTGCGCGACTACCTCGACAGCTGGATGGGGACCAAGACGCGGTTCGACCATCTCGCCCAAAGCCCCAAGCTCGGCAAGAGCCCGTACTCCCAGCAGGTCGGGGACCACGCGGTGCGGGTGGCGGATGGCGACGATCTTTCCGCCAAGACTCAGCTCGACGCCCTCCAAGATGTTGCGAACAGAGCGCGCGAAGCCATCGAAATCGCCATAACCAAATACAAGCAACGAGATTCGGATGGCGCCGACCAACTCAAGCAATTCGATCGGGACTGATAAAGGCCAATGAAGATCAACGTCC
Organism: Amycolatopsis thailandensis; assembly: GCF_002234405.1. Classification (GTDB taxonomy): domain Bacteria; phylum Actinomycetota; class Actinomycetes; order Mycobacteriales; family Pseudonocardiaceae; genus Amycolatopsis; species Amycolatopsis thailandensis. The sequence goes on along the minus strand of NZ_NMQT01000100.1, from coordinate 10,905 downwards.
GCAGCGTGGCGATTCCCGCGATCCTCGCGATCGCATTCACTTCCTCGGGCTGCTCGCCCGAAAAGACAGGAACTCCGAGTCCCGGATCAACTTCCGCCTCCGCCGGCTCTTCACCACAGACAACGCCTTCTGGAAAGATATTCGGAGACCTGAAGGCCTGCGCACTGCTCGAACCGGTGACCACGCCAAAAGGGTTCTCGAAACCCACCGAAGAAGACTACGAGAGCGACAACGGATGCCAGGCGCAGAAAAGCGAATACGGTGTCATCAGCACCTACCTGGTCGACAAAGCCGGAATCGATGAACTCACCCCTGGTCGCGGCACCAAGGTTCCCACACAGATCGCAGGCCGGGAAGCCGTGGAGATTCCGGGGTCAGGCGGCACATACACCTGCATGATCGGCGTCGCGGTGGGCCCCAAAGCTCGCATGACCGTGGGAACCACTCTCCTCAAAGGCTCGAACGAAGAGGCGTGCGCCTCTTCCAAAGAAGTCGCCGAACAACTCGCCTCGAAATTGCCACAGGGCAGCTGAAGCGGAGGGACAATGGCTGGCGGCCACGACCGGACGGAATCCGGAATCGACGTAAGCTTGACCGGCAAGGTGCACCGAACCTACGAGGGAAAGCGCTACTCCGAAGAGTACGACCGGACTGCCCAGGGACCCGGTGGCAACTCAGTCACGGCCAAAGCGACCGCGGAGATGCGGGCAGGTGAATACTCAGCCCAGCAAGGCGAAAAGCTAGCGCAGGGCCAGGAATTCAGGTCGGGTCTCAACCCGTCCGACCAGCGCTACGAGGCCAGACCTCATAGCGACCTCAAGAACATGGTCACCGACAACCTTGATCCCGTCGACGTCGACAGGCAAGGCGAGCTGTGGAATACCCAGGGGGATGCGCTCCATACCTTCAGTGACGCTCTCATGACGGCGTCCAACAAAGAAGGGGCGCACTGGCAAGGGACGGCCGCCAACACGGCTCATGGGTTCTTCAAGAGCTTGAGCACCTGGGCCAAGACGTCGGGTGACGGCGCTTACCTCGCGTCCAACCGGTTCTCCCAGTCGGCGGCCGCGGCCACCACCGCGAAGAACTCCATGCCCGAAGAGGTTCCCTTCGACCGCAACGCCGAGTACAAGAACGCGATGCAGCAGCTCGGGGACGGCAACTTCGCGGGCGCGGTGGAGACGGTCGGCAACATCTCGGCCAAGCAGGAGCAGTCGTTCCAGGCGCACCAGCAGGCCGCGCAGGTGATGCACACCTACGACCAGTCGCTCTTCGACGTCAATTCCAAGCAGCCCACCTTCGCCCCGCCGCCGGAAATGGGCGATTCGACGACGGCGTCCGGGTTCTCCGGGGGTACCGACGCCAAAGGCTTCAGTGGCGGACCGGGCCAGACGGGTGGTCCTGGCCAGACGGGTGGGCCGGGCTACACAGGCGGTCCGGGCTACTCGGGTGGGCCGGGGCCGACGTCGGGTCCCGGGCCCGGGATCACCACAGGTGGCGGGCACACCGGGGTGCCGGGGCCGGGTCAGCCGCTCAGCGGGCCGCCGGGGTCGCTCCGGCCGGGGCCGACGCCGGGGCTGGCGGCCGTGAACGGTCCTGGGCCGTCCGGCCTCGGACGGCTGGGCAGCGAGCAGTACCGCGGCAAGCCGGGCCGGACGCCGAGCGGGCCTGGTGGCAGCGCGGCCAGCCGGTTGACCGGTGGCGGCGGCGGGTTCGGGCGCAACGGCGGGTCGGGCAACGTCGCCGAGCGGCTCGCGGGCGGCAAGGTTCCGGCCGGTGAGGCCGAGAAGCTCGCGGGCAAGGGCGGATCCGGGTCGGGCAAGCTGCCCGAGGAGCGGGTCACCCGGGGTGGCGCGGCGGCCGCGGGCAAGGGCGGCGGCCACGGTCCGATGGGTGCCGGCGCTCCGGGCGGCAAGGGGCAGAAGGAAGAGGACAAGGAAAAGAAGGCCCCGAACTACCTGCAGGAAGAAGACGCCGACGTGTTGTTCGGCGGCTACGACGGCGACATGAAGCCGGTGCCGCCGGTGATCGGCGAGAAGTCCTCGTGACGAGAAACGGGCCGTTCGGGAGTGAATCCCGAACGGCCCGTTCTCACTTGTACTGAGCCGGGGGCGGTGTCCCGCCTTCGAGCTTGTTCCCGACCCACCTCGCGTAGCTCGCCTGCCACGCGCCACCGCGCACGTTTTCCAGCACGGCGTTCACGTACCGCACCATGTCCTCGTTCTCCTTCGGGACACCGATGCCGTAGTTCTCCTCGCTGAACCGGTCCCCCACGATCTTCAGCGTCGGGTCCTGCGCGAGCATCCCGGCGAGGATGACGTCGTCCGTCGACACGGCCTCGACCTGCTTCTGCTGCAACATCACCAGGCAGTCCGACCAGTTGTCCACCGAAACGGGCACCGGCTTCGACGGATCCGCCGCGATCTTCGTCAGCGAGGTCGACGTCTTGGTCGCGCACACCCGCCGTCCGCCGAGATCCGAGAGCTGGGTGACGTTCGACCCGGATTCGACCAGGATCCGTTGCCCGGCCTTGTAATACGCCGTCGAGAAGCCGACCTTCTTCAGCCGGCTGCAGGTGATGCTGTAGGTCCGGACCACGATGTCGACCTGCTTCTTCTCCAGCACCTCTTCCCGCAGTTTCGACGGGATCGCCCGGAACTGCACGCGGCCTTCCGCGCTGCCGAAGATCGCCTTCGCGATCTCGTTGACCATGTCGATGTCGAAGCCTTCGAGCTGACCCGACGTCGGATTCCGGAAACCGAACAGGAACGTCGTCTGGTCGACGCCGGCGATCAGCTTGCCGTTCTCCTTGATCTTCGCCATCGTCGAACCGCTCGTGATCGACGTGCCGTTGATCGGCCGCAGGCTGGCCAACGGGTTGCAGCTCGTGTCGGCCGTCCCGCCACCACCCGCGTTGTCGGCACCGCCGACGTTGGCGGGCTGCGGCGGGGCGACGTCACCGGCGGGAGCCGGATCGACCGGCGCCCCCGCACTGCCGCAAGCCGTCGCCAGCACCAAGACCGCGCCGAGCACGGCCGTTCGCAGACCGTTCCGCATCACCGGTACTCCCTCAGCCGTTCACGGATCCCCAACGCGGACCCCGCCGCCGCGATCAACGCCAGCACCGCGATCCCCGGCGCGAGCAGGGTCAGCGCGCGTTCGCCGCCGCGGGTGTCGTCGAGGAATTCCTGTCGTCCCACGTTGATCGCGGCCACCAGGTTCTCGTCGAGCCGCAGGAACGCCCCGGCCGCGCCGTCCTTCTTGTCGTCACGGATGGCCGTGTCGACGGCGTCCTGGTAGAAGCCGTCGTCGTCCAGGCGCCGCACTTCGCGGTGCGCCTTGAACCACGCCGACGCCGCTTGGATGGACGCGTCCACCTTGTCCGCGGCCACACCGCCCGCCGCGAGACCGCGGGCCTCGCCCAGCAGGCCGCCCTGGCCGTCCGACCCGCCGAGTTGCGCGGCGAGATCGCCGAAGTCCTTTTCGTACGCCGCGCCGTCGCCGCGGGCGACGAGGGTCAGCGTTTCGTCGGCTCGTGCCTGCAAAGCCGCGATCCGGGCGCGGACGAGGACGTCGACCTGGTGCGAGCCGTCTTCCTCGCCGCTGCCGACGAGGCTGCTCTGCACGATCAGCGCCACCGCGCCCCACAGCAGGGCGACCACCACCGACACCGACGCGGCGACGAGCCCGACGTTCAGCAACCGGTTGGTCTTCCGGGTCAGATGCACCTGCGTGACGATCAGCGCGGCGAGCAGGGCGAGCAGCAAAGCCGTTGCCAGCCAAGGAAATCCGGTCGCGTCGTCCTGTTCGGCGGCGAGCCGGTCGGTGTCGATGCGGTACAGATCCTGTGCGGCGGGAAGGATTTTCGCCCGCATCAGTTCGGAGGCTTCACGCAGATACGAGGCACCGACGGGATAACCCTGCCGGTTGTAGGTGCGCGCCGTCTCGATCAGTCCTGTGTAGACAGGGATCTCACGGCCGAGGGTGTTGATCTGCTCGGCCGCTTCGTCGACACCGGAAGAGTCCGACGCCGCCTTCGCCAGCGCCGCACCGGCCTCCGCGACGTCGCGTTCGTACCGCTGGCGCATCGGGAGCGGCTCGGTGCCGATCGAGAGGAACGAGCTGGCCGCTGTCGCGTCCGCGTCCGAGAGCGCGCGATAGACCTGCTGCGCGGCGGCCGCGAGGGGTTCGCGGTGGTCGATCAGGCCGTTGATCGTGTCCTTCTTGTCCTGCGCCGCGAGCGCGCCGAACAGGCCCGCGACCAGGGACAGCAGGACGAGCCCGATCGCGATGACCGAAAGCCTGCCCGGCGTGGTCGCCGCGGACCGGATGATCGCGCGGACCCCGTTCCCCGGCAGTTCGAGCAGCCCGGCGATCCCGCTGCGGCCTTCCGGCGCAGGGGGCGGCGCGGGGCTGCCCGGCGGCCCCGGCCGGGTCACAGTGCTCGTCATCGCCGATCCTCCCCATTGGCTCTACCCGCAAAGAAGGTATCCGAGTCGGGATCGGCGCAGCCAGTGACACCGGCGTGTGTCATCGGCACGTGATCTCCCGCCTGGGTCAGAGGCCTTTTTCCAGGCCGTATCGCACGGCCTCCGCACGATTGCGCACACCGATCTTGGCGAAAGCGTGATTGATGTGGCTTTTCACGGTGGCTTCGCCGATGAACAGCTCGGCGGCGATTTCCGGATTGGACAACCCGCGCGCGATGAGGCCGAGCACTTCCGCTTCGCGGGCGGTGAGGCCGTCCGGGAATCCGGTCTTGGCCCGGGTGACCGTTCTCGATTCGAGTGCGGCGACGAGTCTGTCGGAGACTTCGGCGGCGAAGATCGCCTGCCCGTTGGCGGCGGAGCGGACGGCCGCCCCGATCTCGGCGCGGCCGGCGTCCTTCGTCAGGTAGCCGCGGGCTCCGGCGCGCAACGCGTCGGCGATCGACGCGTCGTCGGCGTACGTCGTGAGGACGACGACGGCGATCTCCGGGTGATCGCGTTTGAGCAGCCTGGTCGCGGCCACCACGTCCAGTACGGGCATGCGCAGGTCCATCAGCACGACGTCGGCCGCGGTGTGACGGAGCAGGTCGAGCGCCTGCCGTCCATCGCCCGCCGAACCGGCGACCTCGACACCGTCGATCAGCCCGAGCAACGCGACGAGCCCCTCGCGCATCACCTGCTGGTCATCGACCACGACCACCCGGATCACGCCCGCACCACCGCCTCCACCGTCCAGCGCCCGCCGTCCGGGCCCGCGGTCAGCGTGCCACCGGCGAGCGCGAGCCGCTCCCTCATCCCGGTGAGCCCGAAACCGCCGGTTTCCTCCGATCGGACGACGTCGCCGAGTTCGTTCCACACCCGCAAGCGGACCTCCGATGGGGTGAAGATCAGTCGGAGCGACACCGGCCGCCCGGACGCGTGTTTCGCCGCGTTGGTCAACGCCTCCCGTGCGACCCCCACCAGCGAGACCACCTGGGCGGACGGCAACGGCCGCTGCTCCCCCGAAACCTCGTAGGACACCCCGGCGTGGTGCGCGTTCGCCAGCTGACGCAAGGCTTCGGCCAGCGACGGGACGTCACTGCGCAAGGCGGCGACGGCGTCCCGCGCCTCGGCGAGCCCGTCCGCCGCCAGCCGGCGGGACAACCGGACCCTGCCGAGCGCACCGTCCACATCGGACTTCTCGGCCAGCAGGGCCTCGGCGACCTCCAGGTGGATTCCCAGCGCTCCCAGCGAATGCGCGAGGACGTCGTGGATCTCCCTGGCGATGCGCGTGCGCTCGTCGAGCGCGGCCGCCCGCGCGTGTTCGCTCTGCGCCAGTTTGGTCTGTTCCAGCAGCGCGGCCGCCTGCGCCGCCTGCACCTCGTACTGCCGCCGGTTCAACCCCAGCAGCATCAGCACGAGCAGCACGCCGACGTTGCCGAACACGAGCGGTTCGGACGCGCCCGCGACCAGGCCGGTGACCGCCGCGAGGCTCGCGTCGAGCCCCACCACCCCCAGGATGGCGGCCACCGACGGCTCGGTGAGGGTGGCGAACCGGCTGACCGTGACCACCGCCAGCACGATGGCGGAGGAGTCCTCCGCCCAGCCGAGCGCGATCGACGGCGCGACGCTCGCCACCGCGAGCAGGACGGTCGCCACCCGGGGAAAGCGCGGAGAGGCCGCCACGAAGCCCAGCCAGCAGGCCCCGCAGACGCCGTACGCCGTCCAGATCCACGCACTGGACTCGCGTGCGGTCAGCAGCACCACCACGACCGCGGCCGTGCCGAGCAGCTGGACGACCAGCCAGCTCGGCGCGATCGTGTCCGGCAGCAGCGGCCTTTCACGCTTCCCCATGTGCTCCCTCAGTGATCGCTCAGCCGCGTGATCATCTCGACCAGGATCAGGCGGTACGCCAGGAACCCCAGCAGGACGACGACACCTATCACTACCAGCCCCAACAGGCCTTTCACGTTCATTTTTCCCATGGCCCGGACGTTAGGCACGCCAAGGGGTGGACCGGGACCGTCGCCGGGTTGAACCGGGGGTGGAGGTTCAGGCGCGGACGGCGGGCGCGACGGAGTACGGGAGGACCTCGCCACCGTCGGCGGGCCGCTCGACGACGACCTCGACGCCGTCGTCGAACCGGTACGGCCTGGCCAGCAGGATCCCGCCGAAATGCCGCCTCATCCTGGACATCTCCGCGCGGACGGTGACGGTGCGGCCGGCGTCGCCGAAGAGGTCGAACGACAGTTCCGACGCCGACCGCCCTTCCCGGTGGAGCGCGAGGACGTACAGCATCTCCGCGTGGCGCGGGCTCAGCCGATGCGACCAGGTGCCCGCCGCGCCCGAGACGTGCAGCGTGCTCTCCCGCGACGACTTCAGGTCGAGGACGACGCGGGTCGGCGGCGCGTCCTCCTCGTCGGCGACCCGGACGAGCCAACCACCGGGCAACGGTTCCAGCAGGCAGTTCCCGTAGGTGGGCAGCCAGGTCCGGCCCGCGGTCGCGTCGTTCGGCAGCGCGATCCGGCCGACCGGGACGAAACCCGCCGAGGCGGCGACCCAGCCGTGCGGGTCGGCGATGACCGCCCGGCCCTTCAGCTTGGTGAGCAGGGGCGAAGCCAGCCCGCGCAGCCGTTCGAGTTCCGAGAGATGGGTGGTGCGCAGCTGCGCTTCGGCGAGTTTCGCGACCGCGTCGACCAGAGCCAGCGTCGTCGGGTGCACGGTGGAGGCCGGGCCGGAGAGGTCGACGGCGCCGAGGAGCCTGCCGTCCCGCGGATCGTGCAGCGGCGCGGCGGCGCAGGTCCAGTCGTGCTGGTTACGGACGTAGTGCTCGGCGGAATAGACCTGGACCGGATGCCGGGCGACCAGCGCCGTCCCGATGGCGTTGGTACCGGCGGAGTTCTCGTGCCAGTCGACGCCTTCGACGAATCCGAGCGCGTCGGCGCGGCGGCGGACCGCGGTGCTGCCGTCGCGCCAGAGGACGCGGCCGTCGGCGTCGACGACGGCCATGATGTGCGCGGACTGCTCGGCGAGACTGATCAGACCACCACGCAGGGTGGGCAGGACGGCGGCGAGACCGCTCTGGCGACGGCGGGTCTCCAGCTGTTCCGGGGTGAGCGCGGGCACGGGGGCGCCGCGATCCGGGTCCAGGCCGAGACGGCGCATGCGCCGCCAGGACGCGCCGATGACCGCGCGCGGGTGACTCGGGAGGGTGGCCCCGGCGAGGGCGGCCTCGTGCACCTTCGCGAGGGCGAGCGCGTGCCGCCGCGGATCCGCGCCGACCGGCAACGCCGCCTCCAGCTGCACCTGGCCTACTCCCTTGGTCCGTTCCGGCCAGTGTGCCTGGGGATCCCGGCGCGCGGAAGGGCTCTGTGACCTGGGCGAGGTTTACCCGGAGAAGGGCGCGTCCGCCAGGCGGGACGCGGGAAAGGCGCCCTTCGGCCGTCGTCCGAGGAGCAGGCCGGTCCTGGTGGCCTCGGCCATCACGGCGCGGACGTCGACGCACCACGGGCCGTCGGGCTTCAACTCGACGAAAGCGCTCTCTTCCGGCCTCAGCACGAAGTGCGGCTGACCGTCGAGCGCGATGGAACCGCCGCCGGCGCGGAGGTCGACGCGGACCCCGGGATGCAGCACGCTCCAGCCCCGGACACCCACCGACCGGACCTCGCCGGGCGCGATCGGCGCCTGCACGACGTACGGCGTCTCGTCGACCGGCCCGAGCGAGACCGCGACACCGTCCACAGTGGACTTAGGACTGGGGCACAGCCGCCCGGGGATGCTGGAGAGCCCGATCCCGTCCGGGACGGCGAACGTGCAGTACAGCTCGGTCAGCGAGGCGGGGCCCCACTGGCTCTCCGAGGACACGCTGACGTCGGTGAGCGCGATCTCCCGGCGTGCCTTCGTGACGACTTCGAGGATGGTCGCGCGGTTCGTGACCAGGTCCGCGTCCACCTGGTGGGTGGCCAGCAGCCCGGCGGCGAGCCCGGCGACGGTGGGCTCGGGCAGCACGTCGGTGCTCCCGGTCGGCATCATGAGCAGCGGGACGTCGCCACACGCGGCCGCGGCGGCCCGCATCAGGCCGTCGTCGCCGAGGCAGATGAGCACGCTCGCCCCCGCGTCCACCATCCGGCGGACCGTGCCGATGATCTTCCCCGCCTCGGTCCACACCATCACCCGGCCGACCCCGGCCACGCGGAGTGCCGAGCGCAGGCTCTGGATGTCACGCTCCGAAGCGGGGTTCGCCACGATCCCCGCAACCGCTTCGCCCACATGTCCTCCGCTGCCGCGCCAAGTCCCTACAAGGAAACGACGTCCGGGCCGCGAAAGAAAGAGTTGCACGAGGTTGCATCGCGACTCGCTGTGCGAACACGGCCATTTTGGTCAGTTCGGCGGGCGGCGGCCCCGGGAAAGCCCCCGTGAAAAGCAGCAGGGCCGCCTCCCCGAAGGGATGGCGGCCCTGCTTGGAAAACCTGGATCAGATCACGGTGACCGAGGTGGCCTGCGGACCCTTCGCGCCCTGCCCGATCTCGAACTCCACGCGGGCGTTCTCCTCGAGGGTACGGAAGCCGTTGCCCTTGATCTCGCTGTAGTGCACGAAGACGTCGCCGCCGCCGTTGTCGGGAGTGATGAAGCCGAACCCCTTCTCGGAGTTGAACCACTTCACAGTGCCCTGAGTCATAAAATCTCCATATGCAACACAAACAAACAGGAAGCCACGTCGGCAGCCCGGGTCATGACCAGACGGTTTGCTTCCCCGGAAACACGAGGAGACACTACGCCCGCTGAGTTCTGCGAGCGTGAACCAACACGAACACAAAAATCGAGACCTGGAGCAGTAAAGCACACCTCACGCAGGCCGACAAGCGCCTTCACCCCTGTGTGCGCGGCAGCACTGTACTACCCGGCGGCGCGGCTCCCGGCGGCAGGGCTATTCCCCGCTGGCCGCCCGCAACGGTACCTCGGCGCCGAACGGCGAACGGCGCAACGCCTCCCGGTTCGTGGCCACGACGGCGATGTCGTGGGTCTCCGCGTCCGCGCTGAACAGCACCGGCACCACGCCGGAAACGGACTTGTCCTGTGGCTTCGTCTCGTCAGCCATGTTTTCTCCCAGTGTCAACACAATGCTCGTAGTAGGACGTGACGCCCTGCGTGCCAACAACCCCACCGGTGATCGTCCGGTCCATATCGGACTCTCGGTGTTGCGGCGATTGTGCCACGGCCGACCGACAAAATCCGGTCTCCGCGACCGAAAGTCGGCCGAGTCGTCATCTCGATCCCACCTTTTGGAGCAGGTGAAGGCGGCGCCACAAGGGTTTCTGTGTATCCCCTGAGAAAACCGTGTCTTTACTGCTGCCCCTGCTGCGGCCGCGCGGCGCCCAGCAGGCTCGTCAGCCGGATGTCCGGGGTCACCACGTCCGGATCCGTCCTGATGTCGATCACGCACGGCCGTTGCCGGACCAGCGCGCTCGCGATGATCGGCTCCAGTTGCTCCCGGTCGTCCACCGTGTATCCGGCGGCGCCGAGCCCGCGCGCCCAGGACGCGAAGTCGGTGACGGGGACGGTGACCCCCGAAAGCCGCCCGTGCTTGCGCGCCTGGCGCACGGCGAGCGGACCGTGGAGTCCGTTCTGGAACACCAGGACGGTCACCGGCACGCGGTAGCGGACGGCGGTCTCGATCTCCTGCCCGGTCATCAGCGCGCCGCCGTCGCCGACCATCGCGATCACCGTGCGGCGTGGTTCGGCGAGTTTCGCCGCGACCGCCGCGGGGACCGCGTAACCCATCGCCGCGTTGCTCGGGCCGAGCTGGCTGCGCGGCGCGGTGAAACACCAGTAGCGGTGCATGAACTGGGCGAAGTTGCCCGCGTCGCTGGTCACGATCGCGTCTTCGGGCGCGAGCTTGCGCACCGCGCGGATGACGTCGGCGGGGTGGACGCGGGTCGCGCCGCTGGTGTCGGGCGGCGTCATGAAGGTGTGCACGGCGGCGTTCGCGGCCGACGCGCGGCGCGTCCGTGGCGAGGCGACGTCACGCAGTTCGCGCAGGAACGGCTCGACCTCGGAGTCGACCCGGAAGGTCAGGCCGCCGCGCCGGGCCGGCTCGATCCCGGTGCCGACCAGCACCAGCGTCTGCGACGGCGTCGGATAGCGGTAGGACTGGGTGGTGACCTCGTCGAGCTGCGTGCCCAGCGCGAGCACGAGGTCGGCGCGCTCCAGCGCGTCGAGCTGCCGGGCGGGGATGCCGATGCCGAGATGGCCGGCGTAGCGCGCGTGGTTCTCGGGGAAGGCGTCCTGACGGCGGAACGCGTTGTACACCGGGAGCGCGAGCTCGTCGGCGACGGCGATCAGCTCCTCGCGCGCCGACCGGGCCCGGCCGCCGACGATCACCACCGGATAGCGGGCCTCGTCGACCAGCTGCGCGACCGCTTCGGCGGTGCGGCCGAGC
>NZ_NMQT01000010.1 GCF_002234405.1 Amycolatopsis thailandensis | reverse complement strand
GCTCTTCCGAACTCAGGCGCAAGGAAGGGGGCCTTTATGTACTTGGACTTGGGTGGGTGCCGGGGCTCGGACGGTTTCATCGGGCCGAAAGTGTCGTGCTCGACAGCTCGCGCGCCTGCCGGGGTTCGGGTGTCCTGTTCGCTTGCCGGCGTCTCGGTCCTAGTTCCCAATGTCGCATTTGAGACGCTGAGCGTCTCAAATGCGACATTGGGAACATCCGCCGCCGAGATCACGAGCCCGCCACCCTTGCCTCCTCGCCACTCCCGCGGGGCGAATCGGCACTTTCGTGTGACTGACTGGACGGCACGTGCGATCAGATGGACGACACACGTGATTGGACGGACGACACGCTCGCGGCCGAGTCCCACCGGGTGTCGTCCGTCTGATCACACGTGTCGTCCGTCTGATCACGCGTAACCGCCGGAACCGTAGGTATCGAAAACGCCATTGGCCTTAAGTGGCCTTGCCGGTCACGAGGGCCAGCCAGCGTTTCGTCGCGCGTGGCGAGGTCAGCCGCACCACCGGCACCGCCGGATCCGCGGCCCAGTCGCGGATCGTGCGCCGTTTGCGCGCGTAAGACCGGAAGTGCCACAAGATGATCGAGTCGCGGGAGAGCATGCCCCGCAGCGTTTCGACGTTGCCGTTGCAGATCCGGCGGCGCGTGACGCAGCGCACCACGGTCCGGCGCAGCAGACGGCTCAGCGAGACCCAGCGCGGATAGTCCAGCGCGACGATCAGCTCGGCGCGCGGCAACGCGATGTCGCGCCATTTGGCGAACATGCCGTCGATGATCCAGCGATCGTCGGCGACCAGCGCGGTGATCCGGCGCCGCTGCTCGTCATCGGGGACGGGGATCCAGCCCGGCTGCCAGGCGAGGTCGTCGTCGACGGAATGCCACGACAGGCCGGTCCGCTCGGCCAGCTTCCCGGCCAGTGTCGTCTTGCCCGAACCCGTGACCCCGTAGACGACGATCCGCCCCGGCACCGAACCCACTGAGCCTCCCCGCGATGCAATGAAGGGGCCTTTCATAGCAAATTTTGCTATGAAAGGCCCCTTCATTGCAGTACCGAAGGCGACCTGAAGATCAGTCGTCGTCGTTCGAGCCGAGGGCCGTCTTCGAGACCTGCATGAGGAACTCGATGTTGGTCTTCGTCTTGCGCAGTCGCGAGATCAGCAGGTCGATGGCCTGCTGCGAGTCCAGCGCGTGCAGCACCCGGTGCAGCTTGTGGGTGACCGCGAGCTCGTCCGGCGAAAGCAGCAGGTCTTCCTTGCGGGTACCGGACGGGTTGATGTCCACCGCGGGGAACACGCGCCGCTCGGCGATCTTCCGGTCGAGCTTGAGGTCCGCGTTCGCGGTGCCCTTGAACTCTTCGAAGATGACCGTGTCACCGGTGGACCCGGTCTCGACCATCGTCGTGGCGAAGATCGTCAGCGAACCGCCGTTCTCGATGTTGCGCGCCGCGCCGAGGAAACGCTTCGGCGGGAACAGCGCCGTCGAGTCGACACCACCGGAGAGGATCCGGCCGGACGCCGGGGCCGCCAGGTTGTAGGCACGGCCCAGACGGGTGATCGAGTCGAGCAGCACGACGACGTCGTGGCCCATCTCGACCAGGCGCTTCGCCCGCTCGATGGCCAGCTCCGCGACCGAGGTGTGGTCGGACGGCGGGCGGTCGAAGGTGGAGGCGATGACCTCACCCTTCACCGACCGCTGCATGTCGGTGACCTCTTCCGGACGCTCGTCCACGAGCACGACCATCAGGTGGCACTCGGGGTTGTTCGTCGAGATCGCGTTCGCGATGTCCTGCATGATCGTCGTCTTGCCCGCCTTCGGCGGCGAAACGATCAGCGCGCGCTGGCCCTTGCCGACCGGCATCACCAGGTCGATGACGCGGGTGGTGAGCTTGTGCGGCTCGGTTTCGAGGCGCAGTCGCTCGTTCGGGTACAGCGGGGTCAGCTTGGTGAACTCGGGACGGCGCTTGGACTCGTCCGGCTCGAGGCCGTTGATCGAGTCGACGCGCACCAGCGGGTTGAACTTCTGCCGCTGCTGCTCGCCGTCACGCGGCTGGCGCACGACACCGGTGATGGCGTCACCGCGGCGCAGGCCGTACTTGCGGACCAGCGAAAGCGAGACGTACACGTCGTTCGGCCCGGCGAGGTAGCCCGACGTACGCACGAACGCGTAGTTGTCGAGCACGTCCAGGATGCCCGCGACGGGCAGCAGGACGTCGTCCTCGCGGATCTCGGTGTCGGGCGAACCGCCCTGCTCACGGCCACCGCCGGAACCCCGGCGGCGACGGTCGCGGAAACGACGGCCGCGACGGCCGCCTTCCTCGTCGTCGTCACCCTGCGGGCCCTGGCCCTGGCGCTGGCTGTTGTCCTGGCCGCCGCCCTGCTGGTTGCGCTGGCGGTTGTCCTGGCCGCGGTTGCCGTCACGACCGCCGTCGCGGTTGCCCTGACGGTTGCCGCCCTGCTCACCGCGGTCGCCGCGCTCGTTGCGGTCACCCCGGTCGCCACGCTCACGCTGCTGGCCACCCTGCTCGGGCGAACCCGCGGCGCGGTTGGAGCCGCGGCGACGACGGCTGCGGCCGCCCTCGTCCTGCTGCGACTGGCCGTCCTGCTGGCCGTTCTCCTGCTGCGCGGGCCGCTCGGTGGCGGGCGCGGAGCCGTTCTCCGAAGACTTTTCAGCCTTCTCGGCGCGCGGGGCCTCGGCCGGGGCTGTTTCCGCCTTCGGCGCTTCGGCCTTCGGGGCCTCCTGCTTCGGGGCCTCCTGCTTGGGCGCTTCGGCCTTCGGGGCCTTGCGCGGTGCGTCGATCCCCTCGAGCGGAAGCGTTTCGCTCGCCGCCGCGGGGGACTTGCGCTTGGTCTTGCCCTGGCGCTCGCGGATGGCCGCGATCAGGTCGCCCTTGCGCATCCCCGTGGTCTCGCCGATGCCGAGTTCCCCAGCGATCGAGCGCAGCTCGGCGACGGTCTTGCCGGTCAATCCGCCGACCGTGCGCTTGGGAGCGACGGCGCCGTTCGACTCGGCGGCGCCACCTTCGACGTCGCTCAAAAGATCGGTGTTGCTCACAAATGTCCTTCCTGACCGATCCACGCCTCCAGGTGGATCAGCGGACCGCCGCTCGCGTCCGATTGCGAAACGGCGTAGTTGGCCCCCGATACGGGCGATCAGCTCCTCGGCCGTGTTGAACACAGCTAGAAGGCCTCCAGCACAGGGATTTGCGTCCTCCAAATGGAGGAAGCGGAATTCGGCACCGCCGGAACCGGGAACCCGCCTGTGTCAATCTGCCAGCCCCCGCTTGCCAGGCTGTGCTAGTTGCCGGACCTCTGCGGAACTGGCGGATCAACGAAGGATGCGGGCCAAGGATGACACTGGTCACCTGGACCGGCACCGGGTGCGGAAACGCACGGTGATCGAACGCCCCCGAGGGTAGACCGCGCCACGGCCGGGTGCAACAACCACCCCCCGCGTGGCGGGGTGGTGCTCCGGCATGTGACCGAGGCTTTACTGAGCCGCAACCTGGACGCCGCCCGGATCGACCGGCAGCTCGGTGACGTCGAACGATGTAACGTCGACACCCGCCGGGAGTATTCCCTCGGTGGTGAGCGCGAGCACGGTCGGACCGGCTCCCGAGATGGCCGCGGCCACCCCTTCGGCCCTCAGCGCGCGCACCAGTTCGCTGCTCGCCGGGTACGCGGGCGCCCGGTAATGCTGGTGAAGCCGATCTTCGGTCGCGGAGAGCAACAGGTCGGGGCGCGCGGTGAGCGCGTGCACTGAGAGCGCCGCGCGACCGGCCGTGAACGCCGCGTCGGCGTGCGGGACCTGGGCGGGAAGCAGTCCGCGCGTCGCGTCGGTCGAGGAGCGCAACGCCGGGACGGCGACCACGGGCCGGATGTCGTGATGCGGCTGGAGCCGTTCGGCGCGGAACCGCTCGCCCTCGTTCCAGGCGACCACGAAGCCGCCCAGCAGGCTCGCCGCCGCGTTGTCGGCGTGCCCTTCGAACCCGGCGGCCAGCTGCAACGCGTCGTCGTCCAGGGCCTTCTCAGCCAGCGCGTACGCCGCCGCGACGCCGGTCACGACCGCGGCCGCGGACGAGCCGAGGCCGCGGGCGTGCGGGATCGCGTTGAAGCAGCGCAGGTGCAGGCCGGGTGGCCGGAGGCCGAGGTGCTCGCAGCCACGCCGGAAGGCCCGGACGACCAGGTGCGATTCGTCGGTCGGGACGTCGTCGACGTCACCGGCGCCGGCGTCGACCACCTCGATCTTGAGCCCGGCGTCGGTGACCAGCAGTTCGACGCGGTCGTAAAGGGCCAGCGCCAGGCCGAGCGTGTCGAAGCCCGGGCCGAGGTTCGCCGAAGAGGCCGGGACCTTGACCTTGAGCAGCGTCATCGCAGGTCCAGCGCGGCGGCGACGGCGGTCGGGTCGACGGCGAGCGGCTCGACCTCGACGTTGCCTTCCAGCGCCGTGGCCGGGTCCTTCAGACCGTGTCCGGTGACGGTGCACACAACGGTGGAGCCCTTCGGCAGCCGTCCGTCGGCGGCCGTCGCAAGCAGGCCCGCGACACTGGTCGCCGAAGCGGGCTCGACGAACACGCCTTCCTTGCGGGCGAGCAGCCGGTACGCTTCGAGGATCTTCTCGTCGGTGATCGCTTCGAACAGCCCGGCGGACGCGTTCTTCGCCTTCATCGCGCCGTCCCAGGACGCGGGGCTGCCGATGCGGATCGCGGTCGCGATCGTGTCCGGATCGGCCACCGGCTCGCCGTGCACGAGCGGCGCGGCACCGGCCGCCTGGAAACCGAACATCCGCGGGGTGTTCTTCACCACACCGTCACCGGCGTATTCGGAATATCCCGCCCAGTAGGCGGTGATGTTGCCCGCGTTGCCGACCGGCAGGCAGTGGATGTCCGGCGCCTTGCCGAGGACGTCGCAGATCTCGAACGCGGCCGACTTCTGGCCGGCGATGCGCACCGGGTTGACCGAGTTGACCAAGGTCACCGGGTAGTCGATCGCGGTCTTCTGCGCCAGTTCGAGACAGTCGTCGAAGTTGCCGTCCACCTGAAGGATCCGCGCGCCGTGCAGGACGGCCTGGGCGAGTTTGCCCATCGCGATCTTGCCCTGCGGGACGAGGACGGCGCAGGTGAGCCCGGCGCGGGCCGCGTACGCCGCGGCCGACGCGGAGGTGTTGCCGGTGGAGGCGCAGATGACCGCCTTGAGGCCGCTGGCGAGCGCGTGCGTGATGGCCACGGTCATCCCGCGGTCCTTGAACGACCCGGTCGGGTTCGCGCCCTCGACCTTGAGGTGGACCTCGCAGCCGGTCAGATCCGAGAGGTGCGGAGCGGGCAGCAACGGGGTGTTGCCCTCGCCGAGGGTGATCACCTTCGCGCCGGCCGGGACCGGGATCCGGTCGGGATAAGCCTGGATGATCCCTGGCCACGGTTGGGAAATCACTGGTCTTCGCCTTCCACGCGCATCACACTGACGACCTGGTTCACCACATCGAGCTCGGCAATGTCGTCCACAGTGGACCGCAGTGCCGCGTCCGGCGCCAGGTGGGTGACCACGACCAGGCTGGCCGTGTCGTTGGCGTCACGCTGCCGCACGGCGGCGATGCTGACACCGTGCCCGGCGAACGCCTGGGCCACCTGGGCGAGCACGCCCGCTCGATCGGCCACGTCGAGACTGACGTGGTACCGCGTCGGCGTCTGGCCCATCGGCCTGACCGGGAGCGCGGCGTGCGCGGATTCGCGCGGGCCACGGCCGCCGACGACCCGGTTTCGAGCCACCGCGACGAGGTCGCCGAGCACGGCACTCGCGGTCGGCGCGCCACCGGCGCCCTGACCGTAGAACATCAGCTCACCGGCGGCGTCGGCCTCGACGTAGACGGCGTTGTACGCGCCGCCGACCCCGGCGAGCTGGTGCCCGCGCGGGATCATCACCGGGTGCACGCGCGCCGAAACGGATTCGGTGCCGTCGTCGGAGGTGACGCGCTCGCAGATGGCGAGCAGTTTCACCGTGCGGCCCAGCACGTTCGCCGCGGCGAGGTCCGACGCGGTGACGTCGGCGATGCCTTCACGGTGCACTTCGGACGCCGTCACCCGGGTGTGGAACGCGAGCGAGGCGAGGATCGCGGCCTTGGACGCGGCGTCGTAGCCGTCGACGTCGGCCGTCGGGTCCGCTTCGGCGTATCCGAGCCTGCTGGCTTCTTCCAGCGTTTCCGCGTAGCCGGCGCCTGTCGAGTCCATCGCGGACAGGATGTAGTTGGTGGTGCCGTTGACGATGCCCATCACGCGGGTGATGCGGTCGCCCGCCAGCGATTCGCGCAGCGGGCGCAGCAACGGGATCGCCCCGGCCACGGCCGCCTCGAAGTACAGGTCGACGCCTGCCGCGTCGGCGGCCTCGAACAGTTCCGCGGAGTGCTCGGCCATCAGGGCTTTGTTCGCCGTGACAACGGATTTCCCGGCTTTGAGCGCGTCGAGCAGCCACTCCCGCACCGGCTCGATGCCGCCGACCAGTTCGACGACGACGTCGACGTCCGGAGACGTGACGAGCTTCGTCACGTCGGAGGTCACCAGTTCCGGCGGCAGCTCGGGGTGCTTGTCGGGGCGCCGCACCGCGATGCCCGCCAGCTCCATCCGGGCGCCCGCCCTGGCGGCGAGCTCTTCGGCCTGCTCGGTGAGCAGCCGGACGACCTCGCCACCGACCGTTCCGCAGCCCAGCAGGGCGACCCTGATCACGCGTCCGTCCACAGTAGACACTTACTAGACCTCCAGGCGCAGCATGTCGTCCGTCGTCTCCCGCCGCAGCAGCACGCGGGCGCTGCCGTTGCGCACGGCCACCACCGCGGGCCGCGGCTGCCGGTTGTACCCGCTGGCCATCGAGTAGCAGTACGCCCCGGTGGCCGCCACGGCGAGCAGGTCGCCGGGAGCAAGGGTGTCGGGCAGCCAGCAGTCGCGGACGACGATGTCGCCGGACTCACAGTGTTTTCCCACGACCCGGGACAGCGCGGCGGCGACCTGGCCGTCCCCGTCGTCGTCGGAGGTCCGGGAGACGAGACGGCAGTCGTACACCGCGTCGTAGAGCGCGGTGCGGATGTTGTCGCTCATCCCGCCGTCGACGCTGACGTAGCGCCGGGCGGCCTTGTCGCCGAGCGAAACGTCCTTGATGGTGCCGACCTCGTACAGCGTGATCGTGCCGGGACCGGCGATGGCGCGGCCTGGCTCGCCTGCGATCTTCGGCACCGGGAGGCCCGCGTACTCGCATTCCTTGCGGACGATCTCGCGGATCTGCGTGATCATCTGCGCGGGCGGCGGCGGGTTGTCCTTGTCGGTGTAGGCGATACCGAAACCGCCGCCGAGGTCGACGATGGACATTTGGTCGAGCAGGTCGGTGCCGTGTTCCTTGGCCAATTCGGCCAGCAAGCCGACCACGCGGCGGGCGGCGACCTCGAAGCCGTCGGCGTCGAAGATCTGCGAACCGATGTGGCTGTGCAGGCCGATCAGTTTGAGCGACGGCGCGTTGAGCACCCGGCGCACGGCCTCGGCCGCGTCACCGGAGGCCAGCGAGAAACCGAACTTCTGGTCCTCGTGCGCGGTCGCGATGAACTCGTGGGTGTGCGCCTCGACGCCGACCGTGACCCGGATCAGCACGTTCTGCACGACGTCGTGCCGGGCGGCGACATCGGCCAGCCGCGCGATCTCGAAGTAGGAGTCGACCACGACCGTGCCGACGCCTGCCTCGACCGCGGCTTCCAGTTCGGGCAGCGACTTGTTGTTGCCGTGGAAGGTGATCCGCTCGGCCGGGAAGTCCGCGCGCTGCGCGACGGCGAGTTCGCCACCGCTGCAGACGTCCAGGCTCAGCCCCTGCTCGGCCACCCAGCGGGCGATCTCGATGGACAGGAACGCCTTGGACGCGTAATGCACGAGCGCCGGGTCGTCGAACGCCTCGGCGTAGTCGGCGCACCGGGACTTGAAGTCGGCCTCGTCGACGACGAACAGCGGCGTGCCGTACTTCTCGGCGAGTTCGCGGACGTCGACGCCCGCGATGCGCACGACGCCGTCTCCGCCGCGGAAAGTGTTGCGGGGCCAGACTTTCGGGTACAGCCTGTCGAGTTCCTCAGGACTCGACGGCGGGAAACCGGAGGCGTCGGCGTGGGGGTAGACGTCGGCGTGGCGGGGGCCCGCGGGGTGAGCCATTGATTACATCCGTTCCGGAGCAGAGACACCGAGCACGGTGAGGCCGTTGGCCAGCACCTGGCGAGTCGCTTCACTGAGCGCGAGGCGGGAGAACGTGAGGGGGGTGGTCTCCTCGTCGCCCTTCGGCAGGACCCGGCCGACGGCGTTCCACTTGTGGTAGGCGCCGGCGAGTTCTTCGAGGTACCGGGCGACACGGTGCGGTTCGCGCAGCTGTGCGGCCCGGCGGAGGACGGTCGGGAATTCGCCGAGTGTGCGGATCAGGTCGCCCTCCGCCGGCAGCGTAAGCAGTCCGAGGTCGGCGTCGCCATCGAATTTGAGCCCGAGGTCGGAAGCGTTGCGCTGCAACGAGGCCAGCCGCGCGTGGGCGTACTGGACGTAGTAGACCGGGTTGTCGTTCGAGTGCTTGCGAAGCAGGTCGAGGTCGATGTCCAAAGTGGAATCGACGGAGTAGCGGATCAGCTCGTAGCGGGCCGCGTCGACCCCGACGGTGCCGACCAGGTCCTCCATGGTGATCACGGTGCCGGCGCGCTTGCTCATCCGGACCGGCTTGCCGTCGGAGACCAGGTTGACCATCTGGCCGATCAGCACCTCGACCACGGCCGGGTCGTCACCGAACGCGGCCGCGGCGGCCTTGAGCCGGGCGATGTAGCCGTGGTGGTCCGCGCCGAGCATGTAGATGCAGAGGTCGAAGCCGCGCTTGCGCTTGTCCTGGAAGTAGGCGAGGTCACCGGCGATGTAGGCCGGGTTGCCGTCCTTCTTGATGACGACGCGGTCCTTGTCGTCGCCGTGCTCCTTGGACTTCAGCCACCAGGCGCCGTCCTCGAAGTACAGGTTCCCGGAGTCCTTCAGCTGCTGGACAGAGGTCGCGACCGCGCCGGACTCGTGCAGCGAGTTCTCGTGGAAGTAGACGTCGAAGTCGGTGCCGAAGTCGTGCAGGCTCTGCTTGATCTCGGTGAACATCAACTCGATGCCGACCCGGCGGAACGTCTCGGCCCGCTCGTCCTCTGGCAGCGAAAGCGCGCTCGGCTCCTGGCGGATGACCTCGGCGGCGATGTCGTTGATGTAGCCGCCCGCGTAGCCGTCCTCGGGAGCGGGCTCGCCCTTGGCGGCGGCGATCAGGGACCGTACGAAACGGTCGATCTGCGCGCCGTGGTCGTTGAAGTAGTACTCCCGGGTGACCAGGCCGCCCTGCGCGGACAGCACGCGGCCCAGCGCGTCGCCGACCGCGGCCCAGCGGGTGCCGCCGAGGTGGATCGGCCCGGTGGGGTTCGCCGAGACGAACTCCAGGTTGATCTTGAGGCCGGCCAGCGCGTCGCCGAGGCCGTACTTCTCCCCGGCGTCGAGCACCTGCCGGACGATCTGGCCCTGCGCGTCGGCGGCGAGCCGCAGGTTGAGGAAGCCCGGCCCGGCGACCTCGGCCGAGTCGATGCCGTCGGCGGCCGCGAGGGCCTCGGCCAGCGCGTCGGCGAAGTCGCGGGGCTTCATGCCCGCCTTCTTGGCCACCTGCAGCGCCAGGTTGGTCGCGTAATCGCCGTGCTCGGGGTTGCGGGGACGTTCGATCGTCACCTTCTCCGGCAGCACGGAATCGTCGAGGCCGCGCGCGGTGAGAACCTGCACGGCTGAGTTACGGACCAGGTCGGCGAGAGCTGCGGGAGTCACTCGCGGAATTCTAGGTGTGACCTGGTCCGGGCTACGCAGCGACCGCCGGAAGGTGTGAGCCAAGCGGTTGATCTTCCAGCTGTTCACGGTGATCAGACGTGCGGTCTCTACACTGGCCCGCGCAGGGACCACCCCCTTTGGAGAACGCAGGAGCCATGGCTAACGGGACAACCAGAAAAAAGGGCGCGTCGTCGAAGAACGCCATGAAGGCCGCCCGTAGTTCCGTCGTGTCCAAGAAGGGCACGCCCTGGGGCACGATCATCGCGGTCGTCGCGATCGTCGCCCTGGCTGCCTCGGTGGTCACCTACTACATGGTCGCCTCGGCGCCGAAGCGCGAGCAGAAGACCCGCGAAGAGGCCGCTGCCGCCTTCGCGCCCTCGCAGCAGGACCCGGATCCGTCCAAGCGGATCAACGGCGTGACCACGGCCACCTACGAGGGATCCGTGCACGTCACGGCGGCCGAGCGCGTGGCCTACGACAAGACCCCGCCCTTCGGCGGCCCGCACGACCAGGCCTGGGCCGCGTGCAACGGCGTCGTCTACGACAAGGCCGTCCGCAACGAGAACATGGTCCACGGTCTCGAGCACGGCGCGGTCTGGATCGCCTACAACCCGGCGCAGATCTCCGGCGACGCGCTGGAGCTGCTGCGGGTCCGCGTCGAGGGCAAGCCGTACACCACGATGTCGCCGTACCCGAACCTCGACAAGCCGATCTCGCTGCAGTCCTGGGGCCACCAGCTGAAGCTGGACAAGGCCGACGACGAGCGGATCGACCAGTTCATCGCGGCGCTGCGCACCAACCCGTACGGCGCGTACCCCGAGCGTGACGCCACCTGCGACGCGCAGATCGAGCCGGGCGACTTCGACCCGACCCCGCCGGGGCCGGACGCGAAGCCGATGGACTACAAGGGCACCGCGGGCACTCAGCAGGACCAGCCCGGCGCCGGTCAGAGCGGCATGCCGTCCGCTCCCGCCACTCAGCCCTCGGCGCCCGCGAGCAAGTAAGTGAGCCAGATGGACCCCGATCTCCAGTACGTCGACGAACCCGGCGACGAAGTGCCGCGCTCGGCCAAGAGCCGGTGGCTGGTGATCGGGGCCGCCCTGGTCGTCATGCTGATCCTGGGCTTCGGCCTGGGCGCCCTGACGACCAGGCTGATCGACTCCGAGCCGGAGCAGACGACTCCGGGCGCGGGTTCGGTCGAGGTCGGTTTCGCGCAGGACATGTCGGTGCACCACCTCCAGGCCGTCACCATGGCGGGCTGGGCGCGGGACCACACGGCCGATCCGGCGATCAAGACCCTCGCGTTCGACATCGAGCGCACGCAGACCGGCCAGGTCGGCCGGATGAAGGGCTGGCTGGGCCTGTGGGGCCAGCCGGAGCAGACGACCGGCGCCTACATGACCTGGATGACCGAGCCTTCAGGCCACGGCGGACACGGTGGTGCCGACATGAAGCCGTCGAACGGCGCTCCGATGCCGGGGATGGCGACTTCGGCCGAGCTGGCCAAACTGCGGTCGCTGACCGGCAAGGAGATGGACGTCTTCTTCCTGCAGCTGATGCTGCGGCACCACATGGGCGGGACCGAGATGGCTCAGTACGGCAACGACCACACGTCCATCGCGGACGTGAAGTCGCTGACGCGGAGCATGCTCGTCTCGCAGGGCGCGGAGATGGACCTGATGAAGGGCCTTCTCCAGGAGCGCGGCGGCTCCCCTCTGCCCGCCTGACGCCTTTTTCCCCTCACGCATTTCGTCCTCTGGATGCGGTAGTTGGCAACGCGAACTACCGCATCCAGAGGACGAAATGCGTGAGGTCACCAGGAGAGTTCCCGGCACCGTTGCGCACACTGGGGCACTTCTATCTGCAGGGTCGCGTGCTCGATCGAGTAGCGGTTCGCCAGGAGGTTCTGCGCCTCGGTCAGCACCGCCGCCTGCTCGACGGTCGGCGCGATGGTGAGGTGCGCCGAAGCGACCTCCATCCCCGACGTCAGCGTCCAGACGTGCAGGTCGTGGACGTCCTCGACACCCTTCAGCCCGCCAAGCTCCGCCTGGATCCCGGCGACGTCGACCCCCTTCGGCGCATGCTGGAACAGGATCCGCAGCGCGCGCCGGGCGAGCGCGTACGTGCGGGGCAGGACGAACAGGCCGATCGCGACACCGATGATCGGGTCGGCGTAGCGCCAGCCGGTCAGCAGCGTGATCGCGCCGCTCAGCAGCACGCCGACGGAGCCGATCAGGTCGGCGAGGACTTCGAGGTACGCGCCCCGGACGTTGATGCTCTCCTCCGCGCCCTTGCGCAGGATCAGGAAGGAGACGATGTTCGCGACGAGACCCGCGGCGGCGGCCAGCAGGACGGGCAGGCCGGGCACGGCGGGCGGGTCGCTGATCCGGCCGATGGCCTCGATCAGGACGTAACCCGCGACGCCGAACAGCAGGATGGCGTTGCCCAGCGCCGCGAGCACTTCGGCCCGGTAGAACCCGAAGGTGCGGGTGAGCGTCGGGCCGCTGCGCCGGGCGAGCATGATCGCCGCCAGCGCCATGCCGACACCGAGTACGTCGGTGAACATGTGCGCGGCGTCGGAGATCAGCGCGAGCGAGCCCGTGGCGAACCCGACGATGAACTCCATGACCATGAAGCCGGCGCCGATGACCAGGGCGATCGTCAGGCTCTTGAGGTAGCGGCCTGACGCGCTCGACGGCGAGGCTGTCCCATGCCCGTGCCCGTGACCCATTGCTCCGCCTCTCGTGAAGTCGACAGGCCGAATATATTGTCACATGCGCATATGTGCAATACAGGTGAGCCTAAGTTCACTTTGTCTTAAGCCACACACGGAAACCATCCCCCAGGAGGGCCTTCCCGAAACCTGAACCCGCCACGCACCGCTACCGAAGTGACCGGAAGAACCCCCGCAACTGGCCGACGAAGATCTCCGGCTGCTCGAACGCGGCGAAGTGACCGCCCTCGGCCAGCACCTCGTACCAGCGAAGATCGGTGTAGCGCAGCTCCGCCCAGCGCCTCGATGGGCGGATGATCTCGCGCGGGAAGATCGAGATACCCGAAGGAACTTCAACCGCCGAGACGTCCCGCTCCTTGTTCTCCCAGTAGATCCGCGCCGACGAAGCAGCCGTCCCGGTGAACCAGTAGACGGAGATCGCGTCGAGCATCTGGCGCCAGGACAGCGCGGTCACCGGCGAGCCGTCGTTGTCGGTCCACTCCCAGAACTTCTCGGCGATCCACGCCGCCTGAGCCGCGGGTGAGTCGGTGAGCCTGTAGCCGACCGTCTGCGGGCGCGTGGCCTGCTGCTGCGAGTACGCGGACCCGACCTCGCGGAAGCGCGCGAGATCGGCGATCGCCGCCCGCTCCTCCGCCGTCGGCTCCCCCAGCTCGGCCGCGTCGTACGGGACACCCGCCATGTTCACGTGGACGGCGATCACCCGCTCCCGCGCGACCTTGGCGAGCATGTTCGTCACCCCGGCGCCCCAGTCGCCGCCCTGGGCGGCGTAGCGCTCGTAACCGAGCCGTCCCATCAGCTCGTCCCAGGCCCGGGCGATGCGCTCGACGTTCCAGCCCGTCGACGTCGGCTTGTCGCTCCAGCCGAAGCCCGGCAGCGAGGGCGCCACGACGTGGAACGCGTCCGCCGGATCACCGCCGTGCGCGGCGGGATCGGTCAGCGGGCCGAGCACGTCGAGGAACTCGACCACCGATCCCGGCCAGCCGTGCGTGAGCACGAGTGGCGTCGCGTCCGGCTCCGGCGAACGGACGTGCAGGAAGTGGATCCCGAGACCGTCCACAGTGGTCTTGAAGCCCGGGAAAGCGTTGACGCGATCGGCCAGGCCGAAGTCGTAGTCCTCCGCCCAGTACCGGCACATCTCGCGGGCGAACTCCAGCGGGACCCCCTGCTCCCAGCCGTCCGCCGTGGCCGGCTCGGACCAGCGCGTGGCGCGCAGCCGGGCTCGCAGATCGGCGATGTCGGCTTCGGGGATCCGGACTTCGAACGGCTCGATCACGACGTCCTCCAGTTCGTTGGTGACACCAACGCTACGCTGATTCGATGAACACCGCCCCCGACCGGCTCCGAACCAAGGCCAGCTGGCTGGTCAACCAGGCCGCCACCGTGGCCCACCGGCTCGCCCTGAACGAGTTCGCCCGCAGCGGCGCCCGCCGATACCACTACGGGATCCTCGCGGCCATCGACGAGAACGGTCCGTCGAGCCAAGCCACCCTGAGCCGCTGCACCGGCATCGACCGCAGCGACGTCGTCGCCGTCATCAACGAACTCTCCGACGCGGACTACGTCGAACGCGCGCCCGATCCGGCGGACGGGCGGCGCAACCTGATCACCCTCACCGACACGGGCGCACGACGTCTGGAACACCTGGAAGAGCAGGTCAGCGACACGCAAGACGTCTTCCTCGCGCCACTCGAACCCGCCGAACGGGCGCAGCTGACCCGACTCTTGGCCCGCGTCGTCGAGCATCACCAGGGTTAACGACCACCTCGCGAGAGGAGGCCTGACGGGGTGCGCTAAGCTTCTTGAAGTCGCTCAGGCGGCTACGCCCTCGTAGCTCAGGGGATAGAGCACTGCCCTCCGGAGGCAGGTGTCGCAGGTTCGAATCCTGCCGAGGGCACACAGTTCGATCAGGTTGAACGCGCTATCCTTGCGACCCATCGGCCTCCTCTTAAGCGATTCGCCGCACGCAGGCCTACCTTGGTGCTAATTCCCAAAGTAGAACTCAGCCTATCTCCAAGATCATCTTCTCCGCGTCGGCAAAAGCTTGCGCCTCCCGATTCCCGACTCGATCTACCCGCGTAACACCCGTGCCATGTCGAGCGACCTTTCCAGGCACCTCTGCCTGATCAAGGAGCTCCACAGTGCGCACCACTCGACTCATCGCCCTCGCCGGCACCGTCGCCGTACTCGCCACAACGGGTGCGTGTGGAACCCGGCCCGCGCCGACAGCTCCGGACGCCGCCGCACTCCCCAGCGCGTCGCCCCAGGCCGCCGCGCCGACCGACAGCACCCCCGCCGGGGCCAACGCTCAAGGCAGGATGCCGAAGAAATTGGGCGAGACTGCGGGGTTCACGAGCCAGGACGGCAAAACGCAGGTGGTCACCTTCACGATCGACAAGATCACCGTCGACCCGAAGTGCGACCCGTACATGAAGCCCGAGGCGGGAAAGCACACGCTACTGCTGGACATCCGGGTCGCGACGAAACAACTCTCCCCGGATGACGCGATCCAGCTGGGCGGGACGATCAACCCCTTCGCCTTCCAAGTCGTCACGCCAGACGGCGTCACGACCCCGGCCGAGCTCGGCATGTGCAAGAGCAGCAGCCTGAAGGCACTGCCTAACAACTGGGCGTCAAACTCGAAGTACACAGGCCAGTTGGAGCTCCAGGTCGCGACGAAGAATGGAGTGCTCGCGCTGATTCCTGGCGGACTGACCAACGCCGGAGGTGGCTGGGAATGGAACTACTAGCCTTCGGTGCACGATCACCATCGTGGCACTGGTAAGGCTGAACGATGCCGTAGCGCATGAATTGTCAGAAGCTGCTGGTATGGTCGACGGGCCGCGATACCGATGGTGACGACGTCGAGTTTGGAATCCTAACAGAATGCTCCTGGAACACTGTTGAGCAGTTTCCTGGATCGTGTCCGGCGAGCCGTGGGCGCGGATCTAGCCGCCACTCTCGGCGGCGCCAGGACGTGGCGGTATCCGTAAATGACCGAGCGACCGCAAGTTGTTGTGCGGCGTCCTATTGGTACTCTACGTCAAGATCCTGCGGGATTTCCTAACCAGGACTTGGTTTCGGTTCGAATAAGACCGCCTGACAGAGGCTTCTGCACTCGCAGTAGACTATCTCGCCGAACTCATCGTCGCGGATGCCCTTGGCTGGTCACGGGCGGCGATCAACTGTTCGCCCGTTCGTGCCCTCAAGAGCAAGAAACAGGTGCGAGTCCGGTCGAATTACCGTTTTCTCGACAAGGTTTCACCATGTAGGACTACCGCGTCGAGATCGTTTCCTTTGACGAGACAACGGCCAGTTGCTCGTCCAAGTTGGAAGCATCGTCAACACTGGTTCTGACCAGAACCCGAAGAACCACAGCACGTTCACGCCCTATCCGCGTTCGAGCAGGACAGCCGGGAACCCGAATGGAGCACTGCGACTTCCACCTTGCACGGAAATCGTCTGTGTCATGCGCTACCTGTCGGCCATAAGGATGAACAATGTAACGCTGAGCAATGTCCATACGCCTTTCGGGGCATGAATCGACGCCACTTCGGACACCTTCTGCTCGCAGCAGCGCTCCTGTTCCCTGCTGTCGCGTGCGGGGCCGATACGAGCCCTGCAACAACTGTACGCATCGGCGTCACCGCCACCTCCAACGAGCCAGCGGTCAAGCTCACGCGCACCATCGTGAAGCGCCTGGAAGAGACTGTGGACAGCGGCGAGGTCCGACTAGTCATCTATCACGCAGACGGCAGACAGGTCTCCACCGTCTTCGACGAGGACTTCACGGTCCGCAGGCCGGACCAGAAGCGGGAGAACGACAAGAAGCTTCGAAAAGAAGGCTTCGACAGCAACAGCAAACGTGTTGAGGCATTGCTCGCCAGGCTGGCCTCCAACGGCGGGCAGCTCGACCCGTTCGAGGTGTTAGCGACCATGGGCCGAGCACCTGGACCTGGTCTTGTGGTGGTGCACAGCAGCGGTCTCCAGACCATCGGGCAGCTCGATCTCACCAAGTCCAGTTTGGACTTCGACATCGATCGCGTGATCCGAAGCCTGCCGCCGGACTCATTGCCGGACCTCAGCGGCAAGGACGTTGTCTTTTCGGGCCTCGGGCAAATAGCCGGCCCGCAGCGTCAGCTACCCGAGGCTCGTCGGCGGGCGCTCGAAAAACTGTGGATGGGCGTGTGCACCAATTTTCACGCGAAAACCTGCTCCATCGACGGCGAGCAGACGACTTCGACGGCGCCGGTCGCCACCGCCGCCGTGCCGGTCGTCGCATTCGGCGACGTAACCACCGTGGTCCCGAGCCGAGAAGGCGGAGCGCCACCGACCGAGATCGTGTCCGTTCCCAGTTCGGTTCTCTTCGAGCCGGACACGGATGTACTCGTACCCGGAGCGAAGACCGTGCTGCGGGAGATAGCAACGAGATTCGCACGTGAAACACGAGCGACCGCTGTCGGGCACACCGCGACCCACGGACCGCGTGACACGGCAATCGAACTGTCGAAAGCTCGGGCTGAACGAGTCGTCGGCGAACTGGTTGCGCTAGGTGTAACGCGCTCCGCCTTCACTGGTGTCACAGGCGTCGGCTATGACGCCCCGATCGAGCCTGATGTCGATAGCGCAAATCAGTTGATCCCTGGCGCTGCCGAGCGAAACAGAGTTGTCGTGCTCACACTGACCGGACCGGTGACCAAATGAACATGACATTGAACGTCAAGATGAACCAACTCCCACGGTTGAGCCTGTGGTTCTGGATCCGTCACCCGATCCAGGCGTACTGGATCATGTTCCTTGTCCGCGAGGCGTTTCGGCAGAACCAGATCGAGCGGGACCCGAACTCGCTGACGAACGGGGAAAGAACTGCGGGCAACCGCGCTATCGAAATGAGCAGAAAGCAAGCCAAACAAGCACTGCGAAAGATCAACCTGTTACACAAGCGGCAGCAGGCCGCGCTCGACGCCGCGAAGCGCGAACGGCGCCTGGCCACAGAGCTGCACGACCGCCTGTGCACTCCACCGACACGGACGAACTCGATCGTGATCCCACCGCTCCCCCTGGCCGAGGCACGCAGTCTTCTCGCCGAACAGCGAGCCAAGGTGAAGGCGGACATCGAGCGTGGTGGTACCCGACATCTCGACTCGCCGTCAAAGGTTCGTAGGGCGACGGCCTACGGTCTGCTCGGGGTGGACATCATCGCTCTGTTCTCCGTCTTCAGCACGGTCTTCAACGTCGACCTCAGCGCTCCGGAGCTCAAGGACCTCGCGATCACAGGCGGGTTCTCCGCCATCGCAGCATTGGTGCTCGGCCAGCTCGCGCACTCGACAGGCCACCAGGTGTGGCAGTCGAGAGTCACCACGAACGAGCTGGACACCCCTCAGCGGGACGATCCTGGGCAGGACGAAGGAGAACAAGGTGAACAGCAGCAGGCTCTCACCGCAACGAACGGTGAGTTCCCGGCGCCCCGACTGATGCTGAAAGCCAAGATGGTCAGTCTCGGCGTGGTCAGCGTCCTCAGCGGATTCTCGATTCTCACCCGCGTGGTCGAGGAAGCGGAAAAGATCCACCAGCCGTTGCTCGGCTGGGTGCTCGGGCTGCTCGTCGCCGCCGCGGCCATCGTCGCCCCGTGGCTCGTGGTGATCGATGAAATGAGGTCCGGTTCCGTGGAGACTCGCACGATCGACGCCTTGACCAAGATGGTTCAGGATCTTGATTCACAGAGCTCGACGTACACCGACAACGCCGCCAAGAGCGAAGCCGAGGCGGCGAACTGCCAGAGGGAGGCCGAAGGCATCCGTGACGAGGTCGCTCTGGAGGACACTCCAGCCGCCAATGGCGCCCAGAAGGTCATATATATGGCCCGGAGCATGCATGGCGCGGCAGGCCACATCGCGGCCGAGCCGGACGAGTCGGCGGGCCGCACCGAACTGGGCGACTTCTTCAGGCCTCCTTCGAACGTCCTGAACGATGCATTGAGCAGAATGAAGCCGGCAACCTGACTGCCTTGCACTACGGAGAGCATCAGCCACAATCGAAAGTGCGCCGTGATCCTGGGGAGGCCGGAGGATCCCAGGGGCGATCTTCGCGAATGCCCGGACGGCACGTCGGACTTGTCGCTACAGTCCCCCAGGTCCGATCGAACTGGGGGTTCGAATGAGGAAATTCCTCACCATCGGTCTGTCCGCGCTGCTCACGATGAGCACCGCGGCGGCCGTCAGTGCACCGGCGCATGCCGCTTCGCAGCTCGACTTCGGGGCTTGCCCGGCGGATGTCGCTCAGGCGTATCCGGCACTGAAATGCGCGACGGTCAACGTCCCGCTCGACTATTCGCGGCCGTTCGGCGCGCGGATGGACGTGCTCGTCTCGAAACACACCAGCACCGACCCGGCGAAGCGACGGGGCGTGCTGTTCGTCAATCCCGGCGGCCCGGCGGGTTCGGCGGTGATGCAGGCGGGCAAGTTGTCCCTTCCGGACGCGACCGGGTACACCCGGCTGCCCAAGGAAGTGCTCGAGGCCTACGACGTCGTCGGCCTCGATTCCCGCGGCACCGGCCACAGCCGGCCGCTCAGCTGCGTCGGCGAGGACTACTGGCGTCAGCTTCAGCCCGACCCCGACCGGCCCGAGGAGCGGGACAAGAGCTGGGAGCGCTGGAAGGCGTTCGCCCGCTCGTGCGCGGAGAAGAACGGCGACCAGCTGAAGTCCACCGGCAGCCGCAACGTCATCCAGGACATGGACCGCGTCCGCACGCTGCTCGGCGAGGAGAAGATCAGCTACCTGGGTTATTCCTACGGCACCTACCTCGGCAGCGCGTACGCCGAGCGGTATCCGGACCGGATCGACCGGATGGTCCTCGACAGCTCGATGAACCCGGTGGAACCGCAGATGTGGTACGGGAACTCGACCGGTCAGGTCACCGCCGGAGTGGCCCGCGAACACGCCTACCTGAGCTGGATCGCCCAGTACGACAACGTGTTCCACCTCGGCAAGACCCACGCCGAGGTGAACGCGGCCTGGCAGAAGCTGCTCGGCGACTTCCGGAAGGCGCCGCGCGGGCCGTTGAAGAACGTCGGCGCGGTGGAGCTGTTGGACGTCTACATCGCCAACCTCTCGCACGAGCTCTACTGGGAGCCCCTCGCGAAGGCGATGGCCGACTACGTCCTGCGCGGTGACGATCGCGCCGTGCTGGACTGGGCGACGCCGTCGGGTGGAGCGGCGGGCGAGAGCTTCATCGCGGGCATGATCTCGATCGCCTGCGTCGACTCCGACGCGCCCACGGACCGGACGAAGATCGAACGCGACTTCGGCGAGCTGGCCAAGACCAGCGATTTCGCCTGGTACAACGTGTCGATCCCGTCCGCGTGCGCCAACTGGCCGGTGCATGACCAGCGGATCGTGCCGTCGGGGAAGAACCTGCCGCCGATCCTGGTTTTCGGCGTCGAAGGGGACTCCGCGACGCCGTACGCGAACACGGTCGCGATGCACGAGCGACTGCCCAGTTCGGTGCTGGTGACCGAACGCGGCGCGGGCACCCACTGCGTGTTCGGCAGCCATCCGGCGATGGTCAACCGGGAGGCGCAGCGGATCGGCAAGGAATACCTCGTCGACGGCCTGCTCCCGAACGGTGATCTCGACATCGCGCCGCATCCGCTGCCGGTGCCGACGGCGGGAACCTCGGCGGCCGCGCGGCCTGGCGTCGTTTCGCAGCACTCGTGACACCCGCCGGCCCGTCCCGGCTTCTCGCCGGGGCGGGCCGGCCCCGCGAGGATCGCCCACGGTTCCGTGTCAGCGTCTCCGCCTGCTCCTCTTCCACCCTTCCGCGGCCCGTTTCACCAGCTTGCCCATCCCGGCGCTGATCACCGTGACCGCGGTCAAGACGGTGGCGAAAACGAGAGAGAAGTGAAGGTCGCTGACGCCGAACGGCAAAGTCGTCGCGAACCAGGTGCCCCAGATGATCGCCAGCACCCCCAGGGTCTCCGCGAATCGCTTCATCACGGAGCACACCTCCACCGGGGTCAGGCCCGCGCGGCGAAGTACGCGGTGACGATCCTGATCTTAGTCGGCGGAGGGAACTCGGCGTTGTCGCCGCTGAGGCCTCCGACCAGCGCGGTCCACACGGGGCCCGACCGCTGGACGGGTCCGTCGTCCTGTTTTCCCACGACGTAGAACGACTCGCTGCCGCAGTCGTAGTAGCCGACGTAGTCGTCCGCACGTCCTGGCCATGATCCGCCGTTGCGGAGCCGGCACCGCGCGCCGGTGGCCAGCTCCAGTCCCCAAGGCAAGGGTTCCGCCTCCGCGGCGATGGCGCCGACCTTCTCCGAGGTCTTCATCCGCCTGAGCGACTTTTCCCACGGTGTGGTCCCACAGAGCAGAGTGGCGCGGTTCGGGGTGGTCCAGCAGACGTCCGCGCCCGCGGCGGTCGAGCCGCAACTGACCACCCCCGGTGACACGGAAGCGCGCGAAGCGAAACAGCCGGTGATCTCGACATCGCCTGAATCTTCCGTGACGGTGAAGCCCGGGGCCGGGTCACCCGAGGCAGTCACTCCCACGACGTTCACCACCGTCGTCGGGGTTTGTGGTCGCGGGTCGACGAAGTCCGCACCGGCGGAACTGGGCGGCGCGGAGGTGGCGGGCGGCGCGGAGGTCCCGGTGGCTGCCGGTTCCTCACCGCTCAGCGACCGGAACACGAAGATCCCCGCCGCCGCGAGCAGGACCACGATCACGACGATCCACAGCGCTCGAACGTTCATGGCGTCTTCGCGATCTCCGCGACCAGCGCCCGGATGTCGCCGGGAGAGCATTCGCTCAGGCCGGAGTTGGAGGACGATTCGTCGATCACCGTGCCCGGTGGCGACGTCGAGCACGAAAAGGATCCTGGCCGCATACTCGGCGAAACCGCGAGGCGCGCGAACTTCCCGGCGCTCACCCGGTCGAAGCCGTCGCGGTTTCCGTTGAGTGGCAGGGAAACGGTCTCCACCTGAGCACCGGTGGCGACGTCGGCGACGATCCGGCCCGAGTAGCTATGCCCGAGGTCGCCGAGCAGATGCAGTTCGATGTTCCCTTGTTCGCCGGGCGCCAGGTTGAAGGCGAACGGCTTCGTGCCGTGGGAGTCGTTGTCCACCTGTTGGGCCTGCGGATCTTGATCGAGTTTCAGGTGGAGGACCGCCGTGTCCGCGTTGCCGCCGTCGGGACACACGAACCGGATGACCGGCTGGGGATCGTACTTGCGCAGGTCCGCGGCCCGCACGTTGCTGACCGCGAGCATCGCGCCGTCCTGCGCGGTGTTCCTGAGGGAAACCCGTTGATACGGGGGAACCTCCTTGCCGGTCTTGCGAAGCCACTCGATCACCGGCTCCGAGCAATAGCCGTTGACCCCCGCCGGCATCTCCTCGAAGCGCGCGTCCAGCGGCAGGACGTATTCGGTGACGCCGCGTTTGTTGATCGGCTCCATGGTGAGGCTGGCGGGTTTGGTCTCGCTCTTGAAGAGGTCGGGAGCCGGGCCGGTCACCGCCACGGCCAGGCTCGCGCCCGCGACCGCCAGACTCGCGACGGCCGCCGCCGGGCTCTTCATGACCTTGCCCAGCCCGGTTTGCCGCGACTTCGACGTCTTCTTGCGACGGTTCGCGGGTTTCCTACCAGCCACACGCCCTCCCAGACCCGGCACCACCGTCGTCGATCCTGCTGACAGTCGACGGTCGACCCTTGGCCGTTACACCGGGGAGGGCGCCCGCGCGCTCAGGCGGAGCAGCCGGGTTTGGCCCGACCGGCCGAGCCACGCGAGGCCGAAGGGTCGCAAAAGGAGATTCTTCCGAGCCCGAAGAATTGCGGTGCCCGATGCCGATTAATCGCCGGGTCCGAAACGTGGTTTCACACCGTTTTCACGCGGCGCTCTTTTACCGCCCTTTACCGCGGATGGACAACATCGTGTTCACCCTGCCGTCATCATCCTCCATCCTGCGATCCCGGCGCGCGGTAGCTCTTCGACCAGGCTGCCCGGAGAGCTCAGTCCCGTCAAGAAGAGCCCTTGGACACCGCCGTGACCCGAACGGTGACGGTATTCGAGTTCACCGAGTCGGCAGTCGAACACCCCAGCGAGCGGGAGCCCCCGATTGCGACTCGTCGAACTTGACAAGTTCACACACTGGATTGAATAGTGGAAAAGGTTTGACATGATCCGAAGTGCTCTGGGGGCTAGAAGATGTTGAACTGGCACAAGGAAAAACAGGTGGACGACGCACAGATACCCGTGGCCAGACGGGAAAGTGACTGGGTGGCGGCCGGCTCGGATCCGCCGTTGGGCGAGGTCGTCGAGGTACCGCTCGACACGCTGTGCGCCGAAGACTCCCCGAGGGCGGCGGGAGTCGATCCCGCCCACGCCCGGATGCTCGCCGAAACGGACGCCCCGCTGCCGCCGATCCTGGTGCACCGTCCCACGATGCGGGTGATCGACGGGCTGCACCGGCTCCAGGCGGCCAAGCTGAAGAACGCCGTCGCGATCGACGCGCGGTTCTTCGACGGGGACGACCAGGCCGCCTTCATCCTCGCGGTGAAGTCGAACATCACCCATGGCCTGCCGCTCTCCCTCGCCGACCGCAAGACCGCCGCCCGCCGGATCCTCGAAGTCCGCCCCCAGTGGTCCGATCGCGCCATCGCCGCGGTCACCGGCCTGTCCCACAAGACGGTCGGCAAGGTACGCCGTTCGACTGGGGAAGTTCCCCAGCCGAACGCCCACATCGGCCGCGACGGACGCGTCCGTGCGCTGGATCCGGCCCAGGGCAGGCGGCGCGCCCACGAATTGATCGCGAGCAACCCCACCGCCTCGATCCGCGAAATCGCGCGCGGCGCGGGCGTTTCCGTCGCGACCGCGCACGACGTCCGGCACCGGCATGGCCGCCGCGAGGAACCGGCACGCACGGTGACGAGGCCGCGCCCCCGGCAGGCCGACGCCGTCGACCTCGCGAGCGCGCAGATCGCCGACAACCAAGCGGCGGTGGAACGGCTCCGCTCCGACCCCACCATCCGCTACACCGAATCGGGACGGACCCTGGTTCGGTTGCTGGACGGGCATCTGAACGATCGTGATCAGTGGGATCAGGTCGCCAGGAACATCCCCGAACACCGGCTGGAGTTGATCTCCGAACTCGCCAAGGCGCGAGCGGAGGATTGGCGGCAGTTCGTGGAACTGCTGCAGAAGCGCCGTCGCTGAACCGACCGGGCACCACCGGATCTCTTGACCTGAAGGGGACTTTCCGCATGAGGAAAGTCCCCTTCTTTTGTGCGTGTTCCCTGTGCCGCGAACGGCCGGGGAATCCGGAAAAACCGGTGACGCGGACTGTTGCGAACCGTAGGCGGCTCGGGTCAGAATAGTGCGAACTCGCCCGCACTGACGGGCATCTGGGGCACGTCGGCAGGAATCACCGGAAACCGCTGATCCACTTTTCGCCGACCTCACCCGCAGTGAAAACACTATTCCGGACTCGTCTGCATGCCCTCATCCGGCGCAGATTCGATCAAAGGGGAAACATGAACGCGGTAGACGCGCGGGCGGAACTACGTCAGCAGATCTTCTCCCTCCTGTCCGAAGTCGCAGGCGGCGTTCTGGAAAACCAGACCATCGAGGCGGACACCGAGTTTCCCGAGACGGGCATGAGCTCGATCGAGTACCTGGCGCTCATCGAGAAGATCGAAACGAAGCTCGACGTGTTCATCGACCTCGAAGAGAACGAGGATCTGACCACTGTGGACAAGTTCTGCGACTACCTGCTGGAACAGGTGCCTTCGGCCTGAGCCGGCACCGTCGTCCGCCGACAGCGAATTCCTCCACAGACAAAGGATCACCATGGACACCAAGGCATTCGGCCTCTTCCTGCCCCCGTTCCACGACCCCTCGGTCAGCCCCCACGCGTCGCTGCACCGCGACATCGAAGTGTGCGGCGTCGCCGACGACCTGGGTTTCGACGAGATCTGGCTCGGCGAGCACCACTCCAGCGGCTGGAGCACGCTCAGCTCCCCGGAAATGCTGATGGCGGCGCTGGCGCGGGAAACCCGCCGCATCCGGTTCGCCACCGGCGTGATCCCGCTGCCCTATCACCACCCCCTGCATGTCGCGGAGCGGATCGTGCTGCTCGATCACCTCAGCGCGGGCCGGGCGATCCTGGGCGTCGGAACGGGCACCTACGTGCACGACATGGAGATGATCGGGGTGGATCCGGCCTCGGTCCGCGATCATTTCCGCGCCGCGCTGGGCACGGTGCAAGCGCTCCTCAACGGCGAGACGGTCAACACCACGACTCCGTGGTTCAGCGTGAAAAAGGCCGTGCTTCAGCTCCAGCCGCTCAGGGGCCCCGGCGCCATCGAAACCGTTGTCGCGTCTTCGCTGAGCCCTGCCGGTATCGAACTCCTGACGGACACCGCGACGACCCCGACCGTCCACGTGGCACCGCCGTGGGGTTCCATCCGGCCCGGGATGGACCCGGATCCGGTCGGCGCGCTGATCGAGCGGGTCGAGTCCTACCGGAACAAATCCGCGGGCGGCACCCGGATCCGGTGCAACGTCTTCGTCCACGTCGCCGACTCCCCCGCCGCCGGTGTCGAAGAACTGCTGGAGGGTTTCTCAGCGCTGCGCCGCGGCCTGTACCGGAACACCCTGGGCATGCCCATCCCGGACTCCCCGGTCGCGCACCGCAAGACCCTGCAGAACCTCGTCGACACGGGCGGGTTCATCGTCGGGGACGCCGCGACCTGCGCCGAGCGGATCCGCGACCTGATGGATCGTGTCGGCGACCCGGTCTCGCTGAACTTCTTCGTCCCCCGGTGGGTCTCGCACCGAGCGACCCTCGATCAGCTGACGACGATCGCGCACGAGATCGTGCCCACCCTCGTCGGCGGGTTCGAGGGCACCGCGGAGTCCATCCGGCTCACTTCCGAAGAAGCCGCCCGCCAATTGAAGTCCCGGACCGAGCTGGTCGGCAACGGAGGCGACAAATGAGTCCCACGAAGGTAAGTCTCGACTTCAGTTCGGACGAATTCCTCGCCGACCCCTGGAACATCTACAAGGAACTCCGGCGATCGGACCCGGTGCACTGGTCGTCGGCCTTCAACGCCTTCCTGATCACGCGGTTCGAGGACGTCCAGGAGCTGCTGTCGGACCGGCAGGTCGGCAGCGGGTTCCCGATGCGCAGCAGCCGCCGGTTGTTCGGCCGGACGCTGCTCGACACCGACGGCCCGCGGCACCGTGATCTGCGCAAGCTGTTCATGCCGCTGTTCGCGGGCGGTTCGGTGAAACGGCTGCGCACCGAGATCCTCGTCCCCGCGGTGGACCAGGTGCTCGACTCGATCGAGGCCGAGATGGGGTCCCGGGACGAGGTCGACGTCGAGTTCATGGAGCGGGTCGCCGTCGGGGTGCCCTACGCGATGGTCACCCGGCTGTTCGGCCTGCCGCCGGAAGACGCGGCGTGGCTGCGTCCCCGGGTCCTCCCGCTGGCGGGCGCGATCGAGTTCCCGGCGACCTCGCTGGACTCGGCGCTCACGGCCAAGGCGGAGCTGATCGAGTACCTGAAGGACAAGCTCGCCGCCCGCGCCGACGGCGACCGGATGCCGTTCCTCGACCTCGTCTTCCCGCCGGGCGAACCGGTCGACGAGTCCATGCTGGGCACGGCCACGCTATTCCTGCTGGCCGGCACCGAGACGAGCGTCGCCACCATCGGCAAGATCATGTACGCCGTCCTGGCGCACGACGTCGAGCTGTCGACGCTGGCGGACAAGGACTACCGGACCCAGGTCGTCCGCGAGACGCTGCGGTGGGAACCGCCGAGCCACACCATCCTCAGGTACGCGACCACCGACCTGAACCTCCACGGGGTGGACATCCCGCGCCGGTCCGCGCTGCTGCTGTCCCTGGGCAGCGCCAGCCGCGACGAGAACGCGTTCGAGGACCCGGACAGCTGGCGCCCGGACCGCACCGACCAGCGCCTGCTGGCGTTCTCGGCGGGCCCGCACACCTGCCTGGGCATCCAGCTGGCTCTGGCGGAGTTCGACACGCTGTTCGAGCGGTTGTCGCACCGGTTCGGCGGCGTCCGGCTCGGCGGTTCGCTCGACGGCATCCGGCAGGGTTTCTGGCGGCTGCGGGAGCGGGGCCACATCTTCCGGCGCCCCGATCACCTTCACGTCCGGCTGGAGCGCAAGGCCGATGCATGACGCACTCACGGCCCCCTACGACCTGAAGACCGGGCTCGCGGCCGAGACCTCCGAGTACAACCGCGCGAAGCTGGTGCTGGCCGCCTTCGCGGTCACGCTGTGCCGGTGGACCGCGGCGGACGAGGCCGCGATCTCGGTCGCGGGCAGGGTGATCCGGGTCCGGGTCGACGACCGGGCGCTCGTCGGCGGCTTCCTGGAGTCGGTCCATCCGATCGGCGTCATCGAAGACGGGCCGGTGGATCTCGTGCTGTCCTCCCTGCACAAGGATCTGCGGTCCGGGGAGGTCCGCTTCGTCACCGAGGTGCCGGACGCCGCGCACGGGTTCGTCGCCGACGTCGCCACCGCGGTGGACGAGCTGCTCTCCTTCGACGGTCTCCTCGAAGACGTGCGCTGCATCGCGCCGGAACGCCGCCGGATCCTCGACGCGCTGGCAGGCGAAGACACCCCTGACGCCGACATCGAAACCCTGTTCCTGGAGCAGGTGCGGCTCCGCCCGAGGGAGGTCGCGGTCCGTGACGCGGGCGCCGAGCTGACCTACGGGCAGCTCGCGTCGGCCGCCGATCGGTACGCCGAGGTGCTGCGGCGTGCCGGGGTGCGGCCCGGTGACACGGTGCTCGTCGCGACCCGGAGGTCCGTCGGCGAGATCGTGGCGCTGCTCGGGATCATCCGGGCGGGCGCCGCCTACGCGGGATTCGACGACGACGCGCCCGAAGCCCGGTTGGCGAGGATCATCGGCAAGCTGGCCCCCGCGGCCGCCGTGGTCGACGCCGCCGCGGCGGGCCATCCCACCTTGAGTGACCTCGCCCGTGTCGATTCCTGGCTCCCCGGGGAAGAAATCGACGCGGACGCGGAGCCGCCGTCTCCCGGCCACGACGATCCACAAAGGACCGCGTACGTCGCGTTCACCTCCGGATCCACCGGTGAACCGAAGGGTGTCGTCGTCCCGCATCGCGCGGTGACGCGGCTCGCGCGGACGACGGAACTCCGCACGCGTCCCGGTGACCACGTGCTGCGGATGGCGCCGCTGGCGTTCGACGCGTCGACGTACGAGATCTGGGTGACGTTGCTCAACGGCGGGACGCTGGAGGCCTTCCCCGGACGGCTCCCGTCGGTGAGGAAGCTCGAAAAGTTCTTCACCGAGCGGAAGATCTCGGTCGCCTGGCTGACCGCCAGCCTGTTCCGGCTGGTCGTCAAGTCCCGGCCGCAGACCCTCGCCGGGCTCCGCTGGCTCCTGAGCGGCGGTGAGGTCGTCCCCCACGACGCGGCGGCGCGGGTGCTCGGGTCCTACCCCGGGCTGGTGATCACGAACGGCTACGGGCCCACCGAGAACACCACGTTCACCACCACGCACACCGTGCGGGACAGCACGGAGATCACCGGCCCGCTCCCCATCGGCAAGCCGATCGCGGGCACCAAGGTCTTCGTGCTCGACCGGAACGCCCGGCTCGTCCCGCCGGGCGCGATCGGTGAGCTGTACACGTCCGGATCGGGGCTGGCCGACGGCTATCTCGACGACGAGGCCGAAACGAACGAACGGTTCGGCCACTTCTCGCCGGACGTGGACGAACGCCTGTACCGCACCGGCGATCTGGTCCGGCTCGACCCGAACGGCGACGTGCTCTTCCTCGGCCGCGCGGACAAGCAGATCAAACTCGACGGCCATCGCATTGAAACCGAGGAGATCGGCGCCATCCTCGCCCGTCACCCAGGCATCCGCGACGCCGTGATCGTGGTCGCCAGGCAACCGGGCCAAAGCCCCCAGCTCGTGGCGGCCATCGTGGTGAACCCCGGCGAGGACACGGAACCCCGTTCCCTGCGGGCGTTCCTGGCACAGCAGCTCCCGAGCTACGCGTTACCCGCCCTGTGGGTGGTCGTCGACGAGATCCCGCTCACCCGCAACGGGAAAGCCGACGAAAAGGCCCTGATCGAAGCCGCGACGGACCGCGAGGCCGCCGCCCGACGAGCGAACGCCGGATAAAGGAGAAATCGATGAGGTTGTCGCTCGGGCAGGAGCGGCTCTGGCTGGTGCAGCAACTCGACCGGACCAGCGCCGCGTACAACATTCCGATCGTCTTCCGGTTCCACGACGGCGTCGACTTCGAGGCCCTCGACCGGGCGCTCGGCGCGCTCGTCGAGCGTCACCCGGTGCTCCGGTGGCGGTTCGTCGTGGACGGATCGGGCACCCCCACCGCCGTGCCGGCGCCGGACTTCCGGATCCCGGTGGCGCGGCGGACCGCGGGCCCCGGCGAGCACGAGTGGCAGAAGCACACGGCCGACCTGGTCAGCGAACCGTTCGATCTCGCGGCCGCGCCGCCCATCCGCGCGATGGTCGTCGAATGCGCCGACGGTTCGGCGGTGCTGTGCCTGGTGAACCACCACATCATCACCGACGGCCGGTCCATCCAGATCGTGACCGAGGACGTCGTCACGCTGTACCGGTCGGAGACGCCCGCGGCGCTCGATGTGACGTACGAGGAGTTCGTCGCGGCGCAGCGCGCCGGCACCGGCTCCGTGGCGGACCACCTCGACTACTGGCGGCGGGAGCTCGACGGTTTCCAGCCGCTGCGGCTGCCGACGGACAGGCCGCGTTCGGGCAATCCCGGTTTCGCGGGCGACCACGTCGATTTCGAGCTCCCCGCCGAGCTCACCAAGGCCTTCTCCGCGTTCGCCCTGCGGAACCGGTGCGCGCTCTCCAGCGCGGTGGCCGCGGTGTTCCAGGCGCTGTTGTCCCTCCATTCGGGACAGGAGGACATCACGATCGGCACGGTGCTGGCCGGTCGCGACGACCGCCGGTTCGCCGACGTCCTCGGCTTCTTCGTGAACACCGTGGTGCTGCGCGCGCACATCACCCCGTCGATGACGTTCCGCGAGCTGCTGAAGGTGGCCCGCACGAAGATGGTCGACGCCTACGCGCATCAGCAGGCGCCGTTCGACCAGGTGGTCGCGGAGGTCCGGCCCGAACGGGACGCCGGGCGCAACGCGATCTTCGACGTCGTGGTCGTCCACAATGGAGAGATCCCGCCTTCCGGCGAAAGCGAGATCTCCAGCGTGCCGTGGGCGGGCGTGGCCACCCGGTTCGATCTGGAGCTCGTCACCCACGTCCAGGACGGCAAACTGCACGGCTCGCTGGTCTTCCGGTCCAGCCTCTTCGACCGCTCCACCGCCACCCGGCTCGTCAGCCGTCTCGTCCGGCTCGTCGAGCACACGCTCCAGCACCCCGACGAGCCGATCTTCGAAGCCCTGCGCGGGCAGGTCGACTACTGGCGGAAGCAGCTCGACGACGCGCCCGCCGCGCTGGAGCTGGCCACGGACCGCGCCCGCCCGCCGGTGGCGTCCTACCGCGGCGATTCGCTGTCCTTCACCGTGGATCCCGGTGTCGCCGACGACCTCCGCGGTGTGAGCGAGCGCCACGGCGTCTCCCTGTTCACGACGCTGCTGGCGACCTTCGACGTGGTCCTGTCCCGCTACGCGCGCACCACCGACGTGCTGGTCGGGACGCCCACGACCCGCCCGGAGGGGCCGATCGGGTTCGACGCGAAGACGCTGGTGCTGCGCACCGATCTGTCCGGCGACCCCACCTTCCCGGAACTGCTGGGCCGCGTGCGGGAGACGACGCTCGGCGCGTACGCGAACCAGGACGTCCCCTTCGAACGGCTCGTCGAGGAACTGGTGCCCCGCCGGGACTTCAGCCGCAACCCCCTCACCCAGGTCGCCTTCCGGCTGGTGGACGTGCCGCTGCCGGAGGTTCCGCCGTCCGGCACGGAAGCGGAACCGCTCGACCTCGAATGCCTGGTGTCGGACCGCGACGGCGTGGTGGAAGCGCGGATCGACTACAACGCCGCCTTGTTCGACCGGGTCACGATCGAACGGTTCACCGGGCACCTCCGGCACCTGCTCGCGTCCGTCGCGGCCGACGCGGAGCGGTCACTGTCCGCGTTGCCGATGATGAGCGACCCGGAAATCCGGATGCTGACGGAAGACTGGAACGACACGACCACGACGTTGCCTTCCCCGGCGACGGTGCCCGCGCTGTTCGCCGAACAGGTCCGCCGTCGTCCGCGAGCGACGGCCCTGGTCTGCGGCGAGGACGCCCTGACGTACGCGGAACTCGACATCCGGTCCAACCGGCTCGCGCACCGGTTGCGCTCGCTGGACGCCGGTCCCGGCGCCGTCATCGGAGTGTGCCTGCCGCGTTCGGCCGGCGTGATCACCGCTTTGCTCGCGATCCTCAAGACCGGCGCCGCGTACTTGCCGATCGATCCCGAGTACCCCGAGGAGCGCCAACGGCTCCTGCTCGCCGACGCCGGGGCCAAACTGGTGATCACCACCGATCTGACCGGCGATCCCACCCTCGACGAGGAACCGTCGACCGCGCTCGAACCCAGGATGGGGCCGCGGGATCTGGCCTACGTCATCTACACCTCGGGCTCGACCGGACGTCCCAAGGGCGTCGAGATCGAGCACCGGTCGATCGTCCGGCTCGTCACCGGGCTGCCGGAAGGCGTCCTCGGCCCGGACGAAGTGGTGCTGCACGCCTCGGCGATCTCCTTCGACGCCGCCACTTTCGAGATCTGGGGCGCCCTCCTGACCGGCGCCACCTGCGTGATCTCCACCGAGCGGGTCCTCACGGCCCGGCCGCTGGCGAACGCGATCACC
Source organism: Amycolatopsis thailandensis (assembly GCF_002234405.1). Lineage (GTDB taxonomy): Bacteria > Actinomycetota > Actinomycetes > Mycobacteriales > Pseudonocardiaceae > Amycolatopsis > Amycolatopsis thailandensis. The sequence continues at coordinate 5,333 of NZ_NMQT01000010.1, read as the reverse complement.
CGGCACGGCATCGGCACGGCCTGGCTGACGTCGTCGTTGTTCAACCACATCGTCGACGAGGACGTCACGGCGCTGACCGGACTCCGCAAGCTGCTCGTCGGCGGCGAAGCGCTGTCCGTCACCCATGTCCGGCGCGCCGTCGACGCTCTACCGGGTACTCGGTTCTTCAACGGCTACGGGCCCACCGAATGCACCACGTTCGCGACCTGCCACCCCATCCCCGCCCCGGTTCCGGCCGGGCTCACCGGTATCCCCATCGGCCGCCCGCTCGGCAACACCCGCGTGTACGTCCTCGACGAGGAGGGCAGGCTCGCCCCGACGGGAGTGCCGGGGGAACTGCACGTGGCCGGGGCCGGTGTCGCGCGAGGCTATCGAAGGCAACCGGGACTCACCGAGGAACAGTTCGTCCCCAACCGCTTCGACACCACCAGCGACCGGCTGTATCGGACCGGGGACATCGTCCGTCACAACGCCCAGGGCGACATCGAGTACCTCGGACGCGTCGACGACCAGGTCAAGATCCGGGGTTTCCGCATCGAACCCCGGGAGATCGAGGCGACCCTTCTGTCCACTGAGGACATTTCGCAGGCCGCCGTCGTCGTCCGCGAAGACTCGTCCGGGCAGAAGAGCCTTGTCGCCTACCTCAAGGTCTCGGGTGTTCTCGACGAGACCGCTCTGCGTGCCCGCCTGCGACGCGAGCTGCCCGAGTACATGGTGCCCGCGGCCTTCGTGTCCCTCCCCGAACTTCCGTTGACCATCAACGGAAAGCTGGACACCCAGGCGCTTCCGGAACCCGAAGAATCCCGTGTGGACGAACTCGCCCCACCTCGGAACCCGACCGAGGAGGCCTTGGCCGCGATCTGGGCCCAGGTCCTCGACCGGGACACCGTCGGCAGGGACGAAAGCTTCTTCGACGTCGGCGGGCATTCGCTGAAGGCCGCCCAACTGGCCGTCCGGATCGGGGAGACACTCCAGATCGAGCTGCCGTTGCGGACCCTGTTCGAACGGCCGACGATCGCGAAGCTGGCGGAAGAGATCAACGGCGAGCGGCGGACGACCGGCGTCCGCTCGTTCGATCCCGAGGCGATGCTGCGCGGTGTCCTCCCGGATCCGTTGCCACCTCGGGGTTCCGGCGGGATCTCCGACGTCCTGCTCACCGGCGCCACCGGCTTCGTCGGCGCGTACCTGGTCCGCGAGTTGCTGGCCCGGACCGGCGGCCGCGTGCAGTGCCTCGTCCGGGCGGCGGACGAAGACGCGGGATGGCGGCGACTGCGCGAGAACCTCGACCGCTACGGCCTGTCCGACGAGGTCGACCACGAACGGATCACGGTAGTGGTCGGTGATCTCGCGGCACCGGGCCTCGGGCTCACCAGTGAGACCTTCGAGCGGCTCGCGGGCGAGATCGACCTGATCTGCCACAACGGAGCCTGGGTCGACGCGCTCTCCAGCTACGACCAGTTGGCGGACGCCAACGTGGGCGGCACGGCCGAGCTCATCCGGCTGGCGGCCACCACCCGGCTCAAGCGGGTGCAGTTCGTGTCGACCATTTCCGCCGGTGAGGAGAACGGTTCCCGCAGCGGATACGCGGAGACCAAGTCGCACGCCGAGCGGCTGATCACCACCGCGTACGAACGCGGACTGCCCGCCGCGATCTACCGGCTGCCCCGGATCGTCGGGGATTCGCGCACCGGACAGGGGAACACGCGGGACATCATGCTGCGGGTGCTGCGGGTCATCCTCGAACTCGGCTCCGCGCCCGACACCGAGATCGAGGAACCGTGGATCGCGGTGGACGAGACGGCGGGCGCGCTCGCCCGGCTCGGCACCGAGCGGCAGCCGGACGGCAGCCGGTTCGTGCTGGCGAGCAGCAGGCCGGTCCGGCTCACGCATCTGGTGCGGCTCGTGCGCAGCGCCGGGACGGAGCTCGCCACCCTGCCGGTGGCCGAGTGGCTCGCGTCGCTCGACGCGCACTCCCCCGAGGAGCACGCGATCCTGAAGCTGCTCTTCGAGTCCACTTCGGGCACTTCCGGCGACGGCCTGCCGAGCAGCGAGTTCACCCCGATCGTCGTGCCGAGCCCCGACGACGGAGCCCTGCTCCGGTACGTCGACAGAATGCTCGTCCGGTCCCGTCCCACCGCCGAACACGAAGGGCTGCTGCGGAAATGAGCCGTGAACGTCAGAGGGACCTGTACCGGTCCATGAAACTGATCCGGGAGTTCGAAGAACGCTGTCTGGCGATGGCGATCGACGGCGAGATCAACGGCGGGATCCACCCGTACATCGGGCAGGAAGCCGTCGCCGTCGGCATCTGCTCGAACCTGACGGACCGGGACTTCATCACCAGCACCCACCGGGGGCACGGCCACGTGCTGGCGAAGGGCGCGGACCCGCGCCGTCTGCTGGCCGAACTCCTCGGCACCCTCGAAGGGTTCAACAAGGGCCGCGGCGGATCGATGCACGCGGCGGACATGAAGCTCGGCATCCTGGGCGCCAACGGGATCGTCGGGGCCGGTGGCGCGATCGCCTCCGGCGCGGCTTGGGCCGCCAAGGCGCGAGGGAACTCGGAAGTCGTCGTCAGCTTCTTCGGCGACGGCGCGATGAGCCAGGGTGTGCTGCTGGAGGCCTTCAACCTGGCCTCGATCTGGTCCCTGCCGGTCCTCTTCGTCTGCGAGAACAACATGTACGCGACCAGCCTCAAGCTCGAATCGGGGCTCGCGGGCGGCGCGGCACGGCGCGCCGAAGGCTTCGGGATGGTCGCGCGCACGGTCGACGGCATGGACGTCGAGGCCGTGGCGGGCGCCGCGGCGGAACTGATCGAAGGCTGTCGCGCGGGCCGGGGCCCGGCGTTCCTGGAATGCCGGACCTACCGGTTCTTCGGGCACCACTCCGTGCTCGAACTGCTGGGGGTCGAGTTCCGCGACCGCGACGAAGTGGCGCAGTGGCGCGAGCGGGACCCGATTCCGTTGCTGGGCGCGCGATTGGGTGCCGACGTCGTCGCCGAGATCGACGCGGCTGTCAAGGAAACCATCGACGAGGCGGTCGAGTTCGCGACGAACGCCGCGTCACCCGAGCCGGAGGACGCACTCATGTACCTGTACGCGGGAACCGCCGCTGTCCGGCCGGGGGTGATCCTGTGAGCGGGCTGCCTTCACCGGAGAACTTCGGTTACATGCACGCGATGAACCTCGCCCTGCACGCCGAAATGAAGGCGGACGAAGACGTCTTCCTGCTCGGCGAGGACGTCGGTGTCGGCGCGAGTGGCGTCACCTCGGGGCTGCTGGACAGCTTCGGCCCGGAACGGGTGCTGGACACGCCTCTGTCGGAACAGGCCTTCACCAGTTTCGGGACCGGCGCGGCGATGGCCGGCAAGAAGCCCGTGATCGAATACCAGATCTCTTCGCTGATCTACCTGGTCTTCGAGCAGATCGTGAACCAGGCCCACAAGTTCTCCTTGATGACCGGCGGGCAGGTTCAGATCCCCGTCACCTATCTCATCTCGGGTTCGGGGTCGAGGTTCGGCTGGGCGGGCCAGCATTCGGACAACCCGTACAGCCTGCTCGCCCACGCGGGGATCAAGACGGTGGTCCCGGGGCTGCCCGCGGACGCGTACGGACTGCTGCGGTCGGCGATCCAGGATCCCGACCCGGTGGCCTTCTTCGCGCCTTCGGCCTTGCTGGGCGCGACAGATGTGGCGTACGCGGGCGAAGAAGAGATCGTCCCGCTGGGAGAGGCGAACGTCGTCCGCGAGGGCAACGACCTGACGGTGGTGGCGGTGGGCCAGCACGTCGGCGTGGCGCTGGAGGTCGCCGAAAGTCTCAGCGACCGGGCCGACATCGAGGTCGTCGACCCGAGGACGGTCTACCCCTTCGACTGGGACTGTCTCCGCGAATCGGTGAACAAGACCGGGCGCCTGGTCGTGATCGACGACTCGAACCGCATGTGCGGGCTGGGAGCGGAGATCATCGCGACGGCGGCCGAGGAGTTCGACCTGGTGGCCCCGCCGAGGCGGGTTTGCCGTCCCGACGGCACCGTCATCCCGTATGCCCTCGCTCTCGACACGGCCCTGGTGCCGGGTGCCGAACAGCTGACGGACGCCATCAAAGCGACGTTGAAGTAAGGAACCCATGGAAACCAACGAGACCTTGGACCGCTACCAGCGGACACAAGACGGCTTCGAGGCCGTGCTCGCCGCGGTGTCACCGGAGCGGTGGGACGCGGCGTCGGCGTGCGAATACTGGACGGTGCGTGACGTGGCGGGTCACGTCATCTGGAGCCTTGAAGTCCTGTGTCACCATCTGGCAGGTCGGGAGTACACGGTGCTGAACGGGCCGGCGGGCTCCGAGAAACCCGGCGAACTGGCCGGCGATGACCCGGTGGTCGCATGGCGCGAGACGCGCGAAGCGGCGGCGGCTCTCCTCACCGGCGACGTCCTCGACCGGCCCGCCCCGGCGTGGTACGCGGCCAACCGTCCTGATGCGACTGTCACGGACTACCTGGCGCTGCTGACGTTCGACACCTTGGTCCACACGTGGGACGTGGGCTCCGCGCTCGGTATCGAGGTACGGATGGAGCCCGACATCGTCAAGCCGTCGTTCTCCCTCGCGCGGCTGATCATCAGCCGGACGCCGGGCACCTTCGGGCCCAAGGTGAAGCCCGAGCCGGGCGCGGACCAGCAGACCCGGTTCCTGGCTTTCCTCGGCCGCTCGGCCTAGGCGGTCCAAGTACATGAAGGCCCCCTTCCTTGCGTCTGGCTCCGTGAAGGACACCTTCATGTACTTGGACCGTCGCGAAGCCCCCTTCACGTGCGCCTGGCGGGACGCGTGACATCGCTGTGACGACTGAGGTTCCTGAGGCGATTCGATGGTCCGTGAAGGACTCCTTGAGGGACCCAGGGTCCGTGAAGGGCCCCTTCACGGACTTGCCCCGGGATCACGCCGAGAACGCATTTAGTCCTCTAGATGCGGCCCGGGCTGTCCGTGAAGGCCTCCTTTCCTACCCTCAAAGTAGGCAAGGAGGCCTTCACGACCCACCCAAGTACATGAAGGCCCCCATCCTTGCGCCCAGCTCCGTGAAGGACCCCTTCATGTACTTGGACCGTCGCGAAGCCCCCTTCACGTGCGCCTGGGCGTGACGAATGAGATCACTGTGGCGACTGGGGTTCCTGAGGCGATTCGGTGGTCCGTGAAGGACTCCTTGAGGGACCCAGGTTCCGTGAAGGGCCCCTTCACGGACTTAAGCACCGCCCCCGGGCACCCCGAGAACGCTCCTGGATGCGACGAGGGGGCGAGCCAGACGGTCCGTGAAGGCCTCCTCCTAAGTACATGAAGGCCCCC
>NZ_NMQT01000001.1 GCF_002234405.1 Amycolatopsis thailandensis | reverse complement strand
ATCAGCGGCACCAACTCCCACGTGCTGCTGGAGCAGGCGCCCGCGGTCGAAGAGTCCACAGTAGACTCAGTTGCTCCGCCGGTGATCCCGTGGGTGCTGTCCGGCCGCACTCCGGCGGCGTTGCGCGCCCAGGCCCGTGCGCTGCTGGACGTCGAGGGCGATCCCGCCGGCATCGGCTGGTCGCTGGCCGCGACCAGGTCCACCTTCGAGCATCGCGCGGTCGTGACCGGCCGCGACGAAGCCACGCTGCGTCAAGGGCTGACTGCTGTCGCCGAAGGAAATCACGACGTCGCCGAGGCGACCGACGGCAGCCTCGCGGTCTGCTTCACCGGCCAGGGTTCGCAGCGCCTCGGCATGGGCCGTGAGCTGTACGAGACGTATCCGGCGTTCGCCGCCGCGTTCGACCAGGTCTGCGAGTTGCTGCCGGGCGTGCGCGAGATCGTCTTCGGTGACGACGCGGACGCCTTGAACGACACCGCGAACGCGCAGCCCGCGCTGTTCGCGCTGGAGGTCGCCCTCTACCGGCTGGTCGAATCCTGGGGCGTCGTCCCGGACTTCCTGATCGGGCATTCCGTCGGCGACTTCGCCGCGGCGCACGTCGCCGGCGTCTGGTCGCTGGAAGACGCCGCCGAGCTGATCGCCGCCCGCGGGCGTCTCATGAGCGCGTTGCCGCGCGGTGGCGCGATGTGCGCGATCGAGGCGACCGAGGACGAGGTCCGCGCCGCCCTGGTCGCGGGGGCGGACATCGCCACGGTCAATGGTCCCCGCGCCATCGTCGTCTCCGGTACCGAAGACGCCGTGCGAGCCGTCGCGGCGGTGTTCAGCGAGCAGGGCCGCCGAACCAAGCACCTCGCCGTCTCCCATGCGTTCCACTCGGCGCTGATGGACGGCATGCTCGACGACTTCGCCGCCGTCGCCCGCCGCGTCACCTACAAGACGCCGAAGATCGCGCTGATCGCGGGCGTCACCGGCCGTATCGCCGAGACCGCCGAGATCCTCGACCCGGCCTACTGGGTCCGGCACGTGCGCGAGGCCGTGCGGTTCGCGGACGGCGTCAAGGCACTGGCCGAAGCGGGCGTCACCCGTTTCCTCGAACTGGGCCCGGACGGCATCCTCTCCGCCGCCGGTCAGGACAGCGCGGACGGGCTGTTCGTCCCCGCGCTGCGCCGCGACCGGCCCGAACCCGAGACGTTCGTCGCCGCGCTGGCCGCCCTGCACGTCCACGGCGGGAAGGTCGGCTGGGCCGCCGCGTTCGACGGCGCGCGTCCCGTCGAACTGCCCACGTACCCGTTCCAGCGCGAGTTCTACTGGCTCCCCGCGACCCACGCCGCCGGTGACGCGGCGGGTCTCGGCCTCGGCTCGCTCGACCACCCGCTGCTCGGTGCCGCCGTCTCGGTCGCCGACGCGGGTGGATTCCTGTTCACCGGCAGCCTTTCGCTGCGCACACATCCGTGGCTGGCCGACCACCTGGTGCACGGCCAGGTCGTCGTGCCCGGCACCGCGCTGGTCGAGCTCGCCGTGCGTGCCGCCGACGAAACCGGGCTGACGGCGCTGGAAGAGCTGACCCTGCAGACGCCGCTGGTACTTCCGGAGAGCGGCGCGGTCCAGGTCCAGCTGTGGGCCGGGACGCCCGAAGAGTCGGGCCACCGGCCGCTCACCGTGCACTCGCGTCCGCACGGCGCGGGGGAGTGGACGCCGCACGCGACCGGCGCGCTCGCCCCGGCCGCCGCGACGCCGGACTGGGAGCTGGCCGAGTGGCCGCCGCCCGGCGCCGAAGCCGTGTCGCTCGAAGGCCGCTACTCCGAGCTGGCCTCGGCCGGGCTGGAGTACGGCGAGATCTTCCAGGGCTTGCGCGCTTTGTGGCGCGACGGCGAGCACACCTACGCCGAGGTCTCACTGCCCGACGCCGCCCGCGACCAAGCCGGTCGCTTCGGGCTGCACCCCGCTCTCCTCGACTCGGCGTTGCACGCGCTCGCGGAGGGCGACGGTCCCGCCCGCCTGCCGTTCGCATGGAGCGACGTCGTCCTGCACGCCTCCGGCGCGGCCGAACTGCGTGTCCGGCTCACTCCTTCCGGCACCGACGCGGTTACGCTGCGCGTGGCCGACGGGACCGGTTCGCCGGTCGCCACGGTCGGCTCGCTGGTCGTCCGTCCCGTTTCGGCGGGACAACTGCGCCCCGCGACCTCCCGTGACGGGCTGTACGAGCTGGAGTGGCGTCCGATCGCCACCCCGGAAACCGAAGCGCCGAGCTGGGAGCACTTCGCGGACGTCACCGGCGAGGCACCCGAGGTCGTCGTGTACCACGCCGAAGGGGATGACGTCCACGCCGTCACCGGCGCCACCCTGGATGTTCTCCGCACTTTCCTCGCCGAAGACCGGTTCAACGCGTCGAAGCTCTTTGTCTACACCGGACAGTCCGATGTGGACCCGGTGGCCGCCGCGGTGTGGGGGCTCGTGCGCAGCGCCCAGTCGGAGCATCCGGACCGGTTCCTGCTCGCCGACGAGCTGTCCGAAGCCGTCTTGGCCTCGGGTGAACCGCAGGTCTCCGTCCGCGATGGTGAACTGCGCGTGCCGCGTCTGGTCACGCCCGAATCCACCGGCAGGCTGCTGCCGCCGTCCGGGAACTGGCGGCTCGGCCTGTCCGGCAAGGGCACCTTCGATCACCTGACCCTGGAGCCGCTGCCCGACGAGCCGCTCGGCCCGCAGGGCGTCCGGGTCTCCGTCCGCGCCGCGGGGCTCAACTTCCGTGACGTGCTCAACGCGCTCGGCATGTACCCCGGCGAGGCCGGGCTGCTCGGCAGCGAGTTCGCCGGGACCGTCCTCGAGGTCGGCGACGGCGTCACCGACCTGCGGCCCGGCGACCAGGTGATGGGCCTCGTCTCCGGCGGCGCCGGCCCGGTCGCGGTCGCCGAACGGCCGATGATCACCCGCAAACCCGCGGACTGGACCTACGAGCAGGCCGCGTCGACGCCGCTGGTGTTCCTGACCGCCTACTACGCGCTGGTGGACCTGGCTGGGCTCAAGGCGGGCGAGTCGATCCTGATCCACGCCGCCGCCGGCGGTGTCGGCATGGCCGCCACCCAGCTCGCGCGGCATCTGGGCGCCGAGGTCTACGGCACCGCGAGCGAAAGCAAGCAGTACGTGCTGCGCGACGCCGGACTCGACGACGCGCACATCGCCTCCAGCCGCACGCTGGAGTTCGAGGAGCGCTTCAGCGGCATCGACGTCGTGCTGAACGCGCTCGCCGGGGACTTCATCGACGCCTCGATCCGCACGATGGCACCGGGCGGCCGCTTCCTGGAGATGGGCAAGACCGACATCCGCGAGCCCGAAGGCGTCCACTACCAAGCGTTCGACCTGATCGACGCTGGTCCGGAGCGGACTTCACAGATGTGGGACGCGCTGACCGCGCTGTTCGCTTCCGGCGCGCTCGCCCCGCTGCCGACCCGCACCTGGGACGTCCGCGAAGCCCGGGAAGCGTTCCGGTTCCTCAGCCAGGCCAAGCACATCGGCAAGGTCGCGCTCACCATGCCGAGGACACTCGACCCCGAGCGGACGGTGCTGATCACCGGCGGCACGGGCGGCCTCGGCGCCCTGATCGCCCGCCATCTCGTGACCACGCACGGCGTCCGGAAGCTGCTGCTCACCAGCCGTCGCGGCCTGGACGCGCCGGGCGCGCGGGAGCTGGTCGAGGAGTTGGACGCCGACGTCCAGGTCGTCGCGTGCGACGTCTCCGATCGTGAAGCGGTGGCCGCGCTGCTGGACGGTGTCGACCTGACCGGTGTCGTGCACGCCGCCGGTGTGCTGGACGACGGCACCATCGACGCGCTCACCCAGGAGCGGCTCGACTACGTGCTCGGCCCGAAGGCCGACGCCGCAAGGCATCTGCACGAACTCTCCGGCGACCCGGAGCTCTTCGTCACGTTCTCCTCCGCCGCCGGTGTGCTCGGCGCGCCGGGACAGGGCAACTACGCGGCGGCCAATGGTTATCTCGACGGTCTCGCCGCCCACCGCCGGTCGCTCGGCCTCGCCGGGCAGTCGCTGGCCTGGGGCCCGTGGGCCGCGGGCATGGCGGAGACACTCGGCGAGGCCCACCTGGCGCGGCTGCGCGCCGGAGGCACTCCCGCGCTCGCCGTCGAGGACGGCCTCGCGCTGTTCGACGCGGCCATCGCCGCCGGTGCGCCGCTGGCCATCCCGGTGCAGCTGGATCTGCCGGTGCTCGCCGCGTCCGGACCGCTCCCGCCGCTGCTCGGCGCGCTCGTGAAACCCGGCCGCCGGACCGCCAAATCGGGCAGTGATTCCTCGCTGGCCAGGCGGCTCGCCGGGCTGACCGAGGCCGACCAGGACCGCGAACTGCTCGACCTCGTCCGCACCCAGGTCGCCTTGGTGCTCGGGCACGTCAACGCCGCCACCGTCGAACCCGGCCGCGGCTTCATGGACTCCGGTTTCGACTCGCTGACCGCGGTCGAACTGCGCAACCGCCTCGGTTCCGTGACCGGGCTGCGGCTGCCGTCGACGGTGATCTTCGACCACCCGACCCCGGTCGCCCTCGCCGGCTACGTGCGCTCGGAACTGCTCGGCGACCTCACCGCCGGGCCCCGGACCCGCGCCCGCGTCACCGATGACAGTGAGCCGATCGCGGTCGTCGCGACCAGCTGCCGGTTCCCCGGTGAGGTGAACACGCCGGAAGACCTGTGGCGTCTCGTGGCCGAGGGCCGCGAAGGCCTCACGGAGTTCCCCACCGACCGCGGCTGGGACCTGGCGGCGCTGTTCGACCCGACCCCGGGCAAACAGGGCGTGTCGAACACCCGCACCGGCGGCTTCCTGCCCGACGCGGGCGACTTCGACCCGGAGTTCTTCGGGATCTCGCCCCGTGAAGCGCTCGCCATGGATCCGCAGCAGCGGTTGCTGCTGGAGATCGCCTGGGAGGCCTTCGAACGCGCGGGAATCCCGCCGGGCACCCTGCGCGGCAGCGACACCGGTGTCTTCACCGGCGCGATCTACCACGAATACGCCTCCAGGCTGACGAAGATCCCGGAGGAGGTCGAAGGCTTCCTCGGCACCGGCACGTCCGGCGCGATGATGTCCGGCCGTGTCTCCTACACCTTCGGGTTCGAGGGACCGGCCGTCTCGGTGGACACGGCGTGCTCGTCTTCGCTGGTCGCGATGCATCTGGCGAGCCAGGCATTGCGGTCGGGGGAGTGCTCGCTCGCGCTGGCCGGCGGTGTCACCGTGATGGCCAACCCCGATCCGTTCGTCGACTTCAGCAAGCAGAACGCGATGGCGATCGACGGCCGCTGCAAGGCCTTCGCCAACGGCGCCGACGGCGTCGCCTGGGGTGAGGGCGCCGGGTTCGTCCTGCTGGAGAAGCTGTCCGACGCGCGCCGCAACGGACACCCCGTGCTGGCGCTGCTCAAGGGATCCGCGGTCAATCAGGACGGGGCGTCCAGCGGGCTTACCGCGCCGAACGGCCCGTCGCAGCAGCGCGTCATCCTCCAGGCGCTCGCGAACGCCGGACTGTCCACTTCGGACGTCGACGTCGTCGAGGCGCACGGCACCGGCACCAGGCTGGGCGACCCGATCGAGGCGCAGGCCTTGCTCGCCACCTATGGCCAGGACCGCGAAGAGCCGCTGCTGCTCGGCTCGGTCAAGTCGAACTTCGGGCACACGCAGGCCGCGGCCGGGGTCGCCGGGGTGATCAAGATGGTCGAGGCGATGCGGCACGGCGTCGTCCCCGCGACGCTGCACGTCGACGCGCCCTCGGCCCAGGTCGACTGGGAGGCCGGCGCGATCCGCGTGGCCACCGAGTCCGCGAACTGGCCGGAGACCGGCCGTCCGCGTCGGGCGGGCGTCTCGTCCTTCGGATTCAGCGGGACCAACGCGCACGTCGTGCTGGAACACGTTCCCGCGCAAGAGACCCCCGAGCCGGGAACCCGGCCCGCGATGCTTCCGTGGGTGCTGTCCGGCCGTTCCGAGGAGGCCTTGCGGGCACAGGCCGCGCGGCTCGCGAACCTGACGGACGACCCGCTCGACGTCGCCTGGACCCTCGCCACCGCCCGCACCGCGCACGAACGGCGCGCGGTCGTCGTCGGAACCGATCCGTCGGTGCTGCGGGCCGGGCTGTCCGCGTTCGCCGACACCGGCCGGGCGGCCAACGTCGTGTCCGGCCGCGCGGTCACCGGACGGCTCGCGTTCCTGTTCACCGGCCAGGGCGCCCAGCGGCTCGGCATGGGCCAGGGTCTGTACGAGACCTTCCCGGTGTTCGCGACGGCGTATGACGAGGTCGCCGCGCTGCTGCCGCTCGATGGTGACATCGACCGCACCGGCACCGCGCAGCCCGCGATCTTCGCCCTGGAAGTGGCGTTGTTCCGGCTCTTCGAATCCTGGGGTGTGACCCCCGATCTCCTCGCCGGGCACTCGATCGGCGAGATCGCGGCGGCGCATGTCGCCGGGGTGCTTTCCCTGGAGGACGCGGCGAAACTCGTCGAAGCGCGCGGCAGGCTGATGGAGGCGCTGCCCGAGGGCGGCGCGATGATCGCGGTGCAGGCGTCCGAGGACGAGGTGCGTGAGTTCCTGACCGACGAGGTCTGCTTGGCCGCCGTGAACGGGCCGGACGCCGTCGTCCTGTCCGGTGTGGACGGTCCGGTGCGCGAGGTCGCCGCCCGGTTCGCCGGAGAAGGCCGCCGCACCAAGCATCTGGTGGTGTCTCACGCGTTCCACTCGGCGCTGATGGAGCCGATGCTGGACGAGTTCGCCGAAGTCGCGTCGTCCTTGAAGTACAACCGGCCGCGGATCCCGATCGTGTCCACCGTGAGCGCGTCGGCGGAGCTGACCGACCCGGGTTACTGGGTCCGGCACGTTCGAGAAACCGTCCGGTTCGCCGACGCTCTCGCGGCGCTGACCGCCGAGGGCGTCACGACGTTCCTCGAACTCGGACCGGACGCGGTGCTCAGCGCGCTCGTCGACGGCGGTGTGCCCGCGCTGCGCAAGGACTCCGACGAGGCCAGGACCGCGATGACCGCGCTGGGCGCGGTGCACGCGGCGGGCGCTCCCGTGGACTGGGACCGCTTCTTCGACGGCAGCGGCGCGCGGCCCGCGAACCTGCCCACCTATCCGTTCCAGCGCCGTCGCTTCTGGCTGCTGGCCCCGCCGGGGTCAGGCGACGCCACCGCGCTGGGTCTCGGCGCGCTCGACCACCCGCTGCTGGGCGCCGCCGTCGCGCTGCCCGAACGCGGCGGGCTGGTGCTCACCGGACGCCTGTCGCTCGACGAACAGCCGTGGCTGGCCGGGCACCGCGTCCGCGACGCCGTCCTGCTGCCCGGGACCGCGTTCGCCGAACTGGCCGTGCGGGCGGCCGACGAGGTCGGCTTCGGCACCGTCGAGGAACTGACGTTGCAGGCACCGCTGGTGCTCACCTCGGCCCCGGTCCAGCTGCGCGTGTCCCTTTCGGACGATGGCAGCCTGGCGGTGCATTCGCGTCCTCAGGACGGCGAATGGACGTTGCACGCCACCGGCTCGCTGACCACGACCGTCGAGGAACCCGCCGCGACCACCGATTGGCCGCCGTCCGGCGCGGAAACCATCGACCTGGAAGGCTTCTACACCACCCTGGCCGAGGCCGGGCTCACCTACGGGGACCCGTTCCGCGGTCTGCGCGCGGCCTGGCGCCGGGGCGACGAGGTCTTCGCCGAGGTCGCGCTGCCCGAGGGCACCGACGTCCGCGGGTTCGGGCTGCACCCGGCACTGCTCGACGCCGTTCTGCACGCCGTCGGCCTGACCGGCGGCCCGGCGCGGCTGCCGTTCTCGTGGGCCGGGCTGGCGTTGCACGCCACCGGCGCGAGCACGCTGCGGGCCCGGCTCACCCCGGCAGGGCAGGATGCCGTTTCCTTGCACGTCACCGACGGCACGGGCGCGCCGGTGCTCTCCGTCGCGTCGCTGAGCCTGCGTCCGGTGGGCGACGGGCCACTGCCCAGCGCCGCCACCGACGCGCTGTTCGGCCTCGACTGGATCCCCGTCGCCGTTCCGCGGCAGGCCGAAGACGTCACCGTGCACGAAGCCGCGTCGGTCGAGGCCACGCTCGAAGCATTGCAGGCGGCCGAAGACCGGCTTGTCGTCCATCTCACCGGCGACAGCCCTGCGCACGCCGCGATCGCCGGACTGGTGCGCAGCGCGCAGGCCGAGTACCCGGACAAGTTCGTCCTGGTCCACGGTGACGGAGACGCCCGGATCGCGGCCGCCACCGGCGAACCCGAGGTCAAGTTCACCGAAGACGGTCCGCGCGTGCCCCGCCTGACGCGGTCCCGCGCCACCGCCGACCCGGACTGGACCCTCGACGGCACCGTCCTGGTCACCGGCGGTACCGGCGGACTCGGCGCGCACGTCGCGCGGCGGCTCGTCGAGCGACACGGCGTCCGGCACCTGCTGCTCGTCGGACGCCGGGGTGCCGACGCGCCCGGTGCCGAGACCTTGCGTGAGGATCTGCGCGCGCTCGGCGCCGAGGTGACGATCGCCGCTTGCGACGTCGCCGACCGGTCCCAGCTGGAGTCCGTGCTCGCGCTTGTCGAAGAACCGCTCAGCGGCGTTGTGCACGCGGCGGGTGTCCTCGACGACGGCGTCCTCACCGCGATGACCCCCGAGCGGCTCGCCGCCGTGGCTGGTCCGAAGGCGGAGGCCGCGCGGCATCTGCACGAACTGACCACGGACCTGAAGCTGTTCGTCACGTTCTCCTCGATCGCCGGCGCGCTCGGCGCACCCGGTCAGGCGAACTACGCGGCGGCCAACGGCTACCTCGACGGGCTCGCCACGCTCCGGCGTGCCCAGGGCCTGCCCGGCACGTCGATCGCTTACGGCCTCTGGGAAACCGGCATGGGCGAGGGCCGCGGCGGGACCGCGCTGCCGGTCGAAGCCGGGCTGGAGCTGTTCGACCTGCTGGCCCTCGGTGACGACCCGCGTCCCGTCGCGACCAAGCTGGACCTGGCCGCCTTGCGTGCCGAAGCCGAGGTGCCGCACGTGCTGCGGAGCCTGGTCCGGCCGCGACGTCGCCGTGCCGCGGAGGAAGCGGAAGCCGCGGGCCTGCGGCAGCGTCTGGCGGGCGTGCCCGCCGGTGAGCGCACACGGCTGCTGACCGAACTGGTCCGCACCGAGGCCGCGCACGTCCTCAGCCACACCAGCCCCGACGCCGTCGAGGCCGACCGCGCCTTCGGTGACCTCGGTTTCGACTCGCTCACCGCGGTCGAGTTCCGCAACCGCCTCGGCACGGTCACCGGGCTGCGGCTCCCCGCGACGCTGACCTTCGACCACCCGACGCCCTCGGCGCTGGCCGAGTTCCTGCTCGCCGAACTGCTCGACGAACCCGCCGACGCGACCCCGGTCTTCACCGCCGCCCGCGCCGACGGCGACCCGATCGTCATCGTCGGCATGGCCTGCCGCTACCCGGGCGGCGTGACGTCGCCGGAAGAGCTGTGGGACCTGGTCGCCGGTGGCCGCGACGGCGTGACCCGGTTCCCCGAGGACCGCGGCTGGGACGTCGACGGCATCTACGACCCCGACCCTGACCGGCCGGGCAAGACCTACACCCGCGAAGGCGGATTCCTGCACGACGCGGGCGACTTCGACCCGGAGTTCTTCGGGATCTCGCCGCGTGAGGCGCTCGCGATGGACCCGCAGCAGCGTCTGCTGCTCGAAGTCGCGTGGGAGGCGCTGGAGCGTTCCGGCACCGACCCGACGGCGCTCAAGGGCACCCCGACCGGCGTGTTCGCCGGCGTCATGTACCACGATTACGGCACCCGGCTTGGCAACGACGTCCCCGACGACGTCGAGGGTTTCCTCGGCACCGGCACTTCGGGGAGCGTGCTGTCCGGCCGTGTCGCC
Source organism: Amycolatopsis thailandensis (assembly GCF_002234405.1). GTDB lineage: Bacteria > Actinomycetota > Actinomycetes > Mycobacteriales > Pseudonocardiaceae > Amycolatopsis > Amycolatopsis thailandensis. Next base: position 20,685 of record NZ_NMQT01000001.1, on the reverse strand, counting down.
TACACCCTCGGTCTGGAGGGACCCGCGGTTTCGGTCGACACCGCGTGCTCCTCGTCGCTGGTGGCCCTGCACTGGGCGACGCAGGCGCTGAAGTCGGGGGAGTGCTCGCTGGCGCTGGCCGGCGGTGTCACGGTGATGGCGACGCCGGAGACGTTCATCGGGTTCTCCCGTCAGCGCGGCCTCGCGGCCGACGGCCGCTGCAAATCGTTCTCGGCCGACGCCGACGGGACCGGCTGGGCCGAAGGCGCCGGAATGCTCGTGCTGGAACGGCTTTCCGACGCGCGCCGCAACGGGCACCGCGTGCTCGCGGTCGTCAAGGGCTCCGCGGTCAACTCCGACGGCGCGTCCAACGGCCTCACCGCGCCTAACGGTCCCTCGCAGCAGCGCGTGATTCGTCAGGCGCTGGCCGCCGCCGGGGTCCCGTCGTCCACTGTGGACGCTGTCGAGGCGCACGGCACCGGTACGACGCTGGGCGACCCGATCGAGGCTCAGGCGCTCCTGGCCACTTACGGCCGCGAGCGTGACGGCGAGCCGCTGTACCTCGGCTCCGTGAAGTCCAACTTCGGCCACACGCAGGCCGCGGCGGGCGTCGCCGGGATCATCAAGATGGTCCAGGCGATGCGCCACGGTGTCCTGCCGCCGACGCTGCACCTGGGCGAGGCGACGCCGCACGTCGACTGGGAAGCCGGTGACGTCGAGCTGCTCGCCGACGGCCGGGAGTGGCCGGAGACCGGACGTCCGCGCCGGTCCGCCGTGTCGTCGTTCGGGATCAGCGGCACCAACGCGCACGTCATCCTCGAACAGCCTCCGGCCGAAACCCCCGCACCGCGCGAGGTCGTGACTCCGGCGCTCGTGCCGTGGGTGCTCTCCGGCCGCGCCGAAGACACCCTGCGGGAGCAGGCCGGGCGACTGCTCGGCCGCGACGGCGAGCCGGTCGACGTCGGTTTCGCGCTCGCCACGACCCGGACCGCGCACGAACGGCGTGCCGTCGTGCTCGGTGCCACGGAAGAAGAACTCCGCGCCGGACTCGGCTCGCTGGCCGAGGGCACGATCACGCCGTCGGTCGTCACCGGGCGCGTGCTGTCCGGACGGACGGCGTTCCTGTTCACCGGTCAGGGATCCCAGCGTCTCGGCATGGGCGAAGGGCTCTACGCCGCCTTCCCGGTGTTCGCCAAGGCCTATGACGAGGTCGCCGCACTGCTCCCGACCGGCGGCGACCTGAACCGCACCGGCGCCGCGCAGCCCGCGATCTTCGCACTCGAAGTCGCGCTGTACCGGCTCGCCGAGTCCTGGGGCATGACGCCCGATTTCGTGGCCGGGCACTCGATCGGCGAGTTCGCGGCGGCGCACGTCGCCGGGGTGCTTTCCCTGGCGGACGCGGCCAAGCTCGTCGAGGCTCGTGGCCGGTTGATGGAGGCGCTGCCCGAGGGCGGCGCGATGGTCGCGGTCCAGGCGAGTGAGGACGAGGTGCGCGAGCATCTGACGCCGAAGGTCTCGCTGGCCGCTGTGAACGGCCCGGACGCGGTGGTTCTTTCGGGCGCCGCGTCGCCGACGCTGAAGCTGGCCAAGAAGTTCGAGAAGCTCGGCCGCCGTACCAAGCGGCTGGAGGTCTCGCACGCGTTCCACTCGGCCCTGATGGAGCCGATGCTCGACGAGTTCGCCGCCGTGGTGCGGAGCTTGGAGTTCTCGGCGCCGACGATCCCGTTCGTGTCCACAGTGGATGGTGAACGGACGGCGCGGGTCGCCGAACCGGAGTACTGGGTGGAGCACGTCCGTGCCACCGTCCGGTTCGACGCCGGGCTGGCGTGGCTGCGCGAGGCCGGGGTGACCAGGTTCCTGGAACTGGGCCCGGCCGCCGTGCTGACCGCGCTCGCCGACGACGGCCCGGACACCTTCGCGTCGTCGTTCCTGCGCGCCGACCGCGACGAGGCCGAGACCGCGCTCACCACGCTGGCCACCGCGTACACCCGCGGCGTCGGAGTCGACTGGGCGGCGGTGTTCCGCCCGACCGGTGCCCGCGTCGTCGACCTGCCGACGTCGGTGTTCGACCGCCGCCGCTTCTGGCTCGCCGCCGGGACCGGAGCGGGCGACGTCACCTCGGCCGGGCTCCAGGTCGCCGGGCACCCGCTGCTGGGTGCCGCCGTGCCGTTCGCCGACGGTGACGGCTGGGTGCTCACCGGACGGCTTTCGGTCGCCACGCATCCGTGGCTGGCCGGGCACGCCGCGTTCGGTGAAGTGCTCGTCCCCGGCACCGGACTGCTCGAACTCGCCGTTCGCGCCGGTGACGAAGCCGGCTGCGGAGGCGTGGAGGAACTGACCCTCGCCGCGCCGCTGGTGCTGCCGCCGCACGGCGCGCTGGACGTCCAGGTGCTCGTCGGCGCCGCGGGCACCGGCGGACGTCGTCCGGTTTCGGTGCATTCGCGTGCCCCGCAAGGGGAATGGACCGAGCACGCGACGGGCACGCTCACCCCGGAGACGGCCGCCGTGCCGACCGGGCTCACGGAATGGCCGCCCGCCGCCGAGCCGCTCTCACTCGACGGGCTCTACGCGGACATGGCGGCCGCGGGGCTCGACTACGGACCGCCGTTCCGCGGGCTCGCCACCGCCTGGCGCGATGGCGACACCGTCTTCGCCGAGATCGAACTGCCCGAGGGCACCGACGTCGACGGCTTCGGCCTGCACCCGGCGCTGCTCGACGCGGCGCTCCACACCCTCGGTCTCCTGCCGGGCGAGGGCACCCGCCTGCCGTTCCTGTTCGGCGACGTCACCCTGCACGCCACCGGCGCCACCGCGCTGCGCGTCCGGGTCACGCCCGCCGGATCCGGATTCTCCTTGCTGGTCACCGACACCACCGGTGCGCCGGTCGCCACGATCGGCACGGTCGCGGTCCGCACCGCCGAGGCACCGGCGCAGCAAACGGACTCGCTGTACGAACTGACCTGGGTCGAGGTACCCGCCGACGGCGAGGTTCCTGAGGACGTCACGGTCTTCACCGCACCCGAAGGCGAGCCGCGAGCGGCACTGGCCGAGACCCTGACCGCGATCCAGGAGTTCCTGGCCGACGGCGGGACACGGCTGGTGATCCGCACCGGTGACACTCCGGCCGGGGCCGCTGTGCGCGGTCTCGCCCGCACCGCCGCCTCGGAGCACCCGGACCGGTTCGTCGTCCTCGAAGGCGAGGACGTCAGCCTGGCACTGGCCACCGGTGAACCGCAGGTGCGGATCCGCGACGGCGTCGCGGAAGTCCCGCGTCTCGCCCGGGCCACCCCGGGTGAGGCAGCGATCTGGGGCGAGGGCACGGTTCTCGTCACCGGCGGCACCGGCGGGGTCGGGGCCGCGATCGCCCGGCACCTCGCACCCGGCGTCACGAAGCTGGTCCTCACCAGCCGTCGTGGTCTCGACGCTCCGGGCGCGGCGGAGCTGGCGGAAGAACTCGGCGCCGACGTCGTCGCCTGCGACGTCACCGACCGCGACGCGCTCGCCGTCCTGCTCGACGGGATCGAAGACCTCACCGGGATCGTGCACGCCGCCGGTGTGCTCGACGACGGCGTCGTCACCGAACTGACCCCGGAGCGCTTCGACACCGTGCTGCGGCCCAAGGCCGAGGCGGCGCTCGCGCTCCACGAACTCACCCTCGGCAAGCCGTTGACCCAGTTCGTCCTGGTGTCCTCGGTGTCCGGAATCCTCGGCGGTCCGGGGCAGGCCAGTTACGCCGCGGCCAACGCCCTGCTCGACGACCTCGCGCGCCGCCGTCAAGCCGAGGGCCTGCCCGCCCGTTCGCTCGCGTACGGCCTGTGGGCCAACGGCATGGGCGGGCAGTCCGATGTGGACAGGCTCGCCCGCGCGGGATTCGGGGCGCTGACCGACGAAGAGGGCCTGGCGTTGTTCGACGCCGCGCTGGCCGCTTCGACGCCGGTCCCGGTGCCGGTCAAGCTCGACCTGGCGACGCTGCGCACGCTGGCTCGCACGACCGAGCCCGCACCCGCGCTGCGCGGTCTGGTCCGGGTGCCGAAGCGGCGGGGTGCGGCCAACGCCGCGGCCGCCGCCGGGCTGACCGCGACGCTCGCCCGGCTCTCACCCGCCGACCAGCTCTCGCATCTGGTCGACCTGGTCCGGGGTCACGTCGCCGACGTGCTCGGACACGGCACCGCGACGTCGGTCGAGGCCGGCCGCGCGTTCACCGAACTCGGCTTCGACTCGCTCACCGCGGTCGAACTGCGCAACCGGCTCGACGAGGCGACCGGGCTGCGGCTGCCCGCCACGCTGATCTTCGACCACCCGAACCCGGCGGCACTGGCCACGTACATCCGCGGCGAACTGTCCGGAGAGGCGTCCACTGTGGACGTCGAACCGGTGCGGGTCGCCGAGCCGGACGAGCCCATCGCGATCGTCGCGATGAGCTGCCGCTTCCCGGGCGGCGTCAGCTCGCCGGAGGACCTGTGGCGCCTGGTCGCCGAAGGGACCGACGCGATCACGCCGTTCCCGACCGACCGCGGCTGGGACCTCGACGGGCTGTACCACCCGGACCCCGACCACCCCGGCACCAGCTACGCCCGCGAGGGCGGTTTCCTGCACGACGCCGCCGACTTCGACGCGGAGTTCTTCGGCATCTCTCCGCGCGAGGCGGTCACCGTCGACCCGCAGCAGCGGCTGCTGCTGGAGACCGCGCAGGAGGCGTTCGAACGCGCCGGGATCGATCCGGTCTCGCTGCGCGGCAGCGCCACCGGTGTGTTCGCCGGTGTCATGTACGACGACTACGCGTCGCGTCTCGCCGCCACCCCGGACGGGATGGAGGGCCTGCTCGGGACCGGCAGCGCGAGCAGCGTGCTGACCGGCCGAGTCGCCTACACCTTCGGGCTCGAAGGCCCGGCGGTCTCGGTCGACACGGCGTGCTCGTCCTCGCTGGTCGCCCTGCACTGGGCGGCGCAAGCGCTGCGCTCCGGTGAATGCGGACTGGCGCTGGTCGGCGGCGCGACCGTGATGGCCAGCCCCAACCCGTTCATCGAGTTCTCCCGCCAGCGCGGCCTGGCCGCCGACGGCCGCTGCAAGCCGTTCGCGGCCGCGGCCGACGGCACCGCCTGGGCCGAGGGCGCCGGATTCCTGCTCCTGGAACGGCTTTCCGACGCCCGTCGCAACGGACGTCACGTGCTGGCGGTGGTCCGCGGCAGCGCGGTCAACCAGGACGGCGCGTCCAACGGCATGACCGCGCCCAACGGACCCTCGCAGCAACGGGTCATCCGGCGCGCATTGGCCGCGGCGGGCGTCGAATCGTCCACTGTGGACATCGTCGAGGCGCACGGCACGGGAACCGCGCTGGGTGACCCGATCGAGGCACAGGCGCTGCTGGCCACCTACGGCCAGGACCGCGAGGAACCGCTGTGGCTGGGTTCGGTGAAGTCCAACATCGGCCACACGCAGGCCGCCGCCGGGCTCGCCGGGATCATCAAGATGGTCGAGGCGATGCGGCACGGCGTCCTGCCCGCCACCCTGCACGTCGACGAGCCGTCCCCGCACGTCGACTGGAGCGAGGGCGAGGTCCGGCTGCTGACCGAGGCACGTCCTTGGCCCGAGGCGGACAGGCCCCGGCGCGCGGCGGTGTCGGCGTTCGGCATCAGCGGTACCAACGCGCACGTCATCCTGGAGCAGGTCCCGGAGCCGGTGAAGCACGCGGCCCCGGCGGCGCCGTCGCTACTGCCGTGGGTGCTGAGCGCCCGCACGGAAGACGCGCTGCGGGCCCAGGCCGGACGACTGCTCGGCACCGTCGGGTTCGCCGACCCGGTCGACATCGGTTACGCCCTGGCGACCACGCGGACCGCGTTCGAACGGCGGGCGGTGCTCACCGGCGACTTGCGCTCCGGACTGGCCGCCCTCGCGGGTGGCGGGACTACCCCGGACGTCGTCACCGGCCGCGTGGCCGAGGGCAAGCTCGCGATGCTGTTCACCGGTCAGGGGTCCCAGCGGCTCGGCATGGGGCAAGGTCTCTACGACGCTTTCCCGGTGTTCGCCGAGGCTTACGACGAGGTCACCGCGCTGCTTCCGCTTGATGGAGATATCGACCGCACCGGCACCGCGCAGCCCGCGATCTTCGCCCTGGAAGTGGCGTTGTTCCGGCTGGTGGAGTCGTGGGGGATCCGGCCCGATTTCCTGGCCGGGCACTCGATTGGCGAGATCGCCGCAGCCCAGGTGGCGGGCGTGTTCTCCCTGGAGGACGCGGCGAAGCTCGTCGAAGCCCGCGGTCGGTTGATGGAGGCGCTGCCGGAAGGTGGCGCGATGGTCGCGGTCCAGGCGACCGAGGACGAGGTGCGCGAGTTCCTGTCCGACGAGGTCTGCCTTGCGGCGGTCAACGGACCGCAGGCGATCGTCCTGTCCGGTGTGGACGGTCCGGTCCGCCAGGTCGCTGACCGGTTCGCGCAGGAAGGCCGCCGCACCAAGGCACTGGTCGTCTCCCACGCGTTCCACTCGGCGCTCATGGAGCCGATGCTGGCGGAGTTCGCCGAAGTGGCGGCGTCGCTGGAGTATTCCGAGCCGCGGATCCCGATCGTGTCCACCGTGAGCGAAACGGCCGATCTGACCGACCCGGGGTACTGGGTCCGCCACGTCCGAGAGACCGTGCGGTTCGCCGACGGCGTCGCCGCGCTCTCGGCGGCAGGCGTCACCCGGTTCGCGGAACTCGGCCCGGACGGCGTGCTCTCCGCGATGGGCCTCGACAGCGCCCCCGACGCGGTGTTCGTCCCGGTGCTGCGCAAGGACCGTGACGAACGCCAGACCGCCGCCCTCGCATTTAGTCGACTAATTGCGGCGGGGGTTGAGGTCGATTGGGCGAAGTTCTTCGAGGGCACGGACGCCCACGCCGTCCCGCTGCCCACCTACGCGTTCCAGCGCGAACGGTTCTGGCTCGACCCGCCCGCCGTCGCCGGTGACGCCGCCGGGCTCGGCCTGGCCGCGGCCGGGCACCCGCTGCTCGGCGCGACCGTGCCGACGGCGGGCGAAGACGGCCTGGTCGGCTACGGCAGGCTGTCCCGCGCCGTGCAGCCGTGGCTGGCCGATCACGCGGTGCTCGGCACCGTGCTGGTCCCCGGCGCGGCCCTGGTCGAACTCGCCGTCCGGGCGGGCGACGAACTCGGCTGCTCCCGGGTGGCCGAACTGACCCTGGCCGCACCGATGGTGCTGCCGGAGACCGGCGGACTGGCCGTGCAGGTGGTGGTCGGATCGCCGGACGACGACGGACGACGTCCGGTGTCGATCCACTCCCGCCTCGGCGAGGCCCAGTGGACCGAGCACGCGACCGGCCTGCTCGCCCCCGGGGACGCCTATCCGGCGGCCAAGGACGCCACGTGGCCGCCTGCCGGAGCTCAGGCAGTCGACGTCACCGAGCTTTACGCGGGGCTCGCCGACGCGGGCCTGCAATACGGGCCGGTGTTCCAGGGCCTCACCGCCGCTTGGCTCGTGGGTGAAGAGGTCTGCGCGGACCTCGAACTTCCCGCCGCCGCGCACGGCGACGCCGGGAAGTTCGGCCTGCACCCGGCCCTGCTCGACGCCGCGCTGCACGCCATCGGCCTGCTGCCCGGGAACGCCGAAACCACCCGGCTGCCGTTCCTCTGGCGTGACGTCGTCCTGCACGCGGCCGGCGCCACCGCCGCCCGCGTCCGGGTCGCGGCCTCCGGCACGGACTCGGTGCGGCTGGAACTCACCGACGGTGCCGGAGCGCCGGTGCTGACGGTGGGGTCGTTGCTGCTGCGTGAGGTCACCGACCTCGGCCTAGTGGATCCGTCCACTTCGGACTCACTGTTCCGGCTCGGCTGGGCCCAGGTCACGAACGAGTCCCCGGCTCCGGCGACAGAGCTGCTCTCGGCGGTACCCGGCGCCGACGAGACCCCGGCGGCCGCGCACGCTCTGCTGCGAAGCACGCTGGCGAAACTTCAGGAGTGGCTGGCCGAGGAGAAGGACGCCATCCTCGTCGTGCGCACCGAAAACGCGGTCGCCGTGTCTACATCGGACATTATCGACCCGGCTTCGGCCGCGGTCTGGGGTCTGGTCCGCAGTGCCCAGTCCGAGAACCCCGGTCGCCTGGTGCTGCTCGACGCCGCCGAGGCGCACGTCGACACCGCGCTGGCCGTGCTGGGCGACGAAACCCAGCTGGCCGTCCGTGACGGCGTCGTCCACGCCGCCCGGCTGCTGACCGCCGCGTCGTCGACCGATCTCGTGCCGCCGTGGCACGAAGAGGCCTGGCGCCTGGACAGCGTCGTCAAGGGCACGCTCGACAGGCTCTCCTTCGAGCCGTACCCGGACGTGCTGGAACCGTTGCTGCCGCGTGAGGTCCGGATCGCCACCCGGGCGGCCGGGACGAACTTCCGCGACGTGCTCAACGTGCTCGGCATGTACCCGGGTGACGCCGGCCGGATCGGCTACGAGGCCGCCGGTGTCGTCACCGACGTCGGGTCCGAAGTGGACGATCTCGTCGTGGGCGACCGGGTGATGGGCCTGGTGCACGGCGGGTTCGGCCCGCTCACCTTCGCCGACCGGGACCTGCTGGCGAAGATGCCCGAGGGCTGGACGTTCGAAGAAGCCGCGTCGGTGCCGCTGGTGTTCCTCACCGCTTACTACGCGCTGACCGACCTCGGCGCGCTGAAGAAGGGCGAGTCGGTGCTCATCCACGCCGCGGCGGGTGGTGTCGGCATGGCCGCCACGCAACTCGCCCGGCACCTCGGCGCCGAGGTGTTCGGCACCGCGAGCGAGGGCAAATGGGACGTCCTGCGCGCGGCCGGACTGGCCGATGACCACATCGCCTCGTCGCGGACGCTCGACTTCGAGGAGCGGTTCCGCGAGACCACCGGCGGGAACGGCGTGGACGTCGTCCTCAACGCGCTGACGGGCGACTTCATCGACGCGTCGATGCGCCTGTTACCGCGCGGTGGACGGTTCGTGGAAATGGGGAAGACCGACGTCCGTCCGGACGGCGGCGCCGCGGGGCACCATCCCGGTGTGACTTACCAGGCGTTCGACGTGATCGACGCCGGCAACCACCGGATCGCGCGGATATGGGAGGAGCTGATCACCTTGTTCGACCAGGGCGCGCTCACCCCGCTGCCGATCCGGACCTGGGATCTGCGCCGGGCACCGGAGGCGCTGCGGTTCCTGTCCCAGGCCAAGCACGTCGGCAAGGTCGTGCTGACCGTGCCGCGCCGCCCGATCGGCGGCACGGTGCTCGTCACCGGCGGTACCGGCGGTCTCGGCGCGGTGCTGGCCAGGCACCTGGTGACCAAGCACGACATCCGGGACCTGGTGCTGACCAGCCGTCGCGGTCCGGACGCGCCCGGCGCGGCCGAATTGACGGCGGAACTGACCGAACTCGGCGCGAACGTGCGGATCGAGGCGTGCGACGCCGCCGACCGCGCCTCGCTCGCCGAGGTACTGGACCGCACGCCCGGGCTGACCGGGGTGGTGCACGCGGCCGGTGTCCTCGACGACGGCCTGCTGACCGCGCTCACCCCCGAGCGGCTCGAAAAGGTGCTGCGGCCCAAGGTGGACGCGGCGTGGAACCTGCACGAACTCACCCGTGGTCACGACCTGACCATGTTCGTCCTGTTCTCGTCGGCCGCCGGGGTGCTCGGCGCGCCGGGGCAGGCGAACTACGCCGCCGCGAACACCTTCCTCGACGGGCTGGCGCACCACCGCCGCGGCCTCGGCCTGCCCGCGACGTCGCTCGCCTTCGGCCTCTGGGCCGACGGCATGGGCGACTCGGCCGACGCGGACCGGATGGGCCGCGACGGGGTCGGCAGTTTCGACCCGGTCGAGGGGCTGGAGTTGTTCGACCTGGCCACCGGCCTGGCCGAACCGGTCTCGGTGCCGGTCAAGCTGGACGTCGCCGGGCTCCGCTCGATGACCGGTCCGGTGCCGCCGCTGCTGCGCGGTCTCGTCCGCGGTTCGGTGCGGCGCGCCGCTCCGGTGGACGCGGCGGCGCAGGCCGACGGGCTCAAGCGACGGCTCGCCGGACTGTCGCAAGTGGACGCCGAACGGGTGCTGCTCGACGTGGTGCGCGGCCAGGCCGCCGTGGCACTCGGGCACGACGGTGCGGACTCGATCGAGCCGGGCCGGGCGTTCACCGATCTGGGCTTCGACTCGCTGACCGCGGTCGAGCTGCGTAACGGTCTCGACGCGGCCACCGGGCTGCGCCTGCCCGCGACGCTGATCTTCGACTACCCGACCCCGGACGACCTCGCCAAGTTCCTCCAGTCCGAGATAGACGCCGCGGGACCTGCCGCGACAGAGGAAACCGGCCTGGCGTCGGGAATCGACAAGCTCGCCGCCGAATTGTCCACAGTGGACTTGGCAAGCGCGGACGGGGCCGAGGTCGAGGCGAAGCTGCGGAACCTGGTGGCCCTGTGGCAGGACCGCGTCCGTCCGTCCGGCGGCGACGCCGACCTGGAAGTGGACACCATCGACGACATGTTCGCCCTGCTGGACAACGAACTCTGACCCCCGGCCCGCCGCCGCGAGGAGGACCACCGTCATGACCACCGACGAGCGGACGCTCGACTACCTCAAGCGACTGACCGCCGAACTGCGTGAGACGCGGCGCCGTCTGCGAGAAGCCGAGGAGAGCGGCTCCGAACCCCTGGCCGTGATCGGCATGGCCTGCCGGTTCCCGGGCGGGGTCACCTCGCCGGAAGGACTGTGGGACCTCGTCGACGGCGGCGGGGACGGGATGACGGGGTTCCCGGCGAACCGGGGCTGGGACACCGACGGGCTGTACCACCCGGATCCGGAACACCGGGGCACCAGCTACAGCGACCAGGGCGGATTCCTGCACGACGCGGGGGAGTTCGACGCGGGCTTCTTCGGCATCTCGCCGCGGGAAGCCCTCGCGATGGACCCGCAGCAGCGGCTGCTGCTGGAGGTCACCTGGGAGACGTTCGAACGGGCGGGGCTGGACACGGCCGCGCTGAAGGGCAGCGCCACCGGTGTGTTCGCCGGGGCCATGCGCAGCGAGTACGTCTCCGGGTTCGACGGCGGATCCGAAGAGGTGGAGGGGTTCCTGGGCACCGGCTCGTCCAACAGCGTGCTGTCGGGGCGGCTCGCCTACACCCTCGGGCTGGAGGGCCCGGCGGTCACCATCGACACGGCGTGCTCGTCTTCGCTGGTCGCGGTGCACCTCGCGGCGCACGCCCTGCGGTCGGGGGAGTGCTCGCTGGCGCTGGCCGGCGGGGTCACGGTGATGGCCACGCCGGAGACGTTCGTCGAGTTCTCGCGTCAGCGCGGCATGGCACCGAACGGGCGCTGCAAGGCGTTCGCCGCCGGGGCGGACGGCACCGGCTGGTCCGAGGGCGCGGGCATGCTCCTACTGGAGCGGCTGTCCGACGCCCGCCGCAACGGGCACCGGATCCTCGCCGTCCTCAAGGGTTCCGCGGTCAACCAGGACGGCGCGTCCAACGGGCTCACGGCGCCCAACGGCCCGGCTCAGCAGCGCGTCATCCGTGCCGCGCTGAAGAACGCGAAGCTGGCCGCAGCCGACGTCGACGCCGTCGAGGCGCACGGCACCGGTACCACCCTCGGTGACCCGATCGAGGCACAGGCGCTGCTGGCCACCTACGGCCGCGAGCGGGAAACCCCGCTGTGGCTCGGGTCGATCAAGTCGAACATCGGGCACACGCAGGCCGCGGCGGGTGCCGCCGGGATCATCAAGATGGTCGAGGCGATGCGCCGCGGCGTGCTGCCCCGCACCCTGCACGTCGACGAGCCGTCCCCGCACGTCGACTGGACGGCCGGGGCCGTCGAACTGCTCACCGAACCGAAGCCGTGGGACACCGGCGATCGTCCGCGACGGGCCGGGGTGTCGTCCTTCGGCATGAGCGGCACCAACGCGCACGTCATCCTGGAGCAGGCCCCCTCGGACGACGAAGCCGAGCCGGAGCGGACTCCGCCCGCCGTCCAGACGTGGCCGCTTTCGGCTCGCGGTCCAGCCGCGCTGAAAGCCGCGGCCGCCGAACTCCTGTCCACTGTGGACGACGTCGATCCGCTCGACCTGGGCTGGTCGCTGGCCACCACGCGGACCGCGCTGGAGTCGCGCGCCGCGATCGTCGGGACCCCGGAAGACCTCAAAGCGGGATTGACCGCGCTCGCCGAGGGCGAACCCGCTCCCGGCGTCGTCACCGGTGAACCGCTGCTCGGGCGCACCGCGTTCCTGTTCTCCGGCATGGGAGCCCAGCGCTGCGGCATGGGCCGCGAGCTCTACGACACCTTCCCCGCGTACCGCGCCGCTTTCGACGAGGCGTGCGCCGCGCTCGACCCGCACCTCGAGCGGCCGCTGGCCGACGTCGTCTTCGGTGACGACCAGAAGCTCCTCGACCGGATGACCTTCGCCCAGCCCGCGATGTTCGCCTTGCAGGTCGCGCTGTTCCGCCTGCTGCAGGCGTGGGGTGTGCACCCGGACTACGTCGTCGGGCATTCCGCCGGTGAACTGGCGGCGGCCCACGTCGCCGGGGTCTGGGACCTGGCCGGTGCCGCGCGGATGATCACCGCGCGCGGCCGCCTGATGGAGGCGCAGCCCCCGGGCGGCGCGATGATCGGCATCCAGGCCACTGAAGAGGAGGTCGCCGCCGAACTCACCGACGGCCTCGCCATCGGCGCGCTCAACGCTCCCGACTCGGTCGTCGTCTCCGGCGAGGAAGCCGCCGCCGAGGCCCTCGCGGCGAAATTCGCCGAACGCGGCCGGAAGATCAAGCGGCTCAACATCTCCCACGCCTCGCACTCCGCGCGGATGGACGGCATGCTCGCCGAATTCGGCGTCATCGCCGAAGAAATCCCGCACGGGACGCCGACCATCCCCGTGGTGTCCAACGTGACCGGCCGCCTCGCCGGACCCGACGAGGTCACCGTGCCCGGCTACTGGCCGCGGCACGTCCGGCAGCCCGTCCGGTTCGCCGACGGCGTCGGATTCCTGCGCGGCGAAGGGGTTTCCCGGTTCGTCGAGATCGGCCCGGACGCCGTGCTGGCCGGGATGGCCGCGCGGACACTGCCGCCGGAAGGCACCCTCGTCACCCCGGTGCTGCGCAAGGACCGCCCCGAAGCGCGGACCGCGATGACCGCGCTCGCCGAACTGCACGTCCGCGGCGCCCGCGTCGACTGGACCGCGTTCTACGAGGGCACCGGAGCCCGCACGATCGATCTGCCCACGTACCCGTTCCAGCGCGAGAACTACTGGCTGCGCGGCGGCCACAGCGCGGGCGATCCTGGCGGGCTCGGCCTGGCCGACGCCGCCCACCCGCTGCTGGGCGCGGCCGTCCCGCTCGCCGACGGTGCCGGGGTCGTCCTGACCGGCCGCATCTCGCCGTCCACCCACCCCTGGCTTTCCGATCACGCCGTCGCGGGGACCGTCATCGTGCCCGGCACCGCACTGGTCGAACTCGCGCTGCGGGCCGGTGACGAAGCCGGCTGCGCGCATCTGGAAGAACTCACCCTGCGCGAGCCGATGGTCCTGGCCGGTCCGCTGGACGTCCAGGTCGTCCTGGCAGGCCCGGACGACAGCGGCCGCCGCGCCGTAGCTGTGTACTCCCGTGCCGGTGAAGGCGCCTGGACGCTGCACGGTTCGGGAACCCTGGCCCCGCAGGCCCCGGCCGCGAACTTCGACCTGGCCGAGTGGCCGCCGCGCGACGCCGTCTCCGTGGAGGTCACCGACGTCTACCCGGTGTTCGCCGCCGCCGGACTGGAGTACGGCCCGGTCTTCCAGGGGCTCAAGTCCGCCTGGCGGCTCGGCGAGGAGATCTTCGCCGAGACCGCGCTGCCGGAAGACACCGCGAAGGCCGACGTCGAGCGCTTCGGCCTGCACCCCGCGCTGCTCGACGCCGGTCTGCACGCGATCGGCCTCCTGAGCGAGGAACCGGGTGGCGCCAAACTGCCGTTCCTCTGGCAGGACGTCACCCTGCACGCCACCGGCGCGTCCACGCTGCGCCTGAAGCTCACGCCCGCCGCCTCGGGTGCGGTCACCCTGCGCGCCGCCGACGGCACCGGTGCGCCGGTCGTCACCATCGGCTCCCTGACCCTGCGCGAACTCGCCCCCGTCACCACGGCGACCCCCGGTCTCGACTCGCTGTTCCGCCTCGACTGGACCCCGCTGCCCACCCCGGCCGACCCGGCCCAGGTCGAGTGGGCCTACCACGGGCGAGTCGGCAGTGGCTCCGTACCGCCGGTCGTCGTGCTCCCGGTGTTCACCGACCCGACCGGTGCGAGCATCGCGACCCGCGAGGTTCTCGCCGTCCTGCAGCAGTTCTCCACCGAAGACCGGTTCGCCGACGCGAAACTCGTCCTCGTCACTTGTGACGCGATCGGCCCCGGCCGTGTCGATCCGGCCGCCGCCGCTGTCTGGGGCCTCGGCCGTTCCGCGCAGAGCGAACTCCCGGGCAGGGTCGTGCTCGTCGACACCGAGACCGGCGACCTGGCCGAGGCCGAACTCGCCGCCGCGCTGGCGACCGGCGAACCTCAGCTGACCTTGCGCGACGGCGGTTTCGCCGCCCTGCGGCTGGGCCCGGTCCCCGGCACCGACGAACTCAGCCCGCCCGCCGAACCCGCGTGGCGCCTCGGCATGGCCGCGCGCGGCACGCTGGAGGAACTGCGGCTCGAACCCTGCCCCCAGGCCCTGGAACCGCTCAAGCCCGGGCACATCCGGGTCGCCGTCGGCGCCGCGGGCCTCAACTTCCGTGACGCGCTCAACGTTCTCGGCATGTTCGAGGGCGAGCCCGGCCCGCTCGGTAACGAGATCGCCGGTGTCGTCCTGGAAACCGGGTCCGAAGTGGACGATCTCGCACCCGGCGACCGCGTGATGGGCGTGGCGATCGGTGGCATCGGCTCCATCACCACCGCGCAGCGCTCGATGTGCGCCCGGATTCCGGACGGCTGGACCGACGAGGAAGCCGCGTCTGTCCCGCTGGTGTTCCTCACCGCTTACTTCGGGCTGAAGGAACTCGCCGGACTGAAAGCAGGGGAGTCCGTCCTCGTCCACGCGGGCGCCGGTGGCGTCGGCATGGCGGCGATCCAGATCGCCCGCCACCTCGGCGCCGAGGTCTACAGCACCGCCAGCCCCGCGAAGCAGCACGTGCTGACCGAAGCCGGGCTGGACGACGGCCACATCGCCAACTCCCGCACCCTCGACTTCGAACAGCACTTCCTCGCCACCAGCGAAGGACGCGGCGTCGACGTCGTCCTCGATGCGCTGACCGGTGACTTCGTGGACGCGTCCCTGCGACTGCTGCCGCGCGGTGGCCGGTTCCTGGAGATGGGCAAAGCGGGCCTGCGTGACCCCGAACAGGTCGCGGCGGACCACCCCGGCGTGCACTACCGGCCTTACGACCTCATCGAAGCGGGACCCGAGCAGTTCTCCCGCATGTGGGCCGAAGTGCTGGAGCTGTTCGCGAGCGGTGTCCTGAAGCCGTTGCCGCGTCACGTCTGGGACGTCCGCCGCGCCCCGGAGGCGTTCCGGTTGCTCAGCCAGGCCAAGCACATCGGCAAGGTCGTGCTCACCATCCCGCGCGGCCCGGAACCCGAGGGCACCGTCCTGATCACCGGCGGTACCGGCGGTCTCGGCGCGATGCTCGCCAAGCACCTGATCACCGAGTACGGCGTCCGGCACCTGCTCCTGACCAGCCGTCGCGGTCCTGAGGCCCCCGGCGCTTCCGAGTTGTCGCAGGAATTGACCGCGCTCGGCGCCGAAGTCACCATCGCCGCGTGTGACAGCGCGGACCGCGACGCCGTCGCCGCGCTGCTCGCAGCCATCCCCGGCGAGCATCCGCTCACCGCCGTCGTCCACGCGGCCGGTGTCCTCGACGACGCCCCGATCGACGCGCTCAACCCCGAACGCCTCGACCGTGTTCTCGCCCCGAAGGCCGACGCCGCCTGGCACCTGCACGAGCTGACCGCGGAGCTGCCGCTGCGCTGGTTCGTCCAGTTCTCCTCGGCCGCCGGCGTGCTCGGCAACCCCGGTCAGGGCAACTACGCCGCCGCCAACGCCTTCCTCGACGGCCTCGCCACCCGCCGTCGCGCCGAAGGTCTCGCGGCGCAGTCCGTCGCGTGGGGCCTGTGGTCCGGCGGCATGAAGGGCGAACTCGGCGACGCGGGCGAAGAACGCATGCGCCGCAGCGGTTTCCCGCCGATCGACCCGGAAGAGGGCCTGGCGATGTTCGACCGCGCGGTCGGCCTCGACCACGCCGTCCTGCTCGGCCTCAAATTCGACCGCGCGACCGTGCGCGGCAGCGACGCCCCGATCTCGCCGCTGATCCGCGCGCTGGTCGGCGGATCCGGCCGGGCGAAGGCCAAGACCGCCACCGCCGAGCAGGCGGGCGAACTGCGGCGCAAACTCGCCGGGCTGCCCGCGCCGGACCGCGACGAACTGCTGCTGGACCTGGTGCGCCGCGAGGTCGCCCTGGTCCTCGGGCACGCCGACGCGGCCGGGATCGCCGCGACCCGCGCGTTCAACGAAATCGGCTTCGACTCGCTCACCGCGGTCGAACTGCGCAACCGTCTCGGCGCCGCGACCGGTCTCCGGCTGCCCGCGACGCTCGTCTTCGACCACCCGACGCCCGACGCGCTGAAGGTCTTCCTGCGCGGCGAACTCGTCGGGGACGAGACGCCGGCCCCGGTCGCGAGTCCCCCCGTCGCGGCCGGGTCCGGTATCCACGACGATCCGATCGTCATCGTCGGCATGGGCTGCCGGTACCCGGGCGAGGTCACCTCACCCGCCGAGCTCTGGCAGCTGGTCGCCGACGGCCGCGACGGCGTCGGGGACTTCCCGGCCGACCGTGACTGGCCCCTGGACTCGCTCTTCCACCCGGACCCCGACCACCGCGGCACCACGTACGCGTCCGAAGGCGCTTTCCTCTACAACGCGGGCGACTTCGACGCCGAGTTCTTCGGGATCTCGCCGCGTGAGGCACTGGCCATCGATCCGCAGCAGCGCCAGGTCCTGGAGACGTCGTGGGAGGCGCTGGAGCGGGCGGGCATCGACCCGGCTTCCCTGCGTGGCACCAGCACCGGTGTCTTCGCCGGGGCGCTGTCCAACGACTACATCTCACGGCTGAGCGCGATTCCCGAGCAGGTCGAGGGGTTCCTCGGCACCGCGTCGTTCAGCAGCGTCGTCTCCGGCCGCGTCGCCTACGCGCTCGGCCTGGAAGGCCCGGCGGTCTCCGTCGACACCGCCTGCTCGTCCTCGCTGGTCGCCGTGCACCTGGCCGCGCAGTCACTGCGATCGGGGGAGTGCTCGCTCGCGCTGGCGGGCGGCGTCAACGTGATGGCCTCGCCGGACATGTTCGTCGAGTTCTCGCGGCAGCGCGGACTGGCACCGGATGGCCGCTGCAAGCCGTTCGCCGGGGCCGCCGACGGCACGAACTGGGCCGAAGGCGTCGGAATCCTGGTGCTGGAGCGTCTTTCCGACGCCCGCCGCAACGGACACCGCGTCCTCGCCGTCGTCAAGGGCTCCGCGGTCAACCAGGACGGCGCGTCCAACGGCCTCACCGCCCCCAACGGACCTTCGCAGCAGCGCGTGATCCGATCGGCGCTGGCCAACGCCGGGGTCGAATCGTCCACTGTGGACGTCGTCGAGGCGCACGGCACGGGCACGCCGCTGGGCGACCCGATCGAGGCGCAGGCGTTGCTGGCCACGTACGGCCGCGACCGCGAGCGGCCGCTGCTGCTCGGTTCGGTCAAGTCCAACATCGGCCACACGCAGGCCGCCGCCGGGGTCGCCGGGATCATCAAGATGGTCGAGGCGATGCACCACGGCGTCGTCCCGGCGAGCCTGCACGTCGACGAGCCGACCCCGCACGTCGACTGGACCGCGGGTGACATTTCGCTGCTCACCGAGCAGACGCCGTGGCCCGAAACCGATGGTCCGCGCCGTGCCGGGGTGTCGTCGTTCGGCATCAGCGGCACCAACGCCCACGTCGTCCTCGAACAGGCCCCGGCCGAAGCCGAGCCCGAGCCCTCGGGCACGCTGCCCGTGGTACCTCTGCTGCTTTCCGGACGGACGCCGGAAGCGCTGGCGGCGCAGACTTCTCGTCTGTCCACAGTGGACTTGAGTGTCGACGCCGGTTTCTCGCTGGCGACCACCCGTACGCACCATGCGCACCGCGCGGTCGTCGTCGGCGAGCCCGGCGCCGGACTGCGGACGCTGGCCTCCGGCGAACTCGTCTCAGGCCGCCTGGCGTTCCTGTTCACCGGACAGGGTTCGCAGCGCGCCGGAATGGGTCAGGGGCTCTACGAAGCCTTCCCCGCGTTCGCCAAGGCTTACGACGAGGTCGCCGCGCTCCTTTCCCTCGACGGCGACCTGAGCCGGACGGGGACCGCGCAGCCCGCGATCTTCGCCCTGGAAGTCGCGCTTTACCGGCTCTTCGAGTCTTGGGGTGTGCGGCCCGCGTTCGTCGCCGGGCATTCGATCGGCGAGATCGCCGCCGCGCACGTCGCGGGCGTGTTCTCCTTGGAGGACGCCGCGAAACTGATCGAAGCGCGCGGCAGGCTGATGGAGGCGCTGCCCGAAGGCGGCGTGATGGTCGCCGTGCAGGCGACCGAAGCCGAGGTCGCCGAGTTCGGCGTGGCCATCGCGGCGGTCAACGGTCCGGACGCCGTCGTGCTCTCGGGTGCGGAGGAGCCGGTGCTCGCCGCCGCCGCGACGCTGGAAGCCCGCGGCCGCAAGGTGAAGCGCCTCGACGTCTCCCACGCGTTCCACTCGCCGCTGATGGACCCGATGCTCGACGACTTCGCCGCCGTGGTGCGGGAACTGTCGTTCTCCGAACCGCTGATCCCGATCGTGTCGACCGTCGCCGAGCAGGCTGATCCGACCGACCCGGCGTACTGGGTGCGGCACGTGCGGGAACCGGTCCGGTTCGCCGACGCGCTGACCACCCTTTCGGCCGAGAACGTGACCACCTTCCTCGAGATCGGCCCGGCGGCGGTGCTTTCGGCGCTGGCCGCGGGATCCGGCGAGGCTATTCCCGCCCTGCGTGACGAGAAGGACGAGCCGGGGACCGCGGTCACCGCGCTGGCCCGCCTGCACGTCCGCGGGATCGACGTCGACTGGCCCGCGTTCTTCGCCCCCGCGAAGCCGCGCGTCGTCGACCTGCCGACCTACGCCTTCCAGCACGAGCGGTACTGGCTGCGTGAGCCCGCCGTGGTGCGCGTCGCGGGCGGCCTGCGTCACCCGGTCCTTGCTTCCGCCGTGACCTCGGCGGACGACGGTGCGGTCCTGTGCACCGGTGTCCTTCCCGCCGACCCTTCGGACACGCTGCTCGTCGAACTGGCGATCCGCGCGGGTGACGAGGCCGGCGCGGGCACCCTGGCCGAATTCGCCGTCGAGGCGCCGCTGACCGGGGACCGCGAGGTCCAGGTCTCCGTCGGCGCCGAGAACGACGGCCGTCGCCCGGTTTCGGTCCACACCCGGACCGGTGCGGGCTGGCAGCGGCACGGCACCGGTTTCCTGGTCGAGGCACCCGCGCCGGCACCGGCGCTCCCCGAAGTCTTCACCGAACTGACCCTGCCGGACGACAGCGCGCAGCTGTACGGGCTGCACCCGAGCCTGCTCGACCCGGTGCTGGCCGAACGCGGCTGGCCGGTCGCCTGGCGGAACGTGACCCTGCACGCCACCGGCGCCACCACCGTCCGGGCGCACCTGAGCGAGGCGGGGGAGCTGGCGGTGTTCGACCTCGCGGGAGCCCCGGTGCTGTCCGCCGAGGTGACCTTCGGCGAGCGCCCGGTGGCCGTGACGGAGCCGAGCGAGTCGCTGCACCGGATCGTCTGGTCGCCGGTTCCGGTGGGCGACGGCGAAACGTCGTGGGCCCGTCTCGGGGACACCGGCGCGGAGTCGTCCGAAGCCGTCGTCCTGGAGCTCGCCGAACCCGCGGGTGACGTGGCCGACGCGGCGCGTACGGCGACCGCGACCGTCCTCGCCGCGTTGCAGGAGTCCACAGCCGCCCGTCTGGTCGTGCTGACCGCCGGTGCCGTCGCACTGTCCGAAGAGGACGGTGCGGATCCGGCCGCCGCCGCGGTCTGGGGCCTGGTGCGCGCGGCGCAGTCGGAGAACCCGGGCCGGTTCGTCCTCGTCGACGGCGACGGTGACACCTCGATCCTCGGCAAGGCGCTGGCCACCGGCGAAGACCAGTTGCTGCTGCGCGAAGGCAAGCTGTACGCGCCGAAACTGACGCTGGTGGGCACGCGAACCACCGAGCCTTCGGCTTTGGCGGGCGGGACTGTCCTCGTCACCGGCGGTACCGGCGGCCTCGGTGCCCACCTCGCCCGGCACCTCGTCCAGGCACACGGCGTCCAAGAACTGGTGCTCACGAGCCGACGTGGCCCGGACGCGCCGGGCGCGGCGGAACTTGCCGCCGAACTGACCGGACTGGGCGCGAACGTCCGCGTCGAAGCGTGCGACGTCGCCGACCGCGCTTCCGTCGAAGGCCTCGTGGCCGGGATCCCCAGGCTGACCGGGGTCGTGCACGCGGCGGGTGTCCTCGACGACGGCCTCGTCGGCGCGCTCACCTCGGAACGGCTCTCGACCGTGTTCGGTCCCAAGGCCGCCGCCGCTTGGCATCTGCACGAACTGACCAAGGGGCACGAGCTCGCGGCGTTCGTCCTGTTCTCCTCGGCCGCCGGGGTCTTCGGCAACGCCGGGCAGGGCAACTACGCGGCCGCCAACGCCTTCCTCGACGG